>NZ_JABANZ010000006.1:0-460705 GCF_013074405.1 Erwinia sp. JH02
ATCGGATCTTACGCATAGCTATCTCCACAGGTGACATAATCAGTATGTCGGAAGATCTCTAAAAGTGAATGGGCCGTTTTGCCGGGATACTTACACTACAGTAATTAGAACCTTCTATACTCAGAATAGTTCTTTCAACTTTACCTTAGCATTGAATGAAACTAAATTGCGTAATCCAAGTATTGGTATTATCGCACAGGGTTATTCTTCTGGTACTTACAGTCAGGAAGTTAAAATCTCAGTTGAGAACAAACAATGTCGTATGGCAACTGGTCTTAAACTTGGTGGTGGATTTGGTAACTTATTCGCTTCATGGGTTCAATCAACAGAACGTGATTATGCTGGTTGTGTGATTTACATGACAAGTGCGACTACAGTATCAACTTATATTTCAAACAAACCAGAATTTGATTCAGTACCTAACATTACTGATGGTGAGTATAAAGTTAAGGTTGGTTTCTTTGATGTATTCGGTACTGATAACGTACTATACACTCCAGAACAAACTATAAGTATAAATTCTAAGTATCAATTCACTCCAGAAGATTCAGCAGAAATTAATGATATTCTTGATTTGGATAAACGTCTGGATGATGCTATAGCAGAAGCAGTTAATGAAAGTTCGGCATATACCACTACACAGGTTGATACATTACGTAATACTGTGAATGGTAACACGGCGAAAATCACTGAATTAAATCAGACAGTAGTTGATATGGACAGTGCTCAGACTACTGCAATCACGCAGTTAAAATCTGAAGTAGATGATAACATCGCCACTGTTAACCAACAAATGATTACTAAAGCAGATACCGCTAATGTTAACTCTGAATACTCACTATCAGTAGCAGCTAATGGTACTGTTTCGGGTATTCGTCTTGTTGCTTCTTCTGGTGCGGCTAATAACTCAGCAATCTATTTCGCGGCTGATAAGTTCATTGTGTCTGGTAGTGATTCGGCAGTAGTTGGTGGTGCGGCACCATTCGCAATCATCAATGGTAATACGTACCTTCAAACGGCAATGATTCAACAGGCAAGTATAGGTGAGGCGTATATCGCCGATGCAGCTATCACTAATGCTAAGATTGGTCAGGCTGCTATTAATACTGCGAACATCATTGATGGTGCTATTACTAATGCCAAAATAGGAAATACTATTCAGAGTGATAATTTTGTTGATAGTAGTACTGGCTGGCGTATTGATAAGTCTGGTTCATTCCAAATGAATGGTAATGGCACAACTGGAAGAATGGTACAAACAAATAATTTAATACAAATATACGATGCTAACGGCACACTACGTGTTCGTTTAGGTCTATGGTAACAGATAAGGGAATAATATATGGCACAAGGATTACAGTGTTGGAATGCGGCGGGGGTACTCGTCGTAGATTTAGGGGATTACAATATACGGTATATGGGGACATATACAATTACCAATCCTCCGGCTTCATTTACATTCAATATTCCAGCTATGAGAAGTACAGGCTGGTTCGCTCATAAAGCGAATGCATATAATGAATATTCAAATGATTATTATTGTATTTGTAATAATGGAACAATGACGGTAAACAATTTACTGGGTAATTCTGTATTGGGTACTTACTCGTTCAATGTATATAAATGGGCGGTGTAAATGCCAGGTTTTGAATTATACAATGTTAATGGTGCCTTAACCATTGACAGTACAAACAAATCCATCATGACTGGTGGTGTTAAGGCAATGGGGAACCTTGAAAGTTTTGGGTATTACACAGGTATTAAAACTGCTTTTGGTGATGGTGGTCAACTTGGATCATTAAATGCAAATGTAGTTGTTAATATGAATACCACACAGTACTGGTTTCAGATCCAAACTAACGGGGGCTGGTGTTTCCCTGGGGCATTTCTGTTTCAGAGGAACATCGGTAGGTTCATGACTTCAACCCATACAGCTAATCCTGTTAGTGGTTACCTTGATGTTCGCAATCCGGCAGGGCAATTGATTTGGTCTGCTGCAAGTGCTGGCACAATGCCACGTATCAGGGGGTTTCTAACTGCCCCCGCTACTGCTGATCTATCTAATGCTCTAACAGTGACAGTGCCGTTTGCTGATCCTTGGTTTTGCTTTAGTCAATGTCCGGGGAACGTATCTGATGATGGTCAGGTACTTGGTTATTCTGGTTTGGTTATTAGGCGTAACAGTTCTACTTCTTTTAGTATGCAATATATTAATCAGTATCAAAGAACATATAGGCAAGCAATGGGAAATAATGGATTTCAGATAGCATTAGCGAGCTTTACCGGGTACTAAATACAATACAATAAAGAAATAATAGGAATCATTATGGAATGGATAATAGGTTCACTATTAATACCAGTAGCGGGACTTTGTTATAAAATCTTCAGGAACTACCAAAGAGATACACAAGAAAAAGAAGCAAGATTAATAGCACTGGCTAACAGAGTTTTAATTCTTGAACAAAAGGTAGAAACAATTGAAGGTGACGTAGTTGAAATCAAAGAGCTTCGGGATGATATTAGTGATATCAAACAAGATCTAAGAGTTGCATTAGTATTATTAGAAGAACGTAAAAAAGTGCCTTAACGGGCACTTTTTTTTCGTCAGTACTAAATACAATATCAATGAAAAAGGAATTTCAAATGGATATTAAATTACAATTAAAAGAGTACGAAGGTACACAGGCATATCAGAAGAAGTTAGGTTGTTACCGTGATAGTAAATTCTGGACTTATAAGGACTCTCTGGGCTTTCCAACAATCGGCTATGGTCATTTAGTACTTAAGGGTGAAGACTTCTCACAGGGGCTTACAGAGGCTCAGGCAGACAAGTTATTAGACCTTGATATAGCCATTGCAAGGCGTGATGTAGCGGTACTTGGTCTTAACTTACCCCCGGTATCGAACTGGAATGACTTCATGGTTCTCATGGTGTTTCAACTTGGATTGACCAAGACCCGCCAGTTTAAGAAGTTTTTAGCTGCCCTTAAAGCGGGTAACTATGCAACTGCCATTAAAGAAGTAAAGGACTCTAACTGGTATCGCCAGACACCAAACCGCGTTAATGCGATGCTTGCGGCGGTGTTGAATGGTTAGTGATTGGACAATGTTCTTTGATGATGAATGGAATGTAGATGAAGTAGTTAATTATGCCGGATTCGCATATCTAATTCAGTTTCCCGAAAGTGGTGAATTCTATATCGGTGTTAAGCAGGTATACAAGGGCATCAAAGACTGGAAGAGGTTGAAAGGTACTTCAATAGAATCTAACTGGAAGTCATACACCAGTTCATCAAAGACAGTAAAAGAAATGATTGATAGTGGTATGGAATATAAGAAACAAATCTTATGGTGTTTTAAAACTGTGAATCAGGCGGCATTAGTTGAGGCGGCATTAATCGCAATCTTCGGTACTCGTCATGATTTCCTGAATAAAGCAATAATGGTTAAAGCACGTCTACCAAAAGACAATGGAGATACTTATAAGATACTTCAGAGGTTAATAGAGGTGTTAATGTGAAAAGAGTACTAATCAATACAAAGGATGCTACTAAGTTTATCAATAAAGAAGGACAACGTATTACTAAGGATGTTGTCCAATCAATCATTGATCAAAGTAGGGCCTTATCAGTTAAGATGCAAGATGATATGAGTAAGGCAGTTGACAAGGGACCAGTACCATTTACTAAAAGAGCAGTATCATTTTTCTTTAGTAAGACTACTACCAGTGTTAAAACAACCATAATGATTAAAGACGTCCAGGCTAAATACCTCTATGAGATATTAGTTAAACCAAAGATGATAGATAAGATTGTACCGACAAGTGCAGCACGTCTTGATCGCTTTGGTAACATCACAGGATTGAAACGTAATCTTTCTAATGGACGTTATAAGGTAGTCAAACAGGGTACTAAAGAACGCCTGATTGATACTAATGTTAAGAGTAAGAAGAAACGCAATAAGCGGGTAATCGGACTTAGAGAAGAGAAACGCCGCAAGATGGTTTACGACTTTTACCGCAATGGTGAGAAAGGTGCGTTGCTCATTATTAAAGACATTAAAGGTACTTTCAAAGTAAAGAAGGGATGATATGAATTTTGAACAACATTATGGAGAAATGACACACTACATTCAATTAGATGGATGTACTCCAGTGGCAAACAGTATGCCATTAAGTGTAATGTTTCTTGGAAAGAAGCAACGTAAAGCATTAAATAATACAGAACTGAAATTTGATAGTTATATGAATGTCTGTTTTGAAAGTGAGCAAAAGTTAGTAGATGGTTCAGTACTGGAATGGACATTACATGATGAAGTAATGCAAGTATATCTAATCGACTCTACTAAGTTATTTGTAAAAGGAAAGCTCATTTGGGCTTATTGTGTAGGAATTATAGAATGATTAGTATTGTATTAGATTTAATAAAAACAGGTATGAACTTCTTCATGAAGACTAAAACCATCGAACAGGAAGTAAAAGTAACAAAAGAAGATGGTCAGATTGAACTGAACAAACAGGAAATTAATAAGACTGGTTTTCACTGGCGTAATGCTCTTGGTTTCGTTCTCACGGCGGTTATCGCCTACAACTGGATCATAGTACCGATTATGGATTACTTTGGTGTAGTACTCATTCAAGTTCCTTTGGGGCAGTTGTTCCAGATACTGCTAATCATGGTTGGTGGTAGTTAAGAAAAGCCCGTATATTCACGTATGCGGGTTTTTTTGTTGATGAAATCTGGTTTTTACTGATAAAATAAAGTTATAACTTTATACTTGGATTTACCATGAAAATATGGCTATCTAAACAGTCTCGACTTATTGCTAAAGATAAGAAAAAAATAGAGCTATCTCGTATTTTTTGGAAAGGGCATAAACCTACAATACTATCTTCAATAAGAAGTATTGTTCAGGAAGCTGATCAAGTTGGGATTCCTTTGTTTTGCTATGATTATGCAGATTCAATGCTGTATAAAAATTATCCGACATATGATGGGATTTCTCTGAAGTTCCCAATGGAGTTCACTGGAAATTTTATTATTACTAAGGAAGAAAAAAGCACCCATTATGATTATAAGAGACAGGAAGGTTCTACATTACAAATAACTTATAATAATCTAGGGATGTTGTTAGTCTTCATATCACCAAGTACTTCTGGTGATTCAGAAGCCGTTCACGCAGACATCAATATTTATACTACATACAATCCTGCTGATGTGACTGAAAAAGTCATTAGAAAATGGATAAAGCAGTTTTTTCTTTATCATCGTTGTACTGCTGTTTTACACCATCCAAGTTACATTGATAGATTAAAGTGTTATTTTTTGAAAATCCATTGTAGTGTACGAGCTTACCTTCATCCTGATGAACGGTTTAAGCGTGTTACTGGGTTATACATACCCTCAATTAGTACATTCTTTGCATTTTTAGCTTGTTGTTTAGTGTTGTATCAAATTTTGAAAACCCCATGAAAAAGTGATGCCTGTATTTAGTTAAAGGAATTTCATAATCGCTAAAAATCTCAAGAAATTTTAGTTTTAAGTTTTTTACTCTGGTGTTCAGTACTATGACCTGAGAGATCGTTTAAAGTACAAGAAGTTTGCAGATCAGACGGGTTACACATTTGAAGCTGGATGCGGTATCTATACGTCTATCTTCCGGGACCAATGGCACGATAAAACTTAATGTGTGAAGTGATAACGGTTTATTTTTGAAAAAGCCCCATTTGGGGCTGTTCATTATTCCCAGTACTCAGTGGTTGCGAACCCTTTAACATTCATATGTTCCGTATAAGTAGCTTTGTATACGATTTCATCAGTCGCAATGTCTACAATGTCATATGAATAGATTTCAGTCTGCCCCATATGACCTTTCTCGCGTCTTCTGGTTTGGATATATTTGTACTTCTCTTTTGGATATTTGAGTAGGAATTGTTCTTCGGTCATACACTTATTCCTTGTAATAATTGTTGATTACATCAGAAATACTTGGTTCGATGTTAGTCCCGATCACCAAGTCCGCACAGGCTTTCACTTCATCAACAGCATTACCCATCGCTACACCTAAACCTGCCGCTTTAAGCATACTTAGATCATTAAAGTTATCCCCAAAAGCTATAACCTGACTCATTGATAAGCCCTGTGATTCGACCCATTGAGCTAGACGTTTGCCTTTGCTGTTTCCATTTTGTGCGATATCTACTTGATCATGCCATGACCATTCACAAGTGAGGCTTAACTCACGTTCCACAATCTGAGTGAATTTTTTTAATTTGTCAGTATCGGTATCAGTTAGGGCGAATTTCCAAATACTCTCAACTTCATTAGCGGTTTCACGAAGCGATTTTACCTGCCGGAATACTGGACGCTGTGATACTGGTAGGGAGTTCGCCCAATTAGTTGTGCGTTCGATGTGTCCGGTTAGATCTTGATAAATCATGGCATCATCGGCATACATCAATCCGTGAACATCATAACATTCAAGAAGATCTATCAATAGTGCGGCTTGTTCTGCGTGTAATGGGGTAGAAGCAATAACCTTTTTTTCGGGGTAATCGTACAATAAAGCACCATTACAACAGATTGCGGGTGTATCAAGTTCTAATGCCTGATAAAAAGGGTGTATAGCGACAAAATGACGGCCTGTGACTATCACTACTTTTGCACCAGATTTACGGGCATTGTGTAGAGCATGTATCGATTCAGGTAGGATTTTCTTCTCTGGCGTTAAGAGCGTGCCATCTAGATCTAGGGCTATTACTTGATAATTCATGCCGTGTGGTTACCGTATGTAGTTGGAGGTTACCCAATAGTACACTCGTGGTGACATGCAGCAAAATGCCTAAGGTGCTACTTATGATGCTGAAAGCCTGTGATTTTTTTTGTATTTTTGTATAGTATTGCAGCTATTCAAATAAGTGCCATTACAGCAGATTGCAGGTGTATCCAGCGCCAGTGCCTGATAAAAAGGATGGATGGCCACATGATGGCGACCCGTCACGATCAGGATTTTTATGCCGGCCTGTTGCGCTTTTTTGAGCGCTTCCAGTGATTCTGGCAGTATGGTTTTGGAAGGGGTTAACAGCGTGCCGTCCAGATCGAGGGCGATGATGCGATAGCTCATAACAGTTCCCGTGGCTCAAAAGAAGTCAATAAGTGTACACCTTGTGACGCCAGCCACAAAACTGGCGGCACAGAGAGAAAGCATCATCCGAAGATGAAGAGAAAAGCCACTTACCGATTTCCCGTTCAGAACAAGGAGCATTCATGAAACAAGTTGTTTATACCGCCAGCCCTGAGAGCCATCAGATCCACGCCTGGCAGCTGAATGATGACGGCGCACTGACGTTGTTGCAGGTGGTTGATGCCCCAGGCCAGGTGCAGCCGATGGTGGTCAGCCCGGACAAAAAGTTTCTCTATGTCGGCGTGCGCCCGGATTTCCGCGTGGTTGCCTATCGTATTGATGCCGAAGGTAAACTGAAAGAAGCGGGCCATGCACCGCTGACAGGCAGCCCGACGCATATTTCTACCGACCGCCAGGGGCGCTTCATTTTCGTCGGCTCTTATAACGATGCCTTCGTCAGCGTCAGCCCGATTGGCGCTGATGGCCTGCCGGGTGCACCAACGCAGATTGTAAACGGTCTGGAAGGTTGCCATTCGGCCAATATCGATCTGACCAATCAGACGCTGTTTGTTCCGGCACTGAAGCAGGACCGTATCGCTTTGTTCAACCTGTCTGACAGCGGCGAACTGACGCCGCGAGCGCAGTCTGAGTTGAACACCACCAAAGGGGCCGGTCCGCGCCATATGGTGTTCCACCCTAACCAGCGTTACGCCTACTGTGTGAATGAACTGGACAGCACGGTTGACGTCTGGGACATCAGTAAAGATGAAGTGGAGAAAGTACAGAGCCTGGATATGATGCCGGAAGGTTTCAGCGATACCCGCTGGGCGGCCGATATTCATATCACGCCGGATGGCCGTCATCTGTACAGTTGCGACCGTACCGCCAGCATTATTACCGCGTTCAGCATCAGCACCGAGGGCGCAACCCTGACCGTTGAAGGCCATCAGCCTACGGAAACGCAGCCACGTGGTTTCAACATCGACCATAGCGGTCAGTACCTGGTGGCAGCAGGGCAGAAGTCGCACCATATCGAAGTGTATAAAATCACAGCCGACCGTGGCCTGTTACAACCGCTGGCACGCTATGCGGTAGGGCAGGGACCAATGTGGGTGGTGGTTCACCAGCTGGATTAATCGCGTTAATTTTTCAGTCAGCAAATATCAAGGGTCGGCCATATTCTGGCTGGCCCTTTTTATTGGTCTGAGAGAGATAACATGAAGTATTATTAAAGATGATTGATTACCGCTTAGCGTAACGGACTCAGATAATAATGAAGAGGGTTGAGTCAAAATAACCATAACGAAAAGTAGCATATTTTTTTCCAATCGTATTTTTACCATTTCTCAATAACTATGATCTATGCTGCACTTTTGGTTTTTATCCTCATATTAATTAGGATGTACTGACTGCGACCGATAAATTACGTTGTCGGCAACTGAATGACACTTTCTCTGATACCGTGTGAGAACTGACAGGAAGTCAGCCTCAGGATGACCATTTTTCAATACAAGGAATGTTTTCAATGTCCGCATTATCTTTTCCCTGCACCATTTTTACCACACAGCAACGTATGGATGACTTCGGCGCCAATGACATGTGCTGCGGTGATTTAAGCGCGGAACAGCTGAAAAGAGATTTTGGCCTTGCAACTGTCTCTGACAGGGTTGATCCCTGGACGCTGGCACGAAAAAAACACCAGCAAGTGCCCACTTATCCTGCATCCTCATCCGCCTGGAAGGCGGAGTCGATTAGCAAACAGGAGTGCATCAATATCCTGTTTGATGAGTTCCGTGAGTGCGCAAAATTATTCTCTTTTTACGGTCCCTATAGGGATAACATCATTGAGATGATCACCCATATGCAGCATAAAAAAGGTCTGGATTTTAGCAGTTCGAGGCTGGATTCGGCATTGAGAGTACAAATACTGACTGATCAATCAAACGAAAATAGTTCACGGTTGTTATTACAAAAAACGTTAATAAAAAATATTGATTGGGAAAATGGTTACTATCCTTCAAATGAGAAAAATGAACTTACAGATGCGATATTCAAAGGTAGACTTCCAAAGTTTGATCGCATTCAGGATCGGTTTAACGGTATGGGAATTAGCGTACATGATACCTGGGCGACCCAGATCAGCATTAAATCGCTAAGGATAGAGGGTAATCGTTTTCGAGCTGTCATACACTATAAAATTCAGGACCATTTTGGCTTGGATAACCAGGATGTCCTGGATTGGAAGTTCAGGCAGTTTCGCTTGTTCCGTATCTGGTTTGTCCTTCAACGCTATAGCAAGTTTGCCTTTAAACCGTTTATGACGAATATGGAAGCTACCATTGAGATTACAGGTGAGCGTAATGTTAAATAGTTCTAAAAAAAGAAAGCTCATGGTTCTGATAATCATGATTATTGGTGGTTACATATTATGGCTATGGTGTCGTCCAGTAAAAATAATCGCCGTTCATCAGAGTGGTAGTTATAGCATCGTATTAGTAAAAAATTATCCGTTTACTGATGCAGGGAAAATGGAATGGTGGTTAAAAAATAAAAAAATGGTAAAGGAGACGTATAATATACCCAAACTAGATAAGCAGGGACGATATCATGTAACATTGTGGGATTTTGACGAGGGATATAAAGAGTTGGATAAATACGATCGTCTTTGTTTTGAGGATATGAAACCGCCCAAAAACTGTGTGGATAAAAATGCGATGATGACCGTTAGTCGCGATAAATACAACGTTACAGATTTCACACTTGATGATGGAGTTTACATCCTTCAGGACAATGGCCTCATCGTAAAAAGAAAATCGGATTAAGATAATGTTTTTAAAATTGATTAAAAAAAGAGAGCTTATCCTACTGATGCGATAGATAGCGGAATACTGCCAAAATTTGATCGCATTAAGGATAGGTTCGACGGGATGGGAATTAGCGTGCATGATACCTGGGTCACCCAGATTACTATCAAATCCCTGAAGGTGGAAAATAATCGTTTTCGCGCTGTCGTATACTATAAAATCCAGGATCATTTTGGGCTGGATAATCTGGATATACAGAACTGGAAATTCAGGCAGTTTAACCTGTTCCGTATCTGGTTTGTCCTTCAACGCTATAGCAAGTTTGCCTTTAAACCGTTTATGACCAATATGGAAGCCACCATTGAGATTACAGGTGAGCGTAATGTTAAATAATTCTAAAAAAAGAAAGTTTATGGTTTTGATAATCATGATTATTGGTGGTTATATATTATGGTTATGGTGTCGTCCAGTAAGAATTATTGCCGTTCATCAGAGTGGTAGTTATAGCATCGTATTAGTAAAAAATTATCCGTTTACTGATGCAGGAAAAATGGAATGGTGGTTAAAAAATAAAGAAATGGTAAAGGAGACGTATAATATACCCAAACTAGATAAGCAGGGGCGGTATCATGTAATACTGTGGGATTTTGATGACGGTTATAAGGAGTTGGATAAATACGATCGTCTTTGTTTTGAGGATATGAAACCACCAGTAAACTGCGTAGACAAAAACTCGCTCATGATAATCAGTCGCGATAAATATAATGTCACCAAGTTCATCGGTGATGATGGAGTTTACATCCTTCAGGACAATGGCCTCATCGTAAAAAGAAAATCGGATTAAGATAATGTTTTTAAAGTTGATTAAAAAAAGAGTGCTTATCCTACTGATGGTTATTGTATTCTCTGGGGCCATGTTATGGCTGTGGTGTCGGGCAATGAAGATTGTCGCTGTTCATCAGGATGATAGTGTGAGAATAAAATCTAATTGAATGGAGGTTGTTGATTTTAATTAAAGAAAGAATGTTTTTTCTGTTGTCTATGGTTTTTATAGAGGTTTATTATAACTAGCTGTAATGGGTGAGGTGTTGACACCTCCTGTTACTATTCGTATTTTTACTATTTATCAATAACTATGATCTGTGCTGCACTTTTGGTTTTTATCATCATATTAATTTGGAAACACAGACGGTGATCGATAAATTACGTTGTCGGCAACTGAATGACACTTTCTCTGATGCCGCATGAGAACTGACAGAAAGTCAGCGTCAGGATGACTATTTTTCAACACAAGGAGCGTTTTCAATGTCGGCATTATCTTTCCCCTGCACCATTTTCACCACTAAGAAGCGCATGGATGACTTCGGCGCTAACGATATGTGCTGCGGTGATTTAAGCGCGGAACAGCTGAAAAGAGATTTTGGCCTTGCAACTGTCTCTGACAGGGTAGATCCCTGGACGCTGGCACGAAAAAAGCACCAGCAAGTGCCTACTTATCCTGCAGCCTCATCCGCCTGGAAGGCGGAGTCGATTAGCAAACAAGAGTGCATCAATATTCTGTTTGATGAGTTCCGTGAGTGTGCAAAATTGTTCTCTTTTTACGGCCCGTATCGGGATAACATCATTGAGATGATTACCCATATGCAGCATAAAAAAGGTCTGGATTTTAGCAGTTCGAGGCTGGATTCGGCACTGAGGGAGCAAATATTGACTGATAGATCAGATGAAAACAGTTCACGACTATTACTAAAAGATGCCTTGACGATAAATATTGACTGGGAAAATAGTTATTATCCTTTAAATTTTAAATATCTACTTACTGATGCGATAGATAGCGGAATACTGCCTAAATTTGATCGCATTAAGGATAGGTTCAACGGGATGGGAATTAGCGTGCATGATACCTGGGCCACCCAGATTATTATCAAATCCCTGAAGGTGGAAAATAATCGTTTTCGCGCTGTCGTATACTATAAAATCCAGGATCATTTTGGGCTGGATAATCTGGATATACAGAACTGGAAATTCAGGCAGTTTAACCTGTTCCGTATCTGGTTTGTCCTTCAACACTACAGTCAATTTGCGTTTAAACCGTTTATGACCAATATGGAAGCTACCATTGAGATTACTGGTGAACGTCGTGTTAAATAGTTCTAAAAAAAGAAAGTTCATGATGCTGTTGGTCATAATCGTTGGTGGGTATTTATTATGGTTGTGGTATCGTCCAATGAAAGTCATAAACGTTCATCAGAGAGGTAGTTATAGTGTTGTCTTGGTCAAGGACTATCCTTTCTCTGATAGGGAAAAAATGAAATGGTGGTTAAAAAATAAAGAGATGCTAAAGGTGAAGTATAATACTCCTAAACCCGATGAGGATGGGCGATATCGTGTGATACTGTGGGATTTTGATGAGGGTTATAAAGAAGAGGGTAAATATGATCGTCTGTGCTTTGATGATATGAAACCACCTATCAACTGCGTTGATAAGAATGCGATGATGATCATCCAACACAGTAAAGACAACATAACTCAAATCACCGTGGGTAACGAGTATTATATTCTTCAGGATAATGGTCAGTTCGTAAAAAGAAAACGGAATTGATGATGAGTTTCGGGAGTGATAGTAGACAGTAAGTTTGCTTTTAAACCGTTTATGACGAATATGGAAGCTACCATTGAGATTACAGGTGAGCGTAATGTTAAATAGCAAAAAAAAATAAAGGCCATAATGCTGGTGATCATGGCTATTGGTGGCTATTTATTATGGTTATGGTCTCGGCCAGTGAAAATCATTGCCATTCATCAGAGCGGTAGTTACAGTGATGTTTTAGTTAAAGACTATCCTCTTACTGATACGGGAAAAATGGACTGGTGGTTGAAAAATAAAGAGGTATTAAAAGAGAAGTATAATATCCCTAAACCTGATGAGGATGGCGGATATCATGTTGTATTCTGGGATTTCGATAAAGGGTATAAAGAAGAGGGTAAGTATGACCGATTATGTTTTGAAGATATGCACCCACCGAAAAACTGTATTGATAAAAACAAACTGATTACGGTTGGTCGAAATAAATACAATGTAACAGATTTTACCGTAAGTGGCGGGGTTTACTTCCTTCAGGATAATGGACTCATCGTAAAAAGAAAGCGCCAGGAGTAATCATATTGGCCAGGAGCATTGATTCTGCGGGTGATCATCTGGCAGGTCCGCTTACTCTTCATTAACTCTCTTTAAACTGCCTGTTAAGCCAGTCGGAAAACATCGTCATTGCCTCACTTTCTGGCTGGGACTGTAACCGTGTCAGCCAATAGCTTCCAAGGTGGATTTCAGCGTCAAAAGGGCGAACAATTTTCTCCGTTTGTAGCAGGTGATGAAAAATCTTAACTGGTGCCAGCGCAATGCCCGCTCCCAACAAGGCAGCCTCGATCATCGTCAGCGAAGAGTCGAAAATCATCACCGGATGTGAGGGAGAAGGTGGGAGTTCGTTAAGACTGTGCAACCAGTGGCTCCACTCGTCACGACGAAATGACCGCAACAGCGTAAATTTATGCACGTCCGCCGGTTGCTGTAACTGACGGGCTATCGTGGGATGACAGAGCGGTGAAAACGGGGCATCACAAATTAACGTCGCCTCGGTGCCGTGCCAGGCACCGCTGCCGAAGCGGATGGTGTAATCGTGACCTTCGGCTGCGGGGTCAACCCGATTATTGTGTGTGGACAGTTGCAGCTCAATATGCGGATGACGGTGGTTGAAATCCTCCAGGCGCGGCAACAGCAAACCAGTAGCAAAGGAGCCAACCACCCCCACTTTTAATTTTTCGCGCATCTTACCCGCAGAGAAACGGTCCAGCGTATTGGCAATACGATCAAAAGATTCGTTTAAGACCGGTAACAAATTCTCGCCTTCCGTGGTCAGCATCAGACCGCGAGCAACACGGATAAATAACGAGCAACCCAACTGCTGCTCAAGCGACTTTACCTGCTGGCTCACGGCCGCATGCGTTACATTCAGTTCAACTGCTGCATTAGTAAAACTTAGATGGCGCGCAGCAGCTTCAAATGCTCTTAGCGCATTGAGGGGGATGTAAGGACGGGTCACGGATTTACCTGTAAGATTTTCTTTTATCAGGTGTAAAAATTAACAGTTTGTTGCTGTTTGTCAAACCCGTCAAACTGACTGCTGTTCAAGAATATGGAAGGTTAGAAACAGTGAAATTACGTTCTCAGGCTGTGATGGTGGCTGTGCTGGCATCGGCATACTCATTGGGTGCCGTGGCGGCTCCTGATGTGGAAACAACGGTCAGCCAGGCGATTAAACCCCTTATCGATCAGCAAAACATTCCGGGTATGGCAGTGGCGGTCCTGGTAAAAGGCAAACCATACTATTTTACCTGGGGTATGGCAGATAAAGAGCAGCATCTCCCGGTGACTCAGGACACCCTTTTTGAACTGGGTTCGGTGAGTAAAACGTTCACCGGTGTGCTGGGGGGCGTGGCGGTGGCAAAAGGTGAGATCGCGCTGAACGATCGTGCCAGTCAATACTGGCCGGCACTTAATCTTCCACAGTGGCGCAACATTACGCTACTGCAACTGGCAACGTATACGGCAGGTGGCTTGCCCCTCCAGGTTCCGGATGCCGTTACGGATGAAGACGGGCTGAAAAACTTCTATCAACAGTGGCAACCTCAGTGGGCTCCGGGAAAGACGCGGCAGTATGCGAATAGCAGTATCGGACTTTTTGGCATGCTGGCAGTAAAGCCAACGGGACTCTCCTTTGAACAGGTGATGCAGCAGCGTGTATTGACGCCACTAAAACTCACACACACATTTATTACCGTGCCAGAAGCCAGCGAAAATGCTTATGCGTGGGGTTATCGCGATGGGAAACCCGTCCGCGTATCGCCTGGCATGCTGGATGCCGAATCCTACGGTGTGAAGTCGTCCATAAAAGATATGTTGCGTTGGATGCAGGCCAATATGAATCCTCAACAGGTCGGGGATAAGACATTGCAGCAGGGGTTGGTACTTGCCCAGACGCGTTATTATCGCACTGATGCGTTATATCAGGGGCTTGGCTGGGAGATGCTTGACTGGCCAGAACAGTCAACGCTGGCCATCAGAGGCGCTGATAGTCCGGTGGCTCTGGGGCCCCAGCAGGTGCGGGATGCGCAATCGCATCCACGGGTGAAGGCATCATGGGTACACAAAACGGGTGCTACGGGGGGCTTTGGAGCCTATGTGGCCTTTATCCCGCAAAAACAGATCGGTATTGTCATGCTGGCGAATAAAAACTATCCCAACACCTTGCGGGTGAAAGTCGCCATGCAAATAGTCAAGGCTTTAGAGTAATAGTGAGGCGGGGGCATTGCGCCGGAAGGGAAACGCCCCCGCCTCTCACCCGGAAAATTATGAATACATCGCCGTTATGGATGCGCTACCGAGCGAATGGAAATGCACGTTAAAGCCTACCAAGGCGCCGCTGGCGTTCTCATCCACTTCCAGCGCTTCAACGTCAATGGCATGCACGGTGAAGATATAGCGGTGGGATTCGCCTTTTGGGGGGGCCGCGCCGCCGTAGCCCGCGCTGCCGAAATCCGTGCGCGTCTGCACTGAGCTCGTTGGCAGATCCACTTTGCCGGAACCTGCGCCTTCGGGAAGTTCGCGCGTCTCGGCGGGCAGATTTGCTACCACCCAGTGCCACCAGCCAGAACCGGTAGGAGCATCAGGATCGTAACAGGTCACCACAAAACTTTTTGTCCCAGCGGGAACATCGTCCCAGGCCAGATGTGGCGACAGATTATCACCCTGGTAACCCATGGCATTCAGCACCTGGCGTTCCGGCAACTTATCTCCGTCGTTAAAATTCTGGCTGCTTAATTTCATGTCATCTCCCATTTATTGGTGTAGTAGCTTCAGCAGCTCTTCGGCCGCCGCTGCGGAAGAGGCCGGATTTTGTCCGGTGACCAGGTGGCCATCGGTCAGCACATAAACACCCCAGTTATCAGTGTGTTCAAACTGACCGCCAAGCTTCTTCAGCTCGTCCTCGACCAGAAAAGGTACCACATTCGTCAGGCCAACGGCGGCTTCTTCGCTGTTGGTAAACCCGGTCACCCTTTTCCCGGCAACAATGGGCGTGCCATCGGGTTTTTTGGTATGACGCAGTACGCCCGGCGCATGACAGACGGTACCCACCGGTTTGCCATTAGCAAACAGCGTTTCGATCAGCTGAATACTGTCGGCATTCTCGGCCAGATCCCACAGCGGGCCGTGCCCGCCAGGATAGAATACCGCATCAAACTGGCTGGCATCGATAGCATCCAGACGTTGCGTATGGGCCAGCGCCTGCTGTGCCTCCACGTCACTGCGGAAACGTTCGGTGTCGCGGGTTTGTGCATCCGGCTCGTCGCTGACCGGATCGAGCGGGGGTTGTCCGCCCAGCGGAGAAGCCAGCTCTACGGTGATCCCGGCATCACGGAAAACATAATAAGGCGCAACAAACTCTTCCAGCCAGAAACCGGTTTTATGGCCGGTATCGCCCAGTTTATCGTGCGAGGTTAATACCATTAATAACTTCATGAGGGTTTATCTCCTGCCACACGCACCACCAACTTGCCGAAGTTTTTCCCTTCCAGCATACCGATAAACGCCTCCGGCGCATTATCCAGCCCGTCGATAATATCTTCACGGAATACCAGGCGCTCTTCAGCCACCCACTGGCTCATCTGGCGGAAGAACTCATCAAAGCGGTGGCCATAATCCTGAGTAATGATAAAGCCCTCAACGCGCAGGCGTTTTTTCAGGATGGCGCTTTGCAGCAGCGGCAGGCGGTCCGATCCGGCGTGCTGCCCGGTGCTGTTATAGTCGGCAATCAGGCCACAGACCGGAATGCGTCCTTTGGTGTTCATCAGCGGGAGCACGGCATTAAACACCTTGCCACCAACGCTTTCGAAATAGACGTCAATGCCATCGGCGCAATGACGGCTCAGCTGTTCGGCCAGGTTGTCATCACGGTGATCGAGGCAGCGATCAAAGCCCAGCACGTCTTCGGCGTAGCGGCATTTCTCCGCACCGCCTGCAATGCCCACCACATGGCAGCCTTTCAGTTTGGCAATCTGGCCAACGAGGGAGCCAACGGCACCTGTCGCGGCGGCGACCACCACGGTTTCTCCCGCCTGGGGATTACCGATATCCAGCAGTCCCATATAGGCGGTAAAGCCCGGCATCCCGAGCATTCCCAGCGCCCAGGATGGATGCTTCAGCACCGGGCCGCTGAGTTTCACCAGCTCTTCTCCGCTGGAGATCGCGAAATCCTGCCAGCCGCTGTAACTCAGCACCCAGTCCCCGGCGGCAAAATCTGCGTGCTCAGAGCGCTCAACAATCGATACGGTTCCGCCACACATCACCTCATTAAGGGCGACGGGTGGCACATAGGAAGGGGCATCGCTCATGCGTCCACGCATATAAGGGTCGAGCGACAGCCAGACAGTGCGCAACAGCACCTGTCCGGCAGCGGGTTCAGGAACGTGCTGTGCCTCGAGGCGGAAATTCGCCGTAGTCGGTGCGCCGTGCGGACGAGAGGCCAGCAGCAGCCGACGGTTGGTCTGTTTATCTTGTGGCATGTTATCTCCTGTTTGCGGCAGCAGGCCGCGCAAAACCTGATAAAAGCGTAGCGCATCACGCTGACGGCTGCCTGGAGACTGCCTCCATTGTTAACAATTAAACAGGGCAGGATGTGCTATAGCGGCACTGACGGCGTCCGTAAGCTGTGTCAGCGCCTGTGAAGTGATCACGTAAGGCGGCATCAGATAAATCAATCGCCCGAACGGGCGGATCCACACACCCTGTTCAACAAAGAACTGCTGCATCGCCGCCATATTGACGCTTCTGTGCGTCTCCACCACGCCAATCGCCCCCAGCACCCGCACATCGGCCACTTCCGGCTGTGTGCTCAAGGGCAACAGTGCCGTGCGTAGCTGTCGCTCAATGTTTGCCACCTGCGCCTGCCAGTGGTTCTCCTGCAATATTGCCAGGCTCTCTGATGCCACGGCGCAGGCCAGCGGATTGCCCATAAACGTTGGACCGTGCATAAAGCAACCGGCGGCGCCGTTGCTGATGGTGTCTGCCACCTGGCGTGTCGTCAGGGCTGCTGAGAGCGTCATGGTGCCGCCGGTCAGCGCTTTCCCCACGCAGAGAATGTCCGGGCTGATGGCCGCATGTTCACAGGCGAACAATTTGCCGGTACGGCCAAATCCGGTCGCGATCTCATCGGCGATCAGCAACAGCTGATAGCGGTCACACAGCTCACGCACCCGTTGCAGATAGCGCGGATGATAAAAGCGCATGCCGCCTGCACCCTGCACGATAGGTTCGAGGATCACCGCCGCCAGCTGGCGATGATGCTCAACAATCAACGATTCCAGCTCATTGGCATCTTGTGCCTGCCACGGTTGATCGAAACGCGGCGGCGCAGGTGCAAAAAGATGTTCCGGCAGATAGCCCTGATACAGGCTGTGCATCGAGTTTTGCGGGTCGCACACCGACATCGCCGCAAAGGTATCGCCATGATAGCCGTTACGCAGGGTGAGGAAACGCTGGCGTTTTTCTCCCTTCGCCTGCCAGTACTGCAAGGCCATTTTCATCGACACTTCAACGGCGACGGACCCCGAGTCTGCCAGGAATACGCACGTCAGATTCTGTGGCGTCATCGCCACCAGACGACGGCACAGCGCAACCGCCGCCGGATGCGTGACGCCGCCGAACATCACATGGGACATCTGCGCCATCTGCGTCTGTAACGCCTGGTTAAGGCGCGGATGGTTGTAGCCGTGGATCGCCGCCCACCACGAGGACATGCCGTCCACCAGCTGGCGGCCATCCGCCAGTTCCAGCGAGGTGCCAGCGGCAGCGACCACCGGGTAGCAGGGAAGCGGCTGGCTCATGGAGGTGTAAGGGTGCCAGATATGCTCACGGTCAAAGGCGAGATCGTCAGGGGTCATAAAATCACTTGTAAACCAAAAATAAAAAATTTAGTTTACAAGTATAACCAGGCCGTGAAGACAAATGACAGACTTTTTTGGAGCAAGCAATGGCAACTCGTTGGACCCTTTCTCAGGCACAGGCGCTGTTTGATAAACCTTTTCTCGAACTGATGTTTGAGGCGCAGCAAATCCATCGCCAGTACTTTGATCCGCGTCAGGTGCAGGTCAGCACGCTGCTGTCGATCAAAACCGGGGCCTGCCCCGAAGACTGTAAATACTGTCCGCAAAGCTCGCGTTATAAAACCGGGCTAACCTCCGAACGCCTGATGGAAGTGGAGGAGGTGCTCAGTTCAGCGCGTAAAGCCAAGGCCGCCGGATCCGGACGCTTCTGCATGGGCGCCGCATGGAAAAACCCGCACGAGCGCGATATGCCTTACCTGGAGCAGATGGTGCAGGGGGTAAAAGCGATGGGGATGGAGACCTGCATGACGCTGGGCACCTTGAGCGAGCAGCAGGCGCAGCGACTGGCGCATGCCGGGCTGGATTTTTATAACCATAACCTGGATACCTCGCCGGAGTTTTACGGCAGCATCATCACCACCCGTAGCTATCAGGAGCGACTGGATACGCTGGGCAAAGTGCGCGATGCCGGGATCAAAGTCTGTTCCGGTGGCATCGTCGGGCTGGGAGAAACAGTCAGCGATCGTGCTGGCCTGCTGGTGCAGCTGGCCAACCTGCCAACCCCGCCGGAGAGCGTGCCAATCAATATGCTGGTCAAAGTCAAAGGCACCCCGCTGGCGGATAACGATGACGTCGATCCCTTCGATTTTGTACGCACCATTGCGGTGGCGCGCATCATGATGCCGCGTTCCCATGTGCGCCTCTCTGCCGGGCGTGAGCAGATGAGCGAGCAAACCCAGGCGATGTGCTTTATGGCCGGAGCCAATTCGATTTTCTACGGCTGCAAGCTGCTGACCACGCCAAACCCGGAAGAGGACAAAGACCGGGTGTTGTTCCGCAAGCTGGGCCTGAACCCGCAGCATACGGAGACGGAAAGCGGGGATAACGAGCAGCAACAGGCGCTGGCAGCCCAGTTGATGACTGCGGATACCGACCTGTTCTACAACGCGGCGCTGTAATGAGCTGGTCACAGCGTATTGAACAGGCACTGACCGCCCGGCGCAGCAGCGGGCAGTACCGCCAGCGCCACCCTAGCCAGCAAGGGGATGCACGCAGCCTGCGGGTGGCGGGGCAGGACTATCTGAACTTCTCAGCGAATGATTACCTCGGATTAAGCCACGATGCCCGCATCATCAGCGCATGGCAGCAGGGCGCTGCACGCTATGGCGTTGGCGCAGGCGGTTCGGCGCATGTGACCGGCTATCGCGCCCCTCAGGCCGCACTGGAAAGTGAGCTGGCCGACTGGCTGGGATACGATCGCGGATTACTGTTTATTTCAGGATTTGCGGCGAACCAGGCCGTTATCACGGCGATGATGGCGAAAAATGACCGGATCTTCGCCGATAAGCTGTGCCATGCCTCGTTGCTTGAAGCCGCCAGCCTTAGCCCGGCGACGCTGCGGCGCTTCGCGCATAATCAGTCGTCGGCACTGGCGCAGCTGCTGGTTCTGCCTGCCAACGGCGAAACGCTGGTTGTGACGGAGGGGATTTTTAGTATGGACGGCGACCGTGCCCCGCTGGCAGAACTGCATCAGCTCTCTCTGGCACAGGGCGGCTGGCTGCTGGTGGATGATGCGCACGGTATCGGCGTCTGCGGCGAGCACGGGCGCGGCAGCTGCTGGCAGCAGGGGGTGAAACCGGAGCTGCTTATTGTCACCTTCGGCAAAGCCTTTGGTGTCAGCGGCGCAGCGGTGCTGTGCAATGAGGACACTGCCGAGTACCTGCTGCAGTTTGCCCGTCACCTGATTTACAGCACCGCGATGCCGCCTGCGCAGGTCTGCGCACTGCAGGCGGCCCTCGGCTGTATCCGGCAAGGCGAGGGTCTGCGCGAGCAGCTGTCGGCCAACATTCACTACTTCCGCCAGCAGGCGGCTGGTTTGCCCTGGTCACTGGCATCCTCCGACAGTGCCATCCAGCCCCTGATGGTCGGTGATGAACAGGCGGCGCTGACATTGTCGCAGCGGCTGCGTGAACGCGGCTGCTGGGTCAGCGCCATCCGCCCCCCCACCGTGCCGCCGGGGACGTCACGTCTGCGTATTACTCTCAGTGCGGCTCATCGCACGGAGGATATCGATCGGCTTCTGGAGGCTCTCCATGCAGCAAACCGTTGATAAGCAGGCCGTAGCGGCAGCCTTCGGGCGCGCAGCACACTGCTATAACCAACATGCGGATCTTCAGCGTCAGTGCGGTGAACACCTGATGGCGCTGGCACGCCCCGGTCACACGCTGCAGGTGCTGGATGCTGGCTGTGGCACCGGCTGGTTCAGCCAGCGCTGGCGTGCTGCCGGGCATCAGGTCACGGCACTGGATCTGTCGGAAAAAATGCTTCAGCAGGCAGCGAACAGCCACGCTGCGGACCATTACCAGCCCGGCGATATCGAGGCGCTGCCGTTTGCCGATGCCCGCTTTGATCGCTGCTGGAGCAATCTGGCCGTTCAGTGGTGCAGCGATTTATCACAAGCGCTGCGTGAGCTGCAACGGGTGACGAAACCGGGCGGTCAGGTGCTGTTCTCTACGCTTGCCGCCGGGTCACTTGCTGAAGTGCAGCAGGCCTGGCAGGTGCTCGGACGGGCGGCGCCGGTTAACGCGTTTGCCAGCCTGAGCAGGATTGAACAGGCGGCGGCGGGAAGTGCTTTGACGCTGATCCCTTATACGCTGACGCTGGCCTTCCCGGATGTCCTTAGCCTGCTGCGTTCGTTAAAAGGCATCGGTGCCACTCATCTGCATCAGGGGCGCGATGAACGGCCGCTGAGCCGTGGACAGCTGCAACAGCTTGAGCAGGTCTGGCCGCGCGATGCGCGCGGTTGCCTGCTCAGTTATCAACTGGTTTCAGGAGTGATGGAACGTGAGTAAACGCTGGTTTGTAACCGGAACGGATACTGAAGTGGGGAAAACCGTAGCCAGCTGTGCATTACTCCAGGCGGCACGGGCCGCGGGCTATCGCTGCGCAGGCTATAAGCCAGTTGCCTCCGGCAGTGAGATCACCCCGGAAGGGATTCGTAATGAAGATGCTCTGGCATTGCAACGTAACAGCGCGGTCAGGCTACCCTACGATGTGGTGAATCCGCTGGCCTTTGTTGAACCGACCTCACCGCATATTATCAGTGCCGTGGAGCAGCGGACGATTACTGCACAGCAGCTTTCTGACGGGCTTGATGCGGTGGCACAGCAGGCGGATTGGGTGCTGACGGAGGGGGCGGGTGGCTGGTTTACGCCGCTGTCGGACACCCTGACGTTTGCCGATTGGGTGCAGCAGATGCAGCTGCCGGTGATTCTGGTGGTGGGGATGAAGCTGGGATGTATCAACCATGCGCTGCTGACCGTACTGGCGGTACAGTCTGCCGGTTTATCACTGGCAGGATGGATTGCGAACGGTATTCAGCCGCCGGGTCAACGGCATCAGGAATATCTGGCTACGCTGAAACAACGTATACCCGCACCGTTACTGGGTGAAATCCCGCATCTGACCGGGCAGGGGAGAGAGGATTTAGGGCGTTTTATTACGCTACCTTGAGGCTGACTGGCGGACCAGAAAACAGGGGCCGCCCCTACGATATCCTGTAGGGGGAGCCCCTTTTTTCCGGTCGACCCGTCGTCATTACACCGTCAGCCATGTATTCACCATGCTGTCATCCAGTTGGGCAACTTTGCCATGGGCGACATTGCGCCCGCGATGCAGCAGCAGGAAGTAATCGGCCACGCGGCGAATAAACGACAGGCGCTGCTCCAGCAACAGAATCGTCATGCCGAAGTCGTGATTCAGACGATGGATCAGATTGCCCATCTCCTCTTCCAGCCAGGGTGACATCCCCTCCGTCGGCTCATCCAGAATCAGCAGCTTCGGTTGCAGTACCAGCGCACGTGCCAGCGCCAGTTGCTGTTGCTGGCCAATCGGCAGCTCGCCGCTGCGCTGATGGCGCAGAGAGTAAAGCGCCGGAAACAGATCGTAAACCATCGGCGGGATTGCGCGGTGGCGCTCCATACCTGCCCCTGCCAGCAGGGCAATTTGCAGGTTCTCTTCAATGGTCATCTGCGAAAAAATCTGGCGCCCTTGCGGCACATAGCCAATGCCCAGCGACGCGCGTTTCTCTACCGGTTGCAGTAACAGATCCTGCGGCGGGCCGTTATCTTCCTGCCAGATCATGGAACCGCTGTTGATGGGCAGGTGTCCCATAATGCAGTTCACCAGCGTGGTTTTACCCATTCCCGGCTGGCCGATAATGCCGGTGCAGGTGCCCGGTTGCAGATCCAGGTCAACGTCCCACAGAATGTGGTTTTGCCCATAAAATTGATTAATAGAACGTAAACTGAGCATCTGACACTCTCCTTCAGACAGTTATCGATCGCACCTGTTTTGCTTACGCTCTTTGTCGTCAGGCAAACAGTCCGGCATTGATAAAAATGCCCGCGGCTTTGCGCTTTTCGCTTTGGTGTGATGAAAGCGTGAGGCGGTACTGATATAGCTTGCAAATAGCAGGCCAGTTCGGAAAAAGGCCAAAAATACACAAAGTGGTAACATTGACGGCAGGTATTGGTGAGCGGCGCTAAACAATTTCTCGTGGTCAACCGCGCGCTGCACCGGGCCAGTGCCGCAGGTGAAACGGTCATGGTGCAACTGCCATGTAAAATAGCAGAGCCGAAAATGTGAGGTGATAATTCGACAGGCGCACGTGGCTCAAAACGGTGCATAAGTTGCCCGTTTATCCTTGCTGCTGCCCCCTTTGCTTGACGAAAAAAAAGCAAAAAAAAATATTTGGCGGTCAGATGGGAGCGTGGGGACGATTTATACACATCAGACGGGTCAGGCGCTGAAAACAGTTATCCACTATTCCTGTGGATAACCTTGTGCATTAACGTCTGAAAACCTGCGCAATGCGAGAGCGGACGCGGCTTTGGCTCGGGTTGGTGTGAAACTCGGCTTATTGATAAACTATAGTTAAATCAATTGTTTATTTAAAATCAATACAGGTAAAAATCCTGGGTTGATCCATCAGCGCTTTTGGCGGGCGGCTATTGACAAATGTTAAAAGGCTAAACTATCTGGGGATAAGCCTTTCAGACACTTTCCGCATACGTTTGCGCACCGGGCGGCAAAAGTGCGGCTTTGCGTTTCTTTGAAGCAGTATGAAAAATACCTGGGATTTTATCCAGCCTTTTTTGCTGGCAAAATCGTCACGGCAGAGTAGAATTACAGTCCGGTTCGCGTCCCTCTTCATCAGGTAGCCTGTTATGAGCAAAGTGTTTAAACTCAACTCCGATTTCAAACCTTCTGGCGATCAGCCGGAAGCGATTCGCCGCCTGGAAGAGGGGCTGGAAGATGGCCTGGCGCATCAAACGTTATTGGGCGTAACCGGATCAGGTAAAACCTTTACGATTGCCAACGTGATTGCCGATCTCAATCGACCGACGATGGTACTGGCACCCAATAAGACGCTCGCGGCACAGCTTTACGGCGAGATGAAAGAGTTCTTCCCTGATAACGCGGTGGAGTACTTTGTCTCTTACTACGACTATTACCAGCCTGAAGCCTATGTCCCCAGTTCTGACACCTTTATCGAAAAAGATGCCTCGGTAAACGAACACATTGAGCAGATGCGTCTTTCTGCCACCAAAGCCCTGCTCGAACGGCGCGATGTGATTGTGGTGGCCTCAGTGTCAGCAATTTACGGCCTGGGTGACCCGGACCTCTATCTGAAAATGATGCTGCACCTGTCACGTGGCATGGTTATTGACCAGCGCGCGATCCTGCGTCGTCTTGCCGAGCTGCAATACACCCGCAATGACCAGGCTTTCCAGCGCGGCACGTTCCGCGTGCGCGGTGAAGTCATCGATATCTTCCCGGCAGAGTCTGACGACTATGCGCTGCGCATTGAGCTGTTTGATGAAGAAGTCGAACGCTTATCCATTTTCGATCCGCTAACCGGGCAGATTGACTCGGTGGTGCCGCGTTATACCATCTACCCCAAAACCCACTATGTGACCCCGCGTGAGCGCATTCTGCAGGCGATGGAAGAGATCAAAGTGGAGCTGGTTGACCGTAAACAGGTGCTGCTGGCTAACAATAAGCTGCTGGAAGAGCAGCGAATCAGCCAGCGAACCCAGTTTGACCTGGAGATGATGAACGAGCTGGGTTACTGCTCGGGCATTGAAAACTACTCCCGCTATCTTTCCGGGCGTGGCCCTGGTGAGGCACCGCCTACGCTGTTTGACTATTTGCCCGCCGATGGCCTGCTGGTCATTGATGAATCCCACGTGACGATCCCACAAATCGGCGGGATGTATCGCGGCGACCGGGCGCGTAAAGAGACGCTGGTCGAGTACGGTTTCCGCCTGCCATCAGCGCTGGATAACCGCCCGATGAAATTTGAAGAGTTTGAAGCGCTGGCGCCGCAAACCATCTATGTGTCCGCGACTCCTGGCAACTATGAGCTGGAGAAATCGGGTGGGGACGTAGTGGATCAGGTGGTGCGTCCCACCGGCTTGCTTGACCCGACCATTGAGGTGCGCCCGGTAGGGACGCAGGTCGACGATCTGCTGTCTGAGATCCGTAAACGCGTGGTGATAAACGAGCGCGTGCTGGTCACGGTGCTGACCAAACGTATGGCAGAGGATCTCACCGAGTATCTGGAAGAACACGGCGAGCGGGTGCGGTACCTGCACTCAGATATCGATACCGTGGAGCGCGTGGAGATTATCCGCGACCTGCGCCTCGGTGAGTTTGATGTGCTGGTGGGGATTAACCTGCTGCGTGAAGGGCTGGATATGCCCGAAGTGTCGCTGGTGGCAATCCTCGATGCGGATAAAGAGGGCTTCCTGCGCTCTGAACGCTCACTGATCCAGACCATTGGCCGCGCGGCGCGTAACCTTAACGGTAAGGCGATCCTCTACGGTGATAAAATCACGCCGTCTATGGCACGTGCGATCAGTGAAACGGAACGGCGTCGTGAAAAGCAGGAGCAGCACAACCTGGAAAACGGCATTGTACCGCAGGGCCTGAATAAGAAAATCGCGGACATTCTGGAGTTGGGCCAGGGGCTGGCGAAGAACAAAGCGAAGGTGCGCAGCATGAAAGGGCGCAGCATTGTGGAAGACGATCCTGAGTATGTTGATCTGTCGCCGGGTGGATTGCAGAAACGCATCCACCAGTTGGAAGCTCAAATGCAAAAGCATGCACAGAATCTGGAGTTCGAAGAGGCCGCCCAGGTACGCGATCAGCTACACAAGGTGCGCGAACTGTTTATCGCGGCATCTTAGCGTAGGGTCTGACCCGATTCTGTAGGGGCGACCCCTGAGGGATCCCCACAAAACAAGACCTGCATTATTTGCAGCCACCTTCTTTTCCGGTCGGCCAGTGACGCGGGCCTGCACGATGGTTCAGGTCAACGTCAAGGGCGTTTCGCTTTCCCGCTGCGCGGGCTGAGCGACCCAGGGCGGCCAGTCGCCGCCGCCCTGGGGGCCCGGGCTTTGCGGCAGGCGCTGCGTCCACTGCGTGGATACCTTCGCAAGCATCGTTCACCGACGGAGCAGTCGTGACGGCACATCCCTGTGCCGGCTCTCACTCTCACCGCCGTCCTGGCGGTTCGTCCTGGTTCACTGCGCTTCCTCAGCGCTGCTGAATGCCGCCTCAACGTCAAAATCCAGGTCAAAACCCAGATCCAAAATCCTGATTCAAATCAATCCGCAGAGACTGTCACATGGTGGGGGTTGTAATACCTACAGCGAGCAGACGTTCTGCGGGGATGGGGCCAGTTTGAGGTAAGCCGGACGTCACGCGGCAGGGACGCCGCGTGCCGAGGCCCGCATGGATGCGGCAGTTGCCGATCCGGCGTGCTCAAACTGGCCTCAGACCTGAAGCCGAATGATCAGACATTAATTTTTCCGGTCGCCCCGTCTTTACACCATTGCCTGCACTGCGTGCTCCAGCGCCATACGTAGCAACTGGCGATCGTGGCGATACGGAATATCTCCGGCCTCCAGCGGTTCCTGAATAATCAGTCGCCCGTCGAGTTGGCTGCTGTCGACCTTTGGCCCCAGCACCAGCGCATCAATCACGCGTTTGCCTATCGCCTTCTCCATCATGGCCAGCTTATCGGTGACCGTCAGCTTCGCGGCTGCCGGGCTGAGTTCTTTCCCGAGATTACCAATAAACACCATCGTGGCCGGCGTGCGGCGCAGGGCCTGAGCAATCTCTGGCAGCAGCAGAACAGGCATCAGGCTGGTGTAAAAACTGCCCGGACCAATCAGGATCAAATCGGCTTCGCCTATGGCCTCCACCGCTTCACGCGTGGCGCTGACTTTGGGCGCGAGCATCAGCTCCTGCGGCGGTTGTATCATCTGATCAATTTCAGTTTCGCCGTATATCAGATGGCCTTCTTCATCCAGCGCCACCAGGTCAACCGGCTGCTCGGACATCGGGATCAGGAATGCATCCACCTTCAGCAAATTGCGGATCAGATTGATAGCTTCAAACGGCCTGACGCTGAGGTGATCGAGGGCTTTCAGCATCAGGTTACCGAGGTTATGCCCTGCCAGCTCACCGTTACCGGCAAAACGGTACTCAAACATGGCTGAAGCAACGCTCGGTTCGGCGATCAGCTGATTCAGGCAATTACGCATATCGCCCCAGGCGATACCGCCTTCAGAGCGGCGTATACGCCCGGTGGAACCCCCGTTATCGGTGGTGGTGACAATGCCGGTCAGGCGGGAACCCAAAGGTGAAAGGGCGGACATCACACGGCCCAGACCGTGTCCTCCCCCTAATGCCACCACGCGGTCGAGGTCAGCTAACGTGCGATTTCGCATAATATCCATTCGTCATGTGATGAAACTGTTATGAGCCTTATTTTACGCTAAACGTCCGCTAAAATGCGGGGAAAATGCGTTATATATAATAATGCATAGCGAAATACTGGGCTGGTAACCCTGCTGTATTAGCGCTAACATTTGCGCTATCACGGTTTACCGATGTTCGGTGAATCACACTTAAGCCCTGATACCTGTGTCCTGCTGGATATGGTGTCCTGGCCGCAACCGTTGAGTTGCCAGGGTGCAGAAAGAAATGACTGCATCTCCCTATCTGGAAAGGTGTCACAGGTGCCACAATTTACTGATAACTTCGCGCGCAGGTTTTATTACCTGCGGCTGTCGATCACCGACGTGTGCAATTTCCGTTGCACTTACTGTCTGCCCGACGGTTACAAGCCGCAGGGCGCGCAGAACAAAAGCTTCCTGTCGCTGGATGAAATCCGCCGCGTCACACGTGCCTTCGCCGCAGCAGGTACGGAAAAAGTGCGCCTGACGGGCGGTGAACCTTCCATGCGCCGTGATTTTACCGAGATCATCGCGGCCGTGCGTGAAAATCCTTCCATTCGTCAGATAGCCCTCACCACCAATGGTTATCGCCTGAAGCGCGATGTCGCGCAGTGGCGTGCTGCCGGGCTGACCGCGCTGAATGTCAGTATCGACAGCCTGGATGCGCGCCAGTTTCATGCCATCACCGGGCAGGATAAATTTGATGACGTGATGCGCGGGATTGATGCGGCCTTCGACGCCGGATTCAGCAAGGTAAAAGTCAACACCGTACTGATGCGTGACGTCAATCATCAAAGCCTCGATACCTTCCTCGACTGGATACGCACCCGTCCCATTCAGCTGCGTTTTATCGAACTGATGGAAACCGGTGACGGTGGTGCACTGTTCCGCAAACACCATGTATCCGGGCAGGTGATCCGCGACCAGTTACTGCAACAGGGCTGGGTGCAGCAACTACGCGCCCGCAGTGACGGCCCGGCGCAGGTGTTCAGTCATGCGGATTATCAGGGTGAAATTGGCCTGATCATGCCGTATGAAAAAGACTTTTGCGCCAGCTGTAACCGTCTGCGCGTCTCTGCGACGGGAAATCTTCATCTCTGCCTGTTTGGCGATGGCGGTGTGCCACTGCGCGATTTGCTGGCCGATGACAGCCAGCAGGCCGAATTACAGGCGCGTATTGCCGGTAGCCTGACGACGAAGAAAGAGACGCATTTTCTCCATCAGGGAAATACCGGTATTACACAGAATCTCTCGTTTATCGGCGGCTAACAGCCGACGATACAGGCGTTAATCTAAGGAGTATATATGGGCAAAGGATCAACGGATTTTATCCCCCTTAACGTGGCGGTACTCACCGTCTCCGATCGCCATACGACTGAAACTGACAGCTCCGGCGACTATCTGCGCGAAGCGCTGGCAGAGGCCGGGCACCACACGGTGGAGAGCGGTATCGTGGCGGATAACCGCTACGGTATTCGTGCCGAAGTCTCGCGCTGGATCGCCAGCGATAATGTGCAGGTGGTGCTGATTAACGGCGGCACGGGGTTTAACGAGAAAAACGCCACGCCAGAGGCGTTACTGCCGCTGTTCGATCGCGAGATTGAAGGCTTTGGCGAACTGTTCCGCATGATCTCCTATGAGGATATTGGCACATCTACCCTGCAATCGCGCGCGGTGGCCGGTTTAGCCAATAACACGCTGATTTTCGCCATACCGGGATCAACCGGGGCCTGCCAGCTTGCCTGGGAGCGCATCATTCAGGATCAGCTCGATGCCCGCACCCGTCCCTGTCACTTTGTTTCGCATGTGAAGAAGCCGTAAATGTCTCAGTTAACGCATATTAATGCCGCCGGAGAGGCGCATATGGTGGATGTGTCCACCAAACAGGAAACCGTGCGTGAAGCACGGGCAGAAGCCTATGTCGTCATGCGTCCTGAAACGCTGCAAATGATTATCGATGGCAGCCACCACAAAGGGGATGTGTTCGCCACGGCGCGCATCGCCGGTATTCAGGCGGCCAAACGGACCTGGGAGTTGATCCCGCTGTGCCATCCGCTGCTGCTGAGCAAGGTCGAAGTGTCGTTAAGCGCCGAACCTGAACATCACCGGGTTCGCATTGAATCGATGTGCCGCCTGACGGGGAAAACCGGGGTTGAGATGGAAGCGCTGACGGCTGCATCGGTCGCTGCGTTAACGATTTACGATATGTGCAAAGCCGTGCAGAAAGATATCACCATTGAGCAGTGTCGCCTGTTAAGTAAGAGCGGCGGGAAATCCGGTGATTTCCAGGCGGTGGCCCATGATTAACGTGCTGTTTTTCGCCCAGGTGCGCGAACTGGTCGGTATTGATCGCCTTGAACTGCCCGCGGAATATCAGAATGTCGAAGCCCTGCGCAGTCAGTTGGCGCAGCAAAGCGAGCGCTGGGCGCTGGCGCTGGAATCCGGCAAGCTACTGGCCGCGGTTAATCAGACGCTGGTGTCAATGCAGCATCCTGTTCGTGCCGGGGATGAAGTTGCCTTCTTCCCGCCGGTCACCGGGGGCTGAAATGGATACCCGCATTCGCGTGGGCAGTGCGCCCTTCAGCATGAGTGATGAGTACCAGTGGCTGGCGGCATCCGATCTTGACGGTGCCGTGGTGACGTTCACGGGCAAGGTGCGCAACCACAATCTGGGGGATAATGTCAGCGCGCTGAGGCTGGAACACTATCCCGGTATGACCGAAAAAGCGCTGGCAGAGATTGTCGAAGAGGCGCGCGCCCGCTGGCCGATGCAGCGTGTGACGGTGATCCATCGTATTGGCGAGCTGTTCCCTGGCGATGAAATCGTGCTGGTGGGGGTTAGCGGTGCGCATCGGGGAGCGGCGTTTGCCGCCGCAGAATTTATCATGGATCAGCTAAAGACCCGTGCCCCGTTCTGGAAACAGGAAGCCACCGCTGAAGGTGACCGCTGGGTTGCCGCGCGTGACAGCGACCATCAAGCCGCAGACCGCTGGAAATAGCGTATTTATCATTTTGACTCTGCCTTGAGGATTTTCATGCGCCGGATTGAACTGCATCATCTTTTGCCGCTGGCCCTGCTGGTGCTGGCGGGTTGTAGCCATCAGCCGTCGGACACAGCATCTCAGCCGCGCCCGACCGATGTAAAAGCCGATATTGCCCGTCTGTTACCTGCGGGCGTCAGCGATCGTCAGGGATGGACGCAGGATATTTTCGTGGCATTTAACAGCCAGAATATCGTGCCCGACGTCAGCAATATCTGCGCCGTCATTGCGGTGACCGGACAGGAATCTAACTTCAGCGCCGATGCCACCGTGCCGGGTCTGCCAAAAATTGCCTGGGCGGAGATAGATCGCCGTGCCGGGCAAATGCATATTCCGTCCTTCCTGGTGCGCACCGCACTGATGATCAACTCACCGACCGGCAAAAGTTATGCCTGGCGTCTGGATCACGTCAAAAGTGAGAAAGAGCTGAGCGCGGTATTTGATGATTTTATCGATATGGTGCCAATGGGACAGAAGCTGTTTGGCAACCTGAATCCAATCCACACGGGCGGGCCGATGCAGGTCAGTATTGCCTTCGCGGAAGCCAATGCTAAAGGGTATCCGTATCAGGTGGACAGTTCTGTTCGCCGCGAAGTCTTTTCCCGCCGGGGAGGCATGTGGTTTGGCACCCGGCACCTGCTTGGCTATCCGGCTAATTATCCGTCGCCGCTGTATCGCTTTGCCGACTTTAATGCAGGCTGGTACGCCAGCCGTAATGCGGCATTCCAGGCGGCAGTGTCGCGGTTAAGTGGCATTAAGCTGGCGCTGGATGGTGACCTGATCAACTACGGTTCCGACAGTGCAGGATCGACCGAGAAGGCGGTACGTACTCTGGGTAAGCGGCTGGATTACAGTGACCGGGCGATTCGCCGTGCACTGGAGAAAGGCGACAGCATCGATTTCGAGAAAACCGATCTGTGGAAGTCGGTATTTGCTCTGGCTGAGAAAGATGCCGGGAAAAAGCTGCCGCGCGAAGTGTTACCGGGGATCAAGCTGGAGAGTCCGAAGATTACCCGTAATCTCACCACCGCGTGGTTTGCCCAGCGGGTGAACAGCCGATATCAGAGCTGTATCGGTCGTCATTAACAGGGACGGGCATGCCCGTCCCCTACCGCTGTCTTACACTGATTGCAGTTTGAAAATCTGCACCGTCTGCGCCAGCGTCTTCGCCTGATCTTCCAGCGAAGCCGCAGCCGCGGACATCTCCTGAACCAGCGCGGAGTTTTGCTGCGTTGCGCCATCCATCTGGTTCACGGCGACCGTTACCTGACCAATACCCTGTGATTGCTCATCCGAGGCATGCACAATTTCCCCGATAATGGTTTTCACCGAGTTCACCGCCTGGGTCATCTCCTGCATGGTTTTTCCGGCGCTCTGCACCAGCGTCACCCCCTGATCAACACGTTGAGTCGATTCGCTGATCAGGGCAGAAATGTCTTTCACTGCGTTGGCACTGCGCTGCGCCAGATTGCGCACCTCTGCCGCCACAACGGCAAAACCACGCCCCTGTTCCCCGGCTCGTGCAGCTTCAACCGCCGCGTTCAGCGCCAGGATGTTGGTCTGGAAAGCGATACTGTTGATAATGCTGGTGATAGCACCGATTTTCTGTGAACTTTCATCGATCTGTTGCATGATCTTCACCACCTGCGACACCAGATGCTCACCGCGTTGGGCAATATCCGTGGCATTTTCGGTCAGTGCCGTGGCCTGATGCGCGTTATCGGCGTTATGTTTTACCGTCGCTGTTAACTGCTCCATGCTGGCTGCTGTCTCTTCCAGCGCTGCCGCCTGCTGCTCGGTACGGGAAGCGAGGTCAAGGTTGCCGCTGGCAATCTCTTCTGCACCCTGGCGCACGGAATCACTGGCCGAAATAATCTCACCGACCATATTGCGCAACTGATGCTGCATGGTCTGCATGGCGAAGAAAATACTCTGCTGATCGTTCTTTTTCACCGGAATATTGGCGCTGAGATCGCCTTCCGACACGGCCATGGCGATATCTGCCGCCTGACGCGGTTCGCCACCAATAGGCGTTGCCACTTTACGGCTGAAGATCACGCCCAGCACGCCGCACACCACGATGATACTGATCAGCATCATTGCCACTGCGTACATTAACTGGCGGTTAGCGGCGGCCATCACCAAATCAACCGGAGCGACAACGCTGAGATACCATGAAGCTTTGCTGTTACCGACGGTCACCGGACGCCAGGTTTGCAGCACCTCTTCGCCCAGTACCGGATCAAAGCGTTCGACCATTTTGGTGGTGAAGCCGTCAGTTTCGCCTTTGTACTGCTTACCGGCATCCGCTTTATTCGGACTGGAAACCACTTTACCGGCGGTGGAAATCAGCATGGCATAGCCGCTGCCTTCCCAAGGTTTGATTTTACTGACACGCTCTTGCAGCGAGGCGAGGGAGATATCAGAGGTGGTGACCGCTTTCAATTTACCGTCATCGACAATGACCGCAGAAACCGACGTCAGCAGGGTAGGGATGCCGTTATAAGCGTAGCTATAGGGTTCGGTCAGGGTGTCGCGCTCAAGTTTGCGCGGCACCAGGTAGTAGTCACCCTGGCCTGGTGTCAGGAACGATCCCATAAAGTGCGCTTTATAGTTTCCTGCCTGGTCACGGTCAACAAAACGGGCAAAACGCCCGGCGGGCGGCGATCCTGGCTGGCTGGCGAACTCGGCATCGCGGCCATCAAAGGCATCAGGTTCGAACACGACCGACATCGACAGATAGCTTGGGTTAAGTTTCAGGGAGTAGATCATCTGCTGTTCTGCAATAGCACGATCGCTGATGCCAGAGGCACGCAGAGCGACCAGGCTCTGTCCCATCGATGTGGCGACAGTACGGGCATAATCCAGCTCATTCTGTACGGCCAGTGCCTGGCTCTGGGCGATCTGACCGAGATATTCTTCTGCCAGTTTCCTTTGCTGTTGGCTGGACTGCCAACTGAGCAGTCCAATCGTCACGCTGAAACCGAGGGTGATAGTCAGCACCCCGGTCAGCAGCATCAGTGTACGGGTACTCATTTTCTTTTTTGGAACCGACTGACTCTGCATCTGACTTCCCCCGATGTGGCAATAATGTGATCGCTATGTGTCTTCTTGTAACTAAAATTCCCTGTAAGCGATCTATCGGCAGAAGCTGCACAATCTTTATCCGCTTATTGTCTCACTCCGTAATAACTTCAACAGGTAATCAATCTGGCAAAAAGAGCACGGTTGCAGGGTGGCGGAGCGGGTGGAGTTTGTGCCAAGCTAATAGCGGATCTAACCGTAATTTCATTCACCTTTTAAGGGGAGCATCATGGACCGATATCCACGTTCCAGTGATTCAATCGTACAGCGCGCCAGCACCGGCCTGTCTGTTTATATGGCGCAGGTCTACGGCTGGATGACCTGTGGACTGCTGTTAACCGCCTTTATCTCCTGGTATGCGGCCAATACGCCGCAGGTGATGGAACTGGTGTTTGCCAATCGTATTACCTTCTTTGGCCTGATTATCGTCCAGTTGGGACTGGTGTTTGTGCTGTCGGGGATGGTGCATAAACTCAGCGGCACCGTTGCCACCGGGCTGTTTATGCTCTATTCGGCGCTGACCGGACTGACGATGGCGAGTATTTTCCTCGTGTATACCTACTCTTCCATTGCCAGCACTTTCCTGGTGACGGGCGGGATGTTTGGTGCCATGAGTCTGTGGGGCTACACCACGAAACGCGATCTGAGCGGAATGGGCAGTATGCTGTTTATGGCGCTGATCGGCATCGTACTGGCATCACTGGTGAACATCTGGCTGAAGAGCACGGCACTGATGTGGGCGGTAACCTACATTGGGGTAGTGGTGTTTGTTGGTCTGACGGCGTATGACACTCAGAAGCTGAAAAATATCGGTGAAGGGATCGACGTTAATGATAAAGAGAACCTGCGTCGCTTCTCCATTATGGGGGCGCTGACGCTGTATCTCGACTTTATCAACCTGTTCCTGATGCTGCTGCGGATTTTCGGCAACCGCCGTTAAAACCAGAGTGGGCGAGGCGTGCCTCGCCCCTCCGTGTCTGCATGTCCCGCAGGTGTCAGGCGCGTATCTGAATTCACGTAGGTGTCAGGCGCGTATCTGAATTCACGTAGGTGTCAGGCGCGTATCTGAATTCACGCAGGTGTCAGGCGCGTATCTGAATTCACGTAGGGGTCAGGCATGCCTGACCCGCTATCATTACGTTGACAAATTCTTTGCCCGTAACGATTTCGCCCGGCCTTCCAGCCATAAATACAGCACCAGCGCCAGCAGCAGCGGGGCAATAAAATAGAGCACTCGATAGGCCAGCAGCGCGGCGATAATCGCACCATGCGAAATCGGTTCACCACGCAATAACGCCAGGAACACCGCCTCCAACACGCCAATTCCGGCCGGAATATGAATGATTACCCCGGCAATACTGCTGATCAGCAATACGCCCAGCACCTGCGGGAAATCCACTTTCTGCATTAACAGCAGCCAGATAATGGCGCCCATCACCAGCCAGTTGGCGCTGGATACCGCAAACTGAATCAGCGCCATTCGCAGTGACGGGAGCGCCAGCTTCTGTCCTTTGATCGTCCAGCGCCGTTTTTTTGAGAATGCACACAGCGCCAGATAAGCCACGACAAAAGCCAGCAGTGCGAAGCCCGTGATACGCAGGGTACCGGCACCGATAAACCAGCCGCCTGGCACGCTGACCATACCGGCGCTGAACACCACGCCGGCCACCAGAACATAACCCAGCCAGTTAGTCGCGATACTCAGTGAGAAGATGCGCGTAATGGTGCTGCCGTCCAGCCCCAGCCGTGAGTAAAGGCGATAGCGCATCGCTACCCCTCCGACCCAGGTACTGAGCGTCAGGTTAAAGGCGTAACAGATAAACGACACCAGCATGACCTGGCGTTTTTCCAGCTTATGTCCGCAGTAGGCGCGGCCGATCAGGTCATACAGACCGTAAGTCAGGTAACTGACCACCACCAGCGCCACTGAGCCTAAAATGGCCAGCCGGTTATAATTGACCACCACATTCCAGACATCGGCCCAGTTCACCTGGCGGGCGTAGACCACCAACAGGACAATAACCGCGATAAAAAACAGCCAGGTGAGGACTTTTCGCGTACGTTTCCAGAGTAACGAGGAGGTTGCCATCAGGGTTTTGCCCCTTCGTTTTCCGGTTCAACGCGATCCTGAGTTTCCATCTCCGGCTGAACCGGTGGAGGTACCTGGGCCAGTTTCGGCGTATGGGCCGGCAGCCAGCCTGCAATTGCCGGGAAGTGGCGCAGAAAGTGGAACACCACCACATTTTTAGTGAGCTGCCACCAGCTGCGTGACGGTAGCTGACTTTCCTGCACCCGCTGACAGTCGGCTGACAGCAAGCCCTCCAGGTTATCACGCACCTGCTGATTAAATGCACGATCGTGGATCATTAAATTAGCTTCCAGATTTAGCGACAGACTCAACGGATCAAGGTTACTGGAGCCCACCGTTGCCCACTGGCTGTCCTGCACCGCGATTTTGGCATGCAGCGGGCGACGGCAATACTCATAGACTTCCACGCCGCCCTCCACCAGGTAGTTGTACAGCAGCTCGGCACCCACTTTGACAATCGGCATATCCGGTTTGCCCTGCACGATAAGGCGCACGCGCACTCCGCGCCGCGCCGCCTGACGCATCTCACGCAGCAGGCGATAGCCGGGAAAGAAATAGGCATTGGCGATGATCACATCCTGTCTGGCATTTTTCAGCATTTCGATATAATGCTGTTCAATATCATCGCGGTGCTGATGGTTATCACGATAAACCAGCAATGCCTGGGCATCCCCTGGCGTGGCATTGTGCGCCGGACGGTGAGAACGGTGTCCCCACCAGCGGTAATGTTTTTGTTCGCTGCCGATCTCCTGCTGCACATAGTGTGCAATATCGTCAACAATCGGGCCTTTCACCTCAACGGCATAATCCTGTTTGGCCTGCGGGCCAAAGCTGGCGTTATGCTCTGCGGAATAGTTGATGCCCCCGACGAAAGCGATCGTACCATCGACGACCACGATTTTACGGTGCAGGCGGCGGAACAGATTGGTGCGCATCCCCAGCACCAGCGGACGCGGATCATAATAGAGAAAACGTACCCCCAGCGACGTCAGGCTGTGAACGAATGTGTCCGACAGATCCGGTGAACCATAACCATCCACCATCATCTCGATTTTCACCCCGCGCTGCGCGGCCGCCAGCAGTTCCTCATGGAGGGCGTTACCCACGTCATCCTCAAACAGGATAAACGTCTCCAGCAGCAGGCTGTGCTGTGCGCGGCGGATCGCCCCAAATACCCGGGGGAAAAATTCTTCACCGTTTTCCAGCAGCGTAATCTGGTTGCCCTCACGCCAGTTCAGATTCATAGGTGGATCTCCACGGCGAGCGGGGCATGATCGGAGAGATGTGCCCACGGGCGTAACGGGATGGTTTGCGGATGGCTAATGCCCGCATTGCGCACATAGATACGGTCAAGCCGCAGCAGAGGAAAGCGGGCAGGGAAGGTGCGAGCCGGACGGCCATTTTTGCGGCTGAATACCTCTTCCATCCCCGCCTCACGCTTCAGAATGGCATTCGCCCGCTGGCGCCAGTCATTGAAATCGCCGGCGATCACCACCGGCGCTTCCGGCGGCAATTCATTGACCAGCTGACACATCATGCGCAACTGGGCCGAACGGTGCGCCTCGCGCAGACCAAGATGTACGCAGAGAATATGCAGCGTAACGGGGGAGTCCGGCACCTGAATCTGGCAATGCAAAATGCCGCGTTTTTCCGTGCCCGCAACAGAGATATCCCGGTTTTGATAATCGACGATCGGCAGACGTGATAACACGGCGTTGCCGTGATGCCCCTCCGGATAGACCGCGTTGCGCCCATAGGCAAAGTCTTTCCACATGGTATCCGCCAGAAATTCGTAATGAGGGGTTTCAGGCCAGTCAGCAACGCGTAACTGATGCAACGCATGGCTGCCCATCACTTCCTGTAACAGCACAATATCCGCCCCGGTGTTGCGAACGGCATCACGCAGTTCAGGCAAAATAAAGCGACGGTTAAAGGCGTTAAAACCCATATGTGTATTGATCGTCAGGACTTTAAATGAAAATCCTTGCGCTTTTTGTGACATACTGATGACGCTACCTTCATAACTAATGAAGGATAAAGTGTAGTCTTTGTCACAAAAGTGTGGCGGGATATGCGTTAATTTGCAGCATAATCCGAAAACTACGTTAGTCTGAGGAAATATGTTACTGGCCTGTGTCAGTAACCCGCTTGGGTAACCTTTAACGGAGGTTGCCAGGAGAAGAGCATGAAATGGTCTAATCGTATTCAGATTGTCACCGGACAAAACTGCGTACATATCGCACTGCACCTGCTGCTGATTGCTGCGCTGGTGTGGGGGTGGAAACATCAGGCCTTGTTACAGGTCAGCACGATTTTACTGGCGATGTATGTCAGCGTGTTTGCCGCGATGTTATTGACCCAGCGTTTGCCGCGTCTGCGGCGTATTGGCGATTTTCTGGAAGACGTGACCACCACTTACTATTTTGGTGCCGCAATGCTGGTGCTGTTGGTGCTGTCACGAGTCATCCATAATAACCTGCTGCTGTGTGCCGCAGGGGTCGTTATGTTAGCTGGCCCTGCGCTGGTCTCCCTGCTGGTGAAAGAGCGGGTGCAGCCGAGTCAGCGCCCACGCTAAACCCCAACGGGCCACTTCGGTGGCCCGTCTGTTTTATGGCCTTTCTCTCCGTCGTTTCAATCACTCTGCCAGCGTTAGCAATACCACCACGACCACCACGTGCTGCAGTGTCACCAGGGCCGTCATCACTTCATAAACCTCCTGCATGACAAAAGTGTTGTTACGTTAATGCGTTGTATGCAACAGCAAGCGATCGTTTGTGCACTGTTACAGGCTGTAGCGCATTTTCGGATAACACGATAAGAATAACTCCCTGTGCAGCGTAGGGATCTGTTATAATGCCCGGCTTACGCACCGTGGTTTGTGCTCTCATTCAAGCGTCAGGAATGATCCTGGCGTCAACTCTCCCCCTGGAAACTACACCGCTATGCGGTCAGGGCGGATCCGGAGTCAGTCAACTTTATGTCATTTGATTCTCTCGGCCTTAACGCCGATATTTTGCGCGCTGTTGCAGAACAGGGCTATAACGAGCCGACGCCTATTCAGCGCCAGGCTATCCCGGTAGTCCTTGCTGGCCGCGACCTGATGGCCAGCGCACAGACCGGTACCGGTAAAACCGCAGGTTTCACCCTGCCACTGCTGCAGTTGTTAAGCAGCAACAACCCGCACCCTAAAGGCCGTCGCCCGGTGCGCGCACTGATTTTGACCCCGACCCGCGAACTGGCGGCTCAGGTGGGCGAAAACGTGCAGGAATACAGTAAATATCTGGATATGCGTTCGCTGGTGGTCTTCGGCGGCGTGAGCATCAACCCGCAGATGATGAAACTGCGCGGTGGTGTGGATGTGCTGGTCGCGACCCCGGGTCGCCTGCTGGATCTTGAGCACCAGAACGCTCTTGATCTGTCTCAGGTGGAAATCCTGGTTCTGGACGAAGCGGACCGTATGCTGGATATGGGCTTCATCCACGACATCCGTCGCGTGCTGGCAAAACTGCCTGCAAAACGTCAGAACCTGCTGTTCTCTGCCACTTTCTCTGATGAGATTAAAACCCTGGCGGAAAAACTGCTGCACAACCCGGAACAAGTGTCCGTGGCGCGCCGCAACACGGCTTCTGAGCAGGTGACGCAGCATGTGCATATGGTTGATAAGAAACGTAAGCGCGAGCTGTTATCGTTCCTGATTGGTCGTGACAACTGGCAGCAGGTGCTGGTGTTTACCCGTACCAAGCACGGTGCTAACCATCTGGCTGAACAGTTAAATAAAGACGGCATCACGTCTGCTGCTATTCACGGTAACAAGAGCCAGGGCGCACGTACCCGTGCACTGAGCGACTTTAAAGACGGCAAAATTCGTGTGCTGGTGGCAACGGATATCGCTGCCCGTGGTATCGATATCGAAGAGCTGCCACACGTAGTGAACTACGAACTGCCAAACGTGCCGGAAGACTATGTACACCGTATTGGTCGTACCGGTCGTGCGGCCGCAGTGGGTGAAGCGTTGTCACTGGTGTGTGTGGATGAGCTGAAGCTGCTGCGTGATATCGAACGCGTACTGAAGCGTGAAATCCCGCGTATGGCGATTGACGGCTACGAGCCAGACCCAAGCATCAAAGCAGAACCGATCATCAACGGTCGCCAGCAGCAGCGTGGCGGAGCCGGTGGCGGCGGTGGACGTGGTCGTGGCGGCCCGGGCCAGGGTCAACGCAGTAACAGCGGTGGCGATCGCAGTGCCAGCGGCAGTCGTACCGGTAACGGCGGCGGCGGCAATGGCGGCGAACGTCGTCAGGGTAATGCGAATGGCAGCAGTGCAGGAGCCCCACGCGGCGCTCGCCCTGAAGGCGGTAACGCTGGCGCACCACGCGTCAACAAAACCCGCCCACGTCGTTCTAACCCGGCGAACAACGGCTAATTAATCAGGGGGAAGCGCCCGCTTCCCCCTTTGCTCACCCATCCCACAGGTTTACCATGCGCGTATTACTTGCCCCGATGGAAGGCGTTCTCGATTCGCTGGTGCGTGAACTGCTGACCGACGTCAACGACTACGATCTCTGTATTACCGAATTTCTGCGGGTAGTGGATGCACTGCTGCCGGTGAAATGTTTCCAACGCCTCAGCCCCGAACTCGATCATGACAGCCGCACGCCGTCAGGCACCCGTGTGCGTATTCAGCTGCTTGGGCAGTATCCGCAATGGCTGGCAGAGAATGCCGCGCGTGCCGTCGAGCTGGGCTCCTGGGGCGTGGATCTCAACTGTGGTTGCCCGTCAAAAACGGTGAACGGTAGCGGCGGTGGGGCAACGTTATTAAAAGATCCCGAGCTGATTTATCAGGGCGCGAAGGCGATGCGTGCCGCCGTGCCTGCCCATCTCCCCGTCACGGTGAAAATCCGGCTGGGCTGGGATTCCGGTGCGCGGCAGTTTGAAATTGCCGATGCGGTGCAGCAGGCTGGCGCCACGGAGCTGGCGGTACATGGCCGAACCAAAGAGGATGGCTATCGCGCTGAGGCGATAAACTGGGCGGCGATAGGCGAGATTCGTCAGCGGCTGTCGATTCCGGTGATTGCCAACGGTGAAATCTGGGACTGGCAGAGTGCGCAGGATTGTATGCAGGCCACGGGATGTGATGCCGTTATGATCGGGCGCGGTGCGCTGAATGTGCCCAATCTCAGCCGGGTGATCAAATACAACGAACCGCGGATGCCGTGGCCGCAGGTTGTTCAACTGCTGAAAAAGTATGTGCTCCTGGAGAAGCAGGGCGATACCGGACTGTATCATGTGGCGCGTATCAAACAGTGGCTGGGGTATCTGCGTAAAGAGTATGAAGAAGCCTCACCGTTGTTTATGCAGGTGCGCGTGTTGCAAACCTCCGCGGATATTGCGCGGGTGATTGGTTCCGTGAATGGCTAACCCTCTGTTAATGGCTGGCCCACAGGCCAGCCTCTGCCTGCTCATCTGCATCACCCCTCTTTCCTCTCACGGACATAACTTGTCTCTAAACTGATCGGGATCTGTTAGCAAGCTAAGGGTATAATGTGACACATATCGTATCTTTTTCTGGCTCCGCTATGTCCGCAATCCCGGCGTTAACCAATGCCCAACTGAACAAACGTATTATCTCTGTCGTGATCTTCACCTTCTTTTGCTACCTGTCTATCGGCCTGCCGCTGGCGGTATTGCCGGGCTACGTGCATAACCAGCTGGGCTACAGCTCGTTTATTGCCGGACTGATTATCAGCCTGCAATATTTCGCCACGTTGATCAGCCGACCGCAGGCCGGGCGTTATGCCGATCTGCTGGGGCCGAAAAAAGTGGTGCTGGTGGGGCTGATCCTCTGTGGTGCCAGCGGGCTGTTTACCCTGCTAGCGGTGCTGATGGATGCCTCACCGCTCACCAGTCTGCTGCTGCTGGCCGTGGGGCGCGTGGTATTAGGCTTTGGTGAAAGCCTCACTGCCACCGGATCGATCCTCTGGGGCATCAATGTGGTGGGCACCGTGCAGAGTGCTCGGGTAATCTCGTGGAATGGCGTGGCGACCTATCTGGCAATGGCAATGGGGGCACCGCTGGGCGTGATGCTCAATGCGCTGTTCGGCATCCCCGGTTTTGCCGTGTTGATCATGCTGATGGCCGCCTTTGGCTACTGGCTGGCGACCCAACGCCCGGCGATTCAGGTACAAGTGGGGCAGCGCATTCCCTTCAACCAGGTGTTTGGAAAAATCTGGCTGTATGGTCTTTGCCTGGGATTAGGCACGGTCGGGTTTGGGACTATCGCCACCTTTATTACGCTCTACTTCTCCCATCATGGCTGGAACGGTGCGGCGTTCTCCCTGACCCTGTTCAGCATCGGTTTTATTCTCATGCGCCTGCTGTTTAACAACAGCATTGCGCGCTACGGGGCCATTCGTGTTTCGCTGGTCTCCTTTACCATTGAATGCGTAGGATTGCTGCTAATCTGGCAGGCCGGTTCGATCTGGCTGGTGGATCTGGGGGCATTTCTTACCGGCAGCGGTTTCTCGCTGATCTTCCCGGCGCTGGGCGTGGAAGCGATCCGTCGGGTTCAGCCACAAAATCAGGGATCGGCGCTGGGGCTTTACTCCGCGTTTCTCGACTGTGGATTAGGCATTACCGGGCCGATTGCCGGATTGCTGATTGGGCACTGGGGCGTGGACAGTATCTATCTGGCGGCGGCAGGGGTGGTGTTGCTGGCCCTGTTAATCATGGTCAGTGTGTTAATCCGGGGCAATAGCACATTGCCCCGACAGGCTTAGTACACTTCCGGCACAATCATATCGTCCGGCACCGGGGTGCGGTGATAATCCTCGTTGCGCTCACGGCTGGGCAGGGTGATGGGTTTTAAGGCGCTGTCCTCATACGGCACCTGGCGCAGCAGGTGGCTGATGCAGTTCAGGCGCGCCTTCTTTTTATCCACGCCCTGGACCACCCACCACGGCGCTTCGTCAATGTGGGTGCGCGACAGCATAATCTCTTTGGCTTCGGTGTAGTCTTCCCAGCGGCGGCGGCTTTCCAGGTCCATCGGGCTGAGCTTCCACTGCTTCAGCGGATCGTGAATGCGGCTGAGAAAACGCAGTTCCTGCTCTTCATCGGTGATAGAGAACCAGTATTTAACGATCTGGATCCCGCTGCGCGTCAGCATCTTCTCGAACTCCGGTACGCTGCGGAAAAACTCTTCCACTTCCTGTTCATTACAAAAACCCATGACCCGCTCAACGCCTGCGCGGTTGTACCAGCTGCGGTCAAACAGCACCATTTCGCCCGCCGCAGGCAGGTGTGCAATGTAGCGCTGGAAGTACCACTGTGTACGTTCACGGTCGTTGGGGGCGGGCAGGGCAGCCACACGACAGGTACGGGGGTTCAGACGCTGGGTAATACGTTTGATCACGCCACCTTTGCCCGCGGCATCGCGGCCTTCAAAGATAATCACCATGCGGTGCCCGGTGCGCATCACCCAGTCCTGCATCTTCACCAGTTCGCCCTGTAGCCTTAGCAGCTCGCGGAAATAGTGTTTACGCCAGGCTTTCTCGCCTTCTTCCATCTTGCTGTCATCGCCAAAACGCAGATCGTCCAGCTCCATTTCCAGCTCTTCGTCGTAGCTGTCGTAAAATTCCTGTAGCAGACGATGGTGAATATTCTCAGCTGAGAAATCATTACCTTGCATCGCCATACGTCGTTCTCCCGGTCATGTGGTGAAAATAGCCATTCAGGCAGGTTCATCAATTTATCCTCTGGTAATACGCACTCTGTGTGACAGGAAAATGACATCCGTGAGGGATTTCTGCGCGAACAGTCGCTCCGGTAACAAAACTGTCATCGGCATACGGCAGGATAAGACTATCGCCATAACGCGCCCGAACCGGAAAAAAACGAATGACGCAACACCTGCCGTTACTGCGGCAAAAACCGGACTTCAGTGATGATGTTTCCGGCCTGATTTATGGCTACCGCTTTGTTCAGGATCACGCACCCGAAAGCCTGACCGTTCAGCAATCCTGTGAGGCCTGGGCCAGCGGAGCCGTTGAGGGCAGCTTTCTCTGGCTGCACGTTAATCTTAACCATGCCGCCGCCGCCCGCTGGCTGAAAACCCACTTTGGTGTTGATGAAGACTTCTTTGACGAAATCCAGCAGGGGTCGCACAGCACCCGTATAGAACGACAGAATGATGCGCTGATGGCGGTACTGAACGATGTTACTTTCAACGCACGGGAAACCAGCGACGAAAGCGCTACGCTGTGGATCTGGTGTCGCGATGGGCTGGTGGTCAGCGCCCGCTTTAAACCGCTGCGGCTGGTGGAACGGTTAGTCAGTAAGCTGGACCAGCTGGAGCTGCGTTCGTCGACCGGGCTGCTGGCTCAGTTGCTGGCGGAACAGGAAGAGGTGCTGGCGCTGATTGTGCGCCAGTCGAATCAGTATGTGGATCAGATAGAAGAGCGCCTGCTCGGGCAGCATATAAAAAGTAATCGTGGTGAACTGGGGCGCCTGCGCCGCACATTGCTGCGTTTCCAGCGCCTGCTGGCACCGGAACCGGCGGCACTGTTTCGCCTGATCAATCGCCCGCCGGGCTGGCTGCATCATCATGTGGTGCAGGATCTGCGTCAGTTTACCGAAGAGTTCACCGTGGTCCTGAACGACCTGAATGGACTGACCGAGCGCATCCGGCTGCTGCAGGAAGAGATCGCTGCGCAGCAACTGGAACAGAGTAACCGGACCCTGTTTACCCTGACGCTGATCACCGTGCTGGCCCTGCCGATTAATCTGGTGGCCGGGTTCTTTGGCATGAATGTGGGCGGTGTGCCGCTGGCCAATAATCCGCACGGTTTTTTCCTGCTGGTGATGCTGGTAACGCTTTTCACCTGCGTTGCGGCCTGGCTGGTGTTGCGGCGGCGTGATAAGCCCTGACGGCTATCTCGCGCCAGTAAAAAACGCACAATAAAAAACCCCCGCACCTTAACGGCACGGGGGTTTTTATATCTACTGCGCGGAATTAAGGCTTCGGCGTGCTGTAGATCGGGCCAGGCTGAGTCAGCGCGGGAACCGCCTGTACTGACGCATCGGTTGTTGCCGGTGCTTCAGTAGTTGCCGGTGCTTCCGTGGTTGCTGGCACGTCAGTAGCGGCAGGTGCGTCAGTGCCCTGAGCTGCGGCTGGGGCAGCAGGTGCTTCCTGAGGCGTGGCAGCCTGCTGAGGCACCACAACCGGAGCAGAAGGCTGGCTATTTGCATCGCCGTTCACTTTGGTTGGCATGCCAGAACGTGCTTTCAGCGCGTCTTCCATTGCGGTTGTGTTAACGCTGGCGTCTGAAACCACCTTGTTCACCGCATTGGTCAGTGTCAACGGAACTGGCTCGCGAGAGGCAAACTGCTCTTCGGTCTGCGACAGTGGGTTATGAATTTCCACGTAGCGTGAACCGTCCGGCTCAACCGATGCTTTAATCGGCTGATCGATAAACTGCACGCGTGTACCCACTGGCACATTCTTGAACAGCCATTTGATATCGTCAGCACGCAGACGCACACAGCCGTGACTCACGCGCAGGCCGATACCGAAGTTAGCATTGGTGCCGTGGATGGCATACAGGCGGCCGATGTACAGCGCATACAGACCCATCGGGTTGTCCGGGCCAGCCGGGAAGACCGCTGGCATGGATTCACCGCGTGCGGCGTACTCTTCATGCATCTTCTTGGTTGGAGTCCAGGTCGGGCCATCTTTTTTGCGCTGAACGGTAGTCGTCCAGTTTACCGGTGTATCACGGCCCAGTTCGCCGATGCCAATAGGCAGCACAACCACAGTTTTACTGCCTTTCGGGTAGTAGTACAGACGCATTTCCGCACTGTTGATCACGATGCCTTCACGCGGAGCGTCAGGCAGGAGCAACTGCTGAGGAATGATCAGTTTGCTGCCTGCTTTCGGCAGATAAACGTCCACGCCTGGGTTCGCTTCCATAACGTTGCTCAGACCCATCTGGTACTGAGCAGCGAAAGCTTCCAGCGGAAGTTTGCTGTCTTCCGGGATGGTAATTTCCAGATTTTCCCCGGTCAGGCGGCTGTTGGCGGCCGGAAGAGGGTAAACCACAGCGAAGGCAGAGTGGCTGAAAGCCGCAGCGGCCAGAATCAAGGTGACTAACGCACGGATGTTCTTTTTCATAGTAATTTCAGGTGTAGCGCCATGTAGACTGTTGATAAACGACCCAATACTGGCCAACTGTGACCGGCTGCACATTATATGTGCATTATGGCCCCGGATGAAACCAGGATTTTCCCTGTTGAACTATCTTTACGATAAATTGTCTGCAATACGACCATTTTTGCGATGCATCATTCTGTTTCTGCGATGCATCGTCCTGATTTCAGGGTTGCCAGAGCGGATCTTTCCCACTCAGTTTCCGGTCAAGGAAGAAGGCGGCACTGATCAGGGCCAGATGGGTGAGCGCCTGAGGCGTATTGCCTAACGCGTGACCGCGACTGTCAAACTCCTCCGCATACAAGCCGAGGGGGTTGGCGTAATTTAGCAGCTTCTCAAATTCAAAGTGTGCTTCATCAAGCCGCCCGGCACGCGCAAGGCACTCAACGTACCAGAAAGAGCAGGCGGCAAAGGCGCCTTCTTCACCCTGCAGGCCATCGGCCGGGGTTTCGCTGACGTTGTAGCGGCGCACCATTCCATCACTGACCAGCTTCTCTTTAATCACATCCAGCGTTGCCAGCCAGTCCGGGTCGGTCGCCCCGACAAAGCGCACCAGCGGCATCAATAGCATTGAGGCATCAACAAACTCGCCGTGACGGGTGGCGACAAAGTGACCCGCCTCTTTATGCCAGAAATTCTCCCAGATATCGCTACGGATCGCATCCCGGGCGGCGGTCCAGCGTTCGGCAGGCATCGACAGCGATCGCTTTTCACCCAGACGTATTGCACGGTCGAGTGCTACCCAGCACATCAGGCGTGAATGCAGGAAGTGCTGCGGTTCCCCGCGCATTTCCCAGATGCCTGCATCACGCTGCTCCCAGTGGTCGGCCACATAGTCAATCATCCGGCTGACGTGGCTCCAGCCGCGCTGGGAAATCGCTTCGCCGTATTTGTTGGCGAGATAAATTGCGTCCATCAACTCACCGTAGATATCCAGCTGCGACTGGCGCCAGGCATCATTACCAATGCGCACCGGGGTGGAACCGGCATAGCCCGACAGGTTCAGCAGTTCGCTTTCGTGTAGCTCGGTGCCGCTGTCGATGCGGTACATCACCTGTAATTTTTCAACGTCGTTGTGACTGTTCTCAACGCAGCGGCTGACCCAGTGCGTGAAGTGTTTTGCTTCATCGACATAGCCGAGGCGCATCAGGGCATACATGCTGAAGGAGGCATCACGGATCCAGGCGGCGCGGTAGTCCCAGTTCCGTTCACCACCCAGCTCTTCCGGCAGGCCAAACGTGGCAGCAGCGGCAATCGAACCGTGTTGCCAGGAGGTCAGCAGCTTCAGCGTCAGCGCCGAGCGGTTCACCATTTCCCGCCAGCGTCCCTGGTAGCTACTCTGCGCGCTCCATTGCCGCCAGAACGCCAGCGTGGCATCAAAGCAGCTTTCGGTACCTTCTTCTTCACGCTGCGGATCCTCATCGCCCCCGAAAATAAACTCGCGCGATTCCCCTTCCTGTAGGGTGAAGCGGGCGACCGCCGCGGCACCTTCCAGGGCAAAGTCCACTTCGCCCGTCAGGCGTAACGTGGGCTGACCTTCTGCGTGGAATATCACGCCTCCTGATTGCAGAGTGGCGCGGGTTTCTGCCCGGGCATAATCATGGACAGGCGCACAGCGCAGGTTGATGGTGGCGCTGCCGTGCACCACATTAATCCGACGAATTATGCGCGGCTGGCGGTCTTCCCGCTGGCATACCGGCATATAGTCGGTCACTTCCACGACACCCAGATCGTCCAGCCAGCGGGTTTGTAGTAGGGTGGTATCGGGCAGGTAGAGCTGCATACGACGCGCATCGGGCCAGTCGGGGCTGAGGCTGAATAAGCCCGCCTTATCGCTGTCGAGCAGGGCGCTGAATACCGAGGGGCTATCGAGGTTGGGCCAGCAGAAGTAGTCGAGGGTTCCGTCATTGGCGATCAGTGCGCAGGTGCGCAGATCGCCAATGACGCCGTGGTCTTCAATCTTTCGTTTGATTTTATTCATCGTTTAACTATAGCGGTTGTTTTGGCTGATGGGCGCGGCATGCCACGCCCCTACGACAACCGCACTATCTTTTCGCCGGGGTCAGGCATGCCACTCGTCTACTACAACCGTAATCTTTCGCCGGGGTCAGGCATGCCACTCGTCTACTACAACCGTAATCTTTCGCCGGGGTCAGGCATGCCACTCGTCTACTACAACCGTAATCTTTCGTAGGGGTCAGGCATGCCTGACCCTCACTCAACTATCATCCCGTAAAAAACGCTCTTCCAGCGTCGCCTGCAATAACAGCATCGCCTGCTCAGCATGCTGCATATGATCGCGCATGATGCGTTCCACCGCGGTGACATCCTCACGGCGCAGCGCATCAATCAACTGATACTGATATTCGATGCCCTGGCGACGATCGACGGGCTGCGGCTGCTGATAAATGTCTTTGCACACGGCCAGATCTTTCAGCAGACGTTGCAGAAAGCGACAGAAAAAGGCCAGCAGCGGATTAGTCGAATAGCTGGCCACCACGCTGTGAAAATCCAGCTCGGCCATACGCTGCTCCCAGCGCTCTTCCTCACTGGCGGGCGGGTGATCATAGATACGAATCAACTGATGCAACTGCTGAAAACCCGCCTCATCAATCTGGCCGATGGCGCTGACGGCGACCTGCGGTTCCAGCGTTTTACGCAGCGCATAGATATGGCTGATGCTCAGCTCACGGGTAAACAGATAATTCGACAGCAGGCTCATGGCACGGTTTTCCGGCATGCTGTCGATAAACGCACCACCGCCAGGTCCGGTACGTGTGCGGATCAGCCCCTGCGCTTCCAGCGCCTTCAGCGCCTCGCGCACCGTACTTTTTCCGGCGGAAAACCGCACCATCAGATCTTTTTCCTGCGGCAGGCGATCGCCGGGCAGCAGGTTGTCATCCACAATGCTCTGCTTGATGGCATCAATGATGGTGTCGGTGCGTTTACGCTTTACTGCCTCGGGGGGCGTTGATACTGAAGACATGGTCACCTGTATGTCAGAGAGTGGGCTGAACGCTGGGCGGCGTGGCCTGCCAGGCTGGCGCGGCTGCCAGCAGTTGACGACTGTATTCGTGCTCAGGCGCACTGAACAGCGTCTGCGTGGCGGCGCATTCGACGATAGTACCAGAATTCATCACTGCAACGCGGTCGGCAATCGACTCCACCACGGCCAGGTCATGGCTGATAAACAGATAAGACAGACCCAGTTCCTGTTTAAGATCCTCCAGCAATAGCAGAACCTGTGCCTGTACTGAGACGTCAAGCGCAGAGACAGGTTCATCCAGCACCAGAATCTGTGCCTCTGCCGCCAGCGCACGGGCAATCGCCAGCCGCTGCGCCTGACCGCCAGAAAACTCATGAGGATAACAGTTCAGGGCATCGGCAGGCATATTGACCGCCGCCAGCAGCTGTTGCATACGCGGCAGACACTCACGCGCAGAGTAACCACACAGCCGCCGCAGCGGCACGCTCAGGATCTGGCGAATGGTTTTACGCGGATTGAGCGATGCCACCGGGTCCTGAAACACATACTGAATGGTTTTGCCAAAGGCCTGCACGCCACGCTGTGCCAGCAGGCTGGCCTCTTCACCCTGTAGGGTCAGGCTGCCAGACGTGGGGGATTCCAGCCCGACCAGCATACGGGCGAGGGTGCTTTTTCCACTGCCACTTTCACCGACCACGGCAAGTGTTTCCCCCTGGCAGAGATCAAAACTGATGCCTTTTACCGCCTCAACGGCGTTACTGCGTCGCCACCATCCTCCCTGACCCGGGTAGGTTTTTATCAGATTTTTCACTTCAATCACGTTCTTCATGAAGAGGTCTCCTGCTGGTGTAGCTGGCGGATTTGTTGCAGGAAGGCGCGGCCCTGACCGCGCTGCGGCACGCTGGCAATCAGTCGTCGGGTATAGTCGTGTTGAGGAGCCTGTAATACCGTGGCGGTGAGACCACTTTCCACAATCTCACCCTGACGCATTACCGCTACCCGGTCACACATCTCACTGACCACGGCAAAATCATGCGTGATAAACAGCAGGGCCAGCCCGCGTTTGTGACGCAGTTCGTTCAACAGAGCGAGGATACGCGCCTGCACCGTGACATCCAGCGCCGTGGTGGGTTCATCGGCAATAATCACCTGCGGATCGTTGGCGAGGGCGATTGCAATGCCCACGCGCTGACGCTGGCCGCCGGAAAGCTGATGAGGCCAGGCATCAAAGCGTTCTGCCGCCTGCTGAATGCCGGTATCTTCCAGCAGCGTAATGGCTTTGGCGCGTGCTGCCGCGGCGTTTAGCGGCTGGTGGCACTGAATCGCTTCGACCAGCTGCTGACCAATGCGCATCTGGGGATGCAGTGACGTCAGCGGGTCCTGGAAGATATAAGCCACGCGTACACCACGGCGTTGCTGCATCTGGGTGGCAGAGAGAGACAGCAACTCCTCATTCTCCAGCCAGACGCTACCGCCGGTGATCACACCGGGTGGCGAAGCCACCAGACCCATAATCGCCAGCGCGCTGACGCTTTTACCGGAGCCGCTTTCGCCAATCAGCCCGAGGCATTCACCCGCCTGCACATGGAAGCTGACGCCTTTTACCGTGGGCACCCGATGGCTGCCACGGCTGAACGCCACCTGTAAATCCACCACTTCCAGCAGCGCATCAGGATGAGCACGCGGGGCGACCGCTGCACGATCAACGGTGGTCATTGCCTGTGAGCGTAGCAGGGCGCCGGACTTCAGACGCGGATCCAGCAGGTCACGCACGCCATCTCCCAGCAGGTTAAAACCGATCACCAGCAGGAAGATCATCACGCCCGGCACCAGGGCAACATGGGGGGCGATAAACAGCTGGTTGCGCCCCTGGCCCAGCATCGAGCCGAGATCGGCATCCGGTGGCTGCGTGCCCAGACCGAGGAAGGAGAGTCCAGCCGTTTCAAGGATCATCCAGCCGATGGTGGTGGAGAGCGTCACCACGATCAGCGGCAGTACGTTTGGCAGGACTTCGCTTAACAGGATCTGCGTATGATTTTTCCCCGACAGTTTGGCTGCCTGAATAAAATCACGGCTGCGCAGGCCAAGGGTCAGACCACGTACATTACGGGCAAAGAACGGAATATTGACCAGCGCGATGGCATAGAGCGCATTCAGTAGCCCTGGCCCGAGCACCGCGACAATCGCCAGCGCCAGCAGGATATAGGGAAAGGCCATGATCATATCGATCAGGCGCATCAGGATACTGTCGGTGCGCCCGGCGGCGTAGCCGGCAATCAGGCCGATCAACGTGCCGAATACGGCGGCCAGCAGGGTGGCGCTCAGGCCCACGGCAACGGAAACCCGGGTGCCCCACAGCAGGCGCGATAACATATCGCGGCCCAGCGCATCGGTGCCCAGCAGGTGGCCCGGCGTCAGCGGTGGAGCAAGACGTTGCAGCAGGTCGGTGGCATCCGGGTCCGGCAACGGCAGCAGCGGGGCGATAAAGGCCGCGGTTAAGGTGATTGCCAGCAGCAGCAATCCCAGCGCGGCGAGGCGGTTGTGCAGTAACAGCGACCAGCTGGAGCGGCGCGTGGGCAGGGTAGTGGAAGTCGTCATGATTTTACCCTCGGGTCGAGGCAGGCCTGAACGATGTCGGTCAGCAGATTAATCAGCACGTAAGCAATGGCCGCAACCAGCACGCCGCCCTGTACCAGGAGCAGGTCGCGGGTCGAGACGGCTTTCACCAGCATCGCGCCCAGGCCCGGCCACTGGAACACGGTTTCGATATACACCGCACCGCCCAGCACAAAGCCAGCCTGAATACCGATCGCCGGGATCACCGACACCAGCGCCACGCGAAAGGCGTGACGCCATATCACCCGGCGCTCGCTGACGCCTTTCGCGCGTGCCGTACGGATGTAATCCTGGCGCAGCACTTCCAGCATCGCGGTGCGCGTCAGGCGGGCAATCACCCCGGTGGCAACAATTGCCAGCGTGATGACGGGCAGCGTCAGATGATGCAGCAGGTCCCATGCATCGCCGCCACCATAAATCGCGAACATGCCGGAGGCCGGGAACCAGCGCAGGCTGACGGCAAACAGCATGATCATCAGCAGGCCGATCAGGAACGAGGGCAGGGAAATGCCGATCAACACCAGCAGGGTGATCAGTTTGTCGCCCCAGCCGAACTGGCGTACCGCCGAGGTGACACCCGCCAGCAGGCCGAGGATCACGCTCAGCAACAGCGCGCAGCCGCCCAGCAACAGGGTGGCGCTCAGGCGTTCCAGCACTTCATCGATCACCGGGCGGTTCAGCACATAGGAGCGACCAAAATCGCCGTGCAGCAGGTTGTTGACCCAGATGAAATACTGCTGCCACAGCGGTTTATTCAGCCCCAGTTCGGCGCTGACGCGCGCCACATTTTCCGGTGTGGCAAATGCGCCGAGCAATGCCTGTGCCGGGTTGCCGGGGATCATCGCCATTAGCAGAAAGACAATCAGCGACAGGCCGATAATCACCGGGATGATGCCAATCAATCGCCGCAGTAAATAGTTCCACATGGCAGGCGGCCTCCGTCAGGGTTTGCTGACCTGATGCAGGATCAGGTTGAAGTTAGGTTGCAGGGCAAAATTCTGCACCTGGCGCGTGGTCACAGCGTTTTGCTTCCAGTTGGCGACGAACAGCCAGGGCGCATCATCGTGAACGAGGGCCTGGACCTGGCGATACAGTGCACCGCGCGTCTGCTGGTCGCTGCTGCTACGGGCTTCATCCAGCAGCTTATCGACCTCGGGATTGCTGTAATAACCGGAATTAAAGCCGCCTTTATCCGGCCACGCATCGCGCCGCAGGGTGAGGAACGGCAGGGTATCCGGGTCATTGGTCATCCATGCCATCTCTGCCATCTGGGTTTGCGGGGTCAGCCCGGCATTCACTTTGGCCAGATAGGTGTTCCACTCCCAGGTCTGAATAGTGACGTTGAGGCCCACGGCTTTCAGATCGGCCTGAATCGCGGTGGCCATTGGGATCGGATCAAGCATCCCTGATCCCCCTTCTGTGACGTAGAAATTCAGCGTAGCTCCTTCTGCCCCGGCTTCTTTCAGCAGCGCACGGGCCTTTTCTGGATCGTAAGGATACGGGCTGACCTCTTTATTCGCCGCCCAGGTAAATGCTGAAGGGATCGGGCCATCGGCAACCTGTGCCGATCCCTGCAAGACTTTATCGACCAGTGCCTGCTTATTCACGGCGTAGTTCACCGCCTGGCGGACGCGCTTATCGTTAAACGGTTTCTCTTTGGTGTTCAGCAGCAGGAACCAGACGTGCGGGCCGACCGCCTGGTGCATCTTGAACTGCGGGTTATCGGCGAAGGTTTTTACCGTGTCAGGTGGCACTTCCACCATCGCATCAATGCCGCCGGAGAGCATCTCCGCGGTACGGGTGTTGCCATCGGTAATCGGACGGAACACGGCGGCTTCCAGCTTCGGTGCGCCGTCCCAGTAGTCTTTATTGGCGGTCAGCACCACGCGCTGGTTGGCCTGCCACTCGCCAAAACGAAAGGCCCCGGTGCCGACCGGATGGCGACCAACGTCTTTGTCATATTTCTTCACCGCTGCCGGAGACACAATCAGCCCGGCAGGGGTCGCCAGATTGGAGAGCAGGGGGGCGAAGGGTTGTTTCAGCGTAAACACCACCGTCTGTACATCCGGGGTGGTGATGGTATCGATGGAAGAGAAGAAGAAACTCAGCGGGAAGGGGCCGGTGTGATAGTACGGATGTTGCTTGTTAAGCATGCGTTCAAAGGTAAATTTCACCGCATCGGCATTGAACGGCGTACCGTCGTGGAACGTGACGCCTTCACGCAGATGGAAGGTATAGCGCAAGCCGTCCGGGCTGATTTCCCAACGGCTGGCGAGTGCCGGTTCAATCGAGAGTGAACCCGGCGCATTGCGCACCAGACCATCGTAAATATTGACCAGAATACGCGAATCGTTAGCAGCTGTAGCCACCTGAGGATCGAGCGACTGTGGCTCTGCCACCTGGCCGATAATTAGCACGCCGGGGGGAGATTCTGCCCCGGCCTGGGGTGCCAGGGCCAGCAGGCCCAGGCAGAGGGAAAGACAGTGCAACCCGGTGCGTAGCGATGTGAACATGGTGGTCCCCGTTAAGCAGAGTGGTCAGCGCACGGTGTGACGTGCGGATGAACAAAGTTTGTCCTGTTTGTTATTTATGCGTATAAATAGCGTTAAGTGCAATAATTTATCCATATAAATTTGATCTGCCTGGCAGAAGGAGGGTGCAATGACCTTTTCTATTGTGGCACGCGATCCACAGAGTGGCGCACTGGCGGCGGCCACGGCCACGGGCGGCCCGGCCGTGGGTGCGCTGGTGATCCATGGCCGCGCTCGTACGGGTGCTATTGCCACGCAGGCGCTGACCAATCCACTGTACGGCAGTCGCGGGCTGGCATTGCTGGCTGAGGGGCTGACGGCAGAACAGACGCTGCATCTGTTGCTGAAGGAAGATGATGCGCGTGAGCGGCGGCAGTTGCTGATTATCGATAATGCCGGAGCGACCGCGCACTGGAGCGGCAACCTGTGCGGGCGCTGCTTCAGCAGCATGGCGGGCCCGCAGCTGGCCGTGGCGGGCAATATGCTGGTCAGTGAACAGGTCCTGACGGCGATGCAGACTGCGTTTGCAGCGGCGCACCGTCTGCTGCTGGCCGATCGGATGCTGGCGGCGCTCAATGCTGCGCATCAGGCCGGAGGGGATGAGCGTGGCATTCGTTCTGCGGCGCTAAAGGTCTGGGATCGTCGTGCTTATGCCGACATTGATGTGCGTGTTGACTGGTCGGATGCCCCCCTGGCGCAATTAGCCGCGGTGCTGGAGCAGGTGCGCGCGCCCACCTATGCGGATTTTTTCCGGCAGTTGCCGGGGGGGGAATAGGGACCGCAACGGGTCAGGTATTCACATTTCGTCGGGGATGACCTTTTTCCGGTCATCCCGCGCCGGGGGCTGCCCGAAGAGTCTGGTCAGTGTTGCCGGCCGACCAAAATGGAGCCGACTGCGCTGGCCGACTGGAAACGAAGGTCGACCACTGAAGGTCGACCACTACTGATGCTTTTTATGGCGGTGTTTCACCGCCAGGCGTATGCCCCACACCAGCACCACCGCCAGCAGCAGCCAGAAAAGGTGCTTGAGATGATGGTCAAGCTGATGCAGCCACGGCGCAATCACCTGGCCGCCGAGATAACCGAGCGAAACAAAAATCAGCGCCCACAGTGCGGCGCCAATCGCGTTAAAGAGCAGGAACTTGCGTGGCGAGAGCTGACTGGCCCCGATAATAATCGGCCCGACAATGCGCAGTCCGTACATAAAGCGCACGCCAATCACAAACAGCACCGGACGTTTGCGGATCAGGCGGTTAGCACGCTCAATTTGCTGCTGATGTTTTTTGAAACGCTGGAGGATCGGCTCACCGTAGCGGCGGCCAATGAAAAACAGCGCAGTATCACCCAGAACACCCCCACACATCGCCACCAGCACCACCCAGCCGAAATGCAGCAGGCCTTCATGTGCGGCGACACCGCCCAACAGCGTAAATGTCTCACCCTCAGCCAGACAACCAATAAACAGTGCCCAGTAGCCATACTGGGAAATCAGCGTATTCACATCCATCTGTTAAACCCGTTCCTCATGTTGCTTTTAGGGTTAAGTCTAACCCTTTTGATAAAAGTTGCAGCGAAAAGGGCCGTCTCCGTGTTTATTTTTAACGGAAAATGAAGCGCTTAACGCGTTCATCTGCTGGATGAAAAACAAACAGGCCAGGGCCGCTTATACTTGAAGAGATGCCGCCCGAGACTGTGCCTGCTGGCGGTCCGTTGTACAGAGGAGTGAAGATATGAATCATGTCTGGGGACTTCTTGCGCACCCGGGTCGGGAGATGCGCGACATTAAGCAAGAGAATGAAACGCTCTCGCATCATTACACTCATCATGTGCTGCTGATGGCGTTGATCCCGGTGATCTGCGCCTTCATTGGTACCACTCAAATCGGTTGGGATATCGGCATTGAACGGACTATTCCGCTGTCGTTATTCAGTGCGTTCTCACTGGCCATCCTGTTCTATGCGCTGATCCTGCTGGGTGTGGCCGTCATGGGAAGGGTGATCTGGTGGATGGCGCGTGACTACCCGCAGCGGCCCTCACTCTCAAACTGTCGTGTCTTTGCCGGTTACGTGGCAACGCCGCTGTTTCTCAGCGGGCTGGTCGCTCTCTATCCTCTGGTGTGGCTTTGTGTCCTTGTCGGCGCGCTGGCGCTGGTTTATACCGGCTATCTGCTGTATGTCGGTATCCCGCTGCTCCTCAACATTGACCGCGAAGAGAGCTTACGTTTCTCCGGCTCCACACTGGCCATCGGTATCCTGGTGTTTGAAGTGTTACTGGCGATAACCGTGCTGATGTGGGGTTACGGCTATCAGCTATTTTGAGCGTGGATACCGCCGGGAAACCGGCGGTGTTTTGGTAACGCTCAGAAACGAATATCCTGTAGGATAATCCTTAACTTCCGGCGTATTATGCCTGCGCCAGCCCCCGCAACAGTGCGGGACGCGGTGTGTGGTCTCCACACCCTCATTATCAGCCGCTAAGTTTACAATGCCTGCAAAAATCCGTTTGTCTCTATTAAGTGTGGTTATGCTGTTTTCTGGTCAGGCCATCCTGAATCAGGCCGTTGCCCGTACTCACCAGCCTGCCGTAGAAACTGCATCGGCCCAGCCTGAAATTGCATCAGGCAGTGCGATGATTGTCGACCTGACCACCCAGAATGTGATCTACGCCAGTCACCCGGATTTGGTCCGTCCGATTGCCTCAATCACCAAGCTGATGACGGTGATGGTGACGCTGGATGCCCATCTGCCGATGGACGAAATGCTCAAGGTTGATATCAGCCGTACGCCAGAAATGCGTGGAATCTATTCGCGCGTGCGTCTTAACAGCGAAATCAGCCGTAAGAACATGATGTTGCTGGCATTGATGTCCTCAGAAAACCGCGCGGCGGCCAGCCTGGCGCACCACTATCCGGGCGGATATGATGCCTTTATTCGCGCCATGAACGCCAAAGCCCGTGCACTGGGCATGAGTAACACGCATTACGTAGAGCCGACCGGACTGTCGATTAAGAACGTCTCAACGGCGCGTGATTTGAGCAAACTGCTGATCGCGACCAAACGTTATCCGCTATTGGGCGAACTCAGCACCACCCATGAAGATATGGCAACGTTCCGCAACCCGAATTACACCCTGCCGTTCCGTAACACCAACCATCTGGTGTATCGCCCGGACTGGAATATACAGCTGACGAAAACAGGGTATACCGATGAGGCAGGACACTGCCTGGTGATGCGCACGGTGATCAATAAGCGCCCGGTTTCACTGGTGGTGCTGGATGCCTTTGGCAAATACACCCATTTTGCTGACGCTAACCGTCTGCGTAAGTGGATGGAAACCGGCAAAATCTCTCCGGTTCCTCCGGCAGCGCTGAGTTACAAGAAGCAGAAAGCCTCGCAGGTGGTCACTAACCGGGCGGTCGATGACAGCGCGGTAGAATAACCTGCGCTCACGGGGCGACCTTTTTTTGCGGTCGCCCTGGTTATAACGCTCGCTGCATCAGTAATGTATCGCGCCATTCGCCATGTTTAAAACCAACGGCGCGAAAATTACCGACAATCTCAAACCCCATTTTTTTATGCAGATTAAGCGAGCCGGCATTGCGCTCGCCATTGCCGATAATCGCCAGCATCTGGCGGTATGGACCTTGCTGACAGCGGACGATCAGCGCGGCCAGCAGGGCGCTGCCGATGCCCCGGCCCCCCATTTCCGCATCAATATAGACCGAATCTTCAACGGTAAAACGGTAGGCGGGACGTGGACGATATTGTGTGGCATAGCAGTAACCCACGACCTGCCCGTCGATCTCGGCGACCAGCCACGGCAGTTCGAACGAACAGACTTTTTGATGTCGGGCAGCCATCTCTGTTGCATCGGGGGGCGTTTCCTCAAAGGAACCGCAACCGTGCAGCACATGCCAGCTATAAATACGGGTCATCGCGTCGATATCGCCTGGTGTTGCATCACGGACGATCGGCTCAGAAGAGGAAAGGGACATTTTTGCTCCATGCGTTTTTTGGATAATTTGCCATAACACCAGGAAGGTGGGGTCATAGAATATTCTTATGACAGCGACCTCATTTTTCCATCACGAATCCTATAGTCCCGGCCAGATCAAAAGCTTAAACTAGCCGGAAAATTGACAGGCGCCGCCCGGCGCTGCCCTTAGTCTCAGGAACCTGCACATGTCTGGCTTGTTAACTTTTCTTCGTGTTTGTCTGCTGGCGCTGGTGGCGCTGTCGCCCCAGTTTGTGCTGGCGGCGGATAACGACAACACTCAGCAAAATGATGCTCCCCCTAAAATCAACGCCTCCGTTGAACTGCCGAAAATGCAGAAGGTGCTGGACAAGATCAAACAGCAGGTTTCCGGTGAAACAAACGACAGTAAACTCAATGCGCTCAACGATCTGGCGCTGGAGTTGTCCGGCGATGCCGATACGCTGATGCAAAGCATCATCCCACAGCGTGCGCAGTTACAGGCGCAGCTGGCGGTGCTGGGTCCGGCCCCGGAAGCCAGCAGCGGTGTGAAAGAAACGGCTGAGGTCACCAGCAAACGCAACAAGCTGGAAAACCAGAAAGGCAAAATGGATGACCAGATAAAACAGGCCGAGGCGATCAAAAGCGGGGCGATTAACCTGTCAGCGCAGATCGTCAACCTGCGTCGTGACGCGCTGAAAACCCAGCTTGCGCTCAACGCAGGCAGTATTTTCGGCCCGCGCTTCTGGGCACCGCTGTTTAACACCCAAAGCGATGACAGCGAAAAGATCAGCGGTTTTGTCGATGAGCTGACCGGCGCCGCTGCGCTCTCCTGGGAACCCGGCTGGCGCTTTGGCACGTTGGCATGGCTGTTGGCCGCCGGCCTGGTGGCCACGCTGGGGCGCCGCTATCTGGAAGAGTTTCTTGCCTGGGTGGGGATTCACCATTTGCCGGAAGGGCGCCTGCGCCGCAGTTTCCTGGCGGCAGCGACCGCTATCACCACCCTTGCCGCAGTAGTGCTGGCCTTTAACTTCCTCGACCTTGCCTTCACCCGCCACGATGACGTTGTCGACGAGGTCCGGGATTTCGCTGACAAGCTGGTCGGACTCAGTGTGCTCTGTGGTCTGATTGCCGGCCTCGGGCGGGCTTTCCTCTCCACCCGTCGCCCGTCATGGCGTTTGCCGAATATCTCTAATGAAGTGGCGATGGCGTTAAAACCCTTCCCACCGCTCACCGCTGCGCTGGTGTTTATCTTCCAGACAGTTGAAAGCTTCAACAGCAGCGCCAGCACCAGCGTTGGCACCACTATCTTTGCTAACGGCCTGACTGCACTGCTGATTGGTGCCACGGCGCTGTCAATCAGTATGCGCACCAACCGCGTACGTCGCCGTATGATGCAGGAAGGTAATCAGCCGGAGGCGAAATCTACGCTGGTCGGGCTGATCCAGATGGCGCTGACGCTGATTGGCGTGGCGATTATGATTGCGCTGGTCATTGGCTATATCACGCTGGCGCGCTTCCTGAGCTACGAGCTGATCTGGATGGGGATTGTTTTTGGCTCTTTCTATATCCTCAGCCAGCTGGTGGCCGATGGGTGTGAAAGTCTGTTTTCCACTAACAATGCCTCCGGTAAACGCATTCAGGCTTCGCTGAATATCGATGAGCGTCATCTGGGGCAGGTTGCAGCAGTGCTGGGCGCCATAGGCAAAACTGTGCTGGTGCTGGCTGCTGCGATGGCGTTGCTTAACGGTACTTTCGGCAGTTCGACACCGATTGAGCTGGTGCAGAAAGCCATTGAGTTCTGGGGCGGTAAAGGCCTTGAATCCCTGAATATCGTCCCGGCGCATCTGGTGAATGCGCTGATCTGCATGGTGGTGGGCATCTGGGTTCTGCGTTCGGTCAAGCGCTGGCTGGAGCATGATTTTCTGCCGAAAACGACGATGGACAAAGGGATGCGCCTGTCGCTGATCACCCTGTTCAGTAATATCGGTTTTGTGCTGGTGATCCTGATGACCCTGTCGATTATGGGCCTGCAATGGAACAAGCTGGCCTGGATCGTCAGCGCCCTGTCAGTCGGTATTGGTTTTGGCTTACAGGAAATTGTGAAGAACTTTATTTCCGGCCTGATCCTGCTGACGGAACGTCCTGTTAAGGTCGGTGATCTGGTGAGTATCAGCGGCATTGAAGGCGATATTCGCCGTATCAATGTGCGTGCCACGGAAATCCAGCTGAGTGATAAATCGACGGTGATTGTGCCTAACTCGCAGCTGATTTCGCAGAACGTACGTAATGCCACAATGGGCAATGCCCAGGGGGTGGCGACCATTACGCTGACCTTCCCGCTGGATATTGACCCGCAGCAGGTTCGTCAACTGCTGCTTGAGGTGTATAACGAGAACGAACGCATTCTGGAGACCCCGGAGCCGTCAGTCACCTTTAAGGATCTGACCTCCACGGGGATTGTGCTGTCTGTAACCGGTAACGTTGCCAGCCCGCGTCAGGTGGGTGGGGCGAAAAGTGATCTGCTGTTTGATATCCTCACCCGCTTACGCAAAGAAGGGGTGATGTTATCCACACCGCAGACCATGATCATTGAACGTAAAAACGGTCAGATGGTATTGCAGGAGCCTAAAACGTAGGGGCGAGGCATGCCTCGCCCGTTTAGGGGGCAGGCACACGTTGCCCGTTTCAGGGTCAGGCGTGCCGGTCCCCCTGTGATTTATCGCACCCGCATTCGCCCCAGTGCTTCGCCCGCGTGGTTTTACCAATCCCCGGATTAAAGCTGTTGGTCGGGTCGAGCTGTTGATAGAACGCCTTCAGCTGCGGTTTGGCTTTGTACAGATGCCCGACGTTATGCTCTGCCGGGTACTCCGCGCCACGCGCGTGCAGGATGTCCAGCATCTTCTCCTTGAGCGCGTGCACATCCACCCCTTTTTTCACGATGTAATCCTGATGGAACACATGACAGAGGAAATGGCCGTAATAAAGACGGTGGGTCAGCGCATCGTCGAACTCCGGCGGGAGTTGCTCAAACCAGTCACGATCGTTACGGCGCAGGGCAATATCCAGCGCCAGGATATCCTCCACTTCCTCATGGTGTACCGCGTGATAACGCACGGCCGCGCCCGCCGCGGCAAAGCGATGCAGGAAAGCGTGTGCTCCCTCTTTTCCTTCGCACGCGAAGAACTCCCCTTCGGCGCTGCTGAAAAAGTCGTTTAAATAAGCGCGCGCTTCCGCCACCCCGTCGCCGGACATCTTCAGCATCAGATGGTGTTCAAAACGATCGCGATACTGCTTCATGCGCGGTGGCAGATGTGACGGCAGCAACGCGGCTATTTTCTGCAACAGACGGTCGCTGAAGTGGGGCTTCAGCCATTTGATCCGGGCGAGCAGGGCATCTGCGCGTCCCTTGAGCGTGAAGAACAGCGGCATTTTGTCGGTGCCGAGCTTATCGATCATCACAAAGGTGTCTTTGCCGTAGGTTTCCGCCATATCAAAAATATCGCGGTGCATATATTCCCCGGCCACGGGCAGATTATCGAAGCTGGCCAGCATATGGCGGCGCAGCTGGTCGAGCACCGCCGTGTCATTGGTGCCGATGTAAAACACCTGCTGAGCGCTTTCGCTGGCAAAGGTGTCCAGGCGGACGGCAAACAGGGCCAGCTTGCCGGCACAGCCGGAGGCCTCAAACAGGCGGCGTTCATCGGCATTAAAACGCGATGGCGTGTCAGCATCGACGTCGCGCACCCGTTCGGCGTAATCCGGATCAGAGGCGTGACGCTGGTCGTGCAGCACATCACTCTGCTGCCAGCTGTCGTCATCCAGCTTGCCTAAAATCTGCTCCGGTGTGACGCCGAGGTTGATCCCAAGATGATTCACCAGCTGCAATTTTCCGCTGGCATCAATCTGCGCATACAGCGCCATCTCGGTATAGGCCGGGCCGCGTTTCACCAGCGATCCACCCGAGTTATTGCAGATACCGCCCAATACCGAGGCGCCGATACAGGAGGAACCAATCACCGAGTGCGGTTCACGTCCCAGCGGTTTCAGGGCTTTTTCTAACTGATAGAGCGTGCTGCCGGGAAACGCCAGCACCTGCTTCCCCTCATCCAGCAACTGGATTTTATCCATCCGCAGGGTGCTGATAATCACGATATCACGCGGATAATCTTTGCCGTTCGGCGTTGAGCCTTCGGTCAGCCCGGTGTTGGCTGCCTGCATCAGAATAATCACGTCGGCGGCAACACAGGCCTGCAAAATACGCCACTGCTCCAGTAAATTGCCGGGGAAGACCACCGCCAGCGCATCGCCTTCGCCCGATCGGAAGCCTTTACGATAGCGTTCCGTTTTTTCCGGTTCCGTTAACAGATGGTTGCGGCCCACAATGCGGCCCAGTTCAGCGATCAGTTTTTGTTCTGCGTGTTGGGAAGTGTGCATGTCATATCCTTGTCAGTATCACCGTCCTACTGTAGCACTCGCAGCGTGGCAATAAAGTCCGGCCTGTGGCGTCTGTGATTCATCACCTGAAAACTAGCTGCTATTCTCAAGGTATGACACACTGCACCCGCTTGTTACTTGCACTAAAATAATATAGATACGCCACAGTCACTTGAGAGAAAATCATCTGATGAAATGGATTTGTTCTGTCAGCCTTGCCGTTACTCTGGCGATCCAGCCAGCTTTTGCCGACGATTTGATCGGCCCACATCAACTGACTCCGCAGGCGCGTGACGCATTCGTTACCGACCTGCTGACAAAAATGACCCTGGATGAAAAGATCGGCCAGCTCCGGTTGATCAGCGTGGGGCCGGAAAATCCGAAATCCGCCATACGCGATATGATCCAGCAGGGGCAGGTGGGGGCGATCTTTAATACCGTCACCCGGCATGACATTCGTCAGATGCAGGATCAGGTGATGCAACTCAGCCGCCTGAAGATCCCGCTGTTCTTTGCTTATGATGTGATCCATGGGCAACGCACCCAGTTCCCGATCCCGCTGGCGCTGGCCGCGAGCTGGGACACCGAGGCCGTAGCGAATGTTGGCCGCATTGCGGCGTATGAAGCCGCTGATGACGGGCTGAATATGACCTGGGCGCCCATGGTGGATGTGACCCGTGAACCCCGCTGGGGACGTGGCTCAGAGGGCTTTGGTGAAGATACTTATCTGACGTCGGTGATGGGCCGCACGATGGTGCAGGCGATGCAGGGCAAAAGCCCGGCGGATCGCTATTCTGTCATGACCAGCGTCAAACACTTTGCCGCCTATGGTGCGGTGGAAGGCGGGCGTGATTACAACACCGTAGACATGAGTTCGCAGCGTCTGTTCCAGGACTATCTGCCGCCGTACAAAGCGGCGTTAGATGCGGGCAGCGGCGGCGTTATGGTGGCGCTTAACTCGCTGAACGGCGTACCGGCCAGCGCCGACAGCTGGCTGTTGAAAGAGGTGCTGCGTGATGACTGGAAGTTTAAAGGCATCACCATCAGCGATCACGGTGCCATTAAAGAGCTGATCAAACACGGCGTGGCACGTGATCCGGAAGACGCGGTGCGTATTGCGCTGAAGTCCGGCATTGATATGAGTATGAGCGATGAGTATTACAGCAAGTACCTGCCGGGCCTGGTAAAACGCGGTGAAGTGAGCGAGAAAGAGATCGACGATGCGGCACGCCATGTGCTGAATGTGAAATACGATATGGGGCTGTTTAACGACCCGTACAGCCATCTTGGTCCGGTGGGGAGCGACCCGGAAGACACCAATGCGGAAAGCCGTCTGCATCGCACCGAAGCCCGCGATGTGGCGCGCAAAAGCATGGTGCTGTTGAAAAACCGTCTGGAGACGCTGCCGCTGAAAAAATCCGGCACAGTGGCTTTAATTGGCCCGCTGGCGGACAGCCAGATCGACATCATGGGTAGCTGGTCTGCCGCCGGTGTGGCAGCGCAGTCCGTCACGCTGTTGCAGGGGATGAAAAACGCCACGGCCGGTAAAGCCACGCTGCTGTACGCCAAAGGCGCGAACGTCACCGACGATAAAGGCATTCAGGACTTTATCAACCTGTATGAAAAAGCGATGACCGTCGATACGCGTTCACCGCAGCAGATGCTGGATGAAGCCGTTGCCACCGCTAAAAAAGCGGATGTGGTGGTGCTGGCGATAGGTGAGGCGCGTGGTATGGCGCATGAAGCCTCCAGCCGGAGTGACCTGACGCTGCCACAAAGTCAGCTGAAACTGATTGATGCGCTAAAAGCGACCGGAAAACCGCTGGTGCTGGTGCTGATGAATGCCCGTGCGCTCACGCTGGTGCATGAAACGCAGCAGGCCGATGCGATGCTGGAAAGCTGGTACAGTGGCACCGAAGGCGGTAACGCCATCGCTGATGTGCTGTTTGGCGACTACAACCCGTCTGGCAAATTGCCGATGTCCTTCCCGCGCTCCGTGGGCCAGATCCCGATCTATTACAACCATCTCAACAGTGGCCGTCCGTATAACTTCGAAAAACCGAACAAATACACCTCACACTATTTTGATGAAGCGAATGGCCCGCTGTTCCCGTTTGGCTACGGTTTGAGCTATACCTCGTTCACGCTGTCGCCTGTGAAGATGTCTGCGACGACCATGCCACGTAACGGCACGGTCAACGCCAGCGTCACGGTGACCAACAGCGGTAAGCGCGATGGTGCAACCGTGGTCCAGCTTTATCTGCGCGATCAGGTGGCCAGCATTAGCCGCCCTGTGAAAGAGCTGAAAGGCTTTAAGCGCATCATGCTCAAGGCCGGTGAATCACAAACCGTCACCTTCCCGATTGACGTCAGCGCGTTGCAATTCTGGAATGCCAGAATGCAGCAGGTGGCCGAGCCGGGTAAATTCAGCGTGATGATCGGGCTGGATTCCGCGCGCACCGTCGATGCGGAGTTTGATTACCTGTAAAGCGGGTCGGGCAGGGCATGCCCACCTCATTTTCCATTGGGGTGAGGCATGCCTCGCCCGGTTTCACTGGACGCTGTAATGGTCAATTTTCGCGATAAAATTCAGCAGCAGGTGTTCCGCTTAAATGGCCTGTCATTAAATGAGTTTGACCTGTCAAAACCACCTGGTGACCCCGGTCTGTACGGCCCGGACAGTGTGATATGGCGGGTGCACGGTGATTTTTCTTCCATGCTGTGTGGCGGGATCGCCGCGCTGTTGTTACAGATGCAACATCCGCTGGCGCTGGCTGGCGTGTGGGATCACTCCACTTTCCGCGACGACATGATGGGGCGGTTACGCCGCACCAGTCAGTTCATCGCCGTCACCACTTTTGGTAACACCATCGATGCACACACCCTGATTGACCGGGTGAAGCGCATTCATCTGCGCGTCAGCGGTGTGGATGCGCACGGGCAACCTTATGCCGCCAGCGATCCGGCGCTGCTCACCTGGGTTCATGTCGCGGAAACCCGCAGTTTCCTGGCGGCGCATTTGCGCTATAAAAACCCGCAGCTCAGTCTGGCTGAACAGGATCGTTATTATGCAGAGGCAGCGTTAGTGGCCGAAGCGCTGGGCGCGCAGGATGTACCGAAAAGTGTTGCCTGCGTTGCTGCGTATCTTGAGGCGATGCGGCCGCAGTTGCGCTGTGATGAACGCACACAGGAAGTGTTATCCCTGCTGCTGAATGCGCCCGCGCCATCATGGCAGGCGCGTCCGGCGATGAATGCCATGCTGCTGGCGGGCATTGAACTGCTGCCGGAGTGGGTACAACAGGCGTTCGGACTGCATTTTTCTCCGCTACGGCGGCGCATTATTCGCCTGCGTATTGAGGTGATTGCCAGGCTGCTGCGCTGGGCGATCTCGCGCGGGGCGTATCAACGGGCCATGACGCGGGTCGGACGTTAATTCTCTTTCACGGTTCAAGGATCTCATCATGAAAAATATTCTCATCAGCGTGCTGCTGCTCAGCGGCACGGCCAGTGCAGCAGAAACATTACGTCAGGATCTGGATACCCGCCTGGCAAACTGCCAGCAGCAGGCGGTCAGCACGCTGGAGAATCTTCAGTGTTATGAGGTGGCGAATAAAGCCTGGGATAGTGAGCTGAATAAACAGTACCGGCTATTGCTGGCAGGGCAGTCACCTGAGGCGCAGGCCGCGCTGAAAAATGCCCAGCGGGCGTGGATCAGCTACCGTGACAGTTATTTGCAGGCAATGAACCGCTTTTATCAGCAGCAGCAGGGAACAATCTGGGGGCTGGTGGCGTCAGAAGCGAAGCTGAATGTGATTAAAGAGAAGGCCCGCGATCTCTATCGATTGCGTGAAAGCACCCATATGGGGGAGTAACAAAAGGCATTTTGAGACTTTTACCCTTGCCCCAACGTGATGTAACGCGCCATTCTCTTCTTATTGCCCAGGCCTATTCTCAAGGGAATGGAACCCGCCACACACCGTCGAGGCGTTATGACACAGCCCTATCAGATTGCTGAAGTCACCAATCAGCAACAGACGCTCATCGCAATTGTCGAACAGGATGAGCGCACCGCGTATTTTTATATCTGGCCGACAGACGCATTTCGTCAACAGTTTGCCGTGCGCGGCTGCTGGTTGCGTAACCTGTTGCCTGCCCCCTTGCAGGATGATGTTGCCGCGATGGAGCAGGGCACACCGCCGCTGCTCAGTGCCGAGTATTGCCGTACGCTGGCCGCCGAGCCGATGCTTGACCCGGCCGGGCTACAGATCATTTGGGAGCCGTCAGATGACGGTGCTGCTCTGTGGTACCAGGGGCAGCTTCTGGCCGTGATCCCGGGCTGGAGCCTGTACCAGGATCAGCAGGTGAGCTTTTCGGCGGGCTGCATTAAACCGAACCGTCTGACCGCGCCGCTGGGTTCTGCGTCGACCAACAAAAACTACGCCGCCGCACAACAGCACCGGCAGTTTTTTCGCGAGTGGCAGGATGGCCAGCAGTGGGAGCCCTTCCAGCAGGAGATGCTGCAATGTTATGAAGCGCAGTACGGTGAATCACTGAAATATTACTCTATTGATCAGGGCAACTGGCCGCCGATGGCGATCTCCCAGCATTACCATGAGGGCTGCTGGTACTTTCTGACGCTTGGCATGTGCATCCGCCCGATGCCGTGGGTGGATTTCCTGTTTGATGACCTCGCCCCGGAATATCGTCGGACGGAGCTGGCGCTGGCCATCGATGCCGAGGTGATGACGGAAGAAAATGCCGTGCAAATGGCCAGTGCGTTAGCCGGATTTGCGCATATGCCATGGTCTCGCCTCAGCTGGCTGGGGGAAGGGCATACGCTCGAATCCTCAGTGGCCCCGATGGGGTTTGAAGGGTTTATTCTCTCATCTGCCCTGGGGCGTGAAAGCGGCCAGTTCCCGCTACCAAAACGTGACGGCGAAAAGGTCAATCTGCTCTGGGCGGCCCCGATCACGCAGCTTGAGCGCGAATTCGCGCAGGCCGAAGAGAACGGTGGCCTGGATCTGGTGGCGCGTCTGTTGCAGTACGGCGGCGGGCATATTTTCCGCGCCCGTCAGCAGGTGGTGAATGTAGAAGAATAATTTTTTGCGTTCCCGGCCTGCCAACGCCGGGAAACTTTCTGTTTCCGCCCGCCTCGCATAAAGCACGATTTTATGCAGACCATGAGATGCCTCTTATGCCAGAATAGTCAGTATCATTTCTGAGGAGTCGGCATGTCTGCAATTGAAGTTATTCTGGTCGACAGCCAGGATCGTCCTACCGGTAAGATGGAAAAAATGGAAGTTCATGAAAAAGGTCTGCTGCATCGTGCGGTCACCGTTTACGTGTTCAACACCGACCATCAGCTGCTGTTACAGCGTCGTGCCAGTGGTAAATACCACTGTGGCGGGCTGTGGAGCAACACCACCTGTGGGCACCCTTATCCGCAGGAGTCGACTCAGGATGCCGCTGAACGCCGCTTGCGCGAGGAGATGGGGCTGCGCCTGACGCTGCAACCGGTGTTTGAACTCAGTTATTATCTGCCGCTCAGTAATGGCCTGACCGAACATGAATATGGCCACGTCTATTTTGCCATCAGCGATGTGCAGCCTGATATTAATCCGGAAGAGGCCGACGACTGGCGTTATTGTTCCCTGGCCGATATCCAGCGAGAAATGCACGCTCACCCGGAACGCTTCACTCCGTGGTTTTTGCTGACGTTTTCCCGCATCCCTTCTGAATTTGCGCGTTTTACCGCGCAGCAGTCAGATCACTCTTCCAGATAGATCCCCATTCGGTCAGCCAGCGCCAGTAACTCGCCAACCACCGGCGGGGTAGTGAGAAGCTGAGTTCCCTGGTGGTGCATCTGTAATTCTCCGTTAATACGGTCGCCAAAAAACAACCATGCCTGGCCTTCGTGTTGACGTGAAGGCCAGGTCAGACCCTGAATGTGCGGATATTGATGATGGACTGCTTCAGCCCACTGGCGTGTAATGTTGTATTCACTGGCATCGGAGTGAATGAGCTTTTTGTTGGCGCGCATTTTTACCAATGAAGCCAGGTCGAGGCTGGCTAACTGCATGGGGACTGTGGTGACCAGTTGGCTATGACGAAATGCAGCCAACGCTTTAACCTGATAGACGATAGCCGACTGCGAAATATCGATATCATGAAATATCACTTCGCACAGCGCCACCCTGGTGACGTCTCCGGCATAGAGTGTCGGAATGAGTCTGCCCTGCTGGTCGAAAATCGGGCTGAAGCGCGCGTTACCCTGCAATGTATTGTTAAAACTGTCGCCAGCAAACTGCTGACGATGAACGCGAAACAATAAATGACCTGCAGGTAGTAACACAGGGTTAATCGCAACCGAACCTACAGGACATAAAAACGGCGAAAGTCCTTTTCCGTTACTGCTCTCCTTAGCCATGCTGTGCTCCGGATTTTGCCTGAAGCGCAGCATCGGTGACTGCCTGAGGATCGCTGGTGAGCAGGTCTTTTGGCCTGCGTCCCCCCAGCCAACTGTTTCCAGTAGCAAACCAGGCGGCCAGCGACCAGGGCGTGCGTGTGCCATCGAAGATGTCCAGCACCTGTTTGATCACGGGCAGAGGTTGCCAGGCTTCATCAAACGCGTAATCCGGGTAGCGGTCCTGGCCTTCAACGTTGATGGCAAAGGTTTTACCCCGACGTTTCCAGGCATTGGGCCCGGCACTGCGGTTAGCATTGGTAAAATGGGCTTTGTCAGACAGTTCGCCGGATCTGATCCATCGGTCTTCGCTCAGTACGAATTCACGGATATCGTGCTGACGCTGTTGATTACGTGCATGGTACTGCTCATAGCCATCAAAAATACTTTCTGATTTATTTCCGCCGGCGTGAGCGGGTTTTTTTTTGCGCGCAGGTTTAAGCAGTGTCTGGGCAATTTCAAAAAAAGCCAGCGCCAGGGAGGGATCAAGAAGGGGATTGCTGACCATCTTCTCCAGTTTTTTGCGCAATGCGACACCATTGCCTGCAGGCGAAGGGGCGGCATCTTTTAGCTGATTAACATTGATGACCAGATATTCAGCACTCTCTTCAGCAGCCATATTGCGTAGCTGCTGACCATTAAACAGGCTGATGGTTTCTGATATGGCTGGTGTAGATTTTGCTGACATAGAACACCCCCGACTGGATATATTGCATATTTTGAATATATCGAATATTTGTCGGTATGTCTAAAATTTCATCGAAATTTGCGTGCAATGCGGGAGCGTGTGACGAATCATTTCGCCACACGCTTTCTCCTCTACTGATGACTGAAAGCAAAATCCTCGGAATCCACATCATAACCTGAGGGTTCCCAGCGGATAGCCAGCAGGGCGATCAGGCCGATAATCGGTGCCATCCCAATCACCCAGAACACATTAGTGCCCAGCAGGGCGGCCAGCACCGGGAACAGGAACAGCGAAGCCGTCGAACTGGCGCGCACCATTGTCTGATTGAAGCCCACGCCCACGCCGCGCAGCGACGTCGGGTAGCTGAGTGAGGCGTAAGTCATGGTATGTGCGCCCGGTCCGAAGCCCTGGCCCAGCAGGAACAGGGCCAGCATGCCAATCGAGATCGCCGCCTGTTGCCCGTCTTCCGGGCGTCCAACCAGTGCCAGACCGACCAGCGCCGCGATCTGGAACGTATAACCGAGTGTCATCATTTTCCAGGCACCAAAACGTGGCACCAGCCGTACGGCCAGCGTACCCCCGACAAAGGCAAACAACAGATTCAGCGCCAGCGACAGCAGAATGGTGTTCAGCATCGATTGTGCCAGGAAGCTGGAGATAATCACCGGCAGGCCAAACGCCACCGCGTTATAGGCGAAGGGGGAGACAATCGAGGTAATAGTCGCCAGCACGGTACGCTTCAGGTAAACCCCTTTGAACAGCGAGCCGTAGTTGCTCCAGCTGGCACGGCGTACCGCTTTGACTGGCGCGAGATCCGCATCTGCGGCGACATGTGCATTAATGCCCCAGGAGCTGCGCAGGATGGCCGCTGCCCCTTTCAGGTCACCCTGATTGGCGGCCCAGACCGGAGACTCGCTCATATAGCGACTGCGAATGGCGATAATAATCAGTGCCGGTACGGCCCCGAAGCCAAGAATAATGCGCCACATCAGGTCGCTGTGGCTTTCCGGCAGCACTGACCAGAAGAACAACACCAGCAGATAAGAGATAGAGATCGCTGCGTACCAGGTGGGGCACCACATGGCAATACTGGCGGCTTTATTGCCGCGCCCCCGCAGTTTGGAAAACTCGGCAAGAAAAGCCATCGCTACCGGTAAATCAATACCGATGCCCATGCCCATCACGAAACGCGCACCGGCCAGAACGTACTCATTGGGGGCAAAGGCACAGGCGAGGGCTGCAAAAACAAAGAAGAACATATCCGCCATAAAGACGCGGTAGCGGCCAATTTTATCGGTAAGGTAGCCACCAATCAGCGCGCCGACGATGGCACCCAGCGTAATCGATGAGGCGATCATACCTGCCCCAGCCGGGGAGAGGCCAAATTCGCGGGTGACATCTTTCATGCCAAATGCCAGTGCACCCAAATCATAGGCGTCAAGAAAGACACCGCCGAGGGCGATACCGATAACAATACGTGCATTGTTGCCAGAGTGACTGCTGGTGTTGACCAGCTGAGAGACATCCGATGCCTGACGGAGGGTGACGACTTCGCCTGTCGGCGTGTTCCCTGCCAGCGCGACGTGCGCCGAAGAAGTGATTTCAGTCATGATGTTGAGTTTTATTGTGATGAGTAAACTCAGAGCATAACTGTCTGACCTGTCGTGTTAAATTCCGTCTGGTTATAAGTTACAACCAACGGTGCGAGCGGGGCGGCAACAGGCTGCCGCCGGGCCGCACGATCAGGAACGCACGATGAAGGTATATCCGGCCAGCATCACGCCGCCAATCCCGCCGAGCGCCATCAGCAGGAAGATAAATATCACACCAATCTTTTGTAAGTTCATCACTTCATCCATTTTCTTAACCAGGGGCGAAGTATAGCGCTTTCGCCCGTGGGAATTAAGCCAAAGCCGGCGTTTTATTGTGCCGAATCGGGCTGTTTTGAGAAGAACAGCGTGACGCGTGCCACTTCAATACCAAATTTTTTCATCGAGGTGACGTTCATCAGATGCTGCGCATCCTGCTGATAAATCCAGTCGTCAAAGTTCAGTTTATAACTGCTGTCGTCGGTTTTGACCGTCATGGTGTAACGCCAGTTAAACGCGTTACCGCTGGCATGGCCGGTTGCCGTGCCGATAATATCCCCGGCCGTTCCGGTGTAGCTGCCGTCGGCCAGGCGGCGGATATGCCAGACCCGCGTCTGCTTCTCGCCGTCGTCATAAACGAACTGCTCGTTTAACGTCAGGGTTTCGCCCACCACCTGGCCGCGGATAACCACTTCAAAACGGCGGATCTGCTTCCCGCTGTAATCCTGCACCATGCCCCAGGCGCGGGACTCACCGTTGAACCAGCTGAAAATATCAATCTTCGGTTGCGCCTGCTGGTAGTCTTCCAGCGTGGCACCACAGCCTGCCAGCAGCAGGCTGAACGTCAGTAACAGGGATTTCCACATGATTAACCTCCGGTCAGTTCCCGACGGATATCGGGGTAAGTCGACGATGGCGATAGCCAGATATTGAGGAAAGCGTCGCGAAAGGCAGCATCAAAGCGCGGGCCGATCGGGCTAATAGCCGCCTGCGTTCCGGCGGCCTGCCAGTAAAACTGTCCGCCGCGGGCATCCGCCTGAAATGCCAGGCGGGTGCCATCGCTGACGTCCGGCCAGACGGTGGCCAGCTGTTGTAGCCACTGCTGACGCTGATCGCTGCTGCCGGTATTCTGTGCCTGCCACTGTTCCAGCGTGGCATCCAGCAGTTCCTGGCGGCTGATGTCGCGGCGGTAGGTGATCACCAGTGCCAGCGGCCACTGCTCGGGTTGCCAGCGTCCGCCGGGCGTCAGGAGCTGGGAATCGTACAGTGTAAATGGCCCCCAGGTCAGCGTCGCTTTGCCCACGTTCTTCCAGCGTAGCCAGTCAGCGGCCTGGCTCAGCGATGAAAATAACAACAGCAATAACAGCCATTTTTTCATGAATTTCTCCGCAGGAGTCTGCTGGCTAACGGTAGCCAGATCGCCCAGCCAATCGCCAGTGCACCCAGCGCCATGGCGGGTGACTGATGCCATTGCAGGCCACCGAGCCGCTCACCAATGAAATAGGAAAAGGGTCCGCCCAATGCGCCAGCCACGATCAGCCAGCGCCAGTCAGGTGCAAAGCGATGGAGGATCAGCCCCCACCAGCAGGCGAACGTCAGCCACAGTGCAAGCATCCAGACGGGAAACGCGTGGCTGCCGCTAAAACTGAACAGATCGAAGCCCAGCCACAGACTGTCGAGCGCGATACCTGCCAGCGCGACCAGCAGCAGGCGCAGCTTCATCACGCGCGGGCTCAGCAGCCAGGCCAGCAGCGCCCCGGCGCACAGCAGCAGCCCGATGCGCTCGCGCAGCGCCACGGCCAGCCCCCAGTAGAGATCAAAACCGAGGGTGAGCAACCAGAAGCGCAGGCGGCTCATGCGCGTTGCAGTGTGAGCTGGACGGTGCCAATGGTCTGCGCGCGGAAACCCGCCTCGCAATAGCAGAGATAAAACAGCCACATACGGCGGAAGCGCTCATCAAAGCGTCCTTTTGACAGCTGTGGCCAGGCGTTGTCAAACCGCCGCCGCCACAGTTGCAAGGTCTGCGCGTAGTCCGGGCCGATTTCCAGCTGGTCAATTTCGCTGAAATCGCTGATTTCTTGCAGCGTGTTCTGCAACAGGCTGACGGAGGGTAAAAAGCCGCCGGGGAAGATATAACGCTGGATAAAATCGACGCCGCGCGCATAGCTGTCAAAACGTTCTTCACTGATGGTGATCGCCTGCAATGCCAGACGGCCGCCCGGCTTCAGCAACTGCTGGCAGCGCTGAATAAACAGCGGAATATAGGCTTTACCCACCGCTTCTATCATCTCTATCGAGACAATTTTGTCGTACTGGCCGCTAAGATCACGGTAATCTTCACACAGCACGGTTACCTGGTCGCTCAGCCCGGCGGCGGCGATGCGCTGACAGCAATAGACATACTGTTCGCGCGAGATGGTGGTGGTGGTCACCCGGCAGCCGTACTCGCGAGCGGCAAATTCAGCCATGGCGCCCCAGCCGCTGCCAATCTCCAGCAGATGATCATTCGGCGTCAGCCCCAGCTTCACGCACAGGCGTTTCATTTTGGCCTGCTGCGCCTGCTCCAGCGTCATCTCCGGCTGCTGGAACCAGGCGCTGGAATAGAGCATCGCCTCATCAAGAAACGTGGTGTAGAAGTCGTTGCCGAGGTCGTAATGGGCGGCGATATTGCGCTTTGCCTGGCGCACATTGTTGCGGCGCAACGCATGACGCAGCTGATTAAACGGTGCGGTCAGCCAGCTGAGGCGGGCCTCCAGTTTATCAGCGACACGGGTATTTTGTGCCAGCGTCAGGATCACGGCGGTTAAGTCCGGGGTTTCCCATTCGCCATCCATATAGGTTTCTGCAGCGGCTATGCTGCCGCCCAGCAGGATACGGCGATACGCCCGTGAGTGATGCACCATCACTTCGGCCTGAAGCGCAGCCTGCGCATCGCCGAAGAAGCAGGTGCCGAGATGCGGGTCATGCAGGGTTAATCCCGCCCCTTTGATGCCCTGCAACAGGGATAAAATCACCCGGCGTGATGCGGAGAAGCGTTTACCCGTTTTTGCACGGCGTGCCAGGCTGAAATCAGTGCCAGTCATGGGTTATTTCTCCGACTTGCTGTGGTCATACACCGGCGCACCTTTGCGCCAAAGTTTCCACGCCTGCCAGTAAATCGCCAGCGCGGTACGAACGGTCATCATTGGAAAACGCCAGAGAAAATGGCGCAGTGTCTGCCGGGTCAGCGGCTGACGGCGTAAATGCAGGGTGGCATCAAACTCGCGCCCCTCACGGTGATTCTCAATATGCACCTGCAGTGATTTACCCGGCGGGGACAGCCGCCAGTGGTAAACCATCTCCATGGGGTTAAACGGCGAGACATGAAACGCTTTCTGCGTGGTTTCGCTGCCGTCAGGTTTCACCGCATACGTATGACGCTCATTCCACGGCGTATTACGCACTTCGGCCAGCATCCAGCGCAGGCTGTCGGCAGCATCGTACAGGTAGTAAAGGTTGACCGGATTGAATGAGCAGCCAAAGTAACGCAGCTGCGTCAGCAGCATCACGCGTCCGGTAAGATGCTCCCCAGTCAGGGCGGCAATGCGCGCCTGAGCACGCTCTTTGATGCCGCTGCCGCCACCAAGATAATCGTCCTCACTGAAGCTGGCAGCGCGCAGATTGTGGTGGCCGATGCCGACATTTTTTAGCAACGGCAGCTCATCAAGATCAATTAGCGGCATAAAAATGCGGTAGCTGAACTGATGATCCACCGGGGTGAAGCGACGATGGCGCACATGGCCGCTGTACAGCACGCTGTTCACAGTAAACCTGCCTGGTCCATGGCCGTCGTTACATCTAACGCGCTGCGAATGCCATCTTCATGAAAACCGTTGTAGCTCCATGCGCCGCAGAACCAAGTACGGTTGTTCCCGTTCAGCAGCAGCCGCTGCTCTTGTGTGTGCAGAGCATGTGGTCCGAACTGCGGATGATGGTATTCAAAGCGGCGTAACACGCGGGCCGGATCGATCGGTTGTGTCGGGTTGAGGCTGACGCAGAACGTATGCGGTGACTGAATGCCTTGCAGGATATTCATATTGTATGTCACGCTGGCACCCTGCTGTTCGCTGTCGTTTGCTTCATCATCCAGACGGTAGTTCCAGCTCGCCCAGGCTGCGCGGTTCTGTGGAAGCAAACGGGTATCGGTATGCAGCACCACTTCATTGGCGCGATAGGGCACACCGGCCAGCATCTCACTTTCCTGCGGCGACGCATCGCCCAGCAGCTGCAATGCCTGATCGCTGTGACAGGCGAAAATAACCTGGTCATAGCGCTCGACGCCTCGCGGGCTTTCCAGCGTGACGCCATCGGCATCACGCGTTATCCGGGTGACCGGGGTATCGAGATAGACCTGCATCTGCTGCCCGATCAGCTGCATCATGCGGCGGATATATTCCCGCGAACCGCCGGGCACTACGTACCATTGCGGTCGCTGGGTTAAATCCAGCAGGCCGTGATGATGGAAGAAGTTCAGAAACTGGGTCAGCGGCATACGGCGCATCTCACTCAGTGAGACTGACCAAATGGCGGCACCCATCGGCAAAATATAGTGCCGGGCAAAAAATTCACTAAAGCCCTGCGCGGTCAGAAACTCATCCAGTGAACCCTGGTCCTGCTGCTGCGCCAGCCACTGCTTTCCACAGCGATTAAACCGCACGATCTCTGCGAGGAAGCGATAAAACGAGGGCTTTAACAGGTTGCTACGCTGGGCGAAAAGGCTGCTGAGCGTGTGGCCGTTATACTCCAGCCCGGTGCGGGAATTGCGCACCGAAAAACTCATTTCCGTGGGCCTGCCTTCCAGCCCCAGTTCGGCCAGGAATCCCTGAAAACGCGGATAAGTGCGATCGTTAAAAACAATGAATCCGGTATCAATCGCCCAGTGCTGACCGTCCAGCTCAACGTCCACCGTGGCGGTATGGCCACCGAGTGTACTGCCGGTTTCATAAAGATGAACCTCGGTGCGTGGGGCTAATTTCCACGCACAGCTCAGGCCAGCAATTCCACTGCCAATAATCGCAATGCGCACGCATTACCTCGCTATTTTTTGCGTTAACAGACGCTGAAGGGCCTGGGGCAACCGTGAGGTCACCCGCAGAATAAAAGCAAACAGCGCCGGGAAAGCGATTTCGGCCTTTCCTTTTGCCAGCCCGCGCCGGATAAAGCGCGAAGCCTGAACCACGTCGACAATCATCGGCATGGCAAAATCGTTGCGCTGTGTCAGCGGCGTGTCGACAAAGCCGGGCAGCACCAGCGTGATGCCAATCTGCTGACGCTTGACATCCTGCGCCAGGCTGCGGGCGAAATAGGCCAGCGCGGCTTTCGAGGCACCGTACGCTTCGGCGCGCGGCAGGGGAACCATGCTGGCGGTAGAGCCGACCAGCGCCACGCGGCTGCCAGGCTGCATCTGTGGGAGCAGGCTGTCCAGGCAGTTCACCGGACCACTGAAGTTCGTCAGCATCACGCGGTGGACTTTTTCGGCATCGACAATGCCATGGTCAAGATATTCACAGGTGCCTGCACAGAGGATCGCCAGATCTGCCCGCTTGCCGTCCAGAGCGGCGCGCGTTTCAGCCAGGTCAGTGATATCAAACAGGCAGATGTCAATCAGTGGGAACTGCTGGCGCAGTGCGTCCAGTCGCTCCGGATTACGCCCGCAGGCGGTGACATGCCAGCCTTCCGTTGCATAATCCTGCGCTAATTGCAGGCCGATGCCGGAGCTGGCGCCAGTGATCAGGACACGTTTCATGGTTGCAACCTCTTTTTGACCAGGCCGATGATCGTGCCCAGCAACGGTAGCTTTTCGTAGAGCATGGCGCCCATATCGTAGTAATCGCGCTGAAAGACCACTTTATTGTCGCGAAATTGCAGGTAGCTGCTGCCCTCCAGCGTCTGGTCAGCTCCCCGTTGCAGGGCAGGGTGGGCATACTCCATGCGCCACAGCAGCAGCGCGTCGGTATCAAACTCGCGCACCTGCGTCACCACAAAGCGGCAGTAACGCATGTTTTTCAGCAGGCTGGCAAAGTACTGCTCCACCACCGCAATGCCCTGGTGTTCACCTACCGGATCGCTCAGGCAGATCTCCGGATGGTAAATCTGCGCCAGCATTGTCAGCGTGTCGCTGTCCAGCGTCTGGTAAAATGTCACTAACTGCTGTAGTGCGGCCTGCTGAGTCATACCTGATTCCTTAGTGACCGTATGCGGTAATCGAGAACCCCTGCGCCTGCCAGTGGCTCATCTGTTCCTGCTGGCGTTTGGTTAACGCTTTTCCGGTATAAACAAAAATATGCTGACCGGGGAAAAGCTCGGGGCGGGGAGACTCCAGCGGCTCGGCCAGGATGTCAATGCGCCAGCCCTGCTGCGAGAGTCGCCAGGCTTCCAGCCACAGGCGGGGTCGGTCCGTCAGGCCCCAGCCAATCAACAGTGCATCTTTGCCTGCTTTCTTGCGTGAACCCGTTAAACAGAAGCTTATGTAATCAATTAAAGCACCATCTAATAAACTACACATGGCCCGGGCGGTATTTTGATCTAAACCAAGGCGCTGGCGGATGGGGATGAAAACATGGTCGATAAGCATTTCTGCCGGGTTTTCTTTACCCATTGAGGCGATTTTTACGCGTAGCTTTGACGGACGCACGAGGCGAATAACCGCCAGCATCTCTTCCTGAAGGGCAAGCCACCCATCATCAATATTAACGTTTTCGCCTTCGAGCAGCGCTTTGACCTTACCGACCGGCACGCCGCTCTCAATCCAGCGTTTAATCTCTTCAATGCGCGCAATATCGTCTTCATCAAACAGACGATGACCCCCTTCGGTGCGCTGTGGTTTCAGCAGACCATAACGACGTTGCCAGGCGCGCAGCGTGACCGGATTAATGCCGCAGCGTTCTGCGACGTCACCGATGCTGTACAGTGCCATGTATTACCTCTTGACTTGCTGTCAGACTTTTTATCAGCCTAACCAATATTATCAGGTTGTACAAAGTATTATTTGTTGTACAAGTTGAAATGATGAAAATAAACAGCTATATCTCATATTAGAGATTAATTCCCAAATATGAGAAACAAAGATGCAACAAACCCCAACGGAACAGCGCCTGGCACAACGTCTGGCCGACCTGCGTGTGGAAAAGGGCTGGTCGCTGGAGACACTTGCCGAGCTTACCGGGATTAGCCGCGCTTCGCTATCCCGTATCGAGCGGGCTGAGACCAGCCCGACAGCCTCTTTGCTTAACCGACTGTGTAATGCCTACGGATTAACGATGTCACGTTTGTTAAGCGAAGTGGAACAGGAAGCTGTACAACTTTTACGGCCTGAGCAGCAAAGCGTCTGGCACGATGTAGAAAATGGCTACCAGCGCCGATCGCTCTCCCCGCCTGCGCAGGCGTTTCATGCGGAGCTGGTGGAAGCCCGGCTGGCGGGAGGGGCACGTATTGACTACGACATTCCGCCGATTGCCGGGCTTGAGCAACATATCTGGATCCTGGATGGCGTACTGGAATTTCAAATGGATGAGCGTTTCTGGCGGCTGGAGCAGGGGGACTGCCTGCGTTTTCATCTGTTTGGCCGCACCCGCTTTCATGCACCTGAAGCGGGCGGTGCACGCTATGCACTGGTGGTGGCCCGTCCATGAACAATATTGATTATCAATGGCTGGATGCCGGTCAGGCGCAGCAGGCGCTGCCTGCATTGTGTGAGGTGCTGGATGGCTGCGTGGCGCAGGGGGCCAGTATTGGCTTTATCGATCGTGATGCGCAGAGGCTGCACCATTTCTGGCAGGATGCCGTTCTCAGCCTGGCCTGCGGGGATAAACAGCTGCTGGTGGCGAAGCGCGACGGGCGAATTGTCGGGACGGTAATGCTGGTGCTGGCTATGCCCGCGAACGGCGTGCATCGTGCCGAAGTGATCAAACTGTTGGTGCATCCGGATGCACGCCGCTGCGGGATTGCCCGTGAACTGATGCAGCAGGCAGAAGCCCGGGGACGTGAACTCGGGCGCAGTCTGCTGGTGCTGGACACGCGCAGCGGGGATGCGGCTGAACCGCTTTACCTCTCGCTGGGCTGGAAGGTGGCCGGGCAGATCCCGGGCTATGCCCGATCGACCGCTGGCGTGATAGATGCCACCACGATCATGTATAAGGCGATCGATCCGATTGGGTAAGCGGTCGGGCGCGCTCCCCCGGATCACTTTCCGGGGGAGACGGGGCTAAACGCGGGCGGCCAGCGCGTCCACGCGCGCCATCGCCTGATACAGCGCACTTTCTGTCACCGTCTCGCGCATATTTTCCATATCCGGTGCATGCACCGATTCACGCACAATCACCGCCAGTTCGTCCGCATTCAGTTCGGCAATCTCTGCCAGACTAAGCGGTACACCACAGTCTCGCGCCAGGCGCATTTCTGCCAGCAGCTCTGCATCATCGCGCTGCTCCAGCGCCAGCAGGCAGAGATTGCCGTAGCCGACCAGCAGGCCGTGGCCGAATTCGCGGGTTTTGTCGACGAAAGTGAACCCTTCGTAAATGGCATGGGAAGCCGCCGCATGGGCGCCGTTGCTCATCAGTGAAGTCAGCCCGGCAAAGGTGAAGATGGCATCCAGCGCCTGATCGAGAGCGTGATCAGGCTGCCGCTGGCGCACGGCTTCACAGGCTGCCGGGCCGTGTTTTGCTATCACGTCATAGCAGAGACGGCTGTGTGCCAGCGAGGAGAGCGCATTCGCATCCACGGCCGGGTGGCGTTCGCTCACCGCACGAAACTCATACCATTTTGCCAGCGTATCGCCCAGCCCTGCGGCCAGCCAGCGCAGCGGTGCCTCGGTCAGCAGTTGGCTGTCGATGATCACCGCCGCCGGAGCCTGCGGCAGCGGGAAGATATCAAAAAAGTTGCCGTTATCGTCATAGCGAATGGTTAACGGCGTCACCGCCGAACAGGTCGCGGCGATGGTGGGCAGGGTGATCACCGGGATATTCTGCTCGGCACCGACCGCCTTGCAGGTATCCAGCGATTTACCTCCCCCCGCTGCAATAATCACGTCGGCCTGATATTCCTGCGCCAGCGCGCCCAGGCGGGCAATCTGGCGTAATGAGGTTTCGCCGCCAAACCATTCGCTGCCCACCAGCAGACAACCTGCTGCCGTCAGCTGTTGCGCCACCCGGTCTTTGACCGCCGCCAGCGCCTGGTGGCCGCCAATCAGCAGCACACGCTGGCCCAGTTCACGGCTGAGGGTGCCGATCTGGTTGATGACTCCCGCGCCACGCAGTACGCGCGCTGGGAAAATCAGATGTTGGTGTGACATGGTTATCCTTCAGAAAAAAAGGGGGAAAGTTATGGCTATCATCTGACGGAACCCTCCGCAGGAAAATCACTCGTATCCACTATTCACTTCATGATTTACTTAACTATCGATCGTTTAATCAGTGGAACGAAAGTGAGCCTCAACCGTTTACCCAATCTGAAACTATTGAGTGTGTTTGTCTGTGTGGCGCGCTGCCAGGGCTACTCCCGCGCCCAGCAGGAGCTGAATATGACCACGCCTGCGATCAGCGCCTATATGAGTGAGCTGGAGCAACAGCTGGGTTTCGTGCTGTGCCGACGCGGGCGGGCAGGATTTTCACTGACAGAAAAAGGCGAACAGTATCTGCAATACAGCCTGCAATTGCTGGATACCTTGCAGGACTTTGACCGCCAGGTGGACGGGCTGAAGAATGAGCAGGGTGGCGTGTTTTCACTTGGCGTCGTGGACTCTATCGCCACGGATGACCGACTGCATCTGGCCGATACCCTGCGTCAGTTCAGTGACCGCTTTCCGGCGATCTACCTCAGCCTGGCGGTACGTGACCCGAATGAGTTGCAGCAGCAGGTGCTGGATAACCGCCTTGACCTGGCCATCGGGCATTTCCCGGTGAACGTGAATAATCTGGTGACGGTGCCGCTGCACCATGAACAGCACTGGCTTTACTGTAGCGACAGCCATTCGCTGTTTGCCCGCCACACCCTGAATGACCTGCAAAATGTGGGCTTCGTGACTCGCAGCTACTGGAATCAGAGCGAGCTGGCGCGGCGCGGCTTTAAAGACAGTAGCGCCTCCGTGGAAAGCATCGAAGCGCAGCTGATTCTTATCCTTTCTGGTAAGTATATTGGTTACCTGCCGGAGCACTGCGCGCGGCCATGGGTGGCTGAGGGCCGGTTGCGGCGTCTGTCACCGGAACAATTCAACTATCGTGCAGCCTTTTCCCTGATTTTTCGTCGTGGCCGCAGCCGGGAAGTCCCGATCCGTGCCCTGCGTGACCTGCTGAAACTGCAAGCCGCCGCAGGAGATTAACGTTTGCAGGCTGACGCCGCCGCAATACTGTGTAAAAATACAGCCTTGTTTAGCTGGAAGTGATTGTCATGGCGTTAACTGTCGCGTTAAAAACGCAAATTGCCGGGTGGTATAAAGCCCTGCAACAGGAAGTTCCCGATTTTATTCCGCGTGCGCCGCAGCGGCAGATGATTGCCGAGGTCGCGAAAACGCTGGCGGGGGACGACGGTCGTCATCTGGCAATTGAAGCGCCGACCGGGGTGGGGAAAACCCTCTCCTATCTGATCCCTGGTATTGCTGTCAGCCGCGCCGAGGAAAAACCGCTGGTGGTCAGCACCGCTAACGTGGCCTTACAGGATCAGATTTTCAGCAAGGATCTGCCCCTGCTGAAGAAAATTATTCCCGATTTGAAGTTTACTGCGGCGTTTGGTCGTGGTCGTTACGTGTGTCCGCGCAATCTGTCGGCGCTGGCAACGGATGAAGAAAATCAGGGCGATCTGCTGCTGTTCCTCGACGACGATATGACCGCCAGCAAAGATGAGCGGGTCATCTGCACTGAACTGGAAAAATCCCTCAAGCGCTATCAGTGGGATGGACTGCGCGATCACTGTGCGGAAAATATTGAAGACTCCCTCTGGCAACGCCTGAGCACCGATAAAGCCAACTGCCTCGGCAGTAACTGCAACTGGTTCCGTGAATGTCCGTTTTATGTGGCGCGGCGTGAAATCGAAGATGCGGACGTGGTGGTGGCGAATCACGCCCTGGTGATGGCCGCACTGGAAACAGAATCCGTGCTGCCACCGCCGAAAAACCTGCTTCTGGTGCTGGATGAAGGCCACCATTTACCGGATGTGGCACGCGATGCGCTGGAGATGAGCGGCGAAATCACCCCAGGCTGGACCGTGTTACAACTGGATCTGTTCTGCCGCCTGGTGGAGCAGTGCCTGGCGCAGTTCCGCCCGAAACGCCCGCCGTCCCTTAGCCACCCGGACAAGCTCAAAGCCCACTGCGAAGAGGTGCGTGAGCAGTTACAGATGCTGTCGCAAATCTTAGGCCTGTATCTGCCGCCGGAAGGGCAGGAGGGCGAATATCGCTTTGAGATGGGGCTGCTGCCCGAAGAGATCCTGACAATCTGCGCCCGCCTTTTCAAACTCAGCGATGCGCTGCGTGGGTTGGCGGAAGGGATGATGAATGACCTCAGCGAGAAAACCGGCCAGTTTGACGTAGTGCGCCTGCACCGTACGCTGATCCAGATGAACCGTGCGCTGGGCTGGTTTGAAGCCAGCAGCAAGCTGTGGCGACTGGCGGCAATGGAGCAGGCATCCGGCGCCCCGGTGTCGAAATGGGTCACACGGGAAATCCGCGACGGTAGCGCGCATCTGATGTTTCACTGCGCCGGGATACGCGTCAGTGAACAGCTGGAAAAGTTGCTGTGGCGCAAGATCCCGCATGTGGTGGTGACCTCGGCGACGCTGCGCTCGTTAAACAGTTTCCAGCGTCTGCAGGAGATGTCCGGCTTGAGTGAGAAAGTCGGAGACCGCTTTGTCGCCCTCGATTCGCCGTTTAATCATGTGGCTCAGGGGCAGCTGATTATCCCGCAGATGAAGTACGAGCCGATGCTGGCGAACGAAGTGATGCATCTGGCGGAAATGGCGCACTTCTTTCGTCATCAAATTAAGCTGGCGGCCCATAAAGGTATCCTGGTGCTGTTCGCCAGTGGTCGCGCCATGCATCAATTCCTCGCTTACCTGCCCGAGTTGCGCCTGATGATGCTGGTGCAGGGCGATAAGCCACGCCCGGCGCTGGTGGCGCTGCACCGTAAACGCGTAGAGCAGGGGGAAACCAGCGTTCTGGTGGGATTACAGTCCTTTGCGGAGGGGCTGGATCTGAAAGGTGACCTGCTTTCTCAGGTCCATATTCATAAAATTGCTTTCCCCCCGATAGACAGTCCGGTTATTTTGACAGAGGGAGAGTGGCTAAAAAGCCTCAAGCGCTATCCGTTTGAAGTGCAAAGCCTGCCCAGCGCCTCGTTTAACCTCATCCAGCAGGTCGGGAGGTTGATCCGCAGCCATGATTGCTTTGGCGAGATTGTGATTTACGATCGGCGCTTGATCAGCAAAAGCTATGGTGCACGCCTGCTGGGGGCGCTGCCGGTGTTCCCCATCGCGCAGCCTCCGATGCCGGAAGGTGAACTGCCAAAAGCCGTAACCCCGGCCGCGAAGAAGAAACCCGCGCCGCGCCGTCGTCGTTAACCCTTTTTACTGAGCAAAAACATGAGCATGGACTATAAAAAAATCATCAAAGAGGTCGGACGCGGTAAGAATCATGCCCGCGATATTGATGCGGATACCGCGTGCGAGCTTTATCGCCGGATACTGAACGGCGAGGTACCGGATCTTGAACTGGGTGCTCTGCTGATTGCCCTGCGTATTAAAGGCGAAGGCGAAGGGGAGATGCTGGGCTTCTACCAGGCGATGCAGCAGCAGATGCCGCGCCTGATACCGCCTGCACAGCGACCGATGCCCATCGTGATCCCGAGTTACAACGGGGCACGCCGTCAGGGAAACCTGACGCCGCTGCTGGCGCTGCTGCTGTCGCGTCTGGGCTTCCCGGTGCTGGTTCACGGCGTTAGCGACGATCCGACCCGCATCACCAGCGAGGCGGTCTTTGCAGCGCTGGATATACCCGCTGTTTCCACCCTGGAAGAAGCACAGGCGAAGCTGGATGCCGGTGAGCTGGTGTTTATCACTATTGGCACGCTTTGCCAGCCCATGGAGCAGCAGCTGGCGTTGCGCTGGCGTATGGGGGTGCGTAACAGTGCGCATACGCTGGCCAAGCTGGCAACGCCGTTTGCCGCCGATGCGGCGCTGCGGTTGGCCAGCGTTTCGCATCCGGAGTATATCCCGCGCGTAGCAACATTTTTCAGCGCCGTTGGCGGGCGGGGTTTGTTGCTGAACGGTACGGAAGGGGAAGTGTACGCCAGCCCGCAGCGGTGCCCGTCGATCACGCTGATTGCTGGAGAAGACACGCGTGCGCTGTTGTCCCGGCAGGAAGAAGTGGTGCTGAGCGCTGACCATCTGCCTTCAGCTAAAGATGCGGCCACCACGGCCGCATGGATCCGTCGTTGCCTGGATCGCCAAGTGCCGGTGCCCCAGTCGCTGCGTTTGCAGATTGCCTGTTGTTACCTCGCTACCGGGCGGGCGATTGATCTGGATGGCGCGTTAGCGCAGATCGATTCGGCGGGCTATTAACACCCGCGCCGCATTCGGGTCGGGCATGCCCGACCCCTACCAATCCCTCATCATCGTTAACCGCTGTAGGGGCGAGGCATGCCTCGCCCGGTGTTGAATGCCGGATTTAACGAGGCAATAACGGCCCGACCCCGACGAGATCCCCCTTATCTGGAACGGATGGACCGGATCCGAAAGCCCTTTTATCTGGAATCGCTGTAGGGGCGAGGCATGCCTCGCCCGGTGTTGTATACGCGGTTCTAACGAGGCAATAACTGCCCGACCAGGGCGGTCCACAGCGCAATACCTGGGCCGATCAGCGTATCGTTAAAATCATAGCGAGCATTATGCAGCGGTGCAGAAGGGGTTTCACCGTCGGCCCCCAGCCAGAAATAGGCACCGGGACAGGCTTCCAGCATGCAGGCAAAATCTTCCGATGCCATCGATGGGTTAACATTCCAGTGCACCTGCTCTGCGGGAAGTAACGTCAGCGCACAGTCACGCACCTTCGCGGCTTCCTGTGGATTATTCGCCGTGACCGGATAATCCGTCTGATAAACAATGCTGCCTTCGATGCCCAGCGGGCGAGTGAAGGTGGTGACAAACTCATCAATCATCTGGCGTACCCGTACACGGACATCCGCCTGCAGGCAGCGCAGCGTGCCGCGCAGCACCACCGTCTCCGGGATGACGTTGATCGCTTCGCCACCGTTAATCTGCGTAATGCTGACGACCGCCGAGGCCAGCGGCGACAGGCGACGTGCAGGGATGGTTTGCAGAGCCAGAATCAGTTGGGCAGCAGCGACAATCGGGTCTGCGCCGTTTTCCGGCATGGCGGCATGACAGCTGCGTCCGTTCAGCGTGATTTCGAACGAATCCAGCGAGGCCATCATCGCTCCTTCATTGACCGCCACATGGCCCGCAGGCAGGCCCGGCCAGTTGTGCATACCGTAAATGGCATCCATCGGGAACAGGGTAAACAAGCCGTCTTCAACCATGCGGCGTGCACCGCCGAGGTTTTCTTCCGCAGGCTGAAAGACAAAGTGAACGGTGCCGCTAAAACATCGGGTGGTGCTGAGGTGTCTGGCCGTTGCCAGCAGTATTGCCGTGTGGCCATCGTGGCCACAGGCATGCATCACGCCCGGCTGCGTGGAGCGGTGCGGCGGGTTTCCCAGTTCGGTCATCGGCAGTGCGTCCATATCAGCGCGCAGACCAATGGTCGGGCCGGGGCCGTTTTCCAACGTCCCGACGACGCCCGTCCCCGCCAGGCCACGATGCACCTGAAGCCCCATCGCTGTAAGCTGTTCCGCCACCGCTTGCGACGTATGATGCTCCTGATAGCCAAGCTCCGGGCGGGCATGAAATGCCCTGCGCCAGCCAGTGGCTTCATCAATCAGCGAAACGGGAATGACCATAGATTACTTCTCCTGTCAGGGGCTTTGCTATCCAGTAGCGGGCACAAAATAAGTTAGCATAAAACGGATAAGGAAAGGGGCAGGTGCAGAGAAAAACGGGCCTGAGAGCAGGCCCGTGTGGGGTTATTTGATCATGGGAAGATTTAGCTCGTGCTTGCGGGCACAGGCTTTGGCTGTTTCGTAACCCGCATCCGCATGGCGCATCACGCCGGTAGCCGGGTCGTTCCACAGTACGCGCCCGAGGCGCACATCAGCTTCCGGGGTGCCGTCTGCAACAATCACCACACCAGCATGCTGTGAGAAGCCCATCCCGACGCCACCGCCATGATGCAGACTGACCCAGGTGGCCCCGCCAGCGGTGTTCAGCAGAGCGTTCAGCAGCGGCCAGTCCGACACGGCATCCGATCCATCCATCATCGCTTCGGTTTCACGGTTAGGGGAAGCCACCGAACCGCAGTCAAGGTGGTCACGACCGATAACCACCGGTGCTTTTAGCTCACCGTTGCGCACCATTTCGTTGAAGGCCAGCCCGGCAAGATGACGCTCACCCAACCCCAGCCAGCAGATGCGGGCAGGCAGACCCTGGAAAGCGATGCGCTCCTGCGCCATATCCAGCCAGCGATGCAGGTTGCTGTGATCCGGGAACAGCTCTTTCAGTTTGGCATCGGTCTTGTAGATATCTTCCGGGTCACCGGACAGGGCGACCCAGCGGAAGGGACCTTTGCCTTCACAGAACAGGGGGCGAATATAAGCAGGAACAAAGCCTGGGAAATCAAAGGCATTTTTCACCCCTTCGTCCAGGGCAACCTGTCGAATATTATTGCCGTAATCCACCGTCGGAATGCCCATATGGCAGAAGTCGAGCATCGCCTGAACATGGACTGCCATTGAGGCACGGGCGGCTTTTTCTACGGCTTTTGCATCGGTCTTGCGGGTGGATTCCCAACGCGCCAGATCCCAGCCCGCAGGCAGGTAGCCGTTGATCGGGTCGTGGGCAGAGGTTTGATCGGTGACGATATCCGGCTTCATGCCGCCGGCTTTCGCACGTTTCACCAGCTCTGGCAGGATTTCGGCCGCGTTACCCAGCAGGCCGACAGAAATCGCGCGTTTCTCTTTGTTTGCCCGGTCGATAATTTCCAGGGCTTCATTGATGCTAAAGGCTTTGTAATCCAGATAACGGGTGCGCAGACGGAAATCAATACGGGACTCCTGGCACTCTATCGCCAGCACGGAGGCACCGGCCAGCACGCCCGCCAGAGGCTGTGCGCCGCCCATCCCGCCTAGCCCGGCGGTCAGGATCCATTTACCGGCAAGATCGCCCTGATAATGCTGGCGCCCGGCCTCCACGAAGGTTTCAAACGTCCCCTGCACAATGCCCTGCGCACCGATGTAGATCCAGGAGCCGGCAGTCATCTGGCCGTACATCATCAGCCCGGCTTTATCCAGCTCATGGAAGTGGTCCCAGGTGGCCCAGTGCGGCACAAGGTTAGAGTTGGCAATCAGCACGCGTGGCGCATCGGCATGGGTGCGGAATACGCCCACCGGTTTGCCGGACTGCACCAGCAGCGTCTCTTCCGGTTTCAGCGCTTTCAGCGATCGCAGGATCTGCTCAAAGCACTCCCAGTTCCGTGCTGCTTTGCCAATGCCGCCATAAACCACCAGGTCTTCCGGGCGCTCAGCAACATCCGGGTCAAGGTTGTTCTGGATCATGCGATAAGCAGCTTCAATCAGCCAGTTAGCACAGTGCAGTTCACTGCCGTGCGGGGCGCGTATGGTACGGGCGACGGCATTTTTTACAGATTCAGTCATGGTGTATTCCTTCTCAATATGGGCTTAGCGCGCGCGTGAGGGTTGCAGGGCGGCGATCATATCCGGCCAGCGATCCGCGCCAGCCCACAGACGCATCTGCTCGATATCCGGTGCCATCAGGCGGTCTTTTTCCAGGTAAGGCACGCGTTCGCGGATGGCGGCGAGCACGTTTTCCAGCTGAGGGGAGCTGTGCAGCGGGCGGATAAAATCAATACCCTGTGCAGCGGCCATCGCTTCGATGCCGACCACGGCAGCGGTGTTAAAACACATCGCGCCCAGACGACGGGCGGCGTAGGTTGCCATGGAAACGTGATCTTCCTGGTTTGCGGAGGTGGGCAGGCTGTCGACGCTGCCCGGATGGGCCAGCGATTTGTTTTCAGAGGCCAGCGCAGCGGCGGTCACCTGAGCGATCATAAAGCCGGAGTTCACCCCACCATCGTTCACCAGGAACGGCGGCAGACCGGAAAGGCCGGTATCCAGCAGCAGCGCCAGGCGACGCTCAGAGATGGCACCGATTTCGGCAACGGCCAGTGCGATGATATCGGCGGCAAACGCCACCGGCTCGGCGTGGAAGTTACCGCCGGAAATCACTTCGCCGGTATCGGTAAACACCAGCGGGTTATCGGAGGCGGCATTAGCTTCAATCTGTAACACTTTCGCCGCATGATTGAGGTTATCGAGGCAGGCGCCCATCACCTGTGGGACACAGCGAATGGAGTAGGGGTCCTGCACGCGGCCACAGTTGGCATGCGAAGTGAGGATTTCACTGCCTTCCAGAAGCGCTGACACCGCAGCGGCCACGTCAATCTGACCCTGCTGACCACGCGCTTCATGAATGCGGTGATCGAAAGGTTTGATCGAGCCTTTAATCGCTTCCAGCGACAGAGCACCCGCCACCAATCCGGCAGCAAACACATTCTCCCCCTCAAACAGTCCGCGCAGTGCCAGCGCCGTCGATACCTGGGTACCGTTCAGTAGTGCCAGGCCCTCTTTGGGTCCCAGCACAAAGGGCTTCAGCCCGGCGATCGCCAGCCCTTCAGTGGCAGGTATCAGTTTGCCCTGTACGCGGACGTCACCTTCACCCAGCAGCATCAGCGACAGATGTGCCAGCGGGGCCAAATCGCCGGAGGCGCCAACGGAGCCTTTCTCCGGGATGCACGGCATGATGCCTGCGTTAAACAGGGCGAGCAGTGCGTCGACAAGTTCAATGCGTATTCCTGAATGACCGCGTGCCAGACTGATGACTTTGGTCGCCATAATCACGCGCACAACATCATCTGGCAGCAGATCACCCAGCCCGACGCTGTGTGACAGAACAAGGTTACGTTGCAGCTCGGCCAGGCGCTCCGTTGGAATGGTGGTTTGCGCCAGTTTGCCAAAACCGGTGTTGATGCCGTAGGTCACTTTGCCTTCTTTGACGATCGCGGCCACCGTGGCACTCGCCTGCTGAATACGGCTGCGTGACGTTTCGTCCAGCGCCAGTGTGACACCCCCGCGATAGATCCTTTTGAGGGTGGCCAGGTCCACCTTGCCCGGCGTCAGCAGGCAATGATGCGTAGTCAGTGACATGGTATACTCCTGTATAGACAACTAAGGTTGCTGTGTTTTGTTAGGAAGACGTTAATGAGTGAAACACATGTGTATAGTCTTGTCTATACAACCAGCAAGAGTTGTGCCAGCTGCGTCACAAAAACGATTTCGGAGAAAATGTGTGTTTAACCGGGGATTTTTCCAGCAGCCCGCGCACAGCAGGCTTTCGGGTTTGCACTGCATCAGGGCATCATGCTTTATTCAGGTGCGGTCCGGATGTCTATACATATCAGGTTTTAGCCCGTAAACTTCCGTTATCAGATAATTAAGGAATCCGCTATGGTCGTGCAGACTGCCATTTCACAACTCTCCGCAGCCATGAGCGATCAGCCTGCTCCGATTTACCTGCGTGTTAAGCAGGCGATTATCAGCCAGATCCGTGAAGGGGTGTGGAAAGCCAACCAGCGCGTGCCGTCAGAAAGCGAGCTGGTCAATGAACTCGGCGTCAGCCGTATGACCATCAACCGCGCGCTGCGCGAACTCACCAGCGAAGGGTATCTGATCCGTATGCAGGGGGTGGGCACCTTTGTGGCCGAAGTGAAGGGCTATACGGCAATGCTGGAAGTGCACAATATCGCAGAAGAGATCGCCCAGCGTGGTCATCGGCACAGCAGCAAAATCCTCACGCTGCGCGAATGTAAAGCCGACCCGGAACAAGCGGCTGTGCTGGGATTAACCACCGGTCAGTCACTGTTCCACTCGCTGATGGTGCATTACGAAAACGAGCAACCCGTACAGCTGGAAGATCGCCTGGTGAATCCGCAAATGGCACCGGATTATCTGCAACAGGACTATGAGCATCAGACGCCTTATACCTATCTGATGCATGTGGCACCGCTGACAGCAGGTGAGCATATTGTGGAAGCGGTATTGCCGGATGCACAGCAGTGCCGTCATCTGGCAATCGAGGCTACGGAACCCTGCCTGTTGATCCGCCGCCAGACCTGGAGCGAGGGCAAGATTGTGACTTACGCGCGCCTGCTCTATCCTGGTTCACGCTATCAGTTATTCGGACGTTTTAAGTGAAGTGTGCCCCAGAGCAACTGCGCATCTTCTGACACCGGGATAAACGCCCCGGCATTGTTCTCCCACCATGCGCCCTGGCCTGCTTTTAGCAGCGTTTGCTGATGCTGCCACTGACCTGAAATCACATACACCACGCCCGCCTCAATCGCTGCAGGTGCAAAGCGCGTGGTGGCAATCCCCGCCTCCGGCAGAAAAGCACTGCGCCGTGCCATGATATTAAAGTCTGTACTGATTTTGCCGGAGAGCCGGGCGCTGATGGCTTCTTCGCCACGAAAGGCGAACGGCTGATGCAGGCTCAACGGCTGATAAAGCTGGTCATGACGATAGAGCGCCACATCCCCGCTGAGCAGCGTAATAATGCGATCGATACCGGGGAACAGTGAAAAATCACCGTCAGCGGCAATGGTGGCAATGCTAATGCGCCAGTCAAAATCCGCTGCACCGGGTGGATAGCTGACAATTTCCCGCGTTTCACCACCGCCATTACGCCAGCGGCTGGCGGGCAGGCGGTTGCTCTCATACAGATGGATCACTGTAATGCCTCCAGGGCATCACGCAGATCGGCATTAATTGCGGTCTGTTGTGCATGCTGTCCGTCACGGATGCGCTGCTGTCCGGCGACAAACACATCCTGAATCTGGCTACGGTGGCCGGCAAACAGCCAGCGGTTCAGCAGTGAGGTATCCGGGGTGCTGTCCAGCAGGGCATCCCCGGCCAGCACCAGCCAGTCAGCGCGGTAGCCGGGTTGCAGGCTGCCGATCTTCACGCCGCATGCCTGAGCACCACCTGCCAGCGCTTGCTGATACAGCACGTCACCCACTGACGGTTCCTGCGCGGTCACAATACGGTTGCGGCGGCGGTCGCGCAGTCGCTGGGCATATTCCAGCCAGCGCAACTCTTCCACCACATCCAGCGAAACATGGCTGTCAGAGCCAATCCCCCAGCGACCGCCCTGAGCCACGTAGTCGGTGGCCGGGAAAATCCCGTCCCCCAGATTAGCCTCGGTGGTCGGGCACAGACCGGCAACGGCCTGGCTGGCGGCAAGGCGGCGGATCTCCTGTTCGTCCAGATGCGTGGCGTGAATCAGACACCAGCGTGAATCCACGGCAAAGCGATCCAGCAGCCAGCTCACCGGGCGTTCACCGCTCCAGGCCAGCGAGTCGTTGACTTCTTTTTCCTGCTCCGCGATATGAATATGCACCGGAAGATCGGCGGGACTGCTTTCCAACACCTCGCGCATCTGTTGTTCGTTCACCGCACGCAGAGAATGGAAGCACAGCCCCTGGTTGTACAACGGCCGCCCGGCAATCAGCTGGTGCAGGCGCTGCTGCTGAGCCAGATAGGTGTTGGTATCCTGAATAAACCGTTTCTGCCCCGGCTGTGCGGGCTGGCTGCCAAATCCGGCATAACTGTACAACACGGGTAACAGTGTCTGACCAATGCCGCTGCGGTCGGCGGCGTGAATCAACTGGCGCAGCATCGCATCGTCAGGATAGGGCTGGCCATCGGGCTGATGGTGCAGATAGTGGAACTCGGCCACCTGGGTATAGCCGCCTTTCAGCATATCAACATACAGATGTGTGGCGATGGCACCGACCTGCTGCGGCGACAGACGCTGCACCATGCGATACATCAGGTCGCGCCAAGTCCAGAAGCTGTCCTGCGGGTCACCCGCTACTTCAGCCAGCCCGGCCATCGCCCGCTGGAAAGCGTGTGAATGCAGGTTGGCCATCGCAGGCAGCACGACGCCATTAAGACGCTGTGCTCCCTCAGGCGTGCTGTTGGCAGCGGTGGCGGTGATCATGCCTTGTGCGTCGACATCGATCAGGACGTTGCGTTGCCAGCCATCGGCCAGCAGGGCGCGGGGCGCAAAAAAGCGTGTCATGGTTGCTTCCTGTGCAATGAGGTTGTATATACATATACATACTTATGATTCAACAGTAAAGTGCATAACATGGGAGAGCGGATGAACCAGCAACTCAGCTGCGACCATCTTTGGTATGGGGCCGATATTGTCACCATGCAGGATGGGCGTTACAGCATCATTGAGCAAGGCGCCATTGCCGTCAGCGGGGAAGAGATTGTCTGGCTGGGGCCTTATACACACAGTGCGCATATTGCGGCCAGTCAGCGCACCGATCTCGGCGGGGGGATCATCACGCCCGGTCTGGTGGACTGTCATACGCATCTGGTGTTTGGGGGCGATCGCAGCCATGAGTTTGAACAACGTCTGAACGGGGTCAGTTACAGCGAGATTGCGGCCCAGGGCGGGGGCATTTTGTCTACCGTGCGCGCAACCCGCAGCGCTTCCCAGGCGCAGTTAGTGGCCAGTGCCCGCAAGCGCCTCGATCATTTGCTGGCCGAGGGTGTCACCACCGTTGAGATTAAATCCGGTTACGGGCTGGAAATTGCCAGCGAGCTGCGGATGCTGCAGGCCATTCGTCAACTGGCGCAGCAGGTACCTGCACAGATCCAGGCAACCTGCCTGGCGGCACATGCGGTGCCGCCGGAGTATCAGCAGCAGCCCGATGCCTGGGTTGATGTCATTTGTGATCAGCTGTTGCCTCAGGTGGCGGCAGAAGGTCTGGCCGATGCGGTGGATGCCTTCTGCGAGCACCTGGCCTTTTCCCCCGATCAGGTACGGCGGGTCTTTACCGCGGCGCAGCGGCTCGGATTGCCAGTGAAGCTGCACGCAGAACAGCTGTCACCGCTGGGTGGCAGTGCGCTTGCGGCAGAATTTAATGCGCTGTCGGCGGACCATGTGGAATATGCCACTGAAACTGACGTTGCTGCGATGGCGCAACATGGCACCGTTGCCGTACTGCTGCCCGGTGCTTTTTATCTGTTGCGTGAAACACAGCGCCCGCCTGTTGAGTTGTTCCGCCGTTATCAGGTGCCGATGGCGCTGGCCAGCGACGCCAATCCGGGAACGTCCCCGGCTTTGTCACTGCGTCTGATGCTGAATATGGGCTGCACGCTGTTTGGTATGACGCCGGAAGAGGCGCTGGCAGGAGTGACGCTGAACGGTGCGCGTGCATTGGGTCTGGCCGATCGACTGGGTTCGCTGGAGGTGGGTAAGTTGGCCGATTTCGTCCACTGGCCGCTGGCGCGCCCGGCTGAACTGGTTTACTGGCTTGGCGGGCAGTTACCCTGCCGGGTCATCTTTCGTGGAGAAGAACGATGAACGCTTATCAATTCAGCGCCGGTACGCTTCCGCTGCTGCTCAGTATTCCCCATGCGGGCACGCAGCTCACGCCTGAAGTGGAATCCGGCTTAAGTGATGCCGCACGCGGGCTGCCCGATACCGACTGGCATATCCCTCAACTGTACGACTTTGCCCGGGCAATGGGCGTCAGCGTGCTGGTGGGCAACTATTCACGCTTTGTTATCGACCTCAATCGTCCGCCGGATAACCAGGCACTGTACACCACGGCGACCACCGGGCTTTATCCGGAAACCCTGTTTGACGGCTCTCCAACGTTTGCCCCGGGAAAAACACCGATACCGGCACAGCGTGAAGGTTATCTGCAGCATATCTGGCAGCCATATCATGACAAAATCGAGCAGGAGCTGGCGCGGATCAGGCATCAATTTGGTTATGCGCTGTTATTTGACGCCCATTCGATAGCGTCAGTGATCCCACGTTTATTTGATGGCAAATTACCGGATTTGAATCTGGGAACCAACGATGGTGCCAGTTGCCACCCGGAACTGGCGCAACAGCTCGCGGCCTGCTGTGATGCCCAGTCTCAATTTAGCTGGGTGCTGAATGGGCGCTTTAAAGGCGGCTATATTACCCGTGCTTACGGTAAACCGCAGGAGAACCAGCATGCGGTGCAGCTGGAACTGGCGCAGTGTCATTATATGGATGAGCAGCCGCCCTTTGGCTGGAGAGAAGATAAAGCCAGCAGGCTTCAGCCGCTGCTTAAGCAGCTGATCGAGACGCTGCTGCACTACGGAAAATCGCGTTGATCTTTCGGGCGCAACGGTGTTGCGCCCTGATTTTATCTGCCTTACAACAATTTTTATGTCTTACAACAACGTTTCTGTCTTACAACAACAGGGTTTCAATGTCCTGCCAGTTTTCCACGCGTCGGTAGCCCGTCACATGACGGTTATGCGGCGCCGAATAGAGAATGCCTTCCCCGCAGAAATTCGCGAAGTTAATCACGTTATCATCGATCATATAGTCGGCATTGATAATGCTTTTGTTGCCGCAGAACACGATATTGCTGGGTTTGATGGCCGGGAAGTGTTGTTTCAGCCACTGGAATTTAGCGTTGAACGATGTCGGCACTTCCATCGCAGCGGTGGTAATAAAAATCTCGTAATGCTCGCTCAGCCGGGCGATCACCCGCTGACTGTCGGCGATCACGCCCAGGTCGGCAAAGAAGGTGGGGTCGCCGACCAGCTCAAAGATTTCCACCAGTTTATCTTGATCGTCCTGATGCAGATTAAACAGGTTCAGCTCATCCGGCATCAGCTGCTGTGAAAAATGGGCGTTCCAGGTGGCTAATATCTTAGTATGAAAATCAGCGATGACTTCATCCATATCGATGGCGATGCGTTTCATAATCACTCCATGACTAATGTTTTTAGAATTCGCATCATAGCAAAAAAGCCTGCGGACGGCATGTCGGCGTTTGTCATGCCTGCCTCACTGGATGGTCTGCTATCTGACGTTTATTCCATTGCCCCTGCCGGGCATGCCCGACTTGTATTTAACCCCGGGCATCCGGCCTGACCATATCAAACTTCAACGCTTCACTGATGCCGTAATAGGCGGAGGGGCCGCCTGCACGCAGGATCGGTTCTGCTTTTGCCGTCTGATAGATCCCGTCAACCAGCAGATCCTGATCAATATGGATCGCCACCACTTCGCCCAATACCAGCCAGGTCGGGATCTGCTCGCCATCGGCGGTTTGCAACTGAATGCACTGTGAGAGTCGGCACTCAAAATTGACCGGGCTTTCGGCCACCATACTGACGTTTACCAGGCTGGCGGGCAGGGCAGTCAGCCCCGCATAAGCAAACTCATCCTCGCCGTGGGCAAGAGAGGCCGAGCTTTCATTCATCGGAACGGCCAGCGAACGTGTCGCCAGGTTCCAGACAAATTCTCCGGTTTCAACGATGTTCGCCACGCTGTCTTTCCAGCCGCTGCTGGCGAACCCAATCACTGGAGGGCGGTAATTAAAGCAGTTAAAGAAGCTATAGGGTGCGAGATTACGCTGCCCGGCCACATTCTGTGAACTGATCCAGCCAATCGGGCGCGGACCAATAATCGCATTGAGTGGATCGTGCGGCAGGCCGTGGCCTTGTTTAGGTTGATACGAATGACGCGTACGCAAAGGGAACTCCTATAATAATAAAGATAAATATTAATGACTTAAGTCAAATGCATTCAGTTGGGAAATCATTTGAAACATGCAATATATTAGGGGCGCTATCTAAGAAGATATGCCCTTATATTTTTTAAGGAACTTAATTTTAAGGAGCTTTACATGTATTCAAATGCCTCGCGTTTTACTGCAACCCCTCTTCTGATTGCTGCCGCGGTACTGTTTTCGGCTACAGCGGCTACAGCGGCGGATAATAGCGCATTTTTTGATGCCGCATTATGCAAACCAGCCTACACCACCAAGGCTGCCAGCGCGCTCTACAATGAAGCAGAAAAAGTGTCCAAATATCAGCTGGTGGGTGCAATGGCGGTTTACCCGCTGACTGAAGCTGTGGTCAAAGATGGTTACAGCACCAAAGCCTTTGTGCTGGCAGGTACCACCTACGGCGTGCTGGTCGAAGGCAATAAAGCCGATGAGCTGGCGAAAACTTATCAGTTAACGCCTGAGCCCAAAAACCCGATGATCGTGGCGACCAAAAGCTACATTCGCGTATTAGCCGATGCCGACCAGCCTTCACCGGAGATGGGACGCGTGGCGATCACGGCACGTGAAGCGCAGGGGATCCCGGGTAAGACACTGCTAAGCTGCGAATTTACGTCATTAGCCGATCTCGAAGCGATGAAAGCGATGGCGAAATAGTCAGCACAAAAATCAGGGCCGTCAGGCCCTTTTTCTCTCAGCAGGCGCTCCCCACCCGCAGGCACAACGCGTGAATTATCTGCCAGTGGTTTACCATTAATAGCGCAGCAGGTATCTTACGCGTCTGCTGATAAGAGAATGACTGATGAAAACCCCTGTTGAAAAAAATGTGCTTCACCCCCGTAACCGTCATCGCGGTCGCTACGATTTTGCCGCGCTGATTGCCAGCCATCCCTCCCTGGCACCTTTTGTCGCGGTCAATAACTGGGGCAGCGAGTCCGTGGACTTCGGCAATCCCGATGCCGTTAAGGCGCTGAATCAGGCCCTGCTGAGCCATTTTTATCAGATCGCTCACTGGGATATCCCGGAAGGTTTCCTTTGCCCGCCAGTGCCGGGACGTGCCGATTATATTCATCATCTGGCTGACCTGTTGGCGGAAGATAACCGCCGCGTGGTGCCGCGTGACATTAACGTGCTGGACGTCGGCTGCGGTGCAAACCTGATTTATCCGTTGATTGGCCACAGCGAATACCAGTGGCGCTTTACCGGCAGTGAAGTCAACGAGCAGGCGATGGCCTCCGCCAATGCGATTATCGCGGCGAATCCGGGCCTGAACCGTGCCGTTCGTCTGCGCCGTCAGAAAGACACTAACGCGATTTTTAAAGGTGTGATTCACAAAAGTGAGCTGTATCAGGCCGTACTGTGTAACCCACCGTTCCACGCATCCGCAGCCGATGCCCACCAGGGCAGCCAGCGCAAGCTGCGCAACCTGGGGCTGGATCGCCACTCTCCGTTGAACTTCGGCGGGCAGCAGGACGAACTCTGGTGTGAAGGCGGCGAAGTGGCGTTTATCAAGCGCATGATTGAAGAGAGCGCCAGCTTCGGCCGTCAGTGCGTGTGGTTCACCACGCTGGTATCACGCAAAGAGCATCTGCCGGAGCTGTGGCGTACGCTGGAAGAGGCGGATGTTGCTGCCATGCGTACCGTTGAAATGGCGCAGGGACAGAAGCAGAGCCGCTTTATTGCGTGGAGTTTTATGGAACAGCCGCAGAGAACGCGCAACCTTAATCTTTAACCTTGCCGCTGTGTGAGTCGGCCCGTTTCGTTTAAGCGGGCGTCAAACACCCTGTTCGTGTGCGCGAATCCTCTTATCCTGTAGTGGCGATCGGCAGAAAAGTATAGACCGTCAAGACGGTGTGAAAGAGAAAGGAGAGGTTTTGAGACAAAGACGAAAAGCAGGGGCGAACGCAGGTTCGCCCCTGAAGGGATTACGACACGTGCTGTAAGAACTCACGCAGACGGGCGCTTGGCGGGTTGGAGATCAACTCGTCAGGGTTACCGTCTTCCGCAATACGGCCTTTATCGATAAAGATCAGGCGCGATGCCACTTTCTGCGCAAAGCCCACTTCGTGGGTCACGATGACCATGGTCATGCCTTCTTCAGCCAGGTCCTGCATTACTTTTAACACTTCGTGACGCAGTTCCGGGTCAAGCGCAGAGGTGGGTTCATCGAACAGCATCATTTTCGGCTTCACGGCTAGCGCACGGGCAATCGCCACGCGCTGCTGCTGGCCACCGGACAGCTCGGAAGGGAAGTGGTTAGCACGTTCAGCCAGGCCGACTTTACCCAGCAGTTCCTTCGCCAGACGCTGAGCATCGGCTTTCTTCGCACCGCGTACGCGGATAGGACCGAAGGCAACGTTGTCCAGCGCACTCATCTGTGGGAACAGATGGAACTGCTGGAATACCATGCCCGCTTCCTGGCGGATCAGACGATCGTCCACTTTCGGGTCGTTGACCTTTTTGCCATCAACAATCAAATCACCGCTGGTGATCTCTTCCAGTTTGTTGATGCAGCGCAGCAGTGTGGATTTACCGGAACCCGATGGGCCGATAATCACCACCACTTCGCCCTGGTTTATTTTCAGATCGATGTCATGCAGGACCTGAGTAGCACCGAAGTGCTTGGAAACATTTTTAAATTCAATCACAGGATTTTCATCCTTCTCTCAAGGCGACGCAGAACGAAACTCAGCACCAGCGTAATAATCAGATAGATAACCGCAACGGCGCTCCAGATTTCCAGTGCGCGGAAGTTACCTGCAATAATTTCCTGTCCCTGGCGGGTCAGTTCTGCCACACCAATCACGATAAACAGTGAGGTGTCTTTGATGCTGACGATCCACTGGTTACCCAGCGGTGGCAGCATACGGCGCAGCGCCAGCGGCATAATCACGTAGCGCAGCGTTTCACGGCTGGAGAGGCCCAGCGCCAGGCCGGCTTCACGGAAGCCACGGTTAATCGACAGCACCGCACCACGCGTAATCTCAGCGATGTAGGCACCTGAGTTGATCATGATGGTCACCACCGCAGCAGTGAACGGGTCGATTCTGAAATCGGGCAGTGCCATTGGCAGTGCGAAATAGATAAACATCACCTGCACCACGATAGGGGTGCCACGGATCAGTTCAATGAAAACCAGCGCGATGTTGCGTGAAAGCCAGCCACCGTAGGCGCGGGCGAAACCTGCGGCCAGACCGATGATCACACCGCCAAGCAGACCGAGGACCGAAATCCACAGGGTCATTTTGGCACCTTCAAGCAGGATTGGAATAGCAGGCCAGATGGCGCTCCAGTCAAACTGCATGTTTATTCTCCGGATCTAAAACAGTGTGTTGATGTGGAAAAAACGCAGGAGCAACACGCTCCTGCATTTAAGGCGTTACCGATATTTTCTTATTATTTAGGTTCGCTGCCGAACCATTTTTTGTACAACGTATTGTAGGTGCCGTTCTCACGCAGTGTTTTCAGTGCGCCGTTCACTTTCCCACGCAGCTCATCACTGCCTTTCGGGAAGGCGATACCGTACTGCTGTGCTTCAATTGACTCACCTACAGCTTTGAACTGGCCTTTGCCTGCGGTGTGGATGAAGTAAAGAATGTTTGGTGTGTCGTGCAGGACCGCGTCAGCACGGTTGGTACCCAGTTCCATATAGGCATTGTCGATGTTCGGGAACTGACGCAGATCTTTAAATTTGATGTGCTGTTTAGCGTAGTCAACCGATCCGGTGCCGCTCTTCACTGCAACCACTTTGCCATTCAGGTCATTGATGCCTTTGATGGCATCGTTACCCGCTTTCACCATCACTAACAGGCCGCTTTTGTAATAGCCGTCAGAGAAGTCGATCGCTTTTTGGCGCTCTTCAGTAATGGTGATACCGGCCAGAGCCAGGTCAACGTTACGGGTTTGCAGCGCAGGAATGATGCCGCTAAAGTCCATTGGCTTCAGGGTGTATTCCATGTTCAGTTGTTTGGCAATCGCATCCCACAGGTCGATGTCGAAACCGACATATTTATCACCCTGTTTGAATTCAAAAGGCACGAAAGCGGTATCGGTAGCAACAACCAGTTTTTTGTCAGCAGCCGTGGAAGACATCGCAAACGCCAGCGTCAGCGCTGCAAGAGAAACCTTAAAAATTGACTTCATCATTTTATCCTTATCGCTTCTCGGGAAAGGTCTTTCCCGATTAAATGCCCGCAGCCCTATGAAAGAATCGTGCCAGTTTTGCAAAAACAATGAAAAACAGCAAGTTAAATGCGATTTTTCTTAAGCTCATTGACAGGGTTCAGGGTGGTGCACAATTTTGGTGCCCCATTATGGTGCGCTGTGTCTATGGTGGTGCATCAGCAGTTTTAGCAAATTACGGGATAAAAACAACAGATAGTGTCGGGGGGGATTAATTTAATGTCACAGAGTTCTTACTTTAGCAACATTTTGGCAAAAAAAAGGCAGATGGATCACCATCTGCCAGGGGCTGAGCGGAATCGTCAGTACGATTATTCGATGTTAGATTCGATAAACCACAGGAATTTATCCAGATCGCGTGATGCCGCGGTGAAGATGTCGGCAGAGTCTTCATCCGAGACTTCACTGATGGCTTTACGCACGTCATTAGCAACGATGCCATAACGATCGGCCAGCGCTTTCAGGTGATCCTGCACGCTGTGAATATTCAGCGGGTAGCTTTTCAACGGTGTTTTGTCGGCAACGATCTGCGTGGTGCCCAGTGCCACGCCACCCAGCTGCACAACGCGTTCTGCAATGGTATCCTGGTGGTCGGTGATCGCAGTGCGGAAGCCATCAAGCATCTCGTGGACGCCAATAAAGTTTGCTCCGCGCATGTTCCAGTGCGCCTGCTTGGTGATCAGCGACAGATCGATAAATTCAATAACCAGACGATTAAGCACCTCAATGGTGGCTTTTTTCTCGTCATCGGCCACGTCGTTACGGGTGTAAATCAGATCAGAAGATTTTGCTTTAACCAGTTTAGCGGTACTCATCATTAATATCCTCTTGATAGTCAGGTTGTCCTAATTGAATACGGGATTAAGTATAGCACTGGTTTTTAATTTTGTTGGAAAGTTAGTGCCTATTGATTGAATAGTGCCGGCCTGTTGACAAAATAAAGACAGAGAAGGGTGAGGTTAAATAATGATGCGAATGATTTTTGTTTATTTTATTATTATATATTTATGTTTTTAAAGGATAATTTTTTTAATTTTGCATTAAGTGATTCATTTTTATTAAAATTATAACTGGATGTTTCTGATGAGGTAATTAACCAATTTGTCACAATTCGCGCTGTGGAATTAAGCATGGAGGATGTCATCACCTGCGGGAGATACATTTCCCGCAGGCAGGGTGCCGTTTATTCTCTTAATTCTCCCACCGGGTCAATGTCCTGCTTTGCCGGGCGCATCGTCAGGGTTGAACCCGCCGAGGCGGTAATAATCGCCAGCAGTGCCAGCCACTGCACCAGCGTCAGTACTTCACCCAGGAACAGCATGCCAGAGATAGCCGCCATTGCCGGTTCCAGGCTCATTAACGTACCAAAAGTCCGTGCAGGCAGACGTGTCAGTGCGACCATTTCCAGTGAGTAGGGCAGAGCACTGGAGAGCACCGCAATCGCCAGGCCAATGGGGATCAGTGATAAGGTCCAGATCCCGGGGTTGGCATACGCCAGGCCCAGAGGTACAAACACCAACGCGCCAATCAGGGAGCCTGCCGCGACGGTGGCCGGGCCGTGCTGGCTACCCGCACGTTTGCCCGCCAGAATATACACTGCCCATAGGGCGCCAGCGGTCAGCGCATATATCGCACCAAGCGGGTCTATGCTATCAATGCTATGCCCGATCGGTAGCAGGAAGAACAGCCCCAGTACGGCCAGCCCGACCCAGAGAAAATCCAGGGGTCGTCGTGATCCTGCGAGCGCCAGCACCAGTGGGCCGGTAAACTCCAGTGCCACGGCAATACCCAGCGGTACAGTGCGTATCGATAAATAGAAGGAATAGTTCATTCCGCCCAGCGCCAGACCGTAGATCACCAGTGGCAAGATCTGCTGACGGTTGAAATGCAACCGCCAGGGTTTGAAGATCACGCAGAGAATAACCGTACCCAGGCCAAGACGCAGGGCGGTAATGCCTGGTGCACCGACGGTAGGAAACAGTGTTTTGGCCAGCGCAGCACCACCCTGAATTGACGTCATGGCAATCAGCAGCACCAGCACGGGTAACCAGACAGCATTTTTTACGTGTGAAGACATCCTGTATTCCAGCCTTAATTGATCCGTTTCGAAGATAAACGCGCTGTGACAGTGTACTGGAAGGCGCTGTTAAACCCAGTGAGGGGAAAAAAATAAGTGAAAAAAACAGAAATTTTGTCAGAAAACAGGGCCAGTTCAGTAAAGAACTGTCAGATTTGATTAGGATTTATCTCAATGAAGCTTTTTTTACAGTCGATAAAAATAGAATGAAAATGGCAATAATCATAAGAAAAAAGAATGACATAGAAAGCATCATTAACTTTCTGTTACACCAAACATTCTGTTAGACAACAAAATCAGGGCAGAGTTTCTCGCTGATTTTTGTTATATTTCCAGCGTTGTCAGGAGAGAAGTACTTTCACATTTGAGGTGGTTATGAAAAAAATTGCATGTCTTTCAGCATTAGCTTGCGTACTGGCAGTATCTGCTGGTTCAGCAATGGCGCAGAGCACCGTTTCCGCTGGTTACGCTCAGAGTGATTACCAGGGCGTAGCTAACAAAGCTAACGGCTTCAACCTGAAATACCGCTACGAGAACGGCAGCGATGCACTGGGTTGGATTGGCTCTTTCACTTACACTGAGAAAGACCGTACCGATGCAGGCGACTACATCAAGGGCCAGTACTATGGCATCACTGGTGGTCCAGCTTACCGTCTGAACGATTGGGCAAGCATCTACGGTGTTGTGGGTATCGGCTACGGCAAATACCAGTACAACGAACCAAACCGTGAAAAATATGATTCAAGCGACGTAGGCTTCTCCTACGGTGCTGGCCTGCAGTTCAACCCAATCCAGGACATCGCTCTGGACGTGGGTTACGAGCAGAGCCGTATCCGCAGCGTTGACGTTGGCACCTGGACTGCTGGCGTAGGTTACAGCTTCTAAGTTGCTAACCGCAAGTCCGGATTACCGGACTGACGTTGAAGAATCCGCCCCTCGGGGCGGATTTTTTTTATGTGAATGTCCTACTTAGCAAAATGATCCTGCGGCAGTTGATTAAACGGCAGGCGCTTCAGTGCAAAGTTAGTCACTTCAATCGGTGGCGCTTTCTCTGCGGATACAAAGCGATAGCGTGATGTAATTTCCCTCGTCTCAATCCCCGTCCACTGTGAGAACAGCATCAGGAAATCATTGGCTGAGCGCGGCGTAGTGATCATCTGATGACGACTGTCGTTACTTGAGCTGATAAACATCGGCACCTCAAAGTTCTGACGATATTTATCATCGTGAGTCAGATACTCGTTACGCGTCCCTTTCTCTTTAAATGCCAGGCCGTGATCGGAAAAATAGATCATCGAAAAAGTCAGACCGCTGCTGTGTAACTGCTCCCAGAGCTGCTGCAGGAAACCATCGGTCTGCGTCATGCTGTACAGATAGCATGAGGTTTCCAGCGAATGCAGACGTTCGACAAAGCGACCACGCGTGCGATCACAGGCCTTCGGATGTGAGCCGACAAGGTGATACACCAGTAAGCGAGGACGATCGACCGGACGTGCCAGTGCACCCGGCGTAAAACTCAACAGGTCTTCATCCCGCGTGTTTTTATCCGCTTCAAAGTCGCCGCTTTTAAGGAAATGCACATTTTTGGCTCGCTGAGCAATGCTGGCAATCGGCGTATCATATTGACCAATCTGGCCCTGATTCGACATCCACCAGGTATCAAACCCGGCGCGGTTAGCGAGAGTAATGATATTGTTCTGGTATTCAGGGTTACCGTCCACCACCTGATTAAGCGTCAAGCCCAGCGATTTCTGAGTGGAAGAGGCCGCCGAGGTATAGCGGGTGAAAAACTGGCCGTTAAGCTGGCTGGCAAAAGGCGTATTATCCCAGTGCCCGCCAAAGGCACCCAGCGCATCACGACGCGCGCTTTCCCCAATGACCACCACATAAATCTGCTGCTGGGGTTTGACGCTTAACACATGCCAGTCGTCTTTCAGCGTGGCCAGCTGGTTCATCCGGTCGATCTCTTTATCGACAGAAAACTTACTCTCCAGCGTATCTTTCACAAAGCGCACCAGTGGGAAACCGGTATCCTTCAGATTAAACACCCCGCCCGTCAGCTGATTCATCACTGGCTGTGTCACCCACGCCACCAGTACGAAAGCGAGGCAGGCACTTTCCGCGTGCCACCAGCGCTGTTTTTCCAGTGGTTTACGCCTGAGCGCCAGCAGTCCGGCGGCCAGAATGGCCATGCCAATAAAATAATCATGCAGCGGGAAGATCAGCATTATTTCACTGGCTTCTTCCACATTGGTCGCGTGCAGTGCCAGCAGGGTATTAAAATTGGGTGGGCCATAAACCTGACCAAAAGGGTAATAGAACCCGGCCATCAGTACACCAACGGCAATCAGCGTTTTTTGCGTCTTCGGGGCAATCGCCGCCAGCAGCACCAGCAGTGCCGTAAAGGCCAGGCTGTATAAACCGCTTAACGGGTAACCGAATGCCAGATTAATCAGAACGGATAAAAGTAAATACAGCCCAACGTACGGGCTAACCCAGGCACGATAACGGCCTGCTGTAGCAGTTTTAATTAATGTCAGATTCATTATTGGTTCTTATTAGGGAAAGCTATAGCGACCATTCAGTTCGACGCTGAAGTGGCAAACTGCCTGATACAACTCGTAAGATCATGGGGGAAGGGGTGGGGTGGAGCCCGATCGGCCTGCATTCTTTACGAAAGGCTGGCACGATAATCGCTGTTTTGCCGAAAGGCAACCAGCATCATCAATAAGTTCTGTGAAGTGACAAACAAAATAGTCGGAACAAGGGCTGAGTGGTTAAGAAGCCTGACGGGCAGGCTTCGAATTCACCAGCATTTCCAGCAGCATCAGTCGGAGTGTAAACGGCGAACGGCAAAAGAGTTTTAATAGCAGTGGTGTTTTCATCTGATGTCCCTCCGGTCAATCAGGATATGCGCGAATTATCATCAGGTATAGCACAGGCTATACCCTATAGCCATAGCTAATACGCTAAATTTTGTGCTTGCCTGCGGTTCGTTTACAATGTGGCACACAACAGACCGCTGCCCGCTATAATGCAGCGGTTGATAAGAAGAGGAAGCTGAATGAGTCGTCGCGCAAAAGTGGCAGTGCCCGCGCCACTGAAAGATATTGAAGAGCATGTCGAGGGTTTCCGTCAGGTACGTGAAGCGCACCGTCGTGAATTAATCGATGACTATGTAGAGCTGATTTCTGACCTGATCCGTGAGTTTGGTGAAGCCCGCCAGGTGGATATGGCTGCTCGTCTGGGCGTGTCGCAGCCAACGGTGGCAAAAATGCTTAAACGTCTCGCCACAGGCGGGCTGGTTGAACAGGTACCTTACCGGGGCGTTTTCCTGACACCGGAAGGGGAAAAACTGGCTGAAGAGAGCCGCGAACGTCACCATATTGTTGAAACCTTCCTGCTGGCACTGGGTATCAGCCCGGATACCGCACGCCGCGATGCGGAAGGTATTGAGCATCACGTCAGCGATGAAACGCTGGCCATCTTTAAAAAATTTAGCGAAAGTCGTTAATCACCTTCTTCCCCCATCACTGGCGTTGCCTGCGACAGCCCTGAAGAACCTTACCCCATCCAGGGACGGTCCATCGGGCGTATGCTGATGCAGCGTCAGGGATAAAGGGGATATCACATGGCGCGCCAGCATGACTTCTCTGCTCAGACCTTTTTTGCACGATCGTTTTTTGCATCTGTTGGTGGTTCTGGGGCTGCTGCTGGCCTGTTTTGTGCCTTTCCGGCTGGCAGAACTGCCTGGTGCCGTAGACTGGCCCACCATTATCACGCTGAGCGGCTTGCTGATGCTGACCAAAGGCATTGAGGCCAGCGGTTATTTTGATGTGCTCGGGCGTCGTCTGGTGCAGGGCTTTCGCCACCAGCGCCAGTTGGCGCTGTTTCTGGTGGCTGCTGCCGCACTGCTCTCAACGTTCCTGACCAACGACGTTGCTCTGTTTATTTTGGTGCCGCTGACGCTCTCTCTGCGAAAGTATTCCGCGCTGCCGATTGCACGGTTAATTATCTTTGAAGCCCTGGCGGTGAACGCGGGTTCGCTGCTTACCCCCATCGGTAATCCGCAAAATATCCTGCTGTGGCGCCACGGTGAGGCAGGCTTTGCCGGTTTTATCTGGCAGATGTTACCGCTGGCCGGATGGCTGGTGCTCAGCCTGCTGTTACTGACCGCCTGCTGTTTCCGCGCGAAGAAGATTGAGCAGCATCAGACGTCAGAAGATGCCCCCTGGCAGCGCCGGTTGCTGTTCGCCAGCACGCTGCTTTATCTGCTGTTTATCACGGCGCTGGAACTGGATATCGCCGTCTGGGGGCTGGTGCTGGTGTTTGCTACCTTCTTTGCGCTGGCACGCCGCATCCTGTTAAGCATCGACTGGAGCCTGCTGGTGGTGTTTATCGTGATGTTTATCGATGTCTTCCTGCTGACGAAACTGCCGCTGGTACAATCCACCCTGCATCTGGCCGGGCAGCTTCCGGCTGGCGGGCAGTTTTTGCTGGCTGCGGGGCTGTCGCAGGTGATCAGTAATGTCCCTGCCACCATCCTGCTGCTCAGCAGCCTGCCGCCGTCGGTGCTGCTGGCCTGGGCGGTGAATATTGGTGGGTTTGGCTTGCTGCCAGGCTCGCTGGCCAACCTGATCGCGCTGCGCATGGCAAAAGATCGCGCTATCTGGTGGCACTTCCACCTCTATTCCCTGCCGATGCTGGTGTGGGCGTTAGTCAGTGGCTGGGGGCTCTATTTGTTTATTCATGCGAACTGACGTCAGGCAATTCCGGATTTGTCAGGAAACCCTGGCATTTGTCAATTTTGGCCCTATGGTTATACCAGACTGAATCATTGCGCTCGCTGAACCCGGGCGCACTCACCGACGGATACTATGGCTAATCAAACCTCCTCTGCACCTGATGATGAATCCCAGCATCAGTCTGATGCTGCGCAAAATGAAGAAACTCCACGCAAACGGCCCGGTAAAAAGCCTCTGGTTATTCTGGCGATAGTGGTTGTCGTGATGATTATCGTGGCGCTGTGGTTCTGGCTGACCACGCGCAATATTGAAACCACCGATGATGCTTTCACTGAAGCGGATGCGGTGACCATTGCGCCGAAAGCCTCTGGCTATGTCACCGAGCTGCGGGTTAAAGATAACCAGCGAGTGAAGAAGGGCGATCTGCTGGTAGTGATCGATCCGCGTGATACCACTGCCCAGCGCGATCAGGCGAAAGCGCAGCTCGGCCTGGCTCAGGCACAGCTGCATCAGGCGCAGGCTCAACTGGAACTGGCACGGGTACAGTACCCGGCACAGAAAGACCAGGCGCTGGCACAGCTCGCCAGTGCGCAGGCCAATTATATGAATGCTCAGGCTGACGATAAGCGCCAGCGTGGCGTCGACCCGCGTGCCACGTCACAGCGCAATATCGATACAGCAAACGCCCAGTTACGCAGTGCCAGAGCTGAACTGGCGAATGCCCAGGCGCAGGTTGAAGTCGCTTCTCAGGTGGCTTTGCAGATCCGTCAGCAGGAAACCAATGTTGAAGCGCGGCAGAGCCAGGTTGAACAGGCACAGGCACAGCTCAATACCGCGAATCTGAATCTCTCTTATACCGAAGTCCGTGCCCCTTACGACGGTTTTGTCACCAAACGTAATGTACAGGTGGGGACGCTGGTGCAGGCAGGCTCGTCGCTGTTCTCACTGGTATCACCCGACGTATGGATTGTGGCTAACTTTAAAGAGTCGCAGCTGGCACGGATGAAACCGGGCGACAGAGTGGAGATTAGTGTCGATGCCTGGCCGGACCTCAAGCTGGAGGGACATGTCGACAGCGTACAGATGGGCAGTGGTTCCCGCTTCTCTGCTTTCCCTTCTGAGAATGCTACTGGCAACTACGTGAAAATCGTGCAGCGCGTGCCGGTGAAAATCGTGATTGATAAAGGGCTGGATCCGAACCATCCGCTTCCGATTGGTCTGTCGGTTGAACCTAAGGTCACGCTGGAATGAATCCCGGCCAGAACTGGAAGCCCGCCAGTAACCCCTGGCTGGTCGCGATGACCGTGACGCTTGCGGTGTTCATGGAGATCCTCGACACCACCATCGTTAACGTTGCCCTGCCGCATGTGGCCGGATCGCTCTCGGCCAGTTATGACGAATCCACCTGGGTGCTGACCTCCTATCTGGTGGCCAACGGCATCGTGCTACCGATTTCAGCCTTCCTGAGTCGTTTGCTGGGCCGTAAGCAGTTTTTCCTCATCTGTATTGTGATGTTTACCGTCTGCTCATTCCTGTGCGGCATTGCGACTGAACTGTGGCAGATCATTCTGTTCCGCGTATTACAGGGATTCTTCGGCGGCGGGTTACAGCCTGTGCAGCAGTCTGTGCTGCTGGATTATTTTAAGCCGGAGGATCGCGGTAAGGCGTTCGGTCTGTCGTCGATTGCGGTGATCGTGGCGCCGGTTCTCGGACCGACGCTTGGCGGTTGGATCACCGATAACTACAGCTGGCGCTGGGTGTTCTTCATCAATATTCCGGTGGGGATCCTCAGCGTGCTGGCGATCTACCAGCTGCTGGAAGATCCGCCGTGGGAGCGTAAAAAGGCGAAGGGCAAACTGAGCGTCGACTATATCGGCATCAGTCTGATCACACTCGGCCTTGGCTGCCTGCAGGTGATGATGGACCGTGGCGAAGATGAAGACTGGTTCCAGTCGGGGTTTATCGTTACCTTCGCGCTGTTGGCGCTGACCGGGATTGTCGGAGCGATTTACTGGTTGCTGTATGCCAAAAAGCCGGTGGTCGATCTGCACGTGCTGAAAGATCGTAATTTTGCGGTGGCCTGCCTGCTGATGGCGGGTATGGCTGCCATCCTGTATGGCAGTTCGGTGGTTATCCCTCAACTGGCACAGCAGGACCTGGGGTATACCGCCACGCTCTCGGGGCTGGTGTTGTCGCCCGGGGCGGTGCTGATTGTGCTGTCGATCCCGCTGGTGCTGAAGCTGATGCCCATCGTGCAGACGCGTCTGCTGATTGCCTTTGGCTTTGCATTGCTCGGGGTGTCGTTTATCTACTCATCGACCCTGACGCCGGATATCGACTTCACCACGCTGGTCATCATGCGCAGTTTCCAGACCATTGGCCTCGGCTTCCTGTTTGTACCGCTGACCACCATCGCGTTTGTCACTATTCCGCAGCGGCTGAATGCCGATGCCTCGGCGCTGTTTACCATGTTTCGTAATGTGGCGGGATCGATTGGTATTTCGCTATCGACGGCGATGATCACCGAACGCTCCCAGGCGCGTAGCGCGCAATTGGTACATAACATGACCCCACTCAATGAGCCGTTTAACCTGACGGTTGAGCGTTGGGCCCAGGGCGTCAGGGACTATGTGCATATGGCGGGTGACCCGGTGACCATCGCCACCGGGCAGTTGTATAAACAGATGATCGTGCAGGCGCGTTTCCTCGCCTATATCGATGTTTTTATGGGCCTCAGTATTGTTGCCCTGGTCCTTATTCCATTTTGTCTGTTACTGGCGCCTATCAAGAGCCAGGGCAGTGCAGGAGCACACTGACATGAACGTTCCTCCTTCTTTTTTGCGTTCGCGCAGTGGTGGGCTGATAGCCGTTGCACTGATGCTCAGTGGCTGTGCCGTTGGCCCGGATTACCAGGCGCCGAAGCCCGCCACACCGGAGCGTTTTAACAGTATGCAGCCGGACGGTATCTCCGCGCCGCTGGCGGCAGCGACTAACCCGAACTGGTGGAAGTCATTTAACGATCCGCAGTTGGACAGCCTGATCGCACGTGCCATTAAAGGCAATTTATCCCTGCAGCAGGCGGTACTGCGTATCGCTGGCGCACGTCAGCAGCTGAACCAGGCACGCGGTGCCTGGGCACCTTCTGTGAACGGTAACGCCCGTTTTACCCGCCAACAGTTGGGCATTAAAGGCGAATTGGAGTCCGAAGGGGTCTACGACCAGATTGACCAGGCGGGAAGCGAAACCGATTTAAAACCGGCGCTAGACAGCCTGTCTAAGCCGGTCGGGCTGTATCAGGGCAGTTTTGACGCTTCGTGGGAGCTGGATCTGTGGGGCAAAGTGCGTCGTCAGGTCGAAATGGCCGATGCGCAGCAGCAACAATCGGTAGAAAACCGTAATGATGCGCTGGTGTCACTGGAGGCCGAAGTGGCGCGGGCTTACCTGCAGCTGCGGGGCGCGCAAGCCATTACCCGTACCCTGCAAACACAGATTGACGTGGCGGAGCAGACACTGGAGCTGACGCAGAGCCAGCAGCGTAATGGGCTGGCACCGCAGACCAATGTGGAGAACTCCCGCGCCCAGGTGAATTCACTGCGCGCTCAACTGCCGCAGTATCAGGCGCAGATCCACCAGGCGATGAACGGTCTGGCCGTGCTGACGGGCAGAGTCCCCGGCGCACTGGATGCGGAGTTAATGACCGCCAAACCGCTGCCGGCTCTGCCGAAAGCGGTGCCGGTCGGCGTACCGTCTGAGCTGGCGCGTCGTCGCCCGGATGTGCGTGAAGCGGAAGCCAGCCTGCACGCGGCGACCGCCAATATTGGTGTTTCTGTGGCACAGCTGTTTCCCAGTCTGTCACTGACCGGGCAGTTTGGCATGCGTAACAGCGATGCCAGCTATCTGGATAACTGGAGCAGTCATTTCTACAGCTACGGACCGTCCGTCACCATCCCGATCTTCCAGGGGGGGCGGCTGGTATCCAGTGTGAAGCTGGCCCGTGCGCAGCAGGCGAGCGCGGCGCTGGGTTATCGTCAGACGGTGCTGACGGCGTTGCAGGATGTGGAAAATGCGCTGGTCAGCTATCGCAGTGACCAGCAGCAGGTGGAAGGGCTGGATGACACTGTGGCGGCGTTACAGCGTGCCTTTACGCTGGCCAGCGACAGCTATCGCCAGGGGATCTCGACCTTTATTGAGGCGCTGGATGCACAGCGTCAGCTGGCGCAGGCGCAACAGCAGGCGGAACAGGCACGGGTACAGAGCACGCTTGACCTGGTCGCGCTGTATAAAGCGCTGGGCGGCGGCTGGGAAGCGTATCAAAACGTGAACATGCCGGATTATTCGGTATTTGGCCCCGCAGAAAACCCACAGTAAGTTTTTATCTTTCTAAAAAAACGCGGCTCTCATCAGGGGCCGCGTTTTTTTGGTTTGAATCTCATCGCCTTTTTTCCTCAAAAAATGCAAGAAATGAGAGTTTACTCCATTTCACTCTTTTAACCTGTGTAAGCCATAACGATGGAATTCCTGTTTATTTTCATTATGTTTGACCATAAATGAGAGGCCTGTTCTGCGAAAAGAGAGTTTTTTATGATTCTATGATAATTGATTATCATTTTCTTAATTTGTTGTAATTAATGGAATTTATGAAAGAGATTTACGAGATTATCTGTTTTTTGGTTTGATATTTTCCTATCATTTCTTTATTTTAAATGAAATGAATAATGATTATTTCATTCTGGATGAAATGTTCTCAAATATTTTTTTCGCCAATTAGATCACATTAATACAACGTCATTGGCATGTTTATGTGATGGGTGTCGCAATTAAAATGAAATAATGCGATGTAACGCTCAAAATTTAATTTTCATTGTTAATTGAAATGAAAGAAATAGTCTAAATTAAGGTTCAGAGGCGGTGAACGGTTGAGCAAAATAATGATTTACCCCCCTGCACCCTACTAACCAGGTCGATGAGAGGTCACTGTAGTCACCATGGCAAAAGAACAATATTTAACACCTAACCGGGCTTCAGGTCCGAATAGTCGAACGAAAACTGAACCGTTTGTGAAAGTGATCGCCGCGGTGGCTACCCTGGGTGGCTTGCTGTTTGGCTATGATACCGGCGTAATCTCAGGTGCTCTGCTGTTTATGGGCGATGAATTACATCTCACGCCATTTACCACAGGCCTGGTCACCAGCTCGCTGTTATTCGGCGCCGCTTTTGGCGCACTGCTCTCCGGGCATTTCGCTAATACGGCCGGACGTAAGAAAATCATCATCACTCTTGCCATCATCTTTGCCATTGGCTCCATCGGAACCGCGATGGCGCCTGACGTCGAGTGGATGATTTTCTTCCGCCTGATCCTCGGTGTCGCAGTGGGTGGGGCATCGGCGACGGTGCCGGTGTATATTGCTGAAATTGCCCCGGCGAATAAACGTGGTCAACTGGTGACCATCCAGGAACTCATGATCGTCACGGGTCAACTGCTCGCCTATATATCCAATGCCGGTTTTAACGCCGCCTGGGGCGGTGATGAAACATGGCGCTGGATGCTGGCGATTGCCACCGTTCCGGCGGTGCTGCTGTGGTTCGGAATGATGTTTATGCCCGATACGCCGCGCTGGTATGCGATGCAGGGCAGGCTGGCTGAAGCCCGTCGCGTGTTGGAACGCACCCGTGCCAAAGAAGACGTTGACTGGGAAATGGAGGAGATTGAGGAGACGCTGGCCGAGGAGGAGAATCAAAGAAAACCGGGCCTGCACGATCTTGCCAAACCCTGGCTGATGAAGCTGTTTCTGATCGGCGTGGGGATTGCGGTTATTCAGCAGACCTCAGGCGTTAATACCATCATGTATTACGCTCCAACTATGTTAAAAGCTATCGGCATGAGCACTAATGCGGCGCTTTTTGCCACGATTGCTAACGGCGTCGTCTCGGTGCTGATGGTCTGCGTGGGTATCTGGCTGCTGGGTAAAATGGGCCGCCGTACCATGACGCTGATCGGTCAGTTTGGCTGTACCTTCAGCCTGCTGTTTATCGCAGCGGTGAGTTTCTTTATGCCCGAAACGGTGAATGGTCAGGTGGATGCACTGCGTGGTTATCTCGTGCTGCTGGGTATGCTGATGTTCCTCAGCTTTCAGCAAGGCTTCCTTTCGCCAGCGACCTGGTTGTTGCTGTCGGAGATCTTCCCGACCCGGCTGCGCGGGATGTTTATGGGCAGCGCGATTTTCGCGATGTGGATCGCCAATTTCCTGATCTCACTGGCATTCCCGATGTTACTCGCCAGCGTGGGTCTGTCGGGCGCCTTCCTGATTTTTGCGCTGATCGGTATTGCTTCCGGCATCTTCGTTATCAAATGCATCCCGGAAACACGCAATCGCAGCCTTGAGCAGATAGAACATTATCTGCATGACTGGCTCAGTAACGAGGAAGAGAGCAAAGCATTAACCGCGTCGAAACGTAAAGCAGAAAGTCATTAACCGCCAGGGCCGGGTTTCTTCCCGGCCCTGATGTTCCCCCTCTCCAGGATTTCCCGCTGTATGCCCCGCGCCTTTTTTTTGGCATAATGCGCGCTGACTCACATACTCACATTAAAAATTAAAGGCTATCTCTGTGCTAGTTTCCAGCAACGTCACCATGCAGTTTGGCAGTAAGCCGCTGTTCGAAAACATCTCTGTCAAATTTGGCGGCGGCAACCGCTATGGCCTGATTGGCGCCAACGGCAGCGGCAAATCCACCTTTATGAAAATTCTGGGCGGCGATCTGGTGCCATCTGGCGGCAACGTTGCTCTTGATCCGAACGAACGCCTGGGTAAATTACGCCAGGACCAGTTCGCCTTTGAACAGTATTCGGTGCTGGATACTGTGATCATGGGTCACGGCGAGCTGTGGGCGGTGAAAGAAAAGCGCGATGCGATCTATGCGCTGCCGGAAATGAGCGAAGAAGACGGCTACAAAGTCGCCGATCTCGAAGAGAAGTATGGCGAGATGGATGGCTACACTGCGGAAGCGCGTGCTGGTGAACTGTTGCTGGGCGTGGGGATTCCGCTGGAACAGCATTACGGCCCGATGAGCGAAGTGGCTCCCGGCTGGAAACTGCGTGTGCTGTTGGCACAGGCGCTGTTCTCTAACCCGGAAATTCTGCTGCTTGACGAACCAACAAACAACCTGGACATCGATACTATTCGCTGGCTGGAGCAGGTGCTGAACGAGCGTAACAGCACCATGATCATCATTTCGCATGACCGTCACTTCCTGAATATGGTGTGTACGCACATGGCGGATCTGGATTACGGCGAACTGCGCGTCTATCCAGGTAACTACGATGAATATATGACGGCGGCCACCCAGGCCCGCGATCGTCTGTTGTCGGATAACGCCAAGAAGAAAGCGCAGATCAACGAACTGCAATCCTTCGTCAGCCGCTTCAGCGCCAACGCCTCTAAATCTCGTCAGGCAACGTCACGCGCCAAGCAGATTGATAAGATCAAGCTGGACGAAGTCAAAGCCTCCAGCCGTCAGAACCCGTTTATCCGTTTCGAGCAGGACAAGAAGCTGTTCCGTAACGCCTTGACGCTGGAAGCGGTGACCAAAGGTTTCGACAATGGTCCCCTGTTTAAGAACGTCAACATGCTGCTGGAAGTGGGCGAAAAGCTGGCGATTCTGGGGCCAAACGGTATCGGTAAAACCACGCTGCTGAAAACCCTGATCGGCGAACTGCTGCCAGAAAATGGTACGGTGAAATGGTCTGAAAACGCGCAGATTGGTTACTATGCGCAGGATCATGCGCATGACTTTGCCGACGACCTTACCGTGTTCGACTGGATGAGCCAGTGGAAGCAGGACGGTGATGACGAGCAGGCCGTACGCGGTATTCTCGGCCGCCTGCTGTTCAGCCAGGACGATATTAAGAAGCCTGCGAAGGTGCTGTCCGGTGGTGAAAAGGGCCGTATGCTGTTTGGTAAGCTGATGATGCAGAAGCCTAACGTGCTGATCATGGATGAGCCAACCAACCACCTCGATATGGAATCCATCGAAGCGCTGAACATGGCGCTGGAAATGTACGAAGGTACGTTGATCTTCGTGTCTCACGACCGTGAATTCGTCAGCTCGCTGGCGACCCGCGTGATTGAAATGACACCGGGCAAAATCAACGACTTTACCGGTGACTACGAAGATTACCTGCGTAGCCAGGGTATCGTTTAAGGTCCAGTGGCTGCGGGCTGACCGAAACAGAAGGTCAGCCCCTAAGGAAGACCCGCACGGGATGACCATTTTTCCGGTCACCTCCACGCCAAACCCGTAGGGGTCGACCATTTGTTTCGGTCGACCCGTGCCAGGGTTAGCACGATTTATCAGGTCTCTGCCTCAGATTGATTTTCCGCCACCCGGTTTTTCCCCGCCTTTTTCGCTGCATAAAGCGCTTTATCCGCTTCCGCAATCAGCGCCAGACTGACATCAACATTACGTTCGGCGTTCACCACATGCATCCCTACGCTGATGGTGACCACATTCCCCGTTTTTTCGGCATGCTGATGAGGAATAGCAAGGTTGGCGATGGCCGCGATGGCCTGATGAGCAAAGCGCAGCGCGGCAGCACGATCCGCCCCTGGCATCACCACGGCAAACTCTTCACCCCCATAGCGCGCAACCAGATCCTCGGGTCTGCGGGGTAAATGCGCCAGCGTATCACCCACCTGTTTCAGGCAGTCATCGCCTGCCAGGTGCCCGTAGCTATCATTGAACAGCTTGAAGTTGTCGACATCTATCATCAGCAGTGCCAGCGGGGTGTGCAGTTTTGCCGACCGTTCCGCACTGCGCTGCAGATAGAGATCAAACTGCCGACGGTTAGCTAACCCGGTCAGGCTGTCCACCAGCGCCAGCGTCTGCAGAGTCCGGTTCATTGAGGTCAGCCTGTCGCGCACCAGGGTCAACTCCAGCTGATTTTTCAGGTTAAGTGAAATATGGCGCAGCACCAGAAAACCGAGCAGGGCGATCACCAGCAGCAGAATGGTGCAGAGCGTAATAAAGATGCTGATATCGGAGAACCACACTTCCAGCAGATGGTTCTTGTCGTAGCCTGCGGCCACCACCAACGGATACCGTTTCAGGCTGGAGTAGCCAAACACCCGTTCGATGCCATCCAGCGCCGAGCCATAAATGGCAGTACCGCTGGACGCATTATTGAGCAGGCCGGTAAACAGGGGGCTGCCGGAAATATTGCGATTAATGGTGTCATCGGGGAAAGGACGGACGTACAGAATCGTGCCGTCTTTCAGCATCAGCGCCAGTACATCGTGCTCGCCGAGGTTGTAATAGCTGTATGCCTGCTTGAAATAGCTCAGCCTGACGGTGGCCAGCAGCACACCCCGAAAAGAACCATCGTAATTAACGAGGCGCATGGACACCGGGATAATGAGCTCCCCGGTGGTTCTGCTGCGGATCACTTTGCCAATATGCACCTGCGTGCTGTTGTTCTGCTGGTGATATTGAAAAAATTCGCGGTCGCTGTTATTGGCGCGTTTAGGGATATTGCCGTCAGAAGTCACCAGCCAGCTGCCCTGTGCGTCAAAGATAAACAGACCATGCAACTGTGGCAGACTGGCCTTACGGTTGGTCAGTATCTCACGCAGGTACTCGGTCTGATCGTCGCGCAGGCCGATCAGGGAGACGCGATCACGCAGATCCTGTAATGTGAGATCAACCTGCAAGAAGGTATCTTCTGCCTGACGGGAAAGGGACTGGGAGAGATTACGCGCATCATCCTTCGAGGTGGAAATCATGCGGTTCCACGAGCTCCACACAATCCAGCTGTTGATCGCAATCACAGCCGTGACAATCACCAATAGAAAAATAATCATTATTTGACGCAATGACGATTTTTCACTCGCGCTTATCCCACTTTGCTCATCAGTCATGTGCTAATCAATCCTTTACGCATCCAGGCATCTCCCCTAACTATAGTGCTGCTTGACGATGCCACAGACTTCACAATCCGGATCTTTAGCCAGCGTCATACTTCGGAACTGCAAGGTCATTGCGTCATACAACAGCAGTTTCCCTGCCACCGGGCTGCCGTATTGGGTCAGGACACGGATCGCCTCCATCGCCTGCAATGAACCGATCACGCCCACCAATGGCGCCATTACGCCCGCTTCCACACAGCTCAGCGGCGCGATGCCAAACAGGCGGCTGACACAGCGGTAACAGGGTTCATCGTGGCCCCAGGTGAAGACGCTGATCTGGCCTTCCATGCGGATCGCCGCACCGGATACCAGCGGAATTTTGCGCGCATGGCACAATCGGTTGAGCTGCTCACGCGTTTCCAGGTTATCGCAACAGTCCACCACCAGATGATGAGCGGCGATGTGATCGCCCAGCGGTTGATCGTCCAGCCGGTCGTTGATCGCCTCAAGGGAAATCAGGGAATTGATGGCCGTCAGCCGCAGGCGTGCTGAGTCCACCTTTGCCATACCGACCTGCGCCTCGCCGTGCAGGATTTGACGCTGCAGATTCGACACCGACACGTGGTCGAAATCGAGCAGCGTCAGATGACCCACACCGGCCGAAGCGAGATACTGGCTGGTGCTACAGCCCAGCCCGCCCAGCCCGACAACCAGCACCCGGGCAGCCTTCAGCCGCTCCTGTCCGTCAAAATCGAAGCCGCGCAGCACGATCTGGCGATTGTAGCGCAGCATCTCTTCATCATTCAGTTCAGGGAGCATATCAGCCTTCCAGCAGAGAATTGAACGGTTCGACTTCCACCCATTCTCCCACGTCGACGTTGCCGCGATCCCGTTCCAGAACAATAAAGCAGTTAGCCTGTTGGAAGGAGCTGAAGATATGTGAGCCCTGATGGCCGGTGGTGGCTACCTCCAGCTCACCTTGCCCATTGCGCTGCAAAACGCCGCGCTGAAAGTCGAGGCGACCCGGGGACTTTTTCAGAAAGCTGGCGCTTCGCACCCGCTGACGTGGCGGCAATGCCGGGCCTTCCTGCCCCGTCAGCTTCGCCAGTAAGGGCTGCACCAGCTGGTAAAAGGTCACCACCGCAGAGACCGGGTTGCCGGGCAGGCCGCAGAACCAGCTGTTCGGCAGGCGACCGAAAGCAAAGGGCTTACCGGGTTTCATTGCCAGCTTCCAGAAGCCGATTTCACCCAGTTCTTCCAGCATCTGCCGGGTGTAATCCGCTGCACCCACCGATACGCCGCCGCTGCTGATCACCACATCCGCACGACTATCTGCCTCAATAAAGGCAGCACGCAGCGCAGCCGGGTCATCACGGATAATCCCGAGATCGATCACCTCGCAGCCGAGTTTGTTCAGCATCAGCTGCACGGCGAAGCGGTTAGTATCGTATATCTGGCCCGCAGCCAGCGGCTGACCCACCGGCTGTAACTCATCGCCGGTGGAGAACAGGGCAACCCGTAGCTTACGCAGCACCGCGACCTGGGCAATGCCCAGCGAGGCGAGCAGCGGCAGTTCGGCCGCACCCAGTTTGATTCCCGCCTCCAGTACCTGGGTTCCCTGGCGGATATCTTCACCCACCCGGCGGATATTTTGCCCGGCACTGACGTCGGCAGTGATGCGGATGGTCTCACCTTCCTGCTCAGTCTGTTCCTGCATCACTACCGCGTCACAGCCCACAGGCAGCGGCGCACCGGTCATAATTCGAATGCAGGTCCCGGCAGGCCAGTTGCCATTGAACGGGCTACCGGCAAAAGCCCTCCCCGCCACGGGCAGCGCGCATCCCGCGGTGAGATCGGCCATGCGCAGGGCATAACCGTCCATGGCGGAATTGTCGAATGGGGGGACATCGATGGGGGAGATCACCGCGCTGGCGGTAATACGACCCGCGGCATCCGGTAAAGCCACGGTGTCATGTTGCTGAACAGGGATCACGCGCGCCAGCAACGTGCTGATTGCATCATCAAGCGAGATTAACCCCGCAGTGAAAGCTTCCATTGAGTTATTTCTCCAGGATTCGGGCAAAAAACTGATGGGATCATTATGGCGTGAATCGGTCGCAGGGTCACGTTTGCCCGCCTGCGTAAGCCATAACCGTCTATAAAGTTTATCTTAGAATTAATGGTTATTATCAGGGTGCGAACTTTCTGCTTTACATCGCTATATTGCCTGCCTATAGTCAAAAACTGCTTTTTTTCGACAAATATATTCTAACTCAGTGTTTTTCATGCTGATTTGGCACACAGGGTAAAATGAATTATGGCCATAGCGACGATTGCAATTCACGGTGGTGCAGGAGCTATCGCGCGTGCCAGCATGGATGCAGAGAAAGAGCTGCTCTATCGCCAGGCGCTGTTGCAGATCGTTGCCAGCGGGCAGGCATTGCTGGCGGCGGGGTGCAGTGCACTGGATGTGGTGACCGAGGCAGTGCGCCAGCTGGAAGAGTGTTCACTGTTTAATGCCGGGGTCGGCTCAGTCTTTACGCATGAAGGCACGCATGAGCTGGATGCCAGCGTCATGGATGGCCGTACGCGAGAAGCCGGGGCTGTGGCGGGTGTTACCCGCGTGCGTAATCCGGTGCTGGCGGCACGCACGGTGCTGGAAAACAGTCCTCATGTGTTGTTTATCGGCCAGGGTGCGGAATCGTTTGCGGCATCACATGGCCTCGAAATGGTCGAAAATGCGTTTTTCTCCACGCCAGAGCGCCGTGCACAGCTTGAGCGCGCCATCGCCACACAACAAACTCTGTTGGATCACGATGGCGATGCGTCTGGCGAACCGCTGGATCCTGACCGCAAGTTTGGCACGGTGGGGGCGGTTGCCCTCGACCAGGCGGGCAATCTTGCAGCGGCAACCTCTACGGGCGGCATGACTAACAAGCAGGTGGGTCGTGTCGGTGACTCCCCCTTACCTGGCGCAGGATGCTACGCCAGCGACAGCGTGGCCGTCTCCTGTACGGGTACCGGGGAAGTGTTTATGCGCACGCTGGCGGCCTATGATATCGCCGCGCTGATGGCGTACGCCGGACTGTCGTTACAACAGGCCAGTGACAAAGTGATCCACGAAAATATTCCTGCACTGGGCGGCAGCGGTGGGCTGATTGCCATCGACGCTGCTGGCAACGTGGTGCTGCCGTTTAACAGCGAAGGCATGTATCGCGCTTATGCCGTGGTGGGTGAACGGCCAGTGGTCGCCATTTATCGGGAGGAGCCCTGATGAGTGAGTTACCCCATCAGGATGATGTGGTGCTGTCGGTAAGCGACCTCAGCGTCAGCTTCCAGCATGAAGGCCAGCGTATTCAGGCCGTCAATAACCTGTCACTGGAGGTCCGCCGTGGCGAAACGCTGGCGATTGTTGGTGAGTCCGGTTCCGGTAAATCGGTCACCTCTCTGGCCCTGATGCGGCTGGTGGAGCAGGGCGGCGGGAAAATTGACAACGGGGAGATGTGGCTACGTCGTCGCAATCATCAGTTGGTCAATCTGGCCACACAGTCGCCGTCGCAGTTGCGCACCCTGCGCGGTGCCGATATGGCGATGATTTTCCAGGAGCCGATGACCTCGCTGAACCCGGTATTCCCGGTGGGTGAGCAGATTGCAGAATCCATTCGTCTCCATCAGGGCAAAAGCCACGCCGGGGCGCTGGCCGAGGCGCAGCGGATGCTCGACCTCGTGCGTATCCCTGAAGCAAAAAACGTGCTGGCGCGCTATCCGCATCAGCTTTCTGGCGGGATGCGTCAGCGTGTGATGATCGCGATGGCGCTCTCCTGCCGTCCTGCGCTGTTGATTGCCGATGAACCCACTACCGCGCTGGATGTGACCATTCAGGCACAAATACTCCAGCTGATCCGCGTGCTGCAAAAAGAGATGCAGATGGGAGTGATCTTTATCACTCACGATATGGGCGTGGTGGCCGAGATGGCCGACCGCGTTCAGGTCATGTATCGCGGTGATGTGGTGGAAACCGGCAGCGTGGAGGCGATCTTCAGTCACCCTCAACAGCCCTATACGCGTGCGCTGTTGGCGGCCGTACCGAAACTGGGGGCGATGACCGGGCGTCACTGGCCAGCCAAATTCCCGTTGGTCAGTGAAGGTGAATCCGTGGCAGAGCAGCCGCAGGATACGGTAAACCCGCAGGATACGCCGATTCTTCAGGTGCGCGACCTGGTGACGCGTTTTGATATTCGTGGCGGCCTGCTCAATCGGGTACAGCGCCGTGTGCATGCGGTAGAGAAGGTGAGCTTTGATCTGCGCCCCGGCGAAACGCTGGCGCTGGTGGGAGAGTCCGGCTGCGGCAAGTCCACCACCGGGCGTTCGCTGCTGCGGCTGGTTGAAAGCCAGGGCGGCAGCATCACTTTCAACGGCCAGCGTATCGATAATCTGACTGGGAGCGCGTTGTCGCATTTGCGGCGTGATATTCAGTTTATTTTTCAGGACCCTTATGCGTCGCTCGACCCGCGCCTGACGGTGGGGTTTTCGATCATGGAACCGCTGCTGGTGCACGGCATTGCCCGTGGGCGGGAGGCCGAGCAGCGCGTGGCCGCGCTGTTAGAGCGCGTCGGCCTGCTGCCTGAACACGCCCAGCGCTATCCCCATGAATTTTCCGGCGGGCAGCGACAACGCATCTGTATTGCCCGCGCGCTGGCGCTTAATCCGAAAGTCGTGATCGCCGATGAAGCGGTTTCCGCGCTGGATGTGTCGATCCAGGCACAGATTATTAATTTGATGCTCGATTTGCAGCGTGAATTTGGCATTGCGTTTCTGTTTATCTCGCACGATATGGCGGTGGTGGAACGAATCAGCCACCGTGTGGCGGTGATGTTCCTTGGGCAGATTGTGGAAATCGGTCCGCGCCAGGCGGTGTTCGAGCATCCCCAGCATCCTTACACCCGTAAGCTGATGGCCGCTGTACCGGTGGCCGACCCTGCGCACCGGAGACGTGAACGCGCACTGCTCGTTGATGAAATACCCAGCCCAATCCACGCCCTCGGTGATGAGCCGGATGTGGCACCGCTGGTAGAGGTGAGCGCCGGGCATTACGTGGCGCGCCATGCCATAAATCGCAGCTAGAACCTGTTTACTCCAGAGTAGAACGACAATAAGGGATGACATGATGAATCACTACACGCGTAAATTGCTGTTAACTGCTGGCCTGCTCGGCAGCGTTGTTGCACTGCCTGCCTGGGCGGCGAAAGATGTCACCATTGCAGTCGCCTCAAACTTCACCACCCTGGACCCGTACGACGCGAATGACACGCTGTCGCAGGCCGTGGCAAAGTCGTTTTATCAGGGGCTGTTTGGCTTTGATAAAGAGATGAAGCTGGAAAACGTGCTGGCAGAAAGTTACCAGGCCAGCCCGGATGGACTGAGCTATACCATCAAACTAAAAACCGGTGTTAACTTCCAGGATGGCACCCCGTTTAATGCTGAAGCGGTAAAAGCCAACCTCGACCGTGCCAGTAACCCGGACAATCATCTCAAGCGGTATAACCTGTTTAAAACCATCGCCAGCACCGAAGTGGTGGACGCTAACACGGTAAAAATCACGCTTAAGCAACCGTTCTCTGCCTTTATCAACACCCTGGCCAGCCCGGCAGCGGCGATGATCTCCCCGGATGCGCTGAAGAAATACGGTAAGGATATCGGCTTCCACCCGGTCGGCACCGGTCCTTACGAGTTCGTCACCTGGAATCAGACTGATTTTGTGAAAGTGAAGAAGTTTGCGGGTTACTGGAAAGCGGGCTATCCGAAGCTGGACAGCATTACCTGGCGCCCGGTCGTGGATAACAACACCCGTTCCGCGATGCTGCAAACGGGCGAAGCCAACTTTGCTTTCCCTATCCCGTTTGAGCAGGCGAAACTGCTGGAGAAAAACAGCAAACTGGATCTGGTGACCTCGCCATCGATCATGCAGCGTTACATCAGCTTTAACGTGACGCAGAAGCCGTTTGATAACCCGAAAGTGCGTGAAGCGATCAACTACGCGATTAACCGTGAGGCGCTGGCGAAAGTGGCCTTCGCCGGTTATGCCACCCCGGCAACCGGTATTGTACCGCCGTCGATCCAGTACTCACAAAGCTACCCGGCCCCGGAATACAACCCGGCTAAAGCGCGTGAACTGTTGAAGGAAGCGGGCTATCCGAACGGCTTTACTACCGCACTGTGGTCTTCGCATAATCACAGCACTGCGCAGAAGGTGTTGCAATTCACCCAGCAGCAGCTGGCACAGGTGGGCATCAAAGTGGAACTGACGGCGATGGATGCCGGTCAGCGTGCGGCACAGGTTGAAGATAAAGGCCAGAAAGAGAGCGGCGTGCGCATGTTCTACACTGGCTGGTCTGCCTCTACCGGGGAAGCCAACTGGGCCTTAACGCCGCTGTTCGCCACGCAGTCCTGGCCGCCAACCATCTTTAACACCGCTTTCTACAGCAACACACAGGTGGATAAAGATCTGGCTGATGCGCTGAATACGACTGACGGCGAGAAAAAAGCCGCGCTGTACAAAGATGCGCAGGACCGTATCTGGAAAGATCAGCCTTGGGCACCGCTGGTCGTGGAAAAGCTGGTTTCGGCAAACACCAAAAACCTGACCGGGTTCTATGTGATGCCGGATACCTCGTTCAGCTTTGACGATGCTGACCTGAAGTAATGGACTAACGCGCCTCCCGTCAGGGAGGCGCAGGGTACAAGATGCTTAACTATTTTCTCAAACGCTTACTGGGGCTGATCCCCACGCTGCTGATCGTGGCGGTGCTGGTGTTCCTGTTTGTTCACCTGCTGCCCGGCGATCCGGCGCGACTGATTGCCGGGCGCGAAGCCGATGCCGATGTGGTGGCGATGGTGCGCCAGCAACTGGGGCTGGATTTGCCTTTGCCGCAGCAGTTCTGGCAGTACATCACCCATGCCGTGCGCGGGGATTTTGGCATCTCGATGGTGTCGAAACGCCCGGTCTCGGAAGAGATCACCCAACGCTTTCTGCCGACGCTGTGGCTGACCCTGAGCAGCATGGTGTGGTCAGTGATTTTTGGTATGGCCATTGGCATTGTCTCTGCCGTATGGCGCAACCGCTGGCCGGACAGGCTGGGGATGACGCTGGCGGTTTCAGGGATCTCTTTCCCGGCGTTTGCGCTGGGCATCCTGCTGATGCAGGTTTTTTCCGTGGAGCTTGGCTGGCTGCCGACCGTCGGCGCCGATAGCTGGCAACACTATATTTTACCCTCCATTACCCTCGGCGCTGCCGTAGCGGCGGTGATGGCACGCTTTACCCGAGCCTCTTTCGTTGAGGTGATGCAGGAAGACTATATGCGTACCGCACGCGCTAAGGGCGTGCGTGAATCGGTGGTGGTGATCAAACACGGCCTGCGCAATGCGATGATCCCTGTGGTCACGATGATGGGCCTGCAATTTGGCTTCCTGCTGGGGGGCTCCATCGTGGTCGAGGTGGTGTTTAACTGGCCAGGGCTGGGGCGGCTGCTGGTGGATTCGGTGGAAATGCGTGATTACCCGGTTATTCAGGCCGAAGTGCTGCTGTTTTCGCTGGAGTTTATCTTGATTAACCTGGTGGTCGATATGCTGTATGCCGCGATCAACCCCGCCATTCGCTACAAGTAAGGATGCATGATGATTAACTGGCGACGTAACGCCGTACTCTCAGCGCTGCCGGGTATCAGTCCCCATCGCGTCCGTACCCCGTGGCGTGAGTTCTGGCGGCGTTTTCGTCGCCAGCATGTGGCGATGATTGCCGCTGTTTTTGTGCTGCTGCTGATCCTGATTGCGCTGTTTGCACCGCTTCTCGCCCCGTTCGATGCCGAGAACTTTTTTGATTACGATCGGCTGAATGAAGGGCCGTCGCTGGTCCACTGGTTTGGCGTGGATGCGCTGGGGCGTGATATTTTCAGTCGCGTGCTGCTGGGTAGCCGGCTATCACTGGTCGCGGGTTTCTTCTCGGTAGCGGTGGGTGCCGCGATAGGCACGCTGCTGGGGCTGTTAGCCGGTTACTACGAAGGCTGGTGGGACCGCATCATTATGCGTATCTGCGATGTGCTGTTCGCGTTTCCCGGCATTCTGCTGGCGATCGCCGTGGTGGCGGTGATGGGCAACGGCATGTCGAATGTGATTCTGGCGGTGGCGATATTCAGTATTCCGGCCTTTGCCCGCCTTGTCCGCGGCAATACGCTGGTGCTGAAGCATTTGACGTATATTGAGTCGGCACGCAGTATCGGCGCATCGGATCTGACTATCATCCTGCGGCACATTCTGCCGGGGACGCTGTCGTCGATTGTGGTTTATTTCACTATGCGTATTGGTACTTCAATCATTTCGGCAGCCAGCCTGTCATTTCTTGGGCTGGGCGCGCAGCCGCCGACCCCGGAGTGGGGGGCGATGCTCAATGAGGCTCAGGCTGATATGGTGCTGGCACCGCACGTGGCGATTTTCCCCAGTCTGGCGATTTTCCTGACCGTGCTCGCCTTTAATCTGCTGGGGGATGGCCTGCGGGATGCGCTGGATCCGAAGCTAAAAACCTGACGCTGACCGCAGTCAGATCAACTATTTTGCTTATCCCGCTGGTGAAAGGTCAGGCGCGCTCTATGCTTGAATAACCTTCACTGAGCAAGGAATTTGGCAATGCAGAATTTGCGTCTCCCTCTGGTCGCCGGGCTGGCAACGTTGTGTCTTGTGCTGGCCGGCTGTTCGTCAAAAGTAGCTGATACCACACAATATTCCGGTTTTTTGCCGGATTATTCCCGCCTGAAAGCATCGGAGTCTCCCAGCGGTCATGAAACGTTGCGCTGGGTTTCACCTGATTTTAAACTGTCTGATTATCGCGGCATTTATTACACCCCGGTGGTCTATTACCCGGCAGCAAAACCGACTGCCCGCGTCAGCCAACCCACGCTGGACCAGGTGCGCAGTTATCTCGACCAGCAGCTGAAAAGTGCGGTTGGGCAGCGTAAAGCGCTGGTGAATCAGTCCGGCCCCGGCACGCTGATCATGAAAACGGCGATCACGGCGGTGAATGCCGAAAATCAGGATATGAAGTTCTATGAAGTGGTGCCGGTGGCGGCGGTCGTTGCCAGCACGATGGCGGCCTCCGGGCATCGTACTCAGAACAGTGTGCTGTTCCTGGAAACGCAGTTGCTGGATGCGAAAACCGGCAAACCGGTGGTGGAAGTGGTCCGCAAGGCTTACGGAAAAACCGTGCCTAACAGCAATGCACCGATCAATCTGAGCGAGCTGAAAAGCGGTATCGATGAGATGGTACGGGACGTTGTGACTTTCCCTGCGCAGTAAAGTACTCGTTGTTGGCCGACCGCAACACTCGGTCGGCCACTTTTATCTTGATGCTGTAACGGGTGAACTTTCTGCCCGGATTTAACGGATCATGCTTTGTAACTGACCGGCGGTTTTCATCAGATCCATGACTAACGGCTGGAGTTTTTGCTGAATGGCATTGTACTGATCCAGAGCTTTCTGGTCGGTAAACTGCACTATATTCCCGGATACGGTGACTTTGTCTCCCTGCTGTTTCAACAGATCCACCTGGCTCACCAGCAGCGTCAGCACCTCCGGGACCTGCGTGGCAACCTGCAACGCCGCATCACCCGGTGCAACAATCACTTTAGCCCACACCTGGTCATAAACCGCCTTCAGATCGTCCGGCTGTTTCAGCGCGGCATGTTTGCTTTCGCTATCCGCACGCAGCTTCTCCAGCACCGGTTTCCAGGCGGCACTTTGATCGGCCATTTTTTTGAGGTCATCGCGCTTAGCCATCAGGTTGCTGACGGTATTCACACCCCTGAACTGGGCAAAAACTTCGCCCAGGGAGGCGCTGAACACGTTGCCCATCCCCTTGTGATAATCCGTCAGTAACGCATAGTCGCTGGCATAGGGGCCGAATGCTTTGGTCTCCTCGTCCGTCAGGGTAGGGACGGCAACCTGCGATTTTGCCAGCACGCGTGTTTGCAGGAATTCAATAAATGCCTTGCGCTGTTCTGGCTCTTTGTCGCCGCAGCCGCTTAATGTCAGCAGCAGGGCCATCATGATCAACGGTAGCAGTAAAAAACGGATGAAACCCGTCTGTGGTAATCGTGAAGTCATCAGACATATCCCTTGTAGTATTGAAAAAATAGCCCGGGGAATATAGCGCACTGAACCGGATAATTCGGCAATTATTGGTAATTTAACTACGTTTAATTAACAAATAGCGATAAGGAGCATAACGATGAGAGGTTGCCTGGCGGCGTTAACGATGGTGTCAGCGTTATTACTCAGCCCAGCGATACGGGCTGAAAAAGTCCATGCTGAGGTGCTACAGGATGGGTTGGATCATCCCTGGTCGCTGGCCTTTCTACCGGATAACCAGGGGATGTTGATCACCGAACGTTCCGGCCAGTTACGCCGCTGGCAGGCCGGAGCGGGGCTGTCTGAACCGATTGGTGGTGTGCCTGAGGTCTGGGCGCAGCGCCAGGGCGGATTGCTGGATGTGGTACTGGCACCTGATTTCTCCAGCAGCCGCCGCGTCTGGCTCAGTTATACCGTCGCCGGGCAGGACGGCCGCGCCGGAGCGGCAGTTGGCTATGGCCGGCTCAGCGAGGATCATCGCCAGCTGAGTGACTTCCGCGAAGTGCTGCGGCAGCAGGGGATGTCAACCGGTGCCAATCTGGGGACACGCCTGGCCTTTGACCGCAGCGGCCATCTGTTTATCGCTTTTGGTGATAATTTCCAGGCTGAAAAAGCGCAGGATTTGTCGGCTCTGCAAGGCAAGATTGTTCGTCTTAACGCCGATGGCTCTGTTCCGGCCGATAATCCACTGACCACTAAAGCAGGGGCTCGGCCTGAAATCTGGAGCTGGGGGATGCGTAATCCGCAGGGACTTGCCCTGAATCCGGCCAGCGGTGAAATCTGGGAGAGTGAACACGGTCCGCGTGGCGGCGATGAAGTGAATATCCCACACCGGGGCAATAATTACGGCTGGCCGCTGGCGACATGGGGGATTGATTACAGTGGTGAAAAAGTCCCCGGCTCGAAAGGAGGCCGCGTGGCGGGAACCGAGCAACCCGTCTGGTACTGGAAAGTTTCTCCGGCGATTAGCGGCATGGCGTTTTACAGCGGCACACGCTTCCCACAGTGGAAAGATTCACTGTTTATCGGTGCACTGAAAGAGAAAAACCTGATCCGCCTGAGCCTTAATGGCAATCGGGTTGAAGGACAGGAACGTCTGCTGGCCGACCGTGGTGAGCGTATTCGTGATGTACGGGCCGGGCCGGATGGCTGGCTCTATGTGCTGACTGACGAGGCGAATGGCAAACTGCTGAAGGTGGGGTTGCAGCCTTAAGCAACAAAGCAGGGCTGACCGGAAACGATCAGCCCTGAACGTTACCGAAGCCAGTGACAGATTTCCCAGCCGCGCTGCTGAGCCAGCAGGCTGAGCGGTTCGGCAGGGTTGATAACCCAGGCATGGTCCGCATGTTCCAGCATCGGCAGGTCGTTGATGGAATCACTGTAAGCCCAGGTGCGGGAATAGGTCGGCGTTTGCGCCTGTTGCAACCAGTCGTTCAGACGGCTGACTTTGCCCTCTTTATAGGTCATGGTGCCATAAGTCTGGCCGCTGTAGCGGTCATCAATGATCTCCACACCGATCGCCAGCGCACCGGACGCGCCCAACTGTTCTGCAATCGGGGCAACCAGATGTTCACCACTGGCCGAGATAACGATGACAGTATCGCCGCGTTGCTGGTGCCAGCGCATCCGCTCGCGGGCGGCGGGGTAGACACGTGGCAGGATGTCTCGCTGAATAAAGCGGCGGATCCAGCCGGATACCGTGGCGGCTGACATCCCAGCCAGCGGGGAGAGTGTGGTATGCATATAGGCTTCCATCGACAGCGAGCCTTGATAGTATTGTTCCATCAGAGCCCGCTCTTCATCGATCAGAGCGGCAGGGGCAAATCCCTGGGAAACCAGCCAGCGCAGCCACAGGCCGGTACTGTCTTCACAAATCAGTGTTTCATCAAGATCAAACAGCGCTAAATCCATCGTCGTGACTCCTCTTGCAGACTTTTCTCAGATTAGCGGATTTTTGTGACAGGCTTAACTGTTCGCCGATAATTCGGATTTACGCCCGTTTTACTCTTTGTGAAAATGACGCTAGATTGTGCCTTATTGCAGGAAAAATCTGCCATATTGAATAAACTCTAGAAATCTTTACGGTAAAATTGTTCTTTTTCAGGATGTAACACCTTAGTGTAGGGAGTTAGTCTCCTGGCTTTAATTTTAATCATTGTCTTTCAAATGGATACCTGGTCACGACATGAAGAATATTCCCCTGTCATCCCGTGTTTATACACTGGCTACCACCTCCACGCTGTTGCTATTCACGCTATCCCCCGTCAGAGCAGAGCAGGCACCTGCCGCTCCGCAGATTGAGGCGAAAGCCTGGGTGCTGATGGACTATAACAGCGGTAAAGTGCTCACCGAGTCTAATGCCGATCAGCGCCTTGACCCGGCCAGCCTGACGAAAATGATGGCAAGCTATGTTACCGGGCAGGCTCTGAAAGCAGGCAAAATCAGCAACGATGATATGGTGACCGTTGGCAAAGACGCGTGGGCCACCGGTAACCCGGTATTGCAGGGGTCATCCCTTATGTTCCTGAAACCCGGCGACCGTATCCCGGTTTCAGAGCTGAATAAAGGCATTGTGATCCAGTCCGGTAACGATGCCAGTATTGCCCTGGCCGATCATGTGGCGGGCAGCCAGGATTCGTTTGTTGGCTTGATGAATAACTACGTGAAGGCGCTGGGGCTGCAAAATACCCATTTCAAAACAGTGCACGGGCTGGATTCCTCCGGTCAGTACAGCACTGCTCGCGATATGGCGCTGATCGGCCAGGCGTTGATTCGCGATGTGCCGGAAGAGTATGCCCTGCACAAAGAGAAAGAATTTACCTTCAATAAGATTCGCCAGCACAACCGCAACCGCCTGCTGTGGAGTACCAATTTGCACGTTGACGGTATCAAGACGGGTCATACGTCCGGTGCCGGCAACAACCTGGTGGCTTCCGCGACGGACGGCGATATGCGCCTGATCTCCGTGGTGCTGGGTGCGGCTACCGATGCGATTCGTTTCCGCGAAAGTGAAAAGCTGCTGACCTGGGGCTTCCGTTTTTTTGAGACCATCACGCCGATTAAAGCGGGGAACGCATTTGCCACCCAGCGCGTCTGGTTTGGCGACCGGAAAGAGGTCAGTCTTGGTGTGGCGAAGGATGCTTCAATTACGCTGCCAAGAGGGCAGATGAAAAATCTGAAGGCCAGTTTCACACTGACCCAACCGCAGCTGACGGCGCCGCTGGCTAAGCATCAGGTCGTTGGGACAATTGACTTCCAGTTGGATGGCAAATCGATTGAGCAACGCCCGCTGGTGGTGCTGGAGGAAGTGAAAGAGGGGGGATTCTTTAGCCGCATGTGGGACTTCGTGATGATGAAGATGAATAGCTGGTTTGGTAGCTGGTTCGCGTAAATCGTCAACGTATTGGGCAAGGCGTGCCTTGCCCCTACATACGACTTCGGGATTTTACAGGGCGAGGCGTGCCTCGCCCCTACATACGGCTTCGGGATTTTACAGGGCGAGACGTGCCTTGCCCCGACAAAGCGGGTGTGGGATTTTGCAGAGCGAGGCGTGCCTTGCTCCGACAAAGCGGTAGGGGTCAGGCATGCCTGACCCTGTGAACATCAGATCAGGTCATACGCCACGGCGGAAATTGCCACCAGGCCTACCAGCACGACAAACACATTGCTCAGCTTGCCGCTGTATTTGCGCATCGCCGGGACTTTGTTAATCGCGTACATCGGCATCAGGAACAACAGCACGGCGATGATGGGGCCACCCAGGCTCTCAATCAGGCCGAGAATGCTTGGATCGAGTGTTGCCACAATCCAGGTCGTCACCAGCATAAACAGCGCGGTAAAGCGGTTCAGTTTATGCTCGGCAATGGTTTTACCCCGGCTGCGCAGCATCTTATTCACCGTACCATTAAAGCCTTCACGTGCACCCAGATAGTGGCCCAGGAAGGATTTGGTAATGGCCACCATCGCAATAATTGGTGCCAGCCACGCCATCAGCGGGGTGTCAAAGTGGTTCGCCAGATAAGACAGAATAGAGATGTTCTGGGACTTGGCTTCCGCCAGGTTTTCCGGTGTCAGGCTCAATACACAGCTGAACACGAAGAACATCACGGTAAGCACCATCATGATATGGCTGCGTGCCAGAATGCGTGAGCATTTTGGTTCAGCCTGGTCGCCGTACTCTTCGCGTTTGGCAACGGCAAAGGCAGAGATAATCGGTGAGTGGTTGAAGGAGAACACCATGACCGGGATGGCCAGCCACAAAGTCATCATCAGACCTTTTCCGCTGCCACTCAGGCTGACGTTGTCGAAGATTGCGCTGCTCCAGTGTGGGATCAGGTATAACGCCAGCAGCATCAGTACCAGAACAAACGGATAAACCAGCACGCTCATCGTTTTGACGATGATCTCTTTACCAAAACGCACAATCGTCATCAGACCGACAATCAGAATCAGAGACAGCAGCGCACGTGGCGGTGCCTGAATCTGCAACTGGTGAGTCATGAAGCTTTCCACGGTATTGGTGATCGCCACGCTGTAGACCAGCAGGATCGGATAGATGGCAAAGAAGTAGAGCAGGGTGATCAGCTTACCGGCACCCACGCCAAAATGTTCTTCAACCACTTCAGTAATATCTTCGCCCGGATTACGGCCAGACAAGACGAAGCGGCAGAGTCCACGGTGAGCAAAATAGGTCATCGGGAAGGCCAGTACGGCCATGATGATCAACGGGATCAGGCCACCAATTCCGGCATTGATTGGCAGAAACAGTACGCCCGCACCAATCGCCGTACCATAAAGGCCGAGCATCCACATAGTGTCAGTTTTACGCCACGCGCTGGCATCCTGCGTTGCTTCGGGGCTCAACACCGCCGTTTGGGATGTGTCCATGATTTCTCCAGGGTTGAAATGTTAAAACAATTAACTAAATCGTATTCCTTCCGCGATATCAGAATTAACCCCTGATTACGGCTTTAATTAATTACTCTGATTTTATGGCGCACACTCTACCACTAGAAAAAATAGAAGAAAGCACTGTCTTTGGGGTTACCGGTGATCGAAATCACATTTCCATCACCTTTTTTAGTGTGAACATCTGTAGGGTGGGTTTTTGAAGGGGTTATTGACCAGGTAATGAGTGTTTAAACAGGTATTTACACTGATTTTTATCATTTTGGTATGGTGAAATAGTGAGCGTAGGCGGCGAAAATATCAGCTTTGTTTTTCATAATTTTTTAATTATCAATGGGTTGTATTTTTTTTAGTGGAGTGGTTTGCGGTTAATTTAAGCGCCTTGCGCAACACGCATAATATCTGGGAGATAGGTTGATGATGTTGCGCAATAAGCAAAAAGTGATTTGCATGAAATAGCCGTGCATTTTTTAAAAAAACAGGGAGAGGTGTGATCTGCATCAAAGTAAAAGAGCCTGAATAATCAGGCCCATCATGTTGGATTAATCGCGTACCCATCCTTTACTGATGGGGAAGGCAAACAACGCCCGATAGAGAGAAGAGAGGCGGGGTAGCAATGTCGCGCCAAACAACTGCCAGAATATTTGCGCAAACAGGCAGGAGAGCAGTCCCACCAGCATGCCACCCAGCATATCCAGCGGCCAGTGTACGCCCAGATAAACGCGCGACCACGCAATGGCTGCGCCAGTCACCATCAAAATCGCGCCTGACCACAGGCGGTGCCAGCAGATAAAGGCAATGGCAAAGGTAAAGATCACCGTACCGTGATCGCTGGGGTAAGAGTCATCCGGCGCATGTGACAGGAACTGATGCCCCAGACCAATAGCAAAAGGGCGCGGGTGTGGGAAGAGTTGCGCCAGGCACCAGGAAATCGCAAGGGCGTAAAGCAGTGCTATGCCGGTTTTAACCACCAGCACACGTTGTGAAGTGAGCTGGCTGCGAGGCCCCCACAGCCACAGGCCCACGATCAGCAGGGGAACAATGGCGATCACATCACGGGCAATAAAGGTGGCCAGGTCGATCAGCCATTCGGGTGACGCCGCGTTGGCATTGACCCAAAGAAACAGTGCCCGGTTCAGCTCTTCCATCATGTTGATTTCCTCGTCTTGTTAAGCAGATACGTTACGCATCCGAAAGTCACACATTGCGTCAGCCAGACCCACCATGCTGCCCACAGGTTGTGGGAGAGAAAGTGGGCGCCGCGCATAATCTGTCCAAAGCCCATCACCATGCCAACGGTCAGGGCTGCCCACCAGCAGGCCCAGGCCAGGCGTGTGCGTTGTGGGTAGAACAGAAAAAACAGCGCCAGGGCACTGAAGCCGCTGGATGCATGGCCGCCGGGGAAACAGCGTCCCGGCCCGCTGTTCACCGGGACAGCGCCGAACAACGGGTATGAGACCGCCTTCCCCCCAAATTCCACCAGATCCCACGGACAGGAGTGGGCACTGGTGGCCTTGAGTACGCCCACCACCAGCGGGCCAATGCCCATCAACAATGCCACTAATACCCAGCGTGGCTGACGGCGTACCACGCCGGCCAGCAGCAGTACGATACCCCCGCCAATGACCATCTGTTTAAGCAGCCGATGGTTAATCAAATCAAGCCAGTGATTATCTTTCCACGGAAATTGCTGTGTCAGCGGGTCAAACCACAGGCGAGTGATCGCCATATCGATGCTTTCACTGCGCGACAACCAGATAAACACCATGGCGCTGAGGATCAGTAGCACGAATTGCTTAAGGTAAAAGTGTGTGGGCAAGGGGTAAAGAGAATCGCTCTTAATTACACGATTCGTTTGGCTTTTGTTGAGAATTAATGATGATTTCATGACAGTTTGGCGACCAGGGGAGCATGGTGCTACTTTGCCGTGAGGGGCTTAAGGAAACATTAAGAAGGCCGCAGAAAATCGGACAGGAGCAGAAAAGAAAAAAACCCGAAAATCATAAGATTAACGGGCTCCACAATAAGGGGATTTCAAAGAAAAGCAGTGGCATAAATTAAGACTTCACGCCGTCACAAAAGTTCTCTGAAATCGATTAATTATTTTATCCGCCTAAAATCGGCCAGATTATCACGATTAATGTTCCAGCCAGCGTCAGTAAAACGTTAGCAATGGCATAGGTTCCTGCATAGCCCAGTGCCGGGATGTTACTGCGTGCAGTATCGCTGATTATTTCCATCGCCGGGGCGCAGGTGCGGGCACCCATAATGGCGCCAAACAGCAGGGCGCGGTTCATTTTCAGTACCCAGGCACCGAACAGGAAGCAGATAATCACCGGCACCAGACTGACAACCAGCCCGGCACCCAGCATCAGCAGACCGGTTTCGCCTAAACCGTGGGTGATGCCGCTACCGGCGCTTAAACCGACACCCGCCATAAATACCATCAGCCCGAACTCTTTCACCATCGTCAGCGCGCCCTGAGGAATGTAGCCAAAGGTTGGATGATTGGCACGCAGGAATCCCAGCATAATACCGGCAAACAGCAGACCTGCCGCGTTGCCAATGCCGAAACTAAAGCTGCTGAACTGGAAGGTGATCATCCCGATCATCAGGCCGACGATAAAGAAGGCACAAAATGCCAGCAGGTCGGTCATCTGACTGTGAATCGAGATAAAGCCGATGCGGTCGGCGACGGATTTCACGCGTCGTGCTTCACCGCTGATGTGCAACACATCGCCTTTGTTCAGGATAATGTTGTCGTCGATAGGCATTTCGATCTGGCTGCGGATCACCCGGTTAAGGAAGCAGCCATGGTCTGTCAGCTTCAACTGGCTCAGACGTTTATTCACGGCATTGTTATTCTTAACCACGATCTCTTCATTGACGATGCGCATATCCAGCAGGTCGCGGTCGAACACTTCTTTTCCGTTACGGAAGCTCGGATCCAGGCGGGAATGCGCGTCAGGATAGCCTACCAGCGAGATCTCATCGCCAGGTTGGAGCAGGGCATCGCCGTCGGGGTTGGCGAGAATGCCATTACGGCGAATTCGCTCAATGTAGCAGCCGGTTTGACGGTAGATACCCAGCTCACGCAGATTCTTCCCATCGCTCCAGGCAACCAGTTCCGGGCCAACGCGATAGGCGCGGATCACTGGCAAATAGACTTTGCGCTGGCTGTCCGGGTCCAGCCCACGTTCGCGGGCAATCTGCTGTGCGCTGGTCGGCAGGTCCTGATGCTGTAATTTAGGCAGGTAACGTGCACCAATAATCAAACTTACCAGGCCCATCAGGTAGGTCAGCGCATAGCCAAGGCTAAGATGATCCTGTGCCAGCGTCAGGCTTTTCTCGTCGGTGAGGGTTTGCCGCAGGGTATCGCCCGCGCCAACCAGCACCGGCGTGGAGGTCATTGAACCGGCCAGCATCCCGGCGGTCAGGCCGATATCCCAGCCGAACAGTTTCCCGAGTCCAAGCGCAAGTATCATCGCACTGGTGACCATGACAATCGCCAGCATGAGATAGTTTTTTCCATCGCGGAAGAAAATAGAGAAAAAATTCGGCCCGGCTTCCACGCCGACACAAAAAATAAATAACATAAAGCCGAGATTGAGTGCTTCAGTATTAATCGAAAAATGCTGCTGGCCGAGCAGTAATGAAACAACTAAAACACCAATAGAATTACCCAGTTGAACAGATCCTAACCGAAGTTTGCCTAAACATAACCCCAGGGCGAGTACGACAAATAATAACAGAATGTAATTTCCACTTAACAAATCTGCGATGTTTATATTCACGGTTTAACTTCTTGTTTACCAGTAACCTATTGAAGAAAAGGGGTTTATACGCTAGATTCCACCCTGTGTTCGTCATTCGTCCGCTGTGGGTTAACAGGACTTGCCAACAGCCAGATAAATTGCACCACTATGTTAATCCCTATGCCGATTGACAGCCAGTCTCCGGCACGCTTATTTGTTACCCGTTCTGTTTTTATCGAATAGGCTGACCAAAAACGGCAATTACCCATAGTGACTGAAATGGCTAATTGATGCGTTGAATTGAATTGGGTTTTAAATAACCTGGAGAAAATTCCCGTGTGGATAAAAGGTATCCGTTGGACAGGCCTGATTGCCTGTAGCGCACTCTATGGTGCTATCTATATCGCCGTGCGCTATCCGCTGCCCGCAGGGTACATCGGGCATGCGCAGTTGGGTCTGTTGTTGTTTGTGCTGCCGGGCGCACTGGCCGCGTTGACCTCAAAAGAGTCCCCACTGACCGCAATGGTCATTGCTATCGTACTGGCGTCCCCTCCTTGCCTGGTGCTGATGCAGTCAGACGGTTTTAACTCTGTGGGCCTTGGGCAGGAGATTGCGTTTATTGCCAGTGCGGTATTCTGGTGCGGGTCTGGCACCTTGGGCGTGATGCTGTGGCGCACGCTGATGGATATCCATAACCAGCAGGATGGGAAAGGGCGTTTATAGCATTGCTGCAAAAGCAAAGGGCCGATCTCAACGATCGGCCCTGACAGTCATCATGGCTGCGGTGATAGGGGTCGATCGGAAAAGATGATCGACCCCTACGGTAATCATCCCCGCAAGGCGGTGATGATTACTGGAACAGGCCCAGATTCTCTTTGGCATAGGCTTCGAAATCAGTGCAGCCGCCAATGTGGGTTGAGTCGAGGAAGATCTGCGGCACGGTTTCTACCGGCTTACCCACCGTCTTCTCTAAGTCAGCTTTAGTGATCCCTTCCGCGTGAATATCGATATAGCGGAAATTGAAGTCTTCACGTTCTTCAGTCAGTTTTTCTGCCAGCTCGGTCGCGCGAACACAGTAAGGGCAGCCAGGGCGTCCAAAAATCACTGCAAACATAGGTTTCTCCTCAAAGGGTCAGAATTTTATGTGATTCATATCACATTTCATTGCTCAATGGCGCTTATGATGCCCGCATCCCCCGTTGAAAGGAAGAAGGAATTACCTGTTAGTCTGATTCGCAGCACCTATGCATAAGGGCACAAACTGCGCTTTAATAACCCCCTTTTCAGCAGGAATATCGTCATTAGCAGGAGAGCCGTTATGCGTGCCTTTAGTCAGCTGCCCCGGGCGGTGTTAGTTCTCGAAGTATTCGGTATTTTGCTCTTGATCCTGTCTTACCTCACGTTACATGAAATGCTACCCTTGCCGTCGCCTTTTACCGGTAAGCTTGCAGCAACGTTGATGATCTTTGCCGGTATTGCCCTGATGCTGCCTGCTGCCACGGTGATGATGTGGCGGACAGCGAAGGTAATGGCACCCGAACTTTTTAACACGCGCCGTTCGCGTGATAAGCCCAAATCAGGAGATTCCCATGACGCCGACCATTGAACTACTGCGTTCACACCGTTCGATTCGCGCTTACAGCGACCAGGTAATCACCGCAGAGCAGCGTGCCGCGATTCTGGATGCTGCACAGTCGGCCTCCACCTCCAGCTTTTTGCAGTGTTCCTCGATTATTCGTATTACGGATACTGAGACGCGCAATGCGCTGGTCGTTTTGAGCGGCGGGCAAAAATACGTTGCCGAAGCCGCCGAGTTTTGGGTGTTTTGCGCCGATTTCAACCGTAACCAGCAGATCTGCCCGGACGCTGAATTAGGGCTGGCAGAACAGCTGCTGCTGGGCTGCATCGATACGGCTCTGATGGCGCAGAATGCCCTGGTCGCTGCCGAATCGCTCGGTTTCGGCGGCTGCTTTATTGGTGGCATCCGTAACCATATCGCTGATGTGACGGAGCTGCTGGGTTTGCCGAAGTTCGTTCTGCCACTGTTTGGCCTCTGCCTGGGCAGCCCGGAGCAGGATCCTGATCATAAACCGCGTATGCCTGCGGGGCTGTTGATGCATGAAAACTGTTATCAGCCGATCGATCCTGCGTTACTGGCGCAATATGACCGCGAACTGGTGGCCTATTACCAGTCACGCGACAGCAACCGTCGCTCGGAAAGCTGGAGCGAGCACATTCAGAAGACGCTGATCAAGGAGAGCCGTCCGTTTATTCTTGATTACCTGCATCAGCAGGGCTGGGCTACGCGCTAATCCTTTTGGCCCCGGAGGCTATTGGTGAAAATTGCTATTCTTTCCCGTGATGGTTCGCTTTACTCGTGTAAACGTCTGCTGGAGGCCGCGCGAGCGCGTGGTCACAGCATTGACGTCATAGACCCGCTCTCCTGCTATATGAATATCAATCCTGGTGCATCGGCTATCCATTACCGGGGTCGCCAGCTGTCACATTATGACGCGGTTATTCCACGCATTGGTTCGGCCACCACGTTTTACGGCACGGCGGTACTGCGCCAGTTTGAAATGTGTGGCAGCTACCCGCTGAATGAATCGCTGGCGATAGCCAGGGCGCGTGACAAGCTGCGCTCGCTGCAACTCCTGGCGCGAGCGGGGATTGCCATGCCGATCACCGGATTTGCCCATTCACCGGATGACACCCGCGATTTGATCGAGATGGTGGGCGGTGCGCCGTTGGTGGTCAAGCTTGTGGAAGGTACCCAGGGGATTGGAGTGGTGCTGGCAGAAACCCGCCAGGCTGCGGAAAGTGTGATTGATGCTTTTCGCGGTCTGAATGCTCATATTCTGGTACAGGAGTTTATCAAAGAGGCGCGCGGGCGTGACGTGCGTTGCCTGGTGATCGGTGGGAAAGTGGTGGGTGCGATCGAGCGTGAGGCAAAAGAAGGTGATTTTCGTTCTAACCTGCATCGCGGCGGCACTGCCCGGCGTGTGACGATCAGCGACAGCGAGCGAGAGATAGCGATTAAAGCGGCCACCACGCTGGGGCTTGATGTGGCCGGCGTCGATATTCTGCGTGCCAGCCGGGGACCGCTGGTGATGGAAGTTAACGCATCTCCTGGATTAGAAGGTATTGAGAAAACCACCGGCCTGGATATTGCGGCGATGATGATTGGCTGGATTGAAGAGCAGGCCCAGCCGGGTTTTTGTTTGAAAACCGGTGGTTAACCTCAAGAAGCGATCTTATTCAACAGAGGGGTGACGCTGTAAAAGGGTAATGCAGAGAGTACCGTGAATAAAATCATGCGGTCAGGTGTTTACGCAATGACGTCTAAAGAGAGGTTTACCCATGATGCGTTCTTGCTGCTTTCTGAGTTTTTTACTGCTGATCAGCCCGGTTCTGTATGCTGCGCCTGAAACCTATGTCATCTCGACGGACAAAACTGCCATCGGGCTTTCCTGGCGCGCGTTTGGCCACGCGTTTTCTCAGGCGCATTTAGAGGGGGTGACGGGAACGGTGATACTGGATCCCATGGCGGACTGGGACGATCATATTGAGGTGAAAATACCGGTCGCCACGCTGGTTGCGTCAAACATCCTCCTCACCAGTCAGATGAAAAGTGCCCTGTTTTTTGATGCGGTTCATTATCCCTGGATAAGCTTTACCAGCAGCCGCGTGGTGGCACTGGGGCAGGGGCAGTTCAGAATTTTCGGTCTTTTATCCGTCAAAGATGTTCGTCGTCCGATCATCATGGAGGCGACGCTGGATAATCACGGTGTGTTATCGCCAGAGGCACAAACGCTGGCACTGCATGCATCCACCGCGATTTCGCGCAGTGCATTTCGGGTTGATCGCCTTGTCGGCATTGTTGACGATCGGGTGGCAATTGACCTGACGATTGCGGCGCACGCCACGCGGCCATAATATTCGTTGGTCTGAATGCTGCAGCGGCAGGGGGCGTTCTGTTGTTGCCTCAGGCGGCGTGGCCAGGAAGTGTCTCCCTGAGTTAATGCTTAAAACCAGCTGCTGGCGTCATATTTCTGTCGTAATCATGGTTTTTGGCGGCGTTTTTACGTAAGCTAGGGCGCAATTTTATTGCGGCATGAGACAAAGAATATGGATTCACTCGTCGTTCCGGATCTCGACGTATTGCGACGTTGGCTGGATCAGCAAAGCATCACCTGGTTTGAGTGTGATTCATGCCAGGCACTACATCTGCCGCATATGCAGAATTTTGATGGGGTGTTTGATGCCAAACTCGATTTGGTGGATAACGTCATTCTGTTTTCGGCTCTGGCTGAAGTTAAACCCACGGCCCTGATCCCGCTGCTGGGCGAATTGTCACAGATCAATGCCAGTTCGCTGACGGTGAAAGCGTTCCTTGATATTCAGGACGATAATCTGCCGAAACTGATAGTCTGCCAGTCGCTGAGTGTGACCGCCGGGTTGACCTATGGCCAGTTTGTCCATTTTATGAAGCAGAGCGAAGAGCAAATTTCGATGATCGTCATGGAGGCTTTTGCCAATAATCTACTGATGATCGGTGAAGATGACGATCGGACACCCGTGAGCACGGGGCATTCGGTTCTGCATTAATCGGCATTTTTACACCCATGCTTTCCTCCGGGCGGATACTCTTTCCGCCCGTTTTAATCCTGTTTCCTCTGTTCACTCCACGCCCCTGAATCAAATGCTGTTTTAAACACCAACTTCAGCATGATCATAACCACTTTTTATTCTGCATTTTGCCCTATATTGCCAGATATCTGTCGCTGTTTATGCCGTGAATGGCGTATCACATAGAGGAAACATGCATAAAAAATCGATAAAAGGCGTTTTTTACGCTAGGGGCTGGTCTGATCCTGATACTGGGGCTATTCTTGCGTGGCTGCATTACGCGTGCAACGTCCCCAGATATATAGGTTTTTAGTATTAACGGGCCGGTGAATAATGATTCATTCTTTAGCCTTAATTCTTCAAACTTTATCTATCAAGAAAGCAGGTGTTCACCGGTTCACCTGCCCGGCAAAATGTTTATCTCTGTTCATGAGGATGGAAAATGTTCAACCAACGTAAAAAATGGTTGTCAGGTGTGGTAGCGGGTACGCTGATGGCGATCTCTGCTGGCTCACTGGCCGCAGACAAGACGCTGCACGTTTATAACTGGTCTGATTATATTGCGCCGGGTACGGTGGCGGATTTTGAAAAGCAAACCGGTATCAAAGTGGTGTACGACGTATTCGACTCCAATGAAGTACTGGAAGGCAAACTGATGGCCGGTAGCACCGGTTATGACGTCGTTGTGCCGTCCTCCAGCTTCCTTGCGCGTCAGCTTCAGTCGGGTGTGTTCCAGCCGCTGGACAGAAGCAAACTGCCGAACTACAAAAATCTCGACCCTGATTTGATGAAAAAGCTCGAGCAGCACGATCCGGGCAACAAATATGCGATCCCTTATCTGTGGGCGACCACCGGGATTGGCTATAACGTTGAGAAAGTGAAAGCCGCTCTGGGTAAAGATGCCCCGGTCGACAGCTGGGATCTGGTCCTGAAGCCGGAAAACCTCGAAAAGCTGAAGAGCTGTGGCGTCTCCTTCCTCGATGCACCTGAGGAGATCTTCGCGACTGTGCTGAACTACATGGGCAAAGATCCGAACAGCAGCGATGCAAAAGATTATACGGCGGCGACCGATCTGCTGTTGAAACTGCGTCCGAGCATTCGCTATTTCCACTCTTCCCAGTACATCAACGATCTGGCAAACGGCAATACCTGCGTGGCGATTGGTTGGGCGGGTGATATTCTCCAGGCGAAAAACCGCGCTGTAGAAGCGAAGAACGGCGTGAATATCGCCTACAGCATTCCTAAGCAGGGCGCGCTGGCGTTCTTCGATATGCTGGCGATCCCGAAAGATGCGAAAAACGTCGATGAAGCCTATCAGTTTATTAACTATCTGATGGAGCCGAAAGTGATGGCGCAGATTTCCAATACGGTGTTTTACGCCAGCGGTGTAAAGGCTTCCCTGCCGTTTGTTGATGCGGCTATTCGCGACAACCCGGGAATCTATCCAACCCCTGAAACCATGGCGAAACTGTTCACCCTGAAGGTGCAGGATCCGAAACTTGACCGTGTGCGTACGCGTGCATGGACTAAAGTTAAAAGTGGTAAGTAAGCCATAACCGTTTCACACTCGTTAAGCAGCAGAGGCGCGGTTACCGGCCTCTGTTTTGTTTTTTTTAGGGCAGGGCAGACGTCAACCCGCACAGCGGCCCCGCCTTTTAGCGCCGGAGTATAATGGTAGTGAATGACGCGATCCCCCGTCCTCAAAGCAAAGCAGGTAAGGCGCTGACGCCACTGCTGGAGATCCGCAATCTGACGAAATCTTTCGATGGTCAGCATGCGGTGGATGATGTGAACCTCACCATCTATAAAGGCGAGATTTTCGCTCTGTTAGGTGCCTCAGGCTGCGGTAAATCAACGCTGCTGCGTATGCTGGCCGGTTTTGAAGCGCCAACGCAGGGGCAAATCGTGCTGGATGGCCTCGATCTCTCCCATGTGCCACCGTATCAGCGACCCATTAATATGATGTTCCAGTCCTACGCCCTGTTCCCCCATATGACGGTGGAGCAGAATATCGCCTTTGGACTGAAACAGGACCGTCTGCCGAAAGCCGAGATTGCCGAGCGTGTGGCTGAGATGCTGACGCTGGTGCATATGCAGGAGTTTGCCAAACGTAAGCCTCATCAGCTCTCTGGCGGTCAGCGTCAGCGTGTCGCACTGGCCCGTAGCCTGGCAAAACGCCCTAAACTGCTGCTGCTGGATGAACCGATGGGCGCGCTGGATAAAAAACTGCGTGACCGCATGCAGCATGAAGTGGTGGATATCCTTGAGCGTGTAGGGGCGACCTGCGTCATGGTGACCCACGACCAGGAAGAAGCCATGACCATGGCGGGCCGCATCGCGATAATGAATCGTGGCAAGTTTGTGCAGATCGGTGAACCGGAAGAAATTTACGAGCACCCGACCACGCGTTTCAGTGCCGAATTTATCGGTTCAGTTAACCTGTTCGAAGGACTGCTGCGTGAACGTCTGGAGGATGGGCTGATTATTGAGAGTCCGGGCCTGATCCATCCGCTGAAAGTGGCCTCTGACGTGTCGGTGGTTGATGGTGTTCCGGTGTCCGTGGCGCTGCGCCCGGAAAAAGTGATGTTATGCGATGAGATCCCGGCCGATGGCTGCAACTTTGCCGTGGGTGAAGTGGTGCATATTGCCTACCTGGGCGATCTGTCGATTTATCATGTCCGTCTGCATAGCGGGCAGATGATCAGTGCCCAGTTGCAGAATGCCTATCGCTTCCGTAAGGATACTCCGACCTGGGGTGACGAAGTGCGTCTTTGCTGGGATGCCGATAGCTGTGTGGTCTTAACGGTATAATCATGAGCCAATTTTCTGAACGCCCTCCCGAGCCGCCAAGCGGCCAGCAAACCGGCATTAAAGGCCTGTTGACGCGCCTGTCGATGGCGCACGGCCGTAAGCTGGTGATTGGACTGCCTTACCTCTGGCTGTCGCTGCTGTTTCTGCTGCCGTTTCTGATTGTTCTGAAGATCAGTTTTGCCGATATCGCCCGTTCAAGCCCGCCCTATACCGAGCTGTTAAGCTGGGCGGACGGCCAGTTGAACATGGCGCTGAACTTCGGCAACTACCTGATGCTGACTGAGGACCCGCTGTATATCGATGCCTACCTGCATTCATTGCAGGTGGCGGGCATTGCCACGCTGATCTGTTTAGCGATTGGTTATCCGCTGGCATGGGCGGTAGCACATGCTTCACCTTCTACGCGCAATATCCTGCTGTTGCTGGTGATCCTGCCGTCCTGGACCTCGTTCCTGGTGCGCGTTTATGCGTGGATGGGCATCCTCAATAATAACGGTATTCTGAATCGATTTCTGATGTGGACGGGGGTGATCGATCATCCGATCACCATTCTTTATACCGACCTGGCGGTGTATATCGGTATTGTTTACTGCTATCTGCCGTTTATGGTGCTGCCGATTTACACCGCGCTGACACGTATTGATTACTCGCTGGTGGAAGCCTCGCTCGATCTCGGCGCACGTCCGATAAGAACCTTCTTCAGTGTGATTGTGCCGCTGACCAAAGGCGGCATTATCGCCGGGTCGATGCTGGTGTTTATTCCGGCGGTAGGGGAGTACGTGATCCCGGAACTGCTGGGGGGCCCGGACAGCATTATGATCGGGCGCGTGGTGTGGATGGAGTTCTTTAACAACCGTGACTGGCCTGTCGCATCGGCCCTGGCGGTGATTATTCTGTTGATCCTGATCCTGCCGATTATCTGGTTCCATAAACATCAGAATAAAGAGGGGGATAAAGCGTGAGTCAGCTACCGGTTATTCGCTCAAAGTGGCGCACGGCTATCCTTGCCGTCTGTTTCTTCTTCCTGTACGCACCAATGCTGTTACTGGTGATTTATTCGTTTAACTCATCGCAACTGGCGGCATGGGAGGGCTTCTCGCTGCGCTGGTATCAGGTACTGTTTAACGACGATGCCATGATCCGTGCGGTAACGCTTAGCCTGTCCCTTGCCGGGCTGTCGGCGACGGCAGCGGTGATCCTCGGGACTATCGCTGCGATGGTGATTGTGCGCTTCGGCCGCTTTAAAGGCTCCACTGGCTTTGCCTTTATCCTGACGGCACCGCTGGTCATGCCGGATGTGATCACCGGGCTTTCGCTGCTGCTGCTGTTTGTGGCCATGGCAAATGCGTTCGGCTGGCCTGCTGAGCGCGGGATGCTGACGATCTGGCTGGCCCACGTCACCTTCTGTACCGCCTATGTGGCGGTGGTGATTAACTCGCGTCTGCGTGAGCTGGACCGCTCGATTGAAGAGGCGGCGATGGATCTGGGGGCGACGCCACTGAAGGTGTTTTTTGTGATCACGGTTCCGATGATTGCGCCTGCCATTGTCACCGGCTGGCTGCTGGCATTTACCCTGTCGCTTGACGATCTGGTGATCTCCAACTTCGTCACCGGGCCAGGTGCTAATACGTTACCGATGCAGATATTTGCCACCGTGCGCCGTGGGATTAACCCCGAGATTAACGCGCTGGCAACCTTGATTCTGCTGGTGGTGGGGATTGTTGGCTTTATTGCCTGGCGTTTGATGGCCAGTAAAGAGAAGCAGCGCCTGAAAGACATTCAGAGGGCGCGCGCCGGGCATTAATCCGCGTTTAAGCAAGACCTGTCGTGGCTGACCTTCTGTTTCTTCCAGCCTGCGACGTTATGCCGCAATGAAAACGGGACGACCGGAAAAAGGTCGTCCCGTTATCTCTACGAGGTTCCTTGGCGACCAATCACCCAAGCACCTTCTTCACACAGGCTTTGAAAATCTTAATCCCCACCGGCAATGAATTCAGATCAAAATGCATATCCGGATGGTGCAATCCAGGAACTAACCCGGTGCCCAGGCCCCAGAAACCGGCCTTCACTGAAGGACGCTGCACCGGATAGTGGAAGAAATCTTCACTGCCCGGCGTGGAGCGCGGTTCAAGTAAAGCGTCCTGACCCAATACCTCGACAATCGCGCCGGAGATCAGCGCACTCATCTCATCATCAATTTCGGCTGCGGGCATGGCTTTCAGTACCTGCACTTCAGCCTGTGCGCCAAAGGCGGCAACGCTGTGCTCAATGGCACGCTGCACACGATGTTGCAGTTCAACCATATCCTCGTTCTTTGCGGCCCGAAGATCGAACACCACGCGTGCTTCATCCGGGATCGAGTTAGTCACGCCTGCATCGCAGAGGAAACGCGTGGCTTTAACGCTCCACACGCTGTTCGGTGCCATATGAATCGCATTTACTGCCTGCACTGCGCTAACGCCAGCATCCAGCGCATTGACGCCAAGGTGTGGGCGAGCGCCGTGCGCGGTCTGGCCGCGGATAATGGCTTCAACGGTCACACAGGCTGAGTAATACACGGCAGGGATCGCTGTGCCAACCGCGCACTCTTCCGCCGGACGGACGTGGAAACCGAGGATCATATCGACATCATCAATTGCCCCGCCGTCGATCATCGCCAGCGCGCCGGTTCCCAGTTCTTCAGCAGGCTGGAAAATTAGTTTCAGGCGACCTTTTTTAATCGCCTGCTCGGCGATCAGTTCCTGGGCGGCGGTGAGCACCACTGAAGAATGACCGTCGTGGCCGCAGGTATGGCGGGCGCAGGGAATGCCGTTGATGATATGCCCCAGCGCATCCATATCGGCACGCAGTGCCAGAGTCGGGCCTGGAACACCGCTGTCCAGCACAGCGACAATGCCGGTGGTGGCATTAAAATGATCCTGAACCTCATAACCGGCGGCTTTAAGCTGCTGGCTGATGTAGGCCGAGGTCTTAAACTCCTGGAAACCCAACTCCGGGATTTCGTGCAGGTAGTGGTAATGTTCTAACACTTTTGACACGTTATACACTCCATTCAGCTTCTGTTACGCAATGACTCGCATCACCAGCATCGCGATGACCGAGTTCATAATGCTGGTCAGCATTAACAGCGGCCAGTATTTTTTCGGCACGTCGGAAACACCGAGCAGGCGGCCCATATACTGTAACTGAGAACCCATTAAAAAGATCGCCGGGGCCAGAATAGTGATATCTCCCCCGGTCAGCACGCCTTTCGCCAGCAGGCTGATAGCAACGCCGGTTCCGGCAGAGGAGGAGAGCCAGGCGGTCAGCAGTACGGTAACCGCTTCACCGGGCAGGCCGAACAGCCCCATGACGGGCGCGAAAACGGTACCAATCAGTTTCATCACGCCGAGCAGGTTCAGCACTTCAGCAATGACATAAGCCATCACCACGTTCGGCATTAAATTATGAATGGCAATATGAAAGCCTTTACGTGCACCAATCACAAAGATATCGAAGGGATTATTAGAAACGCTAACCTGAGGGTTATTCTGCATGTTGGAAATCTCGCTTGTAAACGGTATTCAGCATCAGACGGACAAAAGCGCCGCCAACAAATTTCAGTACGAACATCAGCACCAGCGGGACCAGTACCGGTGTGGCCAGCGAAGCAAATAACGCCGACCCGATAGAGAAGTAGTTATTAATCAGCCCTGCGCCGGAATATTGCCAGGCCGCCATGATCACTACATCTTTTTTCGTCACCTGTTTGTTGTCGTACAGCTCTTTCGTTAATGCCGCACCTGCATCGGTGCTTTGTAAATCGGTAATTAAGGCCAGCCCTGTGCGTCCTGGAATACCTAACAGGGGACGTAACAGTGGCGTCAGCAATTTGTGGGCCGCGCGAATGGCGCCGTAATGAGTGAAGATCTCCAGTAGCCCCAGCGCCAGCATCACGGTTGGCACCAGCGACAATGCAAACAGGAAGCCGGCTTTGGCACTGAGTCCGCCCGCACCGACAAAGGTATTATGGGCCGGATCTTTCATGGTGCCGAAACTGCCACCCAGTGTGGTGAAATCAAATGCACCCAGCCATGCCATGCCGTCGACGTTAAACAGCAGGCCGGAAAAAAACAGTATGGCTAATATTAATGCCAGCCAGGCCCCTTTGCCGACTGACCACTTTTCACCCGACAGGGTTATTTTATCTTCAGACATCTGGTTCCTACTCCCCGGTATTCATCAAAGGTTATGCAAATAGCCCATAGCGGATTTTTCGTTCCATATAGTGGAATTATTGACCGACCTGGACTAAAAATAATGTGGTTGCTGCCGATAACGATCGAACCACCGGGTTCGGATTGCAGATATCGTGCCAGAATGCATTCATATCATTAATCTTACGGAATGAACTGAGGCAGGGCGGGTTAATTTCGCTATAAGATAAAAGTGAAAAACCGATTATTTATTTTCAACGATGAAATAAAAGACACTTTTTTTCTTTTCTCAGTGGGAATATTCTTGTGAGTGCAACCGTAAGACACCATGATGGATCAGTTGCACCATCACAGGGCGTGGCAGCAGCAGGAGGGAAGAAATGTCTGAAGTGATAAGAGAGAGCAAAACGCTGTTCAGCGGCGCGGCAAGCATTCCGGTGCCCGTATGGATTGCGGGTATCGCCATTATTGCTACCCGCTGCCTCGGCGTATTGCTGCTCGCTAACGAGCTGGGGTTGATGGAGCTGATGAACTTTGTGCATCGCAGTGCACAGGCCTGGGATTCAACGCTGATCTTTATTGCCAGCCAGCTGATCTTCTTTATCGAGCTGCGCTGTGCCATTGCCCTGATGCGCGGGCACAGCTGGGGGCGCTGGGGTTTCCTGGCAGCTCAGGTGCTGGTGCTGATCTATATGTTTGTGGCGTCTATGGGCTGGGTCTATCCGGAGATTTTCAGCATTAATAGCGATAATGATAGTCAGGTCGTTCCCTCTCTCCTGGTACAAAAGCTTCCCGATATCCTGGTGTTGTTGCTGCTTTTTGTGCCGCAAAGTAGCCGACGGTTTTATCGTTAATCCTCCACTGCTATACTGTCCGACTGCATTTCGCTTCCCAGATCAGGCTTCCATCATGCATTGCGCGCTTTATGACGCCGGCCGTTGCCGTTCCTGCCAGTGGCTGGAGACACCTTACTCCCGGCAAGTTTCTCAAAAACAGTCACATTTACAGCAATTGTTGGCATGTTTTCCGGTTGGTCAGTGGTTGCCGCCTGCGCTCTCTCCGCTACAAAAATTCCGCAATAAAGCCAAAATGGTGGTCAGCGGCAGCGTCGAACGCCCTCTGCTGGGTATGTTGCATCGTGATGGTACGCCAGTCGATCTGAGCGACTGTCCGCTCTATCCTGACAGTTTTGCCAGCGTGTTTGCTGAACTACGCCCGTTTATTGCCCGTGCCGGGCTGACGCCCTATAACGTGGCACGCAGGCGAGGTGAACTGAAATATATCCTGTTGACCGAAAGCCGGCATAACGGGCAACTGATGCTACGTTTTGTTTTGCGCTCAACCACCAAACTGGCGCAGCTGCGCGCCGCACTGCCCGAGCTTCAGCGCGCATTGCCTCAATTGGCGGTGATTTCTGCCAATATTCAACCTGTGGCGATGGCGATTATGGAGGGGGAGGAAGAGATTCCATTAACGGATAATCAGGTCCTTGCCGAACAACTCAACGACGTGCCGCTGTCAGTACTGCCGAAAAGCTTTTTTCAGACCAATCCACGGGTGGCGGCCGAACTGTATGCCACTGCGCGAGTCTGGGTCAGAGAATTGCAGGTGAGTGCTATGTGGGATCTGTTCTGCGGTGTGGGTGGTTTTGGTCTGCATTGTGCGACGCCCGAGATGCAGTTGACGGGGATCGAGATCAGCCAGGAGGCGATTGCCTGTGCGCAGCGGTCTGCGGAACAGATGGGACTGAAACAAGTGAGCTTTGCAGCACTGGACTCCACCGCTTTTGCCACCGGAGAGGGCAGCGTGCCGGAGCTGGTGCTGGTCAATCCACCGCGCCGCGGAATTGGTGCCGGGCTTTGCGCGTATCTGGAAAAAATGGCACCGCCTTGGATACTCTATTCCAGCTGTAATGCCGAAACGATGGCCACCGATATCGGACGCCTGAAAGCCTATCGCATCATCAAAGTTCAGATCTTTGATATGTTTCCGCACACCGCGCATTACGAAGTGTTGACGCTGTTGCAGCGGGTGTAAAGTGGGTCGGGCATGCCCGACCCCTACGATGATACCACTATATGGGGCGTGGCATGCCGCGCCCTGATGCCTTACGATGACGTCAGCATGTGGGTAGGGGCGTGGCATGCCGCGCCCTGATGCCGAAAATTACTCGGGGAACCACTGCTTATTGAGTTTATCAATCGTTCCGTCAGCTTTCAGTGCAGCCAGCGCGGTGTCCAGCTTCTTCAGCAGCGCATCATTATCTTTACGTACCGCAATACCCAGACCCGTGCCGAAATAACTGCTGTCCGTAATATGCTCGCCGACGGCGCTGAGATTAGGGTTGGTCTTAAGCCAGGCGCCGACCACTGCGGTGTCACCCAAAATGCCATCCAGGCGATTATTTTTCAGGTCGAGGATCGCGTTCTGGTAGCTGTCATAGGCCACCGCCGTGATGTCCGGCTGCTTATCATGCAGGTACTTCTGGTGAGTGGTGCCGTTCTCAATACCTACACGTTTACCCTTCAGCTGATCCAGGCTGGTGAACTTGCCTTTCTGCGCAATAATAATCGCTGAGTTGGCGTAGTAAGGTTGAGTAAAGCTGACCTGTTTCTGGCGCTCTTCAGTGATATCCATACCGGAAATCACGGCATCGTAGCGGCGGAACTTCAGCGCAGGAACCAGACTGTCAAAGGGATTATTGGTGAAGCTGCACTCCGCCTGCATCTGTTTGCACAGTGCTTTCGCCAGATCGATATCGAAGCCGACAATCTGGTTATCGCTGTTCAGGGATTCAAAGGGAGGGTAGGTCGCGGAGGAGGCAAAACGAATCTTGTCTGCAGCCTGCGTTCCTAAGGCAACGCTGGCCAGCAAGGCTGCCAGAACGAGTTTTTTCATCTATTAATTCCTTTAGGTCTCATTGTCCTGACCAGTATCGACGACAGAAGCTGTTCGTTATCCGTTGATTAAAGAGCTACGAAGGCTTTTTTTTCATGAATGCCCGAGGCGCGGGTGCGGATCGGGCATCGGTAAGCATCAATTCCGCTGTTCGAACGCCAGTGCCCGGCGCTCAATCATGCGCATTATCAGGGTCAGTAAGCCGTTTACGCACAGATAAATCACCCCGGCGGCGGCAAACACGCTGACATCGTAGGTGCGTCCGTAAAGCATTTGCCCGTGACCCATGACTTCCATCAGCGTAATGGTGTAGGCCAGCGAGGTGCTTTTAAACACCAGCACCACCTCATTGGAGTATGAGGAGAGCGCACGTTTGAATGCATACGGCAGCAAAATTCGCAGTTGATCGCGGCGGTTCATGCCCAGCGCCGCACAGGACTGCCATTGCCCGGCAGGAATAGCACGCACCGCGCCGTGGAACAGCAGTGTGGTATAGGCCGCGCTGTTCAGTGACAGGGCCAGCAGCGCACACAACCAGGGTTGTGAAAGCAGGCTCCATAACCAGTGAATATTCTGGATCGCCGGGAACTGTCCTGGTCCGTAGTAGATCAGGAAGATCTGCACCAGCAGTGGGGTGCCGGTAAACAGGGTGATATAGGCGCGAGTCATCTGGTTCAGAACCGGGACTTTTAACGCCAGGATCACGGTAAACACCAGGGCCAGAATCAACGCCAGCAGCAGTGACGCTACGGTGAGCATCAGGCTGGTATTCAAACCTTTCAGCAGTTCAGGGAAATAACTCAACATCAGCAGTCTCCCCGCTCAAAGCGTGTGGTGCGCAGTTCAATGCGTTTCAGGACGAATTGGCTGAACAGGGTGATCAGCAGGTAAATCCCCGCCGCGATAACGTACCAGGTAAAAGGTTCCTGGGTGCGGGTCGCGATGCTTTTGGTCTGCAACATAATATCGTTAACGCTAATAAGGGAGACCAGCGCGGTATCTTTCAACAGCACCAACCACTGATTGCCGAGGCCGGGCAGCGCATGGCGCCACATCTGCGGCATAATCAGGCGAAAGAAGATGGCGGTCTTCTTCATTCCCAGCGCTTGTCCTGACTCCCACTGGCCTGACGGTACGGCTTTCAGCGCACCGCGCAGGGTTTGTGATGCATAAGAGGAGTAGAGGATAGCCAGCGCAATCACCCCGCAAAGAAACGGGCTGACGTCAAAATTCTCAATGGCGACCTGAACCGGGATTTGAACGAACCCCAGGTTAACGGTGAAGCCGTCCGACAGCGTGAGCAGCAGCTGTGAGGCACCGAAGTAGATAAACAGCACCACAAGGATTTCCGGCAGGCCGCGAAACAGCGTGACCAGTCCGGTTCCGAGCCAGGCGAGGGGACGCCAGCGCGCAGATTCCCAGACGGCGAAAATCATCGCCAGTATTAAACCGGCGATCAGTGCACAAACGGCCAGGCCGACGGTCATCCCGGCGGCGCTGGCGAGAGTATAAAGTTCGCTCATTAATTACTGCTGAAACCACTTGCTGTAGATAGTCTTATAGGTGCCGTTGGCTTTCACCTTGTCCAGCGCCGCGTCGAATTTGCTCTGAAGCTCGGTATTACCCTGACGCACGGCAATGCCGAGGCCGGTGCCGAAGTAGGCTTTATCCGTCACTTTCTCGCCCATTGGCGTCAGATTTGGGTTCTGTTTCAGCCATTCGTTGACCACCGCTGTATCACCAAATACCGCATCGATACGGCCATTTTTCAGGTCGAGGATCGCGTTCTGATAGCTGTCGTATGGCACAACGTTAATAGCAGGCAGCTTTTCGCTCAGGTATTTCTGGTGTGTGGTGCCGTTCTGCACACCCACGCGTTTGCCTTTCAGTGCATCTACGCTGCTGACTTTATCTTTCTGGATAATAAACAGCGCAGAGTTGTCGTAATAGGCTTTGGTGAACAGGACCTGTTTTTCACGCTCAGGCGTGATATCCATACCGGCCATCACTGCATCAAAACGACGGAATTTCAGACTGGGGATCAGGCTGTCGAACGCCTGGTTGGTGAAGGTACATTCGGCACCGATTTCGCGGCACAGCGCGTTGGCCAGATCGACATCAAACCCCTGGATCTTATTATCAGAATCCACGAATTCGAAAGGAGGGTAAGACGCCTCAGTAGCAAAACGAAGGGTTTGAGTGGCGCTGGCGCTCAGGCTGAAACCGGCTAACAGTGCGGCAATGACAATTTTTTTCATCGTTATGTCCTGCAATTAATGCGAAAGATAATGGGCAAACGCCTCGGTTTGCGGCTGTGTAAAGCGGCTGGCATCACCCTGTTCGACAATATAGCCATTTTCCATATACACCACGCGGCTGGCCGTTTTACGCGCCACTTCCACTTCATGGGTGACGATCACCTGGGTGATATTGGTCTGCGCCAGTTCACGAATGATGCTGACGATCTGGGCGGTGATTTCCGGGTCCAGTGCAGCGGTGGGTTCATCGAACAGCAGCACAGCCGGTTCCATCATCAGAGCACGAGCAATGGCTACGCGCTGCTGCTGGCCACCGGACAGGTGCAGAGGATAACGGTCGGCAAAGGTCGTCAGACGCAGGCGATCGAGCAGTTTCGCAGCACGTTCATGTGCCTGCGCTTTGCTTAAGCCCAGCACGCGGCAGGGGGCTTCGATCAGGTTCTGAACGACAGTCAGGTGAGGCCAGAGATTATACTGTTGGAACACCATACCGACGTTTTGACGCAGTTCGCGTATTGCCACGTCGCCAGGGGGTTTTGTGAAGTCAAAGCGATTGCCAGCGATTTCCAGCGTACCGGAACGCGGCATCTCCAGCAGGTTTAACACACGCAGGAGAGAGCTCTTCCCGGCACCGCTTGGCCCCAGCAATACCAGCGTCTCACCCTGAGGGCAAGCCAGCTGAATGTCAAAAAGCGCCTGGTGGGCACCGTAATAGCAGTTAATACCGTTTAGTTGAATACTCATGCGCAAAAAGTGAATAGCAATTGATGCCGCGAATCTTAACGTCGACAGCATAGTTATGCAATCATTGTGCGTTAAAATTTATTTATGCGGGCAGGGTGATTAAATAGTAGCACAAGATAGCGCGATGTTACGGTTTTCACTGAAATGTATCGGGGCTGTTATGCAATTATGTGCGCGGGATCGGATCAATGACTGTGCTACAGAAGGATGGCGAGCCCGTGAACCTTCATGAGCATAGATAACTATGTGGCTGGGGCGAATGGGTGTAGAAAACGCATCTGCATCTTAAAGTATGAAGGGTATGCCTCTGATTATTAAAATACGCCATCGAATTCTTAACGTGAATGCATGCGATAATCAGGGATTACTGGTTGTGGCTAGAAATTTAATCATGATAATAATTTACGCTCATTGAACTAATTAAAAGTTACGGTTACAATATCCACGTGATTGCAGATGTCGTATTTTTATGGCTTTCATAGAATCGGATCTCAAGCAAAGTAATGATTTATTGTTTCAATTGTGATTTTTTCGAAATGCAATTTTTTCTGATAAACCATGACGGTTCGTCACTTCCGGGATCGGGTGGATTACATGTAATATGCTATTTGCATGTCGAAATCATTAAGGTGAGAATAACTTACAGGAGTTATATTGAATGGATTCAAAAAAGCACTTTAAAATGTTCATGGTTTTTATCTCTTTTCTTTTTTTTGCTTTTTTTTGCTTTGTTTTTGTTAGCGCTATTTTTTCAATAAAAAGAATTGTCGAGGATGGTGGTATCTATTCTTTTAACTCAGGAGATCTGATTGGCCACCTGTTAATATTGCTGATTATAGTAGGATGTCTTTATTTTTCAATAAAGACATCATTGTTAATGTAATAATATATTTTCTCAAAATATTGGTGTTAGGGAGTGGGCTAACGCCGTTGATGAATTTTTTGGGTGTTGTTGTTTTTTTATCGAACTTTGATGGCACTAATTGATAGATTTAAGATAATAGATATGCTAATTTCTAATTAATTAAAATGACATTTAGTTAATTCCACTTAAAATATTTTTTATTATCTCATGAAATTCCTCTTCATTATTTTCCTTTATTGATAGTGCGTCAATAAAGGGTTCCAAGTAATCATCGACAAGAAAATAAAACAGGTCGAGGTCATCTTTTTTTCTCATCATATAAAACAATGAAGGTGACTTGTTTTTTAATTTTCTCGAAACATATAAAGATCTTGCTCTGGCTCCAGCTATTGTAACACTCAGTGTGAATGTTGCGTTGAATATAATCTTGGGAAGTAATTTACTGGTAAAGTAAGATGCCATGTCCTGAAGCAGAATGCTGTTTATAAATATTCGCCCAGAAGCCTTTCCTGCTTGTTCAGCGATAATGTCTGTGACGTGTTTTCTCGAGTTTCTTGTAAATTCGCCCACAACTAATACTATTATTTTTCTTATCTCATCATTAGAAATACCGAATTTAATTCGTCTAAATAACCTGTCTGAATCCAATTTATTTACCCATCTGTTTTCGGTATCAAAGTATTCATAAGAAGAATATCCGATATCTCTTGAGAAGTCCTTGACGATATTACCAGCGAAGGTTGTGTATTTTATATAAAATGGTTTGCTGTCAGTTTTCATTAACGCTATTATTTGTTTTGAAATTCTTTCTGTATCACTCATTTTACATCCTTTTTTGTGCTTTTTTCATTAGGTTGAAGTGACATTATTATTATTATTTTAACTGAGTAATTATAATGTGTTTCATTGGTGCCTGTCTGGTTTGTTTTGCGCCAGTGTGACTTTCTGAATAAACCATCTGCTCGGCGAATTTTACGTTCAATGAATTAGATTGGAAATAGTAATAATACGATTATAAATCAGGGGGCAGGAGGCGATCGTATGAATTATTCTATGGGGATAAAGACGGCATTAAACATCGTGCCGCCAGCCAGCGGCACGTATTCGTGACTTATTTTTGCAGCAGTTGGACGAGTGAGCCGCCGGAAAGATGCGGATTAGGGCCCAGATAGCGCACATCACTGACGGACCAGCAGGTGCCCTCACGAACCATCAGCACTTCATCCTGCCAGCTTGTATCACCCCGTTTCAGCGTGACGCGCAACGGGATGTTACGGGCATCGGTATTCGGGATAGTCGAAGCATCCGCCACGCTGGCGTCCGTAGCACCCTGGCTCTGACTGGAGAAGATATCTCCCGTCAGCAGTGCGGTTTTATTCGGTTTCGTTTGTGCGTTAATCAGAGACTGATAGAGCGCATCACTGAGTAGCGGGCGGTACTTTGCCAGCAGTTGAGCATCCGGCAATCCCGGTGAAGGTTGTTGTGTACGCAGATCGTAGAACTGCTGCGCTACGCTGTCCGGGCCGCCATCAGCACAGGGCCCCACCCGGGTACCAATGTCCTTATAGGCAGGTTCTACGGTAGTACAGGCACTCAGTAACAGCGCAAGGGGTACCACGGAAGCAAAGGGTAGGTATTTCATTCTGATTTCCTTATTGTTATCAGCGAGTGTGCTTTATCATTGATTATAGCCGCTGAGTATAGTTGCAAGAGCGAAGTGAACACTGAACAAGGAGAGCGACATGAAATTTTCCACAACGCCAACGCTGGAAGGCCAGCCCATTACTGAATATTGCGGTGTCGTCACCGGCGAGGCGATTCTTGGCGCCAACATTTTTAAAGACTTTTTTGCCGGCATCCGTGACATCGTCGGCGGCCGTTCCGGGGCGTATGAGAAAGAACTGCGTAAGGCGCGCCAGATAGCCTTTAGCGAGCTGGAAGCACAGGCGAAAGCGCTGGGGGCCGATGCCGTTGTCGGAATCGATATTGATTATGAAACCGTGGGCAAAGACAGCAGTATGCTGATGGTCAGTGTCAGTGGCACCGCAGTGAAACTGCATCACTGATGCGTCCGTTGTCTATCGTTCGCCCGCTGTTGCTGCTGCTGGCGGTCTTTCTGTATACCTCTATTACCCCGAAAGGGCTGCAACCGCATCAGGGATACACGGTGGATACCCGGCAGGAAGCTTACGGTGCGCGCCCGCGCGTCAAAGTACTGGTGATCCACTATACGGCCGGGGACTTCCCGCGTTCACTGAATACGCTAACCGACCGTCGGGTAAGCGCTCACTATCTTTTACCGGCAACGCCACCGAAATATGATGGTCAGCCGCTGGTATGGCGACTGGTGCCGGAGGCGATGCTGGCGTGGCATGCCGGGGAGAGTTTCTGGCGCGGCGCAACCCGGCTGAATGATACCTCCATCGGTATTGAGCTGGAGAATCAGGGCTGGCACCGTGAGGGCGGCGTTGTGGTCTGGCAGCCGTTCCCACAGTCGCAGATGGATGCACTGTTGCCGCTGGTGCGTGACATTGTGCAGCGCTACGGTATTCAGCCACAGGACGTGGTGGCGCACAGTGATATTGCTCCGCTGCGTAAACAGGACCCTGGCCCGCTGTTTCCCTGGCAGTGGTTTGCCGGGCAGGGTATTGGTGCATGGCCTGATGCAGAAAGGGTGACATTCTGGCTGGCGGGTCGCCCACCGACACAGCGCGTGGATAAAACCCGCCTGCTGGATCTGTTAGCCCGTTATGGTTATGAGGTGACGCCGCAGATGAAACCGTATCAGCAGCAGGCGTTGATCGCCGCCTTTCAAATGCACTTTCGCCCGTCAGATTACAGCGGCGTGGCCGATGCTGAAACCGAAGCCATTGCCGCTGCGTTACTGGAGAAATACGGTTCTGACTAATTTACTGCGCGGCTAAAAATGCCTGCCACTGGCTGACCAGCTGTTGCAGTGCATCACGGTCGGCATCCAGGTGGGTTACCAGACGCGTCACGGGTCCGGGGCTGAGGAGAATACCGCGTTCGCGCATCCACGGCCCCAGCGTGGCAACCTGCGCTTCTGGCAGCCGCAGGAACACCATGTTGGTATCGTGACGGGTGACATCCACGCCGATGCCACGCAGTGCCTCTGCCAGCCAGGCGGCATTGTCGTGGTCATCTTTTAAGCGGGCGACGTTATGCTCCAGCGCATACAGCCCGGCGGCGGCCAGAATTCCCGCCTGACGCATGCCACCGCCTGTCATCTTCCGCCAGCGGCGAGCGCGATGAATAAATTCCTCACTGCCGCACAACAACGATCCTACCGGCGTTCCCAGCCCTTTAGACAGGCAGATCGTCAGCGTATCGCAATAGCGTGCAAGTGCCTCCAGCGGCACGTCCAGCGCCACCGCCGCGTTGAAAATACGTGCACCATCGATATGCAGCGCCAGTTGACGTTCGCGGGTAAAATCCCATGCCTGTTGCAGATAGGCAATCGGCAGCACCTTGCCGTTATGGGTATTCTCCAGGCTTAACAGGCGAGTGATAGCGAAATGGACATCATCGGGTTTGATAAACTGCGCCACCACATCCAGCGGTAACGATCCGTCAGCGGCTGCAAGGATCGGCTGGGGCTGTATGCTGCCCAGCACCGCCGCGCCGCCTGCTTCGTATTTGTAGTTATGTGCCAGCTGACCGACGATATACTCTTCACCACGCTGACAGTGGCAAAGCAGGGCGACCAGATTCGCCTGGGTACCTGTGGGCAGGAACAGGGCGGCGGCCTTGCCGCTCAGGCGAGCAGCCTCTGATTCCAGTTGATTGACGGTGGGGTCATCACCATAAACATCATCGCCGGTTTCAGCCGACATCATGGCATTCAGCATCGCCTGGCTGGGGCGGGTCACGGTATCACTACGCAGGTCAATCACGCTCAACTCTCCTGTCAACAGTAAAACGGACGCCGCAGCGTCCGTGAAAAGGCCTTCACTCTTTTTTACCGCAGCCAGTTGGTTTTTGCCAGATCAACCACTTCGTCACCGCGACCATTAATAATTGCGCGCAGCATATACAGGCTGAAGCCTTTCGCCTGTTCGAGTTTGATTTGCGGCGGCATCGCCAGCTCCTCTTTGGCGGTGACCACGTCGATCAGTGCCGGGCCATCATGTGCCAGCGCCTGTTGTATGGCGTCGTCCAGTTGCGATGCCTGTTCAACCCGAATGCCTTTCACTCCGCAGGCGTTAGCAATCGCCGCGAAGTTGGGGTTTTCCAGGTCGGTGCCGTCGGTGAGATAGCCGCCAGACTTCATCTCCATTGCCACAAACCCCAATACGCTGTTGTTAAACACCACGATTTTGACCGGCAACTTTAGCTGTGCCAGTGAGAGGAAATCGCCCATCAACATGCTGAATCCTCCGTCACCACACAGCGCGATGGTTTGACGGCCAGGATCTATGGCCTGGGCACCAATGGCCTGCGGCATCGCATTGGCCATTGAACCGTGACTGAATGATCCAAGCAGGCGGCGTTTGCCGTTCATTTTCAGATAACGGGCTGCCCAGACGGTTGGGGTGCCGACATCACAGGTGAAGATCGCATCTTCGCTGGCGTAGCGACTGATCTGCTGTGCCAGATACTGCGGATGGATCGGTTGTTTATCGTTAGCGGTGGCCAGCGCATCCAGCTCTTTACGCGCTTTGGCGTAGTGCTCCAGCGCCTGATCGAGGAAGCCGCGTTCGGTTTTCACACTGAGCTGTGGCAGTAAGGCCGTGAGCGTGGCCTTGACATCACCGACCAGCGCCATATCCAGCGCACAGTGGCTGCCCAGACTGCCGGGATTGATATCGATCTGAATGATTTTCGCATTGGCCGGATAAAAAGCCCGGTAAGGGAACTGGCTACCGAGGATCAGCAGCGTGTCAGCATTCATCATTGCGTGGTAGCCGGAGGAGAAGCCGATTAATCCGGTCATACCCACGTCGTAGGGATTGTCGTATTCGATATGTTCTTTGCCGCGCAGGGCGTGCACCACCGGGGCTTTCAGGGTTTCAGCCAGTGCCAACACTTCGCTGTGCGCGCCTGCACAGCCGCTGCCGCACAGCAGGGTGATATTGCCGCCCTGATTGAGCGCAGCAGCCAGTTTCTCCAGCTCAGCGGCAACGGGCTGCACCTGCGGTAACTGCGGAGGATACCAGTCGGCACTGGCGGTTTCCGGGGCCAGCTGGAGAGCAATATCCCCCGGTAACACCACCACGGAAACGCCTTTATTGAGGATCGCTTTACGCATGGCAATCCCCAGCACCTGAGGGAGTTGCTCAGGGTTAGAGACCAGTTCGCAGTAGTGGCTGCATTCACGAAACAACTCTTGTGGATGGGTTTCCTGAAAGTAGTTGCTGCCGATTTCCGCTGACGGAATATGTGCGGCAATCGCTAATACCGGCACGTGGTTGCGGTGACAGTCGAACAGACCATTGATGAGATGCAGGTTACCGGGCCCACAGGATCCGGCACAGACCGCCAGTTCTCCAGTAAGGTGAGCTTCAGCGCCAGCGGCAAACGCCGCCACTTCTTCGTGACGCGTGGGCATCCAGCGAATGGTTCCCATACGATTAAGGCTGTCACTCAAGCCGTTCAGTGAGTCGCCCGTGACGCCCCAGATACGTTTTACGCCCGCACTTTCCAGTGTTTTTGCGACCAGGGCTGCAACAGTTTGCTTCATGCGTTCTCCTCAGTGATGGGGATGTCCTTTGACGGGAAGATAAAGTTCACGGTTACAAGCTTAGTTTAGGATGCGCCGGGCAGGTGATACCGTGTGAAACAAGCGGTTTCACACGGGAGTCAAACGTGAGATCAGGCGAGGACGATATCGCTTTCTGGATAGCAGCTGCATGCCAGTACGTAACCCTGGCTAATCTCGGTGTCACTAAGTGTCTGCTGGCTGCGGGTTTGGTAGTGGCCTTCCGTCACGCGGGTTTTACAGCAGCCGCACACGCCCGAGCGACAGGCAGCGGCAGCGGGGAGTTTATGGTGTTCCATCGCGGCCAGCAGTGACCAGCCTGACGGAAAGGTGTCAGCCTGTAAGCGCATCGGGCTGCGCAGGGTAAACTGCGTCTCTTCTTTGGCGACATCGGCTACTGGGGTGAACTGTTCTGTGAAAATCGTCTTTGCCCCCAGTGCCTTCACATCATGTTGCAGGCTCGCCATATAGGCCTCGGGTCCGCAGATCATCACGGTACGCCGAACCATATCAGGCACCAGTGCGGCCAGGCGCATACGATCCAGGCGGCCGGATAGCATCGCTTCCGTGCCGCTATTTTCAGCGATAATCGTCAACGTTAACCACGGCTGCATGGCGCTGAGTTCATGGGCAAAAATGACATCCTGCGGTGAGCGAACGCTGTACAGTAGTTGCACATTGCAGGCCGGGCGCTGCGCATGTAGCCAGCGGCACATCGACATCATCGGTGTGATGCCGCAGCCTGCCGCCAGAAAGAGATAATGGCTGGCGGGATGGCGCTGACAGCTGAAATCTCCCTGAGGATCGGACAGCCAAATATCGTTTCCCGGGCGAACATCTCGCGTCAACCAGCCCGAGCCTTTGCCCTGTTCGATCTGCCGCACGGTGAGCGTGATAAACGGGCTTTGTCCTGGGGTGGATGACAGCGTATATGCGCGCATTTCATCGCTGTTACCGATTTTCACCAGCGCGAACTGGCCCGCCTGCCAGCGATAGAAGTCATGGTTAATCAGCGCAAGCGTCCAGACATCGGGGGTTTCCTGCTGCACATGGTGAACCTGCATGCGCCAGGGGCATAGTATCGTTGAATTCATGAGTTACTCCACGTTGCCGAGGATGGTGGCCAGATCGTTTTCCACGCTGCTAACCGGGATCATACCGAACTCTTTTTGCAACAGTGCCAGCAGGTTATCGGTGAGGAATGCCGGGGAGGTTGGGCCGGTACGAATGTTTTTTACCCCCAGTGATAACAGCGTGAGCAGTACGACAATGGCTTTTTGTTCAAACCACGAAAGCAGCAGTGACAGCGGCAGGTCGTTGACGCCGCAGTTGAGTTTTTCTGCCAGTCTGACCGCCAGCATAATGGCCGCGTAGCTGTCGTTACACTGGCCCACGTCCAGCAGGCGTGGTAACCCTTCGATATGGCCAAACTCCAGTTTATTGAAGCGGTATTTCCCGCAGGCCAGCGTCAGCACCAGGCAGTCCTGTGGGATCGCCAGCGCCATATCCGTGTAATAGCTACGCTGGTCACGGCTGCCATCACAGCCACCCACCAGGAACACATGGCGCAGTTTCTGGCGGCTTACCAGGTCGATGATACTGTCACAGGCATCCAGCAGCACTTTACGCCCGAAGCCGACAGTGATCTCATGAGGAATTTCACTCCAGGGGAAGCCCGGCATACTCTCTGCCTGGTCGATGACGGCAGAGAAATCGTCACCTTCCAGGTGATTGACGCCAGGCCAGCCGACGATGCTGCGTGTCCAGATACGCTGCTGATAATCGCCTACCAGCGGGTCAATAATGCAGTTGGAGGTCATCACTATCGGGCCTGGGAAGCGGGCAAACTCCGTTTGCTGGTTCTGCCAGCCACTGCCGTAGTTACCCACCAGATGCGGGTATTTTTTGAGTTCCGGGTAGCCGTGGGCAGGTAACATCTCGCCGTGGGTGAAAACGTTAATGCCTCTTCCGGCGGTCTGCTCCAGCAGGAACTGGAGGTCTTTCAGGTCGTGACCAGAAATCAGGATCGCCTTGCCGGCCACCGGGCGGACATTGACGGTGACGGGCTGCGGATCGCCATAAACCGTCGTTTGCGCTTCATCCAGCATCCCCATAATGGTGAAGTTCATTTTGCCGATCTGCATGGCGCAGGCCACCAGATCGTTGGTGGCAGAAGGGTTTGTCCCCAGCCAGGCCATGATCTGATGATACTCAGCATAGATCGCGTTATCGAAGCGGTTATGGACGTGTGCATGCTCCATGTAGGCTGCCGCCCCTTTTAGTCCATAGAGACAGAGCAGACGCAACCCGAGGGTATCGGCATCCGCGCCACCCTCGTTCAGTGCAAACTGTGCGGCCTGCTGCTGCAACCCGGCGATTTCATGGCTTGCCAGGTTGAGCGCGGCGAGCGGGTGATCGAGAAGCAGGCTACCCCCTCTCTGCACGCAGCGCTGTTGCAGACGATCGCGCAGGGCGATCGCTTCAAACGCATAATCAACGATACGCGCGGAATCAAAGTTGACGTTAGTCAGCGTGGAGAAAAACGCGCGCGGGGCGAAATTATCCACTTCGTGATCGATAATTCCCAGACTGCGTGCCTGAAGTGCCCAGGCTGACAAGCCCTGAAGCACCGCCACCAGCAGATCCTGTAGATCGGACGTTTCCGCTGTTTTACCGCACATACCTTGCGCGTAAGCACAGCCGTCGCCGACCGGAGTACGCATTGTTTGCTCACATTGAATACAGAACATGGTCTCACCTTTTATAAGATGTATTTAATATGCATCTTTATGTATGAGATTACGGCCCGGGATACAAGCAGCCGTAAAGATTAACCTGCCCTGGTTTGATCTGGCGCAATTCTGCAAAGGCAAATAGCGTTTTTTCTCCGTGGCTTGACCCACCGACGCAGGCCGACCATTCTCAATACAAAAGCAAAAAGGGGCAAAGATGATTCTGGAAAAAATGGCCATCGTCGGCTTTCGTGGCATCAACCGCTTGTCGTTGCCGCTGGAAGGAAACAACGTTCTGATTGGCGAAAATGCCTGGGGGAAATCCAGCCTGCTGGATGCGCTGACGCTGTTGCTGGCTCCTCAGCAGGATCTGTACCAGTTCAGGCGGCATGATTTTCATTACCTGCCGGGTGAACGGCATCGTCGGGAACGCGATGTGCAGATCGTACTGACGTTTTGCGAACGCGAGGTGGGTGAGGCGGAAGCGGTGCAGTATCAGCCGCTTTCCTCCCTGTGGTGGCGAGGCGAAGGCGGATTGCGCCGTCTTGAACTCTGTATCGAGGGGCGGCTGCTGGACGAAGAACAGATAGTAACCCGCCGACAGTTTCGAGATGCCCGGGGACAAAGCATCATTAGCGGTGACCAGGCGACGGAGGCGATAACAGCACTGATCCGCCTGCATCCCGTGCTGCGCCTGCGCGATGCACGTTTCAGCCGACGCCAGCCACACGATGCAGCACCGTCTGCGCCGCTGACTGAACTGACAAGTATGATGGAAGATCTGATGCGTGACGGGGCGATCTGCCCGCAAAATCTGACGGATACCGCACTGCGCGAAGGGCTGAATACCCTGCAACAACTGGTGGAACACTATTTTTCTTTTCAGTCGTCCCAGGCCTCTCTTCCGGCCAGCCGTGTCCCTCCCCAGCAGCGTGAATCCGGCAGTGGCTGGCGTCATCTGCGGGAGATGAATCACCTGATTGCCGAAGGCGACCGTAGCCGTCGACTGATCCTGTTGCGCATGTTTGCCCTGCTGGTTCAGGCGCGTGGCGCGCAGCAGTTGGATGCGCAGGCCCGGCCTTTATTACTGGTGGAAGACCCGGAAACCCGCCTGCACCCGACCATGCTGGCAGTGGCCTGGGAGTTACTCTCCCTGCTGCCCCTGCAAAAAATCGTCACCACGAACTCGGGTGAACTGCTGTCGCAAGTGCCGGTGGAGCAGGTGTGTCGCCTGGTACGCGAGCCACAGCGCGTAGCCGCGTGGCGTATTGGCTCCGCAGGCATGAGCGCTGAGGACAGCCGACGCATCGCTTTTCACATTCGTTTTAACCGCCCGTCTTCGCTGTTTGCCCGCTGCTGGTTGCTGGTGGAAGGTGAAACAGAGGTGTGGGTGATGAACGAGCTGGCGCGCCAGTGCGGTTATCATTTTGCGGCAGAAGGCGTGAAGGTGATTGAGTTCGCCCAGTCCGGGTTAAAGCCGTTGCTGAAATTCGCTCAGCGTATGGGCATTGAATGGCATGTTCTCACCGATGGCGATGATGCCGGAAAGAAATATGCTGCTACGGCTCGCAGTATGCTGGATCAGGCGCGGGCAGACGAACACCAGCACCTGACGCAATTACCCGCACTGGATATGGAGCATTTCCTGTACAAAGCGGGTTTTGCTGCGGTCTATCATCGTATCGCCAGGCTGCCTCCCAATGTACCGATGAATATGCGGCGAATTATTGGCAAGGCCCTCCAGCACGCTTCCAAGCCGGAGCTGGCCATTTCAGTGGCGATGGATGCCGCTGAACGCGGAACGGAGTCAGTACCGCCTTTGCTGCGTAACATGTTTGCCAGCGTACAGAGGCTGGCGCGAGGGAAAGCGGATTAATGCCGTTATTTCCGTTCATGGCATTCTGCCTGGGTTGAAAAACGCATCTGTCCACCCATATTAGGAGAGTGAGCAGAGCGCCCAATAAAAATGCCAGCATCACTGGCTGGCATTTTGTCGCAGGGTTGTACAGAATGAGTAAAGGGTCATGCGCTGATAGCGATGGCCTCTTCAACAGGGACGATGAGGCTGGCATGATTGCCTTTTGGGCCCTGATGCAAATCAAACTGGACTTGTTGCCCGGCTTTCAGCGTTCTGTAACCGTCCATCTTAATCGTTGAGTAGTGAGCGAAAATATCCTCGCCGCCGCCCACCGGACAGATGAAACCGAAGCCTTTGGCGTTATTAAACCACTTAACAGTACCCGTCTCCATGCTTCTACATCCCTCGCAAGACATTCAAATTGAGTGAGGTGTCCAGGTTTAAAAACCTGACGGCTGGTTAATCTTCATTCAGCCTGTGTTTGTACTGTAGAGAATTGGCATCAAGGGTCAAGCAAACGGGCGGTTATGATGGGGATGAAATCATCAAAATTTGAAGCAGTTAACGCTATTGCGAATTTTGTGATGAAGGTCGCGATTGATGATTTCTGTACACAATTTCAACCGCGCTGTACAACATTGTGCTCATGTTATTCCTAACATGAATGATGTTAGTCTGGCGTAAGTAAGCAATGTTGATCACACTGGGTAGGTATGGGAAAGACTAACGATTGGCTTAATTTTGAAAAGCTTGCAGACGATAAAGTCCGTGAGGAGCTCAAGCCACCCTCGATGTATAAAGTTATTCTGAATAATGACGATTATACGCCTATGGAATTTGTTATTGACGTTCTGCAAAAGTTCTTTTCTTATGATGTTGAACGTGCAACGCAACTGATGCTCGCGGTTCACTACCAGGGAAAGGCGATATGCGGTGTGTTTACTGCTGAAGTCGCAGAGACTAAAGTCGCTAATGTGAACAAGTATGCCAGGGAAAATGAGCATCCGTTGCTTTGTACGCTGGAAAAAGCCTGAATAAGGCGATCTATTTGTGGGGGAGGTGCCTATGCTCAATCAAGAACTGGAACTCAGTTTAAACATGGCTTTCGCCAGAGCGCGCGAGCACCGACATGAGTTTATGACCGTCGAGCATTTGTTACTGGCATTGCTCAGTAACCCGTCGGCCAGAGAGGCACTGGAAGCCTGTACGGTGGATATTGTCGCGTTACGGCAGGAGCTCGAAGCTTTCATTGAACAAACCACCCCGGTCTTGCCGGTCAGCGAAGAAGAGCGCGACACACAGCCGACGCTAAGTTTCCAACGCGTACTGCAACGTGCTGTTTTCCACGTGCAGTCATCCGGCCGCAGCGAAGTCGCGGGCGCTAACGTACTGGTCGCGATCTTTAGCGAGCAGGAGTCGCAGGCTGCTTATTTGCTGCGCAAACATGAAGTCAGTCGTCTTGATGTGGTGAACTACATCTCACACGGCACACGCAAAGATGAACCAGGCCCGGCATCGGGTGCTGAGAATCCGGTTAATGAAGAGCAAGCAGGCGGGGAGGAACGTATGGAAAACTTCACCACCAACCTTAACCAGCTTGCCCGTGTAGGCGGAATTGATCCGCTGATCGGCCGTGATAAAGAGCTGGAACGCGCCGTTCAGGTTCTCTGCCGCCGTCGTAAAAATAACCCACTGCTGGTGGGGGAATCTGGCGTCGGTAAAACGGCGATTGCGGAAGGGCTTGCCTGGCGGATTGTGCAGGGCGATGTGCCGGAAGTGATGAAAGATTGCACCATCTACTCACTGGATATCGGCTCTTTGCTGGCGGGCACCAAATACCGTGGTGACTTTGAGAAACGCTTTAAAGCGTTACTGAAACAGCTTGAGCAGGACACCAGCAGCATTCTGTTTATCGATGAAATTCATACTATTATCGGGGCTGGCGCAGCGTCTGGCGGCCAGGTGGATGCCGCGAACCTGATTAAACCGTTGCTGTCGGGCGGAAAAATTCGCGTGATGGGCTCCACCACCTACCAGGAATTCAGCAATATTTTCGAAAAAGACCGTGCACTGGCACGTCGCTTCCAGAAAATAGATATTACTGAACCAACGGTCGAAGAAACAGTACAGATCATCAATGGTCTGAAACCTAAATACGAAGCGCATCACGATGTTCGTTATACCGCAAAAGCGGTGCGAGCTGCGGTGGAGCTGGCGGTGAAATACATCAACGATCGTCATCTGCCCGATAAGGCGATTGACGTCATTGATGAAGCCGGTGCCCGTGCGCGTCTGATGCCGGTCAGCAAACGCAAAAAAACCGTCAACGTGTCGGATATCGAAACGGTGGTGGCGCGTATTGCCCGTATTCCTGAGAAGAGCGTGTCGGCTTCCGACCGTGACTCACTGAAAACGCTGGGCGATCGCCTGAAGATGCTGGTATTCGGCCAGGATAACGCTATTGAAGTGCTGACCGAAGCGATCAAAATGAGCCGTGCAGGTTTGGGCCAGGATCGTAAACCTGTTGGTTCCTTCCTGTTTGCCGGCCCGACCGGTGTCGGGAAAACCGAGGTCACGGTTCAGCTGGCGAAAGCGTTGGGTATTGAGCTGCTGCGCTTTGATATGTCCGAGTATATGGAACGTCACACCGTCAGTCGTCTGATTGGTGCGCCTCCTGGCTATGTTGGTTTTGATCAGGGCGGCCTGTTAACCGATGCGGTGATCAAACATCCGCATGCGGTGGTATTGCTGGATGAAATTGAGAAAGCACACCCGGATGTCTTCAACCTGCTGTTGCAGGTGATGGATAACGGTATGCTGACGGATAATAACGGCCGTAAAGCGGACTTCCGTAACGTGGTGGTCGTGATGACCACGAACGCCGGGGTACGTGAAACGGAACGTAAATCTATCGGCCTGATCCAGCAGGACAACAGTACCGATGCGATGGAAGAGATCAAAAAGATCTTCACACCAGAGTTCCGTAACCGCCTGGATAACATCATCTGGTTCAAACATCTCGACCAGGCTGTGATCCATCAGGTAGTCGACAAGTTTATCGTCGAACTCCAGGCCCAGTTGGATGCGAAAGGTGTCTCGCTGGAAGTGAGTGACGATGCCCGTGACTGGCTGGCTGAGAAAGGCTACGACAAGGCAATGGGCGCACGCCCAATGGCGCGTACCGTTCAGGAAAGCCTGAAGAAACCGTTAGCCAATGAGCTGCTGTTTGGTTCACTGGTTGATGGGGGATCGGTGTCGGTGGCGCTGGATAAAGATAAAAACCAGCTTACTTATCACTTCCTGAGTGCGGAGAAGCGTAAAGCGGAGGGGACCGTGCATTAATTTGCCGGACCTGCGTGAATAAAAAAGCCTGATGATGATTCATCAGGCTTTTTTTTATCTATTTGCAGGCGGGCTGTTGTGCCAGTAACCTGGACCAGTGTGCTTCCCAATGGCCACCATGCGTCAGCCCGGGAACCTCAACGATTTGTACGCAGGAAGAGTCGCTGGCATCGGCATAGCCTCGTGCAACGCTGTTTGGCACCACCCGATCCTCACTGCCAGAGAAGTGGATCTGCGGTAGCCCTGCCAGCGTGGGGGCAACGTCTTTAGCATTCAGTGACTGCGGCATCGGGCTGGCCTGGTGCAGACGGTTCACCTCATCCATATCGAGATTTCCCGCCACCGTGCGCAGCGACTGCACATCATGGCGCCGCGCCGCGACTAACGCAGCCACCGCACCACCACCCGAGTAGCCTACCAGCACGAGCGGCTGACCCGGGGCCTGGCGGGCAATCTGTGTGATGGCTTTATTCATTGCATTAATCACCTCTGGAGCAAAGCGGCGGTCGGTCCACCAGCTCTTGTTACAGACGGGATTGCGCGTCATTGGGATGTACTGGCAGGGACGTGCCAGATAGACCACATTCAGGGCAGGGTCGGCAGCGGCAAGTTTAAGCGCAGTAGGGTTAAACGGGGTGGGATCGCGTGAGGGCTGACTGGGAGTGACCCAGGCAAAACCATCACCTTCAATATAGAGATGCACAGGCTGCTGAGGATCGCGAATGCGCCCCCACCAGCTGAGTACAAAGGGGGCGGCGTTGATTTCACCCTGCTGTAAACCCGCCGCACGCGCAATGGCGTCGGCGGTGACAACTCGGTTATCGGTGGCGCAACCGATGAGCAGGCTGCACCACAGTAACCCAACGCAACGGGATGTGAATTTCACCCGTGGCTTAGAACAGCTTACGCACTTGCAGGCTGACGGTCTGACCCATGAACTGCGGTGCAGTTTGCAGGTCGTACCGCGCTTCCAGCGTGAGGTCGTCGGCATGGGCCAGTGAAACACCAACGCTGGTATCCGCACTGTCTGCAGCCTGGCGGGCGCCCTGTGAGGTAAAGCGGGTTTCCCCCAGGCTGTCCGCGCTGAAACCGGAGTTAGTGGTCATCGGGCTGCGATCGTACTGATGGGTCCACATTACCTGGACAAACGGAGACAGGTCGCCGGCAGGCGTTGACCAGCTGTGCGCCAGTTTACCGCCGAGGCTGCTTTCGACCGACTGGCTGTGCGCGCTGTCGACATCCAGCGCACTGCCATTGTCGCTGTTTTCCTGGTAGCTGCCCTGATGCAGGTAGCTGTAGCTCAGGCTGGCCAGCGGGGTCAGTGTGGTGTTAGCCCCTAATGCCAGCGGATAACCGACCTCCGACTTCAGTGCCACCTGCTGCCCGGTAAAGTGCGCGCTGGCGTTGTCGTTGAAGCCGTCGAAGGCCACCTGACGCTGGCTGTCATAAGACTGGCGGGTCAGGCTGGTGCTGAGGTTGACGAACCACGGCTCGCCGCTGTAGGTGGCATAGAGAATGCCGCCCCATGCGTCAACGTCGCTGCTGCTGCCTTTCACGTTATCCTGGCCTTTAACGGAGGTGCGGCTGTAGCTTAACGCCGCACCGGCACGCCAGCTGTCCAGAATCTGACGGTCGGCACCCAGCACCAGGCCGCCGTAATGTGCGCGGTAACCGCTGACGTTATCGACCATGCCCTGACGCGCGCTGCCGTAGAACGGTTTGCCCCAGGCGGCCCAGTCGAGGCTGTCATCACCGGTGGCGATACCGCGTGCGCTGGCGCCCGGGGTGATGCGCAGGCCGTCCAGATGCGTGCCAACCACGCCCAGGGCATCCATGGATGCGGCCGAGGTGGCAGCGGACGCCATGCTGTTCTGGCCAGGGGAAAGCTGCTCGCCGATGCGGTTGGCTTCCGCTTCCGTGGTGATGGTTTTTGAGGCGTTGAAGAGATTCAGCAGCGCAGGGGAAGAGATACCGCTGTAGCTCGACAGACCATTCAGTGACGAGATGGCATTGCCCGTCGTCGGAAGCGGTTTACCCGGCTTTGGCGTATTGCCGCCACCGTTGTTATTACCGCCACCGCTGTTATTACCGCCGGACAGATAAACGACCAGGTTATTGGTATTATTGACTTCGTCGCTAATCGCTGCACCTGTCACTGTCCCATTAAACGTGTCAGCGCTGTAATGCAGCATGGCGGCATTATAATCGGCCGTGGTGGCATTGATCACTACATAGCGCTGGCCGCTGGCGAAACCATAGCTGCTGCCAGTACTGGTTAAGCGAATGGACGACCCCGGGTCTATCTGTGCATTGCCATTCACGTTCAGGCGGCCGTAGCCCACATCGAGAGTGCTGCCGTTAGCGTTTGTAAAGTCGGTAACACCAATATTCAGGACGGCCGCAGCAGTTTGATGATAATTCCCATTAATGTTTACCGGTTGGGTAATCAGAACGTCAGCGCTATTGGTCAGTGTACCGTTGCTGCCGAGCCCGACATTATCATTCAACCAAAGCTTGCCCTGCTGGAAAGCGAGATTAGCATTGTAACTGCCCAGTGTACCGAGCGTTGAGTTTGGTAAGATTATCGAATCACTTGTGATGCCGGTCAGTATCCCACGTCGGATGTTCCCACCGTTTATCACCAGGTCGGTCATGGAGTAACTGGTGACATTCCCGATGATAGTACCGCTGTTATTAAGGGTCGTCAGCGTGCCGTAGTTGGTGATAGCCGTTCCAATATAGATGTTGCTATTACCCAACTGACGAATGGTGCCCTCGTTGTTCAGCTCGGTAATGGTACCTGAATTGAAGATGGCCGTATTAGTGCTGGAAATAGTGCCGAGCGCCTGATTAGTCAGTGTCGTAATGATTCCATTGTTCTGAATCCCCGCAGCTCCCATACCGGGCATCGGCATAGACGTACCATTGGTACTGATGGTACCGCTGTTAATCAGGTTAGTAATGGTGGCGTTATTGGTGTTGTAAATCGCGCCGCCCGATAAAACCATTCCACTGTTGGAACCAATAGTGAGCTGACCTGAATTGCGCAGGGTGTCGATGATCCCCTGGTTCATCAGCGTCGATGAGTAAATCGAGTTGAGAATGCCCTGATTATCCACCCGTTGGGTATGCTGCTGGTTATTTACCGCAATGCTGGAGATGGAAAAGTTGGCGTCAGGTGTGAACGTCAGAATATCAGTAGTGGGGCTCAGTGTTGTCGTATAGCTATAACTGGCGTCAACAACCTGCTCAGTCTGTGTTGGGATGGCATGTGCCAGAGACGTCAGACTTTGAGCCGCCGCCAGTGCAATAACCAGCGGTTTAAGAGGGAAAGAGTGCAGCGTTCTTATCATTTATTTGCCACCATCAGAATTATAAGGTTGAGGTACCCATTTTTAAGAATTATCTGATTTATCGGCAAGGAGGCAACGGCACTTTAGGGGCACGAATCAATATATTTCAGGCGTAAAAAAACCGGACTGAAAGCAGTCCGGTTTGGCGTAGCGGTACTGCTGGCGATTAACGCGGCAGCACCTCAGAATGGGTCACTTAGCGACTACGGAAGACAATGCGGCCTTTGCTCAGGTCGTACGGGGTCAGCTCTACAGTGACTTTGTCGCCCGTCAGGATGCGGATGTAGTTTTTGCGCATTTTACCGGAGATATGAGCGGTAACCACGTGACCGTTTTCCAATTCAACGCGGAACATGGTGTTAGGTAACGTATCGAGTACGGTACCCTGCATTTCAATATTGTCTTCTTTGGCCATCGAATCCTCTAGGTGGACTACCTTAGTTTTGAACCGGCGAGATAATGCCGAATTTCACGTATTAAGTAAAGAATTGCGGATGAATTCATCCACATCAATCCCTCTGACGCGCACCTGGCGCAGACGGATTACGAATTAATCTGGAGTCAGTGACGTCAGCGTGGGGGAACAGCGGGCTAAGAATCTGTTTAAAATATGCTTTGGTCGCACGATTAAAACAGTTCTGAAAAGGTGCGTTGAGATTCCCAGCCTGGTATTCCGCATCACCATCTTGTACCGGTGAAAGGCGGACGACATACCAAACGCGCATATTATATCACTGTTCTTGCCCTGTTGCGTGCAAAACATAGAAGGATTGCATTAAAAAAGCCGACGTGGCTGCCAGCAATCAGCAGAAAGAGGCTGATGCGCCAGAGAATGGACATATTGCAGGTAGGCCGCGCGGGGAATTTCCTGCGCGCCCAGAGAGAGGGTATGAGGATTAAGCACCTGGCAGTCGATTAACTTGCCACCCTGTTGCTGAAAGTACTCACTGAAGACCAGCAATGCCGTTTTGGAGGCATTCTCGCTGCGGCTGAACATCGATTCACCGCAAAAGATTTGCCCCAGTTCCAGCCCGTACATACCGCCGACCAGGTCTTCACCACGCCATACTTCTATCGACTGTGCGTGTCCCAGCTCATGCAACTTTTGCCAGGCGCGTTTCACCTCATGGGTGATCCAGGTTCCTTCATTACGATCGCTGGCGCAGCCTTCTATCACCTGCTGAAATTGTTGGTTCAGTGTGACCTGATAAGGGGATTTTTGATGAAAGCGTTTCATACTGCGGCTGAGATGGAAATGTTCAGGCAGCAGCACTGCCCGCGGATCGGGTGACCACCAGAGGATAGGATCGCCAGGGGAAAACCACGGAAAAATGCCCCGATGATAAGCGTTAAGCAAACGCTGCGGACTGAGGTCTCCCCCCATTGCCAGCAGGCCATTGGGTTCCCGCAACGCCATTTCTGGCGGCGGGAAATTAAGCGATTCACGTGAGAGCTGGATCAGGCGCATCGGGCAATACTCATCAGCACGAAAGGTAATGACTATAGCGCAAAGCGCTGCAGAAATGTCCAGTATCGGCCCTGTTTTGAGACTAATTCCTGGTGATTGCCTTGTTCAATAATCTGGCCGCTATCCATAACACAAATTCGATCGAAATGTGCCAGACCCCGCAGACGGTGCGTCACCATAATCAGGGTTTTCCCGCGGGCGACCTGGCGCAGCAAAGCCAGGATCTGCTGTTCGGTTTCCGCATCCAGGCCTTCCGTCGGTTCATCCAGTAACATTAAATCGCCGCCGTGCAGCAACGCGCGCGCCAGACCCAGTCGGCGCAGCTCCCCACCGGAAAGCTGACGACCGCCTTCACCCAGCCAGGCATTGAGTCCCTGATCATTATCCAGCAGTGTCTCCAGCCCGACCTGATGAAGGGCATCACACAGCTGCTCATCGCGGCATGCCGGTGCGGCCAGCAGTAGATTGTCACGCAGGCTGGCGCTGAACAGATGCACACGCTGGGTGACCACGCTGGTGCGGGCACGTAAATCGGCTTCACTCCAGTCAGTCAGCGGTTGACCATTCAACAGGATAGTCCCTTGTTGCGGGTCCCAGGCGCGGGTGAGTAGTTGCAACAGCGTGGACTTGCCGCAGCCAGTCCGACCGAGCAGGGCGATATGTTCGCCAGCGCCAATCTCAAGCGTTAGCCCGGCAAGGGCGTACGGGCCTTCGCCGTAACGGAAGCTGACATCACTCAGGCTCAGCGCCGCACCAGCACTCTGTAATGTTCCACTTTCCGCTGTGAAGTTAACGGCCGGTCGCTGTTCGATAATCTGTGAAACGCGTTTTGCTGAGGCGATAACGTGGCCGAGATGCTGGAATGCAGTACCGACCGGTGCCAGCGCTTCAAAGGCCGCCAGCGCACAGAAGACAAACAGCGCAATGTAAGCACCAGGATAAGGATCGCCGCCGATGCCAACAGCACTTAACCACAACAGCAGCGTGACGGCGATGCCACCCATCAACATCACCAGTCCCTGAGACATCCCGGTCAGGCTCGCCTGACGCTGTTGCGCTGCCAGCCAGTCCTGCTCGGTGGCATTCATTGTGCTGCGGAACTGGCTGGCAGCCCCATACAGACTTAATTCGGCTTGCCCCTGAAGCCAGCGGGTCAGGCCGCTGCGATATTCGCCACGCAGGCGAGTTAAATCAGCGCCTACCGGCAGCCCGGCACGGTAAAACACAGGAGGGATAACAATCAGCGTCAGCAGCATCAGTGCGCCAAGGGTCAGTGCCAGACTGGTATCCAGCCAGCTCAGGCCGATCGTCACCACCACAATGACGGCCAGCGCCCCCACCAACGGTGAAATGACACGCAGATAGAGATGATCCAGCGTATCCACATCCGCCACCAGACGGTTGAGCAAATCGCCTTCACGGAAACGGGCGATACCGGCAGGAGAGAGCGGCAGCAGCTTGCTGAAGGTGAATACCCGCAGATGCTGAAGCACACGGAAGGTAGTGTCGTGGCTGACCAGGCGCTCCAGGTAGCGTGCCACCGTACGGCTGATTGCCGTGCCGCGAACCCCGGCGGCAGGAAGCATATAGTTAAAGCTGTAGATCCCGGCGACGCCCGCCAGAGACGTCGCGGCGAGGAACCAGCCCGACAGCGTCAGCAGGCCGATACTGGCCAGTAGCGTCAGCACAGCCAGCACAATGCCCGCCAGTAACCGCAGGATATGGCGACGATAGAGTCTTAAAAACGGCAGCAGGGTTTTCATTCGAGCGATCCTCCTCGCTGGGCCATCAGGTCTGCAAATGGGCCTGGTTGATGGGCCAGAGCCTCCCAGCTTCCTGTCTGAACAATTTCGCCTTTGCGCATCAGCCAGATTTCATCCCACTGATCCAGGCGATCGAGCTGGTGGGTGATCAACAGCGTACTCTGGGCATGAGAAGCCTGTAACAGCGCGTGGTTAACATGCTGTTCACTGTGCGCATCGAGGCTGGCATCAGGTTCATCCAGCAGCAGCAGCTGGCAGGGCTTCATCAACGCACGTGCAACGGCAACACGCTGCGCCTGGCCAACAGAAAGCCCCGCAGCCTGATCACCGGTTTCACTGTCAAGACCCGCGGGTAACTGTGAGAGGAATTCATTCACACCAGCCAGTGCCAGCACCTGGTGAAGACGGGCTTCATCGCTATTACCGCTCAGCAAAATGTTCTGCCGCAGTGTACCGGCGGGAAGGTGCGGGTTTTGGCCCACCCAGGCCAGCTGCAACTGCCAGTGCGGCAGAGCGATATCTCGCAGCTCTGTGCCATTAATCAGCAGCGAACCGCGATAGGGCAGGTAGCCGAGCAGCACATTCATCAGCGAAGTTTTGCCCGCACCGCTTTGCCCGACCAGCGCCACGCGTTGTCCCGGTTGTAAAGTAAAACTCAGTGGACCCGCAAGCGGTGTGCCTTCTGCCGTAGTGATGACCAGATCCTGGGCCACCAGACTCAATCCATTACTCAGGTCCGGAGTCAGCGATCCACGTTCAACTGAGGCAGACTCACTCTCTTCAAGGAAGGTTTGCAGCGCATCGGCGGCGCCAATCGCCTGTGCCTTGGCATGGTAGTAAGTCCCAAGGTCACGCAGTGGCTGGTAAAATTCAGGGGCGAGTATCAGCACGAGGAACCCGGCAAACAGGGTAACCGGGGTGCTGTAGTGACCAAAATTGAAGACGCCAAGATAAGAGAAACCGAAATAGACCGCGATCAGGGCAATGGAGATTGACGCGAAGAACTCCAGCACCGCCGAGGACAGAAACGCCATGCGCAGCACTTCCATGGTGCGCAGACGGAACTGCTCGGACGCTTCTGCGATGGTGGCGGTTTCAGCCTGTGCGCGGTGAAACAGACGTAACGTTTCCAGCCCGCGCAGACGGTCAAGGAACTGACCGCTCAGACGTGCCAGTGCCTGAAAGTTACGGCGGTTTGCATCGGCAGCACCCATTCCCACCATTGCCATAAATAAGGGGATCAATGGTGCAGTCGCCAGCAGGATCAGCGAGGCTGCCCAGTTCACCGGGAACAGCAGGATCAGTACCAGCAATGGGATGATCCCCGCCAGCATCATCTGCGGCAAATAGCGCGCATAGTAATCCTGCATCTCCTCAATCTGTTCCAGCAGCAATGTGGCCCAGCTCCCGGCGGGTTTACCCTGAATCCAGGCGGGCCCGAGATCAGACAGACGGTTCAATACCTGACGGCGCAGGGTCTGGCGGATAGCCTGGCCGGTTTTGAAACCGATCTTTTCGCGCAGCCATGCCAGAAAGGCACGACCCGCAAAGCAGGCCAGTAGCAGAATAAAATGCAGCAGCTGGCTATCACGCGGCTGATGGTCAATCAGCAGGGCCTGAAGCAGCGAGGCAAGAAACCAGGCCTGGGCTAAGATCAGCAGGGCGCTCAATGTGCCTAGCAGGTATGAGAGGCGCAGCCAGCGATGGCCATGCACACTCTGACTTTTCAGCCAGCGGGTGAGTTGTTGTTGTCGTGTTTTATTCATCTGTTGCCGTATTGCCCTGACGTAAACAGTAGTGAGGCAAAGGCCCCAGGAAGATAGGTGTCAAGCGCGGCAATGTTACAATGCGGAGGATAAAAAGGCGACAATTGCTCGTCGCCTTAGGCAAGATTAGCTCAGAGTTTTAACAACTTACTGATTATTTTTAACTAAACCGTCAAGATAACGCTCTGCGTCCAGGGCGGCCATACAGCCCGTTCCGGCAGAGGTAATCGCCTGGCGGTAAATATGGTCCATCACATCACCTGCTGCGAATACGCCCGGAATGCTGGTCTGCGTGGCATTACCCTGAAGTCCGGACTGGACTTTGATGTAACCATTTTCCAGTGCTAACTGACCATTAAAGATAGCGGTGTTCGGGCTGTGACCGATAGCAACGAACAAGCCTGCGACTTCCAGTGTTTTAGTCTGATCGTCTTTGGTGGAGCGCAGACGCAATGAGCTGACGCCCATCTGATCGCCCAGCACTTCATCCAGCGTGTGGTCAGTATGCAGCACGATATTGCCGTTTTTGACCTTTTCATTCAGACGGTCAATCAGGATTTTTTCCGCACGGAAGCTATCGCGACGGTGGATCAGATGCACTTCGGCGGCGATATTCGCCAGATAAAGCGCTTCTTCCACTGCGGTGTTACCACCGCCAATCACCGCGACTTTTTGGTTACGGTAGAAGAAACCGTCACAGGTGGCGCAGGCTGAAACACCGCGACCTTTGAACGCTTCCTCTGAAGGCAGACCCAGGTAACGAGCGGATGCACCGGTAGCAATAATCAGTACATCAGCAGTGTACACACCTTCATCGCCGGTCAGCCGGAACGGGCGGTTTTGCAGATCCACGCTGTGGATATGATCGAAAATGATCTCGGTGTTAAATTTCACCGCGTGCTCGTGCATGCGTTCCATCAGCAGTGGCCCGGTCAGCTCGTTCGGATCGCCTGGCCAGTTTTCCACGTCGGTGGTGGTGGTCAGCTGACCCCCTTTTTCCAGACCGGTGATCAGCACCGGGTTCAGGTTAGCGCGGGCTGCATACACGGCAGCGGTATAACCTGCCGGGCCCGAGCCCAGAATCAGTAATTTACTGTGTTTAGCCGTACCCATGAGACCCTCATTAATTGACTGGCAAACCTATACCCGGATTGTAGGGAATTTAGCGAGGCAAAAAAAGCATTCTGCGATTTTGTTAACAATTAATGAAAAAGGTCTGGCCAATCGTTGTCCGTATGACAGGGTGAGGGTGGAAAAATAGCATTTCAGCCATTTTTTGTCATTTTGGCGACAAAATTGTCATTGAAAAACAGAGAGACAGCATTCGCTTTGGCATGTTGTACTGATTTTGTTTGTTTTGCTTTGACAATCGGCTGCGCTTTTGCGAAAACATTATGGGAAGCAGAGTGTATTTGGTCACCTAAGTCAGGGTTTCATCCCGGATTTTGCGTTTATCGCCCGATATACTCAGCCTGTTATTTGGAATGACGCATGGTGTGGACAGACAACATGCGTCATGCAGATAGAGCGTTTAATACCGCGACAGGCTCGATGTCTTCACTTAGATCAACCCTGTTACATTGAGTCGTTCAGGGTATGGCAGGTAAAGGGAAGAAATTTAAGAGAGACAATAATAATGGTAGACAATAAAAAACGGCCGGGTAAAGATCTCGACAGAATTGACCGCAACATCCTGAATGAACTGCAGAAAGATGGGCGTATTTCTAACGTCGAGCTTTCCAAGCGCGTAGGCCTATCACCCACGCCGTGCCTTGAGCGCGTTCGCCGTCTGGAGCGACAGAACTTCATTCTCGGCTACACTGCTCAGTTAAATCCGCACTATCTGGATGCATCACTTCTGGTATTCGTTGAGATTACTCTGAATCGTGGTGCGCCTGATGTGTTTGAGCAGTTTAACGCCGCAGTACAAAAACTTGAGGAAACTCAAGAGTGTCACCTCGTTTCCGGTGATTTTGACTATCTGCTAAAAACCCGTGTTCCAGATATGTCTGCGTACCGTAAATTGCTGGGCGAAACCTTGCTACGTCTGCCGGGTGTGAACGATACCCGTACTTATGTGGTCATGGAAGAAGTGAAACAAAGTAACCGGTTAGTGATTAAAACCCGGTAACACAGGGCAGGTGCAAAACCTGTTAGTTTTCGGTACACTCCTGTGAATTCATACAGGTTCAGCGCCGGGCATGCCCGGCGCTGTTACCTCCATAGTTTACAGGCACCTGGAGAGTACTCTTGAGCCAGGAATACACAGAAGATAAAGACGTTTCGTTAGAACCGTTGAGCAGCGGGCGTCGCCTGCTGGAAGCGCTATTAATTGTTGTTGCTCTTTTCGCCATTTATCTGATGGTGGCGCTGGTGAGCTTCAATCCTTCCGATCCCAGTTGGTCACAAACCGCCTGGCACGAACCTATCCACAACATCGGTGGTGGCGTTGGGGCGTGGCTTGCAGATACGCTATTCTTTATCTTTGGCGTGATGGCTTATGCGCTTCCTCCCGTGATTTTAGGCCTGTGCTGGATCACGTTCAGCCGACGCCACTTCCAGGATTACATTGACTATTTTGCCGTTGGTTTGCGCATGATTGGCGTGCTGGCGCTGGTGGTTACTTCCTGTGGTCTGGCCGCATTGAATGCTGACGATATTTGGTATTTTGCGTCGGGTGGTGTGATTGGCAGCTTGTTAAGCAATGCGATGGCTCCCTATTTTAGCGGGCCGGGCGGCACGCTAACCCTGCTGTGCATCTGGGCAGCGGGGCTGACGCTCTATACCGGCTGGTCATGGCTGACGATTGCCGAGAAGATTGGTGGCGTGGTGATGGGAGTACTGACTTTCGCCAGTAATCGCTCACGTGCTGATGAGAAATGGCATGAAGAAGACGATGAAGATGAAGTGGATGCGCCGGTAGCGGTACGCAGTGCACCGATGCATGCTGACGATCACTACGACGTACTGCTGACGAAACAACAGCCTGTTCACGCAGATGATGAGGAGGGCGAGCAGGACGATCCGCTGCTGGCCAAACCGACATCCAGCGATGTTGTTTCGGTTCCTGCGCAGCAATCTGCGATTGCCCCCGTTGCGCCGGTCATTGCTCCTGCTCAGGAATACGCAGCCCAGGCTGAGGTGCAGGTTTCCACACCAGTGGCACCGCCACAACCATCGCTCTATCGTTTTGAAGTGCCAGCAGAAGCCAGGACGCCAGCGCCTTCGCTACCGGTTGATGAAGAAGACGGTCCGCAGATGGGCAACTGGCAGGATACCTCAGCGGCTTCGCCGTTTGATTTCTCCACACCACATGCCTCTCATCCAGCCTCAGTAGCTGCTGCTGCAACCGGAGCTGCGCTTGGTGCTGTTGCACAGTCAGCCAGCAGTAATATGCCGTTTATGCCGGGCTTTACGGCAACCAGTGGCGACGATCTTAATCCCCAGGTTAAGCAGGGTATCGGCCCTGAACTGCCGCGCCCAAATCCAGTAAAATTGCCGACACGCCGCGAATTGGCTTCTTACGGCATTAAGTTGCCTTCGCAGCGCATGGCGGAAGAAAAAGCCAAAGAGCAGGAGTCCCTGCAGCCAGAGGTTGCTGAAGGAGATGCCTGGCAGGCTGTCACGCCTGACGAGCAGGATGATGCGGAACAGGCACAGCTACGTGAAGCGTTCCTGGCACGGGAACAGCAGCGTTACGGCGAAGAGTTTGCTGCTGAAGATGAAGAAGCACTGCAACAGGCGGCGCTGGCGCGTCAGTTTGCTGAACAGCAGCAGCAGCGTTATGCCGCCGAAACGTCAGGCCAAAGCCCAACCTTTACGCTTGATACCTCCGGTGCTTTCGATTTCTCACCGATGGACGATCTGGTCAATGACGGCCCGACTGAGCCATTGTTTACGCTGTCGGCAGCACCGGAAACAGAGTCCGTTGCCCCCGTTCAGTCACAGTGGCAACAGCCCGAAGAGGCGCAACCGCAGGCTCCCATTGCGCAGACTTCTCCTGCCTGGCAACCCGCTGCTGCACCTCCTGTGACGGCCCAGCCAGTGAAGCCGCAAGAACCGGATATGGACAGTTTGATCCATCCGTTCCTGATGCGTCATGAGCAGCCAACGTACAAACCAACCACGCCGCTGCCAACGCTCGATTTGTTAGCGTCGCCGCCAGCCGAAACGGAACCGGTAGACCAGTTTGCGCTTGAGCAGACCGCTCGTTTGATTGAGGCGCGGCTGGCTGACTATCGCGTGAAGGCTGAGGTGGTTGGGTACTCACCGGGTCCGGTTATCACCCGCTTTGAGCTGGATTTGGCGCCGGGCGTAAAAGCTGCGCGTATCTCTAACCTGTCGCGGGATCTGGCTCGCTCATTGTCAGCTGTTGCCGTGCGTGTGGTGGAAGTCATCCCTGGCCGTCCATATGTGGGGCTGGAGTTGCCTAATCTGAATCGCCAGACGGTTTATCTGCGAGAAGTGCTGGATTGCCCGGCATTCCGTGATAATCCCTCCCCGTTGTCGATTGTGCTGGGCAAAGATATTTCCGGCGATCCAGTGGTAGCCGATTTGGGCAAAATGCCTCACTTGCTGGTTGCCGGTACGACCGGTTCCGGTAAGTCGGTAGGCGTTAATGCCATGATCCTCAGTATCTTGTATAAAGCCACGCCAAAAGAAGTGCGCTTTATTATGATCGACCCGAAAATGCTCGAATTGTCGGTGTATGAAGGCATTCCACATCTGTTAACCGATGTGGTCACCGACATGAAAGATGCGGCCAATGCGTTGCGCTGGTGTGTGGTTGAGATGGAGCGTCGTTACAAGCTGATGTCGGCACTGGGTGTGCGTAACATCGCGGGCTATAACGAGAAGGTGGATATGGCTGAGGCGATGGGGCGTCCCATCCCTGACCCGTTCTGGAAGCCAACCGACAGCATGGATATGACACCACCGGTACTGGAAAAAGAGCCTTATATCGTGGTGATGGTGGATGAGTTTGCAGACCTGATCATGACCGTCGGCAAAAAAGTGGAAGAGCTGATCGCACGTCTGGCACAGAAAGCACGTGCGGCGGGGATTCATCTGGTGCTGGCCACACAGCGACCTTCTGTGGATGTGATCACCGGTCTGATTAAGGCCAATATTCCGACACGTATTGCCTTTACGGTATCCAGTAAAATTGACTCACGTACCATTCTCGATCAGTCGGGTGCAGAATCTTTGCTGGGCATGGGTGACATGCTGTATCTGGCACCTAACTCTTCTATTCCGGTCCGAGTCCATGGTGCCTTTGTTCGCGACCAGGAAGTGCATGCCGTCGTGAAAGACTGGAAGGCACGCGAACGTCCTCAGTATAAAGAAGGTATCCTTAGCGGCGGCGACGATACTGAATCGGGTGCGGGTGGCGTTGACGGTGACGAAGAGCTGGACCAGTTGTTCGACCAGGCCGTTGAGTTCGTTGTCGACAAGCGTCGCGCCTCGATTTCCGGCGTTCAGCGGCAATTCCGTATCGGTTATAACCGTGCTGCGCGTATCATTGAACAGATGGAAGCGCAGGGAATTGTTTCGTCACCGGGGCATAACGGGAACCGCGAGGTGCTGGCACCACCTCCGCATGAGCGTTAAGTCTTCTTGTTTCGCTCACCATCAACGGGTCAGGCACTGCCTGGCCCGTTGAATTCCTGACAGCAGTCCCAATATTTGTAGGATACGGACTGGGAGATTCAGTTTTTTCTCCTGTTGTTGTTATCAGCGCCTGGCTAAAGTTATCCACGTCACGCTTAACCCGAACGGGATACAAGAGTTTCAATAAGGATGCCGTAATGAAAAAATTAATGATTTCCTGCTGTGTGTTGGCTGCTTTTTCCTCGGTTACCGCCTGGGCTGATGCATCTGGCGATTTGCAGCAACGCCTGGATAAGGTGAAAAGTTTCCATGCCACGTTTAGTCAAAAAGTAACCGACAGCACCGGTGCATCGGTGCAGGATGGCGAAGGTGAGATGTGGGTTCAGCGTCCGAACCTGTTCAACTGGCATATGACAGCGCCGGATGAAAGCACCCTGATTTCCGATGGTAAAACGTTATGGTTCTACAATCCGTTTGTTGAGCAGGTTAGCGCCAGCTGGGTGAAAGATGCCACCAGCAATACCCCCTTTATGCTGATTGCACGTAACCAGGCGAGTGACTGGAAGCAATACAACGTTGCGCAAAAAGGGGATGACTTCTCTCTGACGCCAAAAAATGCTGATGGCAACCTGAAGCAGTTCACCATCAACGTGGCGACCAATGGCACCATCAATCAGTTCAGCGCGGTAGAGCAGGATGGGCAGCGCAGCAGTTATACGTTGAAAAGCCAGCAAAATGGCAGCATCAGTGCCGATAAGTTCAAGTTCACACCACCTAAGGGTGTAACTGTGGACGACCAGCGTCAGTGAGGTTTGCGTGAGTAACCTGTCCCTCGACTTTTCCCGTAATGAGTTTCAGCCTCTGGCCGCGCGTATGCGGCCACGTACGCTGGCCGAGTATATTGGCCAGCAGCATCTGCTGGCAGCGGGTAAACCGCTGCCGCGCGCTATTGAGGCGGGTCATCTTCACTCGATGATTCTATGGGGACCGCCGGGGACGGGGAAAACCACGCTGGCCGAAATTATCGGTCACTATGGACAGGCTGACGTTGAGCGCATTTCCGCTGTCACCTCCGGGGTGAAAGAGATCCGTGAGGCGATTGAGCGTGCGCGGCAAAACCGCAATGCAGGTCGGCGTACCATCCTGTTTGTTGATGAAGTTCACCGTTTTAATAAAAGCCAGCAAGATGCTTTTCTGCCACATATTGAAGATGGCACCATTACCTTTATCGGTGCCACAACGGAAAATCCCTCATTCGAACTGAATTCAGCGCTGTTATCGCGTGCCCGCGTGTATCTGTTGAAATCTCTGACCACGGAAGACATTGCTGCCGTGCTGAACCAGGCGATGCAAGACGGTGAGCGTGGCTATGGTAATGACAACATCATCCTGCCTGAAAATACCCGCAATATGATTGCTGAGCTGGTCAACGGCGATGCGCGCCGCGCGCTGAATACGCTGGAAATGATGGCCGATATGGCTGAGGTGAATAGCAAAGGCAAGCGTGAACTGACGCCGCAGTTGCTCAATGAAGTGTCTGGCGAGCGTAGCGCACGCTTTGATAATAAAGGTGACCGTTTCTACGATCTCATATCGGCGCTGCACAAATCAGTGCGGGGGTCGGCCCCGGATGCGGCACTTTACTGGTATGCACGGATCATTACCGCAGGCGGTGATCCGCTGTATGTCGCGCGACGTTTGCTGGCTATCGCCTCCGAAGATGTTGGCAACGCGGATCCGCGTGGCATGCAGGTAGCGATCTCTGCCTGGGATTGTTTTACTCGTGTCGGCCCGGCAGAAGGTGAGCGGGCGATCGCCCAGGCGATTGTTTACCTGGCCTGCGCGCCAAAAAGCAACGCGGTGTATAACGCTTTCAAAGCGGCCATGCGTGATGCGCGTGAAAGCCCGGATTATGATGTTCCTGAACATTTACGTAATGCGCCAACCAAACTGATGAAAGAAATGGGGCTGGGAGCGGAATACCGTTATGCCCACGATGAACCTAACGCGTATGCAGCAGGTGAGGACTATTTCCCGGCGCAAATGGCACAAACCCGCTATTACCATCCGACCACGCGTGGGCTGGAAGGGAAGATTGGTGAAAAGCTCGCCTGGTTGATTGAACAGGATCAAAATAGCCCGACAAAACGCTACCGCTGACAGTGACGTTGCGGTAAGGTTAGCAATGAATTCAACGCATTCGATATGTCGGTGCGCCCCTTCTTTTTTAACTCAATCAATCATCACAGGACAAGCATGCTCGATCCCAATCTACTGCGTACTGAGCCAGACGCAGTCGCTGAAAAACTGGCACGCCGTGGCTATAAGCTGAACGTTGATACGCTGCGCGCACACGAAGAGCGTCGTAAAGTACTGCAGGTCGAAACTGAAAATCTGCAGGCAGAGCGTAACTCGCGATCCAAATCCATCGGGCAGGCCAAAGCACGTGGGGAAGACATCGAGCCATTGCGTCAGGAAGTGAACGTACTGGGCGAACGCCTGGACGCTGCAAAAGCAGAGCTGGATGCACTGTTGACCAGTATCAATGACTTTTCAATGGCCATTCCCAATATCCCTGCGGATGTAGTTCCACTGGGCAAAGATGACAGTGAAAACCAGGAAATCAGTCGCTGGGGTGAGCCGCGCAAGTTTGACTTCGCGGTGCGCGACCACGTTGAGCTGGGCGAAATGGCCGCAGGCCTCGATTTTGCCGCCGCAGTTAAACTGACCGGTTCACGTTTTATCGTGATGAAAGGCCAGATTGCACTGATGCATCGTGCTTTGAGCCAGTTCATGCTCGATCTGCATACCGAGCAGCATGGCTACCTGGAAACCTACGTACCTTACCTGGTGAATCATGCCAGCCTGTACGGCACGGGCCAGTTGCCTAAATTTGGCGAAGACCTGTTCCATACACGTCCGTTGGAAGAAGAAGCCTCCAGCAGCAACTATGCTCTGATCCCGACCTCCGAAGTCCCGCTGACCAACCTGGTACGCGATGAGATTCTGGAAGAAGAATCACTGCCGATCAAAATGACCGCACATACGCCATGTTTCCGTTCCGAAGCTGGCGCGTATGGTCGTGACACTCGTGGTCTGATCCGCATGCATCAGTTCGATAAAGTTGAAATGGTGCATATTACACGCCCTGAAGACTCAATGGATGCGCTGGAAGAACTGGTGGGTCATGCAGAGAAAGTGCTGCAACTGCTGAACCTGCCATACCGTAAAGTACTGCTCTGTACTGGTGACATGGGCTTTGGTTCTCACAAAACTTACGATCTGGAAGTGTGGTTGCCAGCGCAGGATACCTACCGTGAGATCTCGTCCTGCTCCAATATGGGCGATTTCCAGGCGCGTCGTATGAAAGCGCGCTGCCGTCCACGTGGTGAGAAAGCAACACGCCTGGTACACACCCTGAATGGCTCTGGCCTGGCAGTGGGTCGTACTCTGGTTGCGGTGCTGGAAAACTACCAGCAGGCTGATGGCCGTATCGCCGTACCGGATGTTCTGCGTCCGTATATGAAAGGCCTGGAGTTTATTGGCTGATCCACGCACAGGTTCGAGGCTGTACCAGCAGGATAAGTCGCCCTGAACAGTGTTTTGAAAAACCCGCCACTGGCGGGTTTTTTATTGTCAGAGATTGAGCAAAAATAATGATGGATAATAGTGATGCTATTCTGACTTATTACATGTGAATTCAATAAGATAATTCCGTCGACAGTCCTCTGCTAAACAGCTCTAAGCCATTGAAGATAAAAATTTTAAATCGCGTAGCTACAAATCGTGCTATTGCCTTTTTATTGTGCTTTTCCAATCGTCTACTCAGTGGCATGATGCGCGCAAAATCTCCCTCGTTTTCGGTCCCCCAACTACTATGTCCACCTGGTCACGTCCTGTTTTGGTGCTGCTGTGCGGCTTGCTGCTGCTAACAGTCTCTATTGCTGTGCTCAATACGCTGGTGCCGCTCTGGCTCACGCATGATGCACTGCCGACCTGGCAGGTGGGGATGGTCAGCTCGTCATATTACTGCGGGAACCTGCTGGGAACGCTGATTGCGGGTTGGGTGATCAAACGCTATGGCTTTAACCGTAGCTACTATCTCGCCTCTCTGGTCTTTGCTCTGGCAACGCTGGCACTGGCGCTGGGTACCGGCTTCTGGTCCTGGACACTATGGCGCTTTGTGGCCGGTATTGGCTGTGCGCTGATCTGGGTTGTGGTGGAAAGTGCGCTGCTGTGTAACGGGACGCTGCGTAACCGTGGGCGACTGCTGGCTGCCTATATGATCATTTATTATATTGGCACGGTTATCGGGCAATTACTGGTCAGCAAAGTCTCGACTGAATTGATGCACGTTCTCCCCTGGGTCAGCAGTGTGATACTGGCGGCGGTTCTGCCATTGGTCTTTTGTCGTGTCACTGCCAGCCAGGAAGGTGACGAAGAAACACCTGCAGGGCGGCTGTGGCCGATGCTGCGCCGCCGTAATGCCCGTCTTGGTATCAATGGCTGTATTATTTCAGGCATTGTTCTGGGGTCGTTATATGGTCTGATGCCGCTTTACCTTTCGCATCAGGGGATGAGTGACTCAACGGTAGGTTACTGGATGGCGTTACTGGTGAGCGCCGGTATTATTGGCCAGTGGCCGGTAGGCCGCCTTGCAGATCGTTATGGGCGCCTTTTGGTGTTGCGGGTGCAGGTGTTTGTGGTGATCCTCGGCGCTCTGGCGATGCTGAGTAATGCTGCGATGGCACCTGCCTTGTTTATTCTCGGCTGTGCAGGCTTTACTCTTTATCCAGTGGCGATGTCCTGGGCGTGTGAAACCGTTGCCCACCATGAACTGGTTGCGATGAATCAGGCGCTGCTGCTGAGTTATACCGTTGGCAGTCTGGTGGGGCCGACGATGACCTCAATGTTGATGCAAAGCTATTCAGACCGCTTGCTGTTTGTAATGATTGCCGCGGTCGCAATGGTGTATCTGGCGATGTTGCTGCGTAAGGCCGATCACCACGCCAATCCTGTGGCACACGCATAAAACAGACATTAAAAAGGCTGACCTTCTGGCCAGCCTTTTTAATCACTAAAATTGAGTCCGAACCGCTAATACATCACGTAGTGACCGTAGCTTTCGAGAATACTTTTGACCCGTTCCATCGTGTCGGCTTTCGGTGGATGAACGCCGTCCAGCTTGTACTCTTCCCCCATTGCCACCCACTTATGTTTGCCCAGTTCGTGATAGGGCAGCAGTTCGATTTTCTCAACATTGCCCATATCGCGTGTGAACTCACCCAGACGATGAGCCGATTCATCATCATCAGAATAGCCTGGCACAACAACATAGCGGATCCAGGTGCGAATGTTACGCTTGGACAGATAACGAGCAAAATCGAGTGTACGGTGGTTGGATACGCCGACCAGAATCTGGTGGACATCATCATTGATCTGCTTAAGGTCGAGCATCACCAGATCGGTAACGTCGAGCAGTTCGTCAATCACCGGGTCATAGCGGCGAACAAAACCGTTAGTATCCAGGCAGGTATTAATCCCTTCAGCTTTACAGGCACGGAACCAGTCACGTACGAATTCGGCTTGCAGGATAGCTTCCCCGCCTGACGCGGTAACACCACCGCCAGAAGCATTCATGAAGTGGCGATATGACACCACGTCTTTCATCAGTTCTTCTACGGTGATTTCTTTGCCGCCGTGCGTATCCCAAGTATCACGGTTATGGCAATACAGGCAGCGCATCAGGCAGCCCTGGAAGAAGGTGATAAAACGGATGCCGGGGCCGTCAACGGTCCCGCAGGATTCAAAAGAGTGGATGCGACCGAGTACTGACATTGCGATGAATTCTCCACGGTGACACAGTCTTTAGCTGTGTTAAGTCTGTTTTGGCAGGCGTCCATATTAGGCGACTGACAAAACCGGCTGGTGGTGAGCAGGCCCCCTTACGGGAGCCTGTATAGAGCGCAGCGACTTACATAGACTGTGTAAAGGTACGTGTAATCACGTCCTGCTGCTGCTCTTTAGTCAGTGAGTTGAAGCGTACTGCATAGCCTGATACGCGAATGGTGAGCTGCGGGTATTTTTCCGGGTTCTCCATTGCTTCTAGTAGCATTTCACGGTTCATCACATTGACGTTCAAGTGTTGACCACCTTCGATGCTGGCTTCGTGATGGAAGTAACCATCCATCAGACCCGCAAGGTTGGTTTTGCGTACGTCGTCATTTTTGCCCAGTGCGTTTGGCACGATGGAGAAGGTGTAAGAGATACCATCTTTCGCGTAAGCAAACGGCAGTTTTGCAACCGAGGTAAGAGAGGCAACCGCACCTTTCTGATCGCGACCATGCATTGGGTTTGCACCTGGCCCGAATGGTGCGCCAGCACGACGTCCGTCCGGGGTATTACCCGTTTTCTTACCATACACCACGTTAGAGGTAATGGTCAGTACGGATTGAGTTGGCACTGCATTACGGTAGGTTTGCAGTTTCTGAATTTTCTTCATGAAACGTTCAACCAGGTCGCAGGCAATGTCATCCACACGTGAATCGTTGTTACCAAACTGCGGGTATTCACCTTCGATTTTGAAGTCTACAGCCAGACCATCTTCATCACGAATGGTGGATACTTTGGCGTATTTGATAGCAGACAGGGAGTCAGCCGCAACGGACAGACCTGCGATACCGCAAGCCATAGTACGGTAAACATCACGGTCATGCAGTGCCATCAGTGACGCTTCATAGCTGTATTTATCGTGCATATAGTGGATAACATTCAGCGCAGTGACGTACTGTTTTGCCAGCCAGTCCATAAAGTGATCCATACGGTTCATCACTTTATCGTAGTCCAGCACTTCATCCATCATTGGCGCTTCTTTTGGGCCAACCTGCATTTTCATTTTTTCATCCACGCCGCCGTTAATGGCATACAGCATGGTTTTCGCCAGGTTGGCACGTGCACCGAAGAACTGCATTTGTTTGCCGACGATCATCGGGCTTACGCAGCAGGCAATAGCGTAATCATCATTGTCAAAATCAGGGCGCATCAGATCATCATTCTCATACTGCAGAGAAGAGGTATCGATGGACACTTTTGCCGCGTATTTTTTGAAGTTCAGTGGCAGTTTTTCAGACCACAGAATGGTCATGTTTGGTTCCGGTGAAGGACCCATGGTGTAAAGGGTATTCAGGAAACGGAAGGTGTTTTTAGTCACCATTGTACGGCCGTCAACGCCCATACCTGCCAGTGATTCTGTCGCCCAGATTGGGTCACCTGAGAACAGTTCATCGTATTCAGGAGTACGCAGGAAACGTACCATACGCAGCTTCATCACCAGGTGGTCGATCAGTTCCTGTGCTTCCAACTCGTTAATCACGCCTGCTTTCAGGTCGCGTTCAAAGTAGATATCCAGGAAGGTCGATACGCGACCAAAGGACATTGCTGCACCGTTCTGGGATTTCACCGCAGCAAGGTAACCGAAGTAGGTCCACTGTACCGCTTCTTTTGCATTGGTAGCCGGACCAGAGATATCACAGCCATATTTTGCTGCCATCTCTTTAATCTGCTGGAGTGCGTGATGCTGGTCGGCAATTTCTTCGCGCAGGCGAATTGTCGCTTCCAGGTTAACACCGTTTTCCATATCGCTCTGCAGTGAGGTGAACTGAGCGAATTTATCTTTCATCAATGCATCGATACCGTACAGCGCTACACGGCGGTAGTCACCAATGATACGGCCACGACCGTATGCGTCAGGCAGACCCGTCAGCACACCTGATTTACGGCAGCGCATAATATCTGGAGTGTAGACATCGAATACACCCTGGTTATGGGTTTTACGGTATTCGGTGAAGATTTTTTTCACGGTAGGATCAAGTTCGCGGCCATACACTTTGCACGAACCTTCAACCATTTTAATTCCGCCGAAAGGGATCAGCGCGCGTTTCAGTGGAGCTTCTGTCTGCAGACCAACGATTTTTTCCAGGCTTTTATTGATATAGCCCGCATCATGAGAGGTAATGGTTGATGGCAGGTCGGTATCAAAGTCAACCGGTGCATGAGTGCGGTTTTCTTGTTTGATGCCTTCCATCACTTTGTCCCACAGGGCAGTTGTTGCCTCAGTGGCACCGGCCAGGAACGCTTCGTCGCCTTCATACGGTGTGTAGTTTTTCTGGATGAAGTCACGGACGTTAACGCTGGTCTGCCATTCGCCCTGTGCAAAGCTTTCCCAGGCTGTCGCCATTTTTTGATTAAGCTCGGTCATTTGATACCTACCTTATAACGTGAAGTTCGTTGTACGTTCCCGCCGTGTGACATCACACCGACGGTTGCAAAATTCTGTTAGTGGGTGAATCAGTGATGATCGCCATCACGCAGATAAATTACCCAGTAAGTTAAACCAACAAGCAAACCACCACCGATGATATTGCCCAGGGTAACCGGGATCAGGTTATCGGTAATAAAATGGCCAACGGTGAGGTGCGAAAACTGCTCTGCACTTGCTCCGGTAGCTTGCCAGAATTCGGGAGTCGCAAAGTCTTTAATGATGATCGCCATCGGGACGAGAAACATGTTGGCGATGCTGTGCTCAAATCCACTGGCAACAAACATCGCAACCGGCAGTACCATGGCAAACATTTTATCCATCAGACTACGACCGGAGTAACTCATCCATACTGCCATGCACACCATCAGATTCGCCAAAATGCCAAGGCAGACTGCTTCAGTGAAGGTATGGTGCATTTTGTGGTCAGCGGTTTGCAGGACATTCAGTCCCCAGGCACCGTTGGCCGCCATGTATTGCCCGGCAAACCAAATCAGAGCGACAAATAAGATGGCACCGATAAAGTTACCGACGTAGACGATAATCCAGTTGCGTGCGAGCTGCGCCCAACTGATACGACCGCTGGCTTTAGCAACCACGGTGAGAACAGTGGAAGTAAACAGGTCAGCACCGCAAACCACAACCAACATCAGACCCAGTGAAAAGCAGATACCACCAACCAGTTTTGCCAGCCCCCATGGGACAGCAGCCGTACCCGTTGTCGCAGTAATATAGAAAGCAAAGGCGATGGAAATGAAGACTCCAGCGGTAATTGCCAGAAAAAATGTGGTGAAGGGGTGTTTCGTTGCTTTATAGACACCTGCATCTTCAGCAACTTTCGCCATTTCTGACGGTAATAATAAATCAAAGGGGTTGCCAGCTTTCACACTAACGTCCTCCCAAAAGTAATCAGCGAGGAAAGTCTAACAAAGGAGTATAGGAAAGAATTTGATGTGGATCATATAGGCCCGGCTAATTCGCGGGTAAGACCCTATTTTTATCATGGGTTTATTGTTTAAGTTGTTGTTTTTATTTAAATAAAACTTTTTTAATTATTAAAAAAATATTTGAGTCTCAGATGTGTTTCGCGAAAGAGTGGGTGAATAAACGAGAGTAAATATAGCCAGGTTGTAACAATTAAAAAGGTAACAGCCTGCGCTGTTACCTTTTATTAACCTGCAGATAGAGATCGGCTGCGGTGAAATAATCTTGTCTGTTTATAACCCCCTTTAACCGGGTGCTATTTTTATAGTCAATTATTTCCAGTAAAGACGTTTGGCCGCCTGAAGTTTTTCATAAGCCGCCAGCAGAGATTGGTGTGCCGGGAACGCTTTCAGATCGTTATCAACCGCCTGCAAACCATAAAATGGCGCTTCACCACTGATAGCTGCTGAAGCTGTGTCTACGGCTTCCTGCCCATACATACGGACGAATGCCGTATGATACTGCAAAGGGTCGCGACCTTCTTCCTGGCTCAATAACAGCAGTGTTTGCAGGCAGCGATAGTAGTTGGCGCGTTCGGCGCTGAAGATCGACTGATTGAACTCCATGGTCCATTCCGTCCAAATCAATGCCTGTTCCAGATCGCCTGCTGCCAGTGCTAACATCGCCTTAAGTTCACCAATACGCAGTGTGTACCAGCCGTTATCTTTACCCGTTGCAAGGCCCAGCAGTTCGCGTACACGTGTGAAGTCGTCATGGCCGTCTTCATCCAGCTGCTCCAGCAGAGACAGATAGTCTTCTTTTTCCCAGCTGCTTTCCGGCAGGCTGAGTAGTGTATCGCGCAGGTAAGCACCCATGCTGTTGTTCGCCAGCAGCAGGTCTTCTGCCGGGTAGATATCAGACATGCCCGGCACGATGATGCGGCAAGCGTACACATCCAGATGCTCATAGTCCGCGATGTAAACTTCCTGATCTTCTGACTTGAAGATGTCCATCAGTGTCGAGAACTCTTCTTCAGTGCTGCCTTTAAAGCTCCAGTCAACAAACGGATAATCGGCGTCATCCTTAAACATATCCCACGAGATCAGACCGCTGGAATCGATAAAGTGTGTTTCCAGGTTGGCGTGTTCCGCCACTTCTTCATCGTCGAAGGTCGGCGGTGTGAACACATCCAAATCTTTGAGGCCACGACCTTGAAGCAGTTCGGTGACGGTACGCTCAAGCGCTACGCCAAAGTCAGGGTGAGCACCAAAGGAGGCGAAGCACGTGCCATTAGCAGGGTTAAACAGCACCACACAGATAACAGGATATTTACCGCCCAGTGAGGCGTCGTAAGAGAAGATTGGGAAACCTTCTGCTTCCAGCGAGGCGATGGCTTCGACAACGCCCGGATAACGATTTAACACGTCTTGCGGAATGGCTGGCAGGCTGATTGATTCCGCGATAATACGGTTTTTAATATAGCGCTCGAATACCTCTGACAGCCCCTGAACGCGGGCTTCGTTGGCGGTATTACCGGCAGACATACCGTTTGATACATACAGGTTGCCGATAATGTTCATCGGGATGTAAACGGTTTGCTGATCCGACTGACGGGTAAACGGCAGGCCACAGATGCCGCGTGCGGCATTGCCCGACTGCAAGTCAACCAGTTCGCTGGCGCTCACTTCGTTTTCCGGGTCGTAGAATTTACGCAGTCGTGGATCCAGAATGCCTTCTGGCAATTGGTCATCTTCCGGCAGTGGGAACCACTTCTCGTTAGGGTAGTGAACGAAGTCGCCGTTAGCGATCTTCTCGCCTAACCAGAAGTCAGCGAAGAAATAGTTGGTGGACAGGCGTTCAAAGTATTCGCCCAGCGCAGAGGCCAGAGCCGCTTTTTTGCTCGCGCCTTTACCATTGGTAAAACACAGCGGGCAGTCGCGATCGCGGATATGAACTGACCAGACATTCGGGACCGGGTTCAGCCAGGATGCTTCTTCGATGTTGAAGCCAAGATCCTGCAGTTTTTGCTGAAAGCGTGCGATGGAAACTTCCAACGCGGCGTCTTTGCCTGGGATATAAGTTTGAGTCATTTTGCCCACTCGTTATTGATTGTGCGGAAAGCGCGCAATGATACGGGGTTTCCGGCGGAATCGCTATCCGACATCATTAATTTCATGAACGCAAGAATGCCATTTTAGGATGAAAAGATAACGGGTCTGTTTTTCAAACAGGAAAACACCTCACAAAATATCGTCTGCTGTTGCATTTCCCCTACAAGCTGTTGCGGCACAGGCCGGTGAACTGGTCGGTCGACCTGATAAATCATTGCAGCAACGGGGTGGCAATGATAAAACCGATAGAGGAATCAAAACCGATTGATCTGAAAGTGGTGAGGGGAAATGAGTCAGGTTTTCAATTTTAGCTCAGGCCCGGCTATGTTGCCGGTAGAAGTACTTCGTCGCGCTGAACAGGAACTCTGCAACTGGCAGGGTTTAGGAACCTCCGTAATGGAGATCAGCCACCGTAGTAAGGAATTTATTCAGGTCGCGGAAGAGGCTGAAAAAGATTTTCGTGATCTGCTGAAAATCCCCTCCAACTATAAAGTTTTATTCTGCCATGGCGGTGCACGCGCTCAGTTTGCTGCCATCCCGATGAATCTGTTGGGGCAGCATGCCACGGCGGACTATGTTGATGGCGGTTATTGGGCAGCCAGCGCAGTAAAAGAGGCTCAGAAATACTGCACGCCAAATGTGATCGATGCCAAAACGACGATTGATGGCCTGCGCGGTATCAAACCAATGAGCGAGTGGGCACTGTCTGATGATGCTGCCTACGTTCATTACTGCCCGAACGAAACGATCGACGGTATCGCTATCCCGGAAACCCCGGACTTTGGTGATAAAGTGGTAGTGGCCGATCTTTCTTCCACGATTCTGTCGTCCCCGATCGATGTTAGTCGTTACGGCGTGTTGTATGCCGGCGCACAGAAAAATATTGGTCCTGCCGGGTTAACACTGGTCGTTGTGCGTGAAGATCTGTTGGGTCAGGCGCGTAAAGAATTGCCTTCCATCCTGGATTATAAGGTCCTGGCGGATAACGAATCTATGTTCAACACGCCACCGACCTTTGCCTGGTATCTGTCCGGCTTGGTGTTTAAGTGGCTGAAAGAGCAGGGCGGCGTGGCGGAACTGGATAAACGTAACCAGGCAAAAGCCGATCTGCTGTATGGCACCATCGATAACAGCAGTTTCTATCGCAACGATGTGGTAGCCGCTAACCGTTCACGTATGAACGTACCCTTCCAACTGGCTGATGCCACACTGGACAAACTGTTCCTTGAAGAGTCATTTGCAGCAGGTCTGCATGCTCTGAAAGGCCACCGTGTGGTCGGCGGCATGCGTGCTTCGATCTACAATGCGATGCCGTTGCAGGGCGTGAAAACGCTCACCGATTTTATGGTCGACTTCGAACGTCGCCACGGCTAAGGTACGCCTGCATTGGCAGTAAGTTTTGAATCTGAAACCCCGCAGCCCAGCGGGGTTTCATTGTAATTATTTTGGAGAATACGTTTCACATGCAGGATTCCCTGACGTTACAACCTATCGCCCTGGTCGATGGCACCGTTAACCTTCCCGGCTCTAAGAGTGTGTCTAACCGCGCGCTGCTGCTGGCCGCACTGGCAAAAGGCACCACCCGCCTGACGAATCTGCTTGATAGCGACGATGTTCGCCATATGCTGAATGCACTACAGGCGTTGGGTGTTCATTTCACACTGTCTGCCGATCGCACGGTGTGTGAAGTCGAAGGTCAGGGCGGTGCACTTCAGGCAGAAGGCGCGCTGGAACTGTTTCTTGGCAATGCCGGAACGGCAATGCGCCCTCTGGCGGCGGCACTGTGCCTGGGCAGCAACGACATCGTTCTGACCGGTGAGCCTCGCATGAAAGAACGTCCGATTGGCCACCTGGTTGATGCTTTACGTCAAGGGGGGGCCGATGTCGAATACCTTGAGCAGGAAGATTACCCGCCGCTGCGCCTGAAAGGCGGGTTCCGCGGTGGCGAAGTCGCCGTCGATGGTAGCGTTTCCAGTCAGTTTCTGACGGCGTTGCTGATGGCCGCACCGTTAGCCGAAAACGATACTCGCATTGTGATTAAAGGCGATTTGGTATCAAAACCCTATATCGATATCACGCTCAACCTGATGGCGACTTTTGGCGTTAACGTTGAGAATGAAGATTACCGCGCGTTCCACATTCGTGGCCAGCAGCAGTATCAGGCACCCGGCGACTACCTGGTTGAAGGTGATGCATCCTCTGCGTCTTATTTCCTTGCCGCGGCAGCAATCAAAGGTGGAACGGTGAAAGTTACCGGTATTGGCCGTAACAGTATGCAGGGCGATATTCGTTTTGCCGACGTACTGGAAAAAATGGGCGCCAGCGTGGAGTGGGGCGATGATTTTATTGCCTGTACGCGTGGGGATCTTAATGCTATCGATCTGGATATGAATCATATCCCTGATGCTGCGATGACCATTGCAACAGCTGCCCTGTTTGCGAAAGGTACAACGGTTATGCGCAATATCTATAACTGGCGTGTGAAAGAGACCGACCGTCTGGCGGCGATGGCCATTGAACTGCGTAAAGTGGGTGCTGAAGTTGAAGAAGGCCATGACTTCATTCGCATTACACCACCCGCGCAGGTTAAATTTGCTGAAATTGGAACCTATAACGATCATCGTATGGCGATGTGTTTCTCCCTGGTTGCTCTTTCCTCAACGCCAGTGACCATTCTTGATCCAAAATGCACGGCGAAAACGTTTCCCGACTACTTCGAACAGCTCGCCCGTATCAGTCAACTGGCGTAACGGGCATCTTCGTCAGGAATGCGTGCCGCCTATGACAGAATACGGTGCGCAACCAACGCAGTTGCAGCTTCATGCATGAGGGGTATAATGCGCGTCGATATTTGTCTGGGCACCCGTTGCCCAGGCATTCCACCGACAGGAGAACGACATGATGGCAATAGCCCCAGTGATCACCATTGATGGCCCAAGTGGTGCAGGGAAAGGTACATTGTGTAAAGCGATGGCCGAGGCGTTGCAGTGGCACCTGTTGGACTCCGGTGCAATTTATCGCGTTCTGGCCCTGGCTGCGCTGCATCATCAGGTGGATATGGCTTCTGAAGAAGCTTTGGTTCCTATCGCCGCCCATCTTGATGTGCGTTTTGTTTCTAACAACGGCGAAATGGAAGTGATTCTGGAAGGTGAAGATGTTACCGGTGAAATCCGAACTCAGGATGTCAGTAACACCGCCTCCAAAGTGGCCGCATTCCCTCGTGTGCGTGAAGCATTGCTGCGTCGTCAGCGTGGTTTCCGGGATTTTCCGGGATTGATTGCCGATGGTCGCGATATGGGCACGGTGGTTTTCCCTGATGCACCAGTGAAAATTTTCCTTGATGCCAGCTCTGAAGAACGTGCTAACCGTCGTATGCTACAGTTGCAGGAAAAGGGCTTTAGTGTTAACTTTGAGCGCCTTTTATCTGAGATAAAAGAGCGTGATGAGCGAGATCGTAATCGAGCCATTGCACCACTGGTGCCGGCTGATGATGCGTTAGTGCTTGATTCGACAACGATGTCGATCGAGCAGGTTATCGACATCGCATTAAAGTATGCGCGTGAGAAGCTCGCGCTGGCGTAAATATCAACTACGCTTAATGACCTCTGCATGAGCTTCGGCTTGCAGAATGATTTATCTAACTCTGTGATATGGATGTCATGGAGCATGTGAAACAACCCCACCCGGCAGGATGTCAGGTGGACGTTAAATTGAAGAATCCTGAAGATTATCAATATGACTGAATCTTTTGCTGAACTATTTGAAGAATCCCTAAAAACAATCGAAACCCGTCCGGGTTCCATCGTTCGTGGCGTTGTTGTCTCTATCGACAAAGACGTAGTCCTGGTTGATGCGGGTCTGAAATCTGAATCTGCGATCCCTGCAGAGCAGTTCAAGAACGCAGCCGGCGAACTGGAAATCCAGGTAGGCGACGAAGTTGACGTTGCGCTGGATGCAGTGGAAGACGGCTTCGGTGAAACTCTGCTGTCTCGTGAGAAAGCTAAACGTCACGAAGCATGGATTACACTGGAAAAAGCTTACGAAGATGCTGAAACTGTTACCGGTGTTATCAACGGCAAAGTTAAAGGTGGCTTCACAGTTGAGCTGAATGGCATTCGTGCGTTCCTGCCAGGTTCACTGGTAGACGTTCGTCCAGTGCGCGATACACTGCACCTGGAAGGCAAAGAGCTTGAGTTCAAAGTCATCAAGCTGGATCAGAAACGTAACAACGTTGTCGTTTCACGTCGTGCGGTTATCGAATCCGAAAACAGCGCAGAGCGCGATCAGCTGCTGGAAAACCTGCAGGAAGGCATGGAAGTTAAAGGTATCGTTAAGAACCTTACTGACTACGGTGCATTCGTTGATCTGGGCGGCGTTGACGGCCTGCTGCACATCACTGATATGGCATGGAAACGCGTTAAGCATCCAAGCGAAATCGTGAATGTTGGCGATGAAATTACCGTTAAAGTTCTGAAATTCGACCGCGAGCGTACCCGTGTTTCTCTGGGTCTGAAGCAGCTGGGCGAAGATCCATGGGTTGCTATCGCGAAACGTTACCCAGAAGGCACTAAGCTGACTGGTCGTGTAACTAACCTGACCGACTACGGCTGCTTCGTTGAAATCGAAGAAGGCGTTGAAGGCCTGGTACACGTTTCTGAAATGGACTGGACCAACAAAAACATTCACCCATCTAAAGTTGTTAACGTTGGTGATGTTGTTGAAGTTATGGTTCTGGACATCGACGAAGAACGTCGTCGTATCTCCCTGGGTCTGAAGCAGTGCAAATCTAACCCATGGCAGCAGTTTGCAGAAACCCACAACAAGGGCGACCGTGTTGAAGGTAAAATTAAGTCAATCACTGACTTTGGTATCTTCATCGGCCTGGACGGCGGCATCGACGGCCTGGTTCACCTGTCTGACATCTCCTGGAACGCTACCGGAGAAGAAGCAGTTCGTGAATACAAGAAAGGCGACGAAATCGCTGCTGTTGTTCTGCAGGTTGACGCAGAGCGCGAGCGTATCTCCCTGGGCGTTAAGCAGCTGGCAGAAGATCCGTTCAACAACTACATCTCTCTGAACAAGAAAGGTGCAATTGTTAACGGTAAAGTGACTGCAGTTGACGCTAAAGGTGCTACAGTTGAATTGGCAGACGGCGTTGAAGGTTACCTGCGTGCTTCTGAAGCATCGCTGGACCGCGTAGAAGACGCAACTCTGGTTCTGAACGTTGGCGACGATGTTGAAGCTAAGTTCACCGGTGTAGACCGTAAAAACCGCGTTGTTAGCCTGTCTGTTCGTGCAAAAGACCAGGCTGATGAGAAAGAAGCAATCAATACTGTTAACACCAAACAGGAAGAAAGCAACTTCTCTAGCGCAATGGCTGAAGCTTTCAAAGCAGCTAAAGGCGAGTAATCGCTTTCAGGGCAGCGCAAGCTGCCCTGTACCGTCGTTACTGTCAGAACTTTTCCTAACAAGGATTAACCGGAGGTTATATGACCAAGTCAGAACTGATTGAAAGACTTGCCGGCCAGCACTCTCATATTCCGGCGAAAGTCGTTGAGGATGCGGTAAAAGAGATGCTTGAGCATATGGCAACAACGTTGTCAGATGGCGAACGCATTGAAATCCGGGGATTTGGCAGCTTCTCTTTACACTATCGTGCACCTCGTACTGGCCGTAACCCGAAAACGGGTGACAAAGTGGAGTTGGAAGGCAAATACGTTCCACACTTCAAGCCAGGTAAAGAGTTGCGTGATCGCGCTAATATTTACGGCGGTTAATACCTTAGGGTATTGCGATGAATCGATAAAACGACACTCCGGTGTCGTTTTTTTTTGCCCAAAATAAAACCATTGGTTTATGCATAAAATCTTGATGACATTTGCAAATAGCGAAAATTGTTTGCGAGGTGTTTTCCACATCCTTTCCGGGTGATATGACTTTCAGGAGTGATTGCTGCACACTGGTCATCATTGATACAGGGAGGTGTCATGTTGATAACTGTGAACCGGCTGGCATGGAGTGTCATTGCTGCAACGCTACCGCTGAGTTTCCTGTCTAAGCTTCCTGCTGCTGTCTACGACCTGCCCGTTTTGTCCGCAGCTGTTCTCATGGCGCTGTCCGGATGGCGTTGTGCAAAATTGGTCGCGCTGATATTAGTCTTGTTCCTCTGGGCAGTCTGTGCTGGGCGGGTCATGTTGGATCAAATAGAACAGCTGACGCACGGGCAGTTGAAAGCAGAAATTGTCGTAGAAAACGTACTACCCGATGGGAAGATGGTTAAAGTACGGCTGCTGCGCTACAAAGACAGGATTCTGTTCCCTCCGATTTATGCCACCTTGAAAGTTCCGCCGCAGGAGATAGCCTTTTGCGCCGGACAGCACTGGAACATGGAACTTGTTCTGCGTCCAGTGCATGCTCAGCTCAATGAAGGAGGATTTGACCGACAGCGTTTTGCGCTGGCTAATCATACGCCACTCACTGGCAGAGTGGTGTCGACAGAGGTTATTGATTCACAGTGCAGCTGGCGTGCCAGGGTGATTAATGCAACGCAAAAGAACTATGGTCATCTGACGTGGCAGGCATTGATTTCTGCGCTGGCCTTTGGCGAAAGAGCGGAAGTCGACAGGGAAACAAATCTGCTATTGCGTGAAACTGGCACGGCACATCTGATGGCGATTTCAGGTATGCATATTGCCCTTGCCGCGAGTTTCGGCTGGTTATTATCGCGTGGTGTTCAGTTCCTGTTGCCTGCCTGGTGTATTGGCTACCGATTGCCTATGTATTGCAGCCTGATGATTGCATTAGCCTATTGTTGGTTATCCGGTGGCAATCCCCCCGCGCTGCGGGCAATGCTGTCTTTACTGGTCTGGAGTACGCTTCGTTTGCGTTTTATCCACTGCCATAGTTGGCAGGTATGGTGCCTGTGCATCGCTTTGATCCTGTTTTTTGATCCATTAAGCGTACTTTCTGACAGTCTTTGGCTGTCAGCGCTGGCGGTAGCGGGTCTGTTACTGTGGTTTCACTTTTTTCCTCTACCTCGCCGTTTTAACCGTGGTAAACGCTGGCTGCTCTTGCGTTTACTGCATCTTCAAATTGGAATGCTACTGTTATTAATGCCACTACAAGCGATGCTGTTTCATGGGTTTAGCTTGAGCGCGTTGGTAGCAAATTTGTGGGCAGTGCCGTTAATCACGATGCTGACAGTGCCTTTGATTCTTGTGGCGATCGTGTGCAATCCGTTGCCGTGGGTCAGCCCGCTACTGTGGCAATGGGTTGACCACTCTCTGGCTCTGGTTTTTATTCCTCTTCAACATTTACCTCGCGGCTGGTTTCCTTTGGACCAAACATTGGGCGCTGCCAGCCTGTTATGCTGGCTGATACTTTTGAGTCTGCGTTTCGGCTGGTGGCGTACCTCACCTGTCAGCCTGTTTAGTGCGGCTCTTTTGCTGTGTAGCTGGCGCGAAGTAGGATCCCATCCGCATTGGCGTGTTGATATGTTAGATGTTGGCCATGGGTTAGCCGTCGTTGTCTCTCGTAACGGCGAGGCAACGCTATACGATACCGGTAACCGCTGGCCAGGAGGGGATGCTGCCCGTAGTCAGATCCTGCCCTGGCTCAACTGGCAGGGATTAAACGTCACCGATGTTATTATTAGTCACGGCCATCTTGACCATATTGGCGGGCTGGAAACTGTGCAGGCTGCATTCCCGGCGGCGCGTGTACGCAGCGCTCTGGCGCGTAGGGGGCACTTACCCTGTCGCAAAGGTACTCGCTGGCGCTGGCAGGAACTTCAGTTCAGCGTTCTCTGGCCACCCGAGGCGGAAAAAGGTGAGGGGAACAACCAATCCTGTGTCGTCACCATCACGGACGGAAAATGGCGAGTGCTACTGACAGGAGACATTGAGGCCCCGGCAGAGCTAAAACTGGTCGCAGAACAGCGTGCCAGCCTGTCGGCGGATCTGTTGCAAGTTCCACATCACGGTAGCAGAACATCCTCTTCTCCACCTTTCTTACGCGCGGTGGGCGCCACAGCGGCGGTCGCATCAGCCGCGCGTTACAGTGCCTGGCGGCTACCAGCTGCGAAGATTATCCAGCGTTACGATAAAAATCACGTCGAATGGCATGATACGGCCCTTTCGGGACAGATCAGCGCCCATTTTTTTGTTGATAACTGGCAACTTATGGGGTTAAGAGAACAAATAATGAACCGTTGGTATCATCAGTGGTTTGGCGTAGTCAGGGATTCCAGGTAGAATGAGCGGCTATTTCATTCAAAGCTGGTTAAATAATGCATCTGGATAAAGATCTCTCCACCTGGCAGACCTTCCGTCGACTCTGGCCAATGATTGTGCCATATAAGGCGGGATTGATTGTGGCTGCAGTCGCACTGATTCTTAATGCGGCTGGCGATACACTCATGCTGTCACTGCTGAAGCCTTTACTCGATGATGGTTTTGGTAAAGCGAACAACGCCGTACTGCTATGGATGCCGCTTGTCGTAATGGGTCTGATGCTCGTTCGCGGCGTTACCAGCTACGTTTCCAGTTACTGTATTTCCTGGGTGTCTGGCAATGTGGTCATGGGCATGCGCCGCCGCCTGTTCAGCCATATGATGGGCATGCCGGTCGCCTTTTTCGACCAGCAGTCTACCGGTACGCTGCTATCGCGCATCACCTATGATTCTGAACAGGTTGCCTCATCCTCTTCCGGTGCCCTGGTGACTGTGGTGCGTGAGGGTGCTTCGATTATCGGCCTGTTTATCTTGATGTTTTACTACAGCTGGCAGCTGTCGCTGATCCTGATCGTTCTGGCGCCGATCGTTTCATTTGCTATTCGTACGGTCTCAAAGCGTTTCCGCAATATCAGTAAAAATATGCAAAACACCATGGGCCAGGTGACGACCAGCGCTGAACAGATGTTGAAAGGGCATAAAGAAGTACTGATCTTTGGTGGTCAGGAGATCGAAAGCGAGCGCTTTAACCGTGTGAGTAATCGCATGCGTCAGCAGGGGATGAAACTGGTTTCAGCATCCTCTATTTCAGACCCGATTATTCAGATGATCGCCTCGCTGGCACTGGCCTTTGTGCTGTATGCCGCGAGCTTCCCGAGTGTGATGGAGACCCTGACGGCGGGTACGATCACCGTGGTGTTCTCGTCAATGATTGCCCTGATGCGTCCGCTGAAATCACTGACTAACGTCAATGCTCAGTTCCAGCGCGGTATGGCTGCCTGTCAGACGTTGTTCTCCATTCTCGATAGCGAACAGGAAGTGGATACCGGTAAGCGCATAGTTGAGCGGGCAAAGGGCGACATTGAGTTCCGTGAGGTAACATTTACCTATCCTGGTCGCGAAGTGCCTGCCCTGCGAAATATCAATCTGACGATCCCTGAGGGTAAGACGGTGGCTCTGGTCGGGCGCTCGGGTTCAGGTAAATCAACGCTGGCGAGCCTGCTGACCCGTTTCTATGATGTGCAGCAGGGGGCCGTCCTGATGGATGGACATGACCTGCGTGAATATACCCTTGCCTCACTGCGTAATCAGGTGGCGCTGGTATCGCAAAATGTGCATTTGTTCAATGACACCATTGCCAATAATATTGCCTATGCGCGCGAGGAACAGTACAGCCGCGAAGATATTGAGAAAGCGGCAACGATGGCCCATGCCATGGACTTTATCGGCAAGATGGAGAATGGCCTGGATACGATGATTGGTGAGAATGGTGTATTGCTCTCAGGGGGGCAGCGCCAGCGTATTGCCATTGCCCGTGCCCTGCTGCGTGACAGCCCGATTCTGATCCTGGATGAAGCCACCTCGGCTCTGGATACCGAATCTGAGCGTGCTATTCAGTCAGCCCTGGACGAACTGCAAAAGAACCGGACTTCGCTGGTGATTGCCCACCGTCTTTCCACGATTGAAAAAGCGGATGAGATTGTAGTGGTTGAAGATGGTCAAATCGTTGAGCGTGGCAGTCACGAGATGTTGCTGGCAGAACGTGGTGTTTACGCGCAGCTGCATAAGATGCAATTTGGCCAATGATTGAACGCATCTGGAGCGGCCGCTCTGCGCTTTATCTGTTGTTGTTGCCTTTCAGCCTGTTATACGGGCTGATTAGTAATGTGCTCCGTCTTAGCTATTGCTGGGGCTGGCGTAAAGCGTGGCGTGCACCCGTTCCGGTGGTGATCGTCGGTAATCTTACTGCCGGCGGGAATGGTAAAACGCCAGTGGTCATCTGGCTGGTACAGGCACTGCAACAGCGGGGTTTTCGCGTTGGGGTGGTGTCTCGTGGTTATGGTGGTAAAGCAGAAAGCTATCCGCTGGTGCTGGGCGAAGAGACGACTACCCGTGAAGCCGGTGATGAACCGGTTCTGATCTATCAGCGTACCGGGGCGGCGGTCGCGGTCGCACCCCAGCGCCGTCAGGCCGTAGAGGCGGTGGTGAGCGGTGGCGGGGTCGATGTGATTATCACTGATGATGGATTACAGCACTATGCTCTGGCGCGTGATGTTGAAATCGTCGTCGTTGATGGTGAACGTCGCTTTGGTAATGGCTGGTGGTTGCCCGCAGGTCCCATGCGGGAACGCGCTTCTCGCCTGAAAAGTGTGACTGCCGTCATCGCCAACGGTGGCCATGCACAGCCGGGTGAACTGTCGATGCAACTGGTGCCGGGCCAGGCGGTAAACCTGCTTTCAGGGGAACGTCGTCCGGCCGCACAACTGCAAAATGTGGTGGCAATGGCCGGTATTGGCCATCCGCCACGTTTTTACAACACGCTGCGTCAGCAGGGGGTTGTGATCCAAAAAGAGGTCTCTTTCGCTGACCATCAGAATTACACTGCCGCTACTCTGAATGCCCTGATAACGGAAGGACAGACACTGTTGATGACAGAGAAAGATGCGGTCAAAGCGCGCGCTTTTGCCACTGACAACTGGTGGTATTTACCGGTTGATGCCATGCTTCCCGATGAGCAGACCATCGTATTGCTGAACAAAATCAGTGCATTAATTCCACGTTAATTCAGTCCACAACTCTCCACATCGCGCTACACTAAAGCCATCTGAACTTTACGGATGGCATCATGACGGCGGTAACTCTTTCTCTTGTTCAGGCGCGCCAGCTTCAGCTGGCGGCTCAGGGCCTGCTGCGGCCACCTTCACATAAAGCCCGGTTTGACGATCTACTGTCGGCGGTACGCCGAATGTCACTGCTGCAAATCGATACCATCCATGTGGTGGCGCGTAGCCCTTACCTTGTGCTATTCAGCCGTCTCGGCGAGTATCCGCACATCTGGCTTGAGCAGGCGCTGGCACAGCGAAACCTGTTTGAATATTGGGCGCATGAAGCCTGCTTTATTCCCATTGAGGATTACCCTCTGCTGCGTCACCGCATGCTGAACCCCTCAGCATTAGGCTGGAAGTACAGCCAGACATGGATGGATGAGCATCAGCAGGATATCACCCATTTGCTGGCACATATCCGTGAAAATGGCGCGGTTCGTTCGGCGGATTTTACCGCTCCGGCAGGGCAGAAGCCTGGTTGGTGGGCGTGGAAACCTCATAAGCGCCACCTGGAAAATCTGTTCACCGCCGGTGAGTTGATGGTCAGTGAACGTCGTCAGTTTCAGCGCGTTTATGACCTGCGTGAGCGGATGATGCCAGATTGGGATGATGCACAGCATGCACTCACCGAAGCAGAAGCGGTACAGCGTATGCTGGATAACAGTGCGTGCAGTCTGGGGATCTTTCGTCTGGCCTGGCTGGCAGATTATTACCGTCTGAAACGGGCGCCAGTTATCCAGGCCATCGATCGCTGGCTGGAGCAGGAAACAGTACGTGAGGTACAGGTTGAAGATCTCGGCACGATGTATGTCCATCACAGTCTGTTTACACAACTGGCTCACCCGCAAGCCGCTACTCATACTGCTATTCTGTCGCCATTTGACCCACTGGTGTGGGATCGCAAACGCGCGCTTGAACTGTTTGATTTTGACTATCGCCTGGAATGTTACACCCCGGAGGAAAAACGGCAGTATGGATACTTTGTCCTGCCTGTTTTGCATCGAGGTGCGTTAAAAGCACGACTGGATGCCCGTATGCAGCGCAAAACAAAAGTGCTGGAGGTCAAACAATTATGGCTGGAGCGGCACACACGCGTCAGCCAGCAGTTCGTGGATGATGTGCAGCGTGCTCTGACGAAATTTGCACGCTGGCAGGGGGCGGAGATGATCGAGGTCAATAAACTCCCTGACGCAATGGGTTCCTGCTGGCCAACTCGCTGGGAAATATAATCCGGGGCATGTTTTTCGTGGTGAGCGGGTAACTGCACCAGTACAGCTATGGTATTCTTAGCCCATTGCAAAATTGGATTTATCGCGGAGGATTTATGGATCATCGTCTACTCGAAATCGTTGCTTGTCCGGTCTGTCATGGCAAGTTGTACTACAACAAAGAGCAGCAGGAACTCATCTGCAAACCAGATGGTCTGGCGTATCCGGTACGTGACGGTATTCCTGTGCTGCTGGAAGTTGAAGCACGCGCATTGACACTTGAAGAGAGCCATCCATGAGTTTTGTTGCCATTATTCCTGCCCGCTTTGCTTCCACCCGTTTGCCGGGTAAACCCCTGGTCGATATTCACGGCAAACCGATGGTGGTTCACGTGATGGAACGTGCACTGGAATCCGGTGCTGAACGGGTAATTGTAGCCACGGATAATCAGGATGTGGCACGCGCGGTTGAAGCTGCGGGTGGTGAAGTCTGTATGACCCGTCCTGACCATCAGTCCGGCACTGAACGCCTTGCCGAAGTAATTGATCACTACCAGTTCCCGGATGACACGGTGATTGTTAATGTTCAGGGTGATGAGCCCATGATCCCACCGGTTATTATTCGCCAGGTGGCGGATAATCTGGCCAGCAGCACTGCGGGTATGGCAACGCTGGCGGTGCCGATTGAATCAGCGGAAGAAGCCTTTAACCCGAATGCGGTGAAGGTGGTACGTGATGCCAACGGTTATGCGCTGTACTTCTCACGAGCCACTATCCCGTGGGATCGTGAGCGCTTTGCGGCTTCCCATGACACTATCGGTGACCACTTCCTGCGCCATATTGGTATCTACGGTTATCGTGCCGGATTTATCCGCCGTTATGTCCGATGGGAAGCCAGTCCGCTGGAGCAGATCGAGCTGCTGGAGCAGCTGCGAGTGCTTTGGTACGGCGAAAAAATCCATGTTGATGTGGCAAAAGCCATTCCCAGCGTGGGTGTTGATACGCCAGAGGATTTGCTACGCGTTCGCGCAGCCATGCAGTAAATCCGCGTCGGGGCCACAGTGCTGGCCCCGCACTTTATACGACGAATTTGATCCAGTTCGGAGCAAATCTCATCCATTCGCACCATCATAAGACCTCTTGCCTGATAAGGAGGGCAGATGGAACAACTGCGATCTGAACTGGCACTGGTACTGGGCGAACCCGTCAGCCGGGTGGAGTGTATCAGCCAGCAGCCTTACGCCAGTCTTTATACTCTTTACGATGACAGTGGTCATTCACTGCCGTTAGTGGCGAAATACTTCAATATGAAGGGCATTGCAGCCCAGGAAGCGCATAAGCTCTCAATGCTGATGCGTGAAGGGAAGGTGCGTGTGCCTGCCGTATATGGTTTGGTGATCAGCCAGCAGCCGCCCCTGCATGAAGTCTTACTGATAGAGCGTATTGGTGGCGTTTCCGTTGAGGCGCCCACGCGTACGCCCGAGCGCTGGCAGCAGCTGCAGGAACAGATTGTTGAAGGGATGCTCGGCTGGCATCGTATCGACAGTCATGGGCTGGTGGGAACGGTAGATAGCACCCAGCAGAACCGATGGCCCGCCTGGTATGCGCAGCGAGTGGAGGTGTTGTGGGCGACGCTCAACTACCTGCGACCGGCATTGCTGAGTATGGATGACCGACGTGTGCTTTATCGCAGCCGTCAGAGTCTGCACGCACTGTTTAAAGATTTTGACGATCCCTGTGTTCTGGTCCACGGCAACCTGGTGCTCAGCAGCATAATGAAAGAGGCCTGGGGGGATCAGTTACTGGCGATGATCAATCCCGGTACGATACTTTGGGCACCACGAGAATTCGAACTGTTCCCGCTATGCGCATCCGGCGCAGGCGACGGCATCGTCAGTGAATACTTGCGGCGAGCCCCCGTAGCGGAAGGGTTTGTTGCACGCCGTTGGTTCTATAGTCTTTGGGAGGAAATTGCGCGGCTCATTCACACCGCGCAGTTTGACCGTGCGCGTTTTACGGCAGCCGGCCAGTCACTCCTTCCCTGGCTCGACTGACGGTTTGGCGGCGGGTTTCAGCCATTGCCACAAACGCCCCAGGCTTTCGTAGATCGCGCGCTCGCTGTGGCCCAGCCAGAATGATGAAGGTAAAACCCGCTCCCAGAAGTTCAGTGGTGATGTGACTGCCAACTGGTTTGCAGGCGCAGGCCAGGGGGCCAGGCCCTGACGCTGGAAGAAGATCATGGCCCGCGGCAGATGGTTAGCGGAGGTCACCAGCGCAAATGGGCGCTGCCCGACAATATGGGAAACTTCCAGGGCTTCCTGCTCAGTGTCACTGGGTTTATCCAGCGTAATAATCGCACTTTGCGGTACGCCCAGTGATTGTGCCACGAGTGAGGCCACTGCTGCTGAACTCATCGGGTTGCCCTGCGCATGTCCGCCGGTCACAATCAGTTTTGCCCCTGGGTTCGCCTGTAAAATACGAATGCCCTCTGTGAGGCGTGGCAAGCTATTGTTGAGCATATTTGAGCTGGGTGCCCATTGCGGATTCCATGTGTAGCCACCGCCGAGAACTACAACATATTCCACCGGGTGCTGATTGTGCCAGGTGGGATAGTTATTCTCGATGGGGGCCAGCAGTCTGTCAGCAACAGGTTGCAGGCTGATCAGCAACAGAATAGCCCAGGCAAGGGAGATGAGTGTTTTGCCGCTTTTCTGCCAGCGGCTGAACCAGAGTAAGATAATCCCTAGTGCCATCACCAGCAGCAGCATTGGCAGTGGAAGCAGCAGGCCGCCAACAATTTTTTTCAGTGCAAAAAACATCAAAAAGGGTTCCTTTTGTCCGAAAAAACATCACACAATCACGAAGCGATGACTGAAAGGTTCATTATTTGCCAGTGTATGCCAAAATACCCCGCATCTTTCAAGCTACAGACGCGCTGACGCATTCCCTTCACTTCGCTGAATGACGTGAATGAGCACAGTGTAACGTCTGAACGCCGCTCGAAATAGCCGGTTAACCCCGTAGAATAAAGCCCTGAATGCCGGAGTCGTTGTATGCAGGATCGCAACTTTGATGATATCGCAGAAAAATTTTCTCAGAATATTTACGGTACCACCAAAGGCCGTATTCGCCAGGCCATTCTCTGGGAGGATCTTGATGCGTTGTTAACATCGTTCCCTGACGGTCCTTTATCGGTGCTGGATGCAGGGGGCGGAGAAGGGCAAACCGGCTGTGGCATTGCAGCCCGGGGTCATCAGGTGCTGCTTTGTGATGTCTCCGAAGAGATGTTGTCCCGTGCCCGCCGTCTCGCCGATGAAAAAGGTGTGAGCGGTAACATGCAATTCGAACAAATTAGCGCTCAGCAGGTCGGTCAACATTTGGATAAACCGGTTGATCTGGTATTGTTTCACGCGGTGCTGGAATGGGTGGCGGAACCTCAGCAGGTGCTGGCGGCGTTGTATGATGCACTGAAGCCTGGTGGTGTCCTGTCGCTCATGTTCTATAACCTCAATGGTTTGCTGATGCAGACGATGGTGCTCGGCAACTTCGGCTATTTACAAACGGGGTTGGCCAAACGTAAAAAGAAAACCTTGTCTCCGGACTACCCAAGGGATCCTGAACAGGTGTATGGCTGGCTACAAGAGTGTGGCTTTACGATTGAGCACAAAACCGGCATCCGCGTTTTTCACGACTACATGCGTGATAAAACCAAACAGATCGATCGTTTTGATGAGGTTCTGGCCCTGGAAAAGCAATACTGCCGCCAGGAGCCGTTTTTAAGTTTAGGGCGTTATATCCACGTTACAGCGCGGAAACCCATAAGGCAGACGAACTATGAGTGAATTTTCCCAGACTGTACCGGAGCTGGTAGCCTGGGCGCGAAAAAATGATTTTTCCGTCTCATTGCCAACCGAACGTCTGGCTTTTTTGCTGGCGATTGCCACCCTTAATGGGGAGCGCATGGATGGCGAAATGAGTGAAGGCGAACTGATTGATGCCTTCCGCCATGTCAGTGAAGGCTTCGAACAGACCAGCGAAACTGTCGTGGTACGTGCCAACAATGCCATTAACGATATGGTGCGCCAGCGCTTGCTCAATCGTTTTACCAGCGAACATGCAGAAGGTAATGCGATCTATCGTCTGACGCCGTTGGGCATCGGCATTACCGACTATTATATTCGCCAGCGTGAATTCTCCACCCTGCGTCTCTCTTTGCAGTTGTCGATCGTAGCGGGTGAGCTAAAACGTGCCGCCGATGCTGCTGATGAAGATGGCGACGAGTTTCACTGGCACCGCAACGTGTTCGCTCCGTTGAAATATTCGGTGGCAGAGATCTTCGACAGCATTGATATCACCCAGCGCATCATGGATGAACAACAACAGGGCGTTAAAGATGATATTGCTCAGTTACTCAACAAAGACTGGCGTGCGGCGATATCCAGCTGTGAACTGTTGCTGAACGAAACGTCCGGTACGCTGCGTGAACTTCAGGATACCCTGGAGGCTGCGGGCGATAAGCTACAGGCCAATCTGTTGCGCATCCAGGATGCCACGATGAATAGCCCCGATCTCGGCTTCGTCGACAAGCTGGTGTATGACCTGCAAAACAAGCTCGACCGCATTATCAGCTGGGGCCAGCAGGCGATTGACCTGTGGATCGGCTATGACCGCCACGTGCATAAATTTATCCGTACCGCGATTGATATGGATAAGAACCGCGTCTTTGCCCAACGTTTACGTCAGTCGGTACAGAATTACTTCGATCAGCCCTGGGCGCTGACCTATGCCAATGCTGACCGCCTGTACGATATGCGTGATGAAGAACTGACGCTGCGCAGTGAGGAAGTGACGGGTGAACTGCCTTCTGAACTGGAATACGAAGAGTTCAATGCTATCCGTGAACAGCTGGCGGCGATGATTGAAGAAGCACTGGCCATCTACAGGACACAGCAAAAGCCGCTGGATCTTGGGGCGGTGATTCGTGATTACCTGACACAATACCCGCGTGTACGTCACTTTGACGTGGCACGTATTGTCGTCGATCAGGCTGTACGCTTAGGCGTGGCCGAAGCAGATTTCTCTGGCCTGGCTGCAAAATGGCAGGCGATTAATGATTACGGAGCCAAGGTGCAGGCACATGTCATCGACAAATATTGAACAAGTGATGCCAGTTAAACTGGCGCAGGCACTGGCCAACCCGATTTTCCCGGCACTGGACAGCCAGTTACGCGCAGGGCGCCATATTGGTATTGAAGAGTTAGATCAACACGCCTTTCTGATGGACTACCAGGAATTTCTGGAAGAGTTCTATGCCCGTTACAACGTTGAACTGATCCGTGCGCCGGAAGGTTTTTTCTACCTGCGGCCACGTTCCACCACGCTGATCCCGCGTTCAGTGTTGTCCGAGCTGGATATGATGGTGGGTAAAATCTTATGTTATCTCTACCTCAGCCCGGAACGTCTGGCCAATGAAGGGATCTTTACCCAGCAAGAACTGCACGACGAGTTGATGTCGCTGGCCGATGAAAGCAAATTGCTGAAGCTGGTTAACCAGCGTTCTACCGGCTCAGACCTTGACCGCCAGAAACTTCAGGAGAAAATGCGCGCGTCGCTTAATCGCCTGCGTCGCCTGGGAATGGTGTGGTTTATGGGTAATGACAGCAGTAAATTCCGTATCACCGAATCCGTCTTCCGCTTTGGCGCCGATGTGCGCAGCGGTGACGATGCGCGTGAAGCGCAACTGCGGATGATCCGCGACGGTGAGGCGATGCAGCTTGACGGTGGCCTGGCGCTGAATGATGAAAGCGAAGACGGTGAAAGTGACACTGAAAACAGTGTGCCGGACAGCGCGGAGGAAGAATAAATGATTGAACGTGGAAAGTTTCGCTCGCTGACGCTCATTAACTGGAACGGTTTTTTTGCCCGTACTTTTGACCTCGACGAATTGGTGACAACGCTGTCAGGTGGGAACGGTGCAGGTAAGTCGACCACGATGGCGGCATTTGTTACTGCGCTCATCCCCGACCTGACACTGCTGCATTTCCGTAACACTACTGAAGCCGGGGCAACCTCAGGTTCCCGTGATAAAGGCCTGCACGGCAAACTGCGCCCAGGCGTTTGTTACGCTGTGCTCGATGTGGTGAACTCGCTGCATCAGCGCGTGCTTGTTGGGGTCCGACTGCAACAGGTTGCCGGCCGTGACCGTAAAGTGGATATCAAACCTTTTAGTATTCATGGCCTACCGACCTCCATTAACCCGACCGAAATTCTGACTGAGACGGTGAATGCCCGTCAGGCGCGTGTGGTGCCAATCAGTGAACTGAAAGAGCGGTTTGAAGCGATGGAGAGTGTGCAGTTTAAACAGTACAACTCCATTACGGATTACCATTCTGTGATGTTTGACCTCGGTATTGTGGCGCGTCGTTTACGCTCTGCCGCTGACCGTAGCAAGTATTACCGCCTGATTGAAGCCTCGCTGTACGGGGGGATCTCCAGTGCGATCACGCGTTCCCTGCGAGATTACCTGCTGCCTGAAAACAGCGGAGTACGTAAAGCGTTCCAGGACATGGAAGCCGCACTGCGTGAAAACCGCATGACGCTGGAAGCGATTCGCGTGACCCAGTCTGACCGCGATCTCTTTAAGCATCTGATCTCAGAAGCGACCAGCTACGTGGCGGCAGACTATATGCGTCATGCCAACGAGCGCCGTATCCATCTGGATGGTGCGATGCAGGTGCGTAATGATCTTTTCACCAGTCGTAAACAGTTATCCGCTGAGCAATATCGTCATATTGAGATGGCGCGGGAACTGAGTGAGCACAATGCCGCTGAAAGCGATCTGGAAACAGATTATCAGGGTGCCAGCGACCATCTCAATCTGGTTCAGACGGCACTGCGTCAGCAGGAAAAAATTGACCGCTACGATGCCGATCTCGAAGAGCTGACCTTCCGCCTCGAAGAGCAGAATGAGGTCGTCGCTGAAGCGCGTGAAGTGCATGAAGAAAATGAAGCGCGTAGCGAAAATGCTGAGCTGGAAGTGGATGAGCTGAAAAATCAGCTGGCTGATTACCAGCAGGCGCTGGATGTGCAGCAGACGCGCGCCATCCAGTATCAGCAGGCGTTGCAGGCACTTCAGCGTGCTCAGGAAATCTGCCAGATACGCGACCTCAGCGTGGATAACGCAGATGAATGGCAGGAAACCTTCCAGGCGAAAGAGCAGGAAGCGACCGACAAACTGCTGATGCTGGAACAAAAAATGAGTGTGGCGCAGGCCGCACACAGCCAGTTTGAGCAGGCGTTTGAACTGGTCAGTAAAATTGCCGGCCCGGTTAGCCGTAGCGAAGCCTGGCAGGTAGGGCGCGATCTGCTCCGTGATGCCAGCAACCAGCGTTATCATGCCGAACAACTACAGCCGCTGCGCAGCCGCCTGAGTGAACTGGCACAGCGTGTACGTGAACAGCAGGATGCCGAACGCCTGCTGAGTGACTTCTGCAAGCGACACGGTCAGCATGATGCCAGTGAGCTGGAGTCCTTACAGGCTGAACTGGAAGCACAGATTGAGCTGTTAAGCGAAAGCGTGGCGGACGCCGGTGAGCGCCGTATGACACTGCGCCAGGAGCTGGAGCAGCTCCGTGAACGCATTGCGCGTTTGACTAAACAAGCGCCGCAGTGGCTGGCCGCGCAGGAAATCCTCTCGCAGTTGAGTGAACAAACGGGCCAGGCGCTGGAAAACAGCCAGCAGGTCACCGAGTTTATGCAGCAACTGCTGGAGCGTGAGCGTGAAACCACGGTAGAACGTGATGAAGTCTCAGCCCGTAAGCGCGACATTGAGAAGCAGATTGAGCGTCTCAGCCAGCCGGGCGGGGCAGAAGACGCTCGCCTGAACAACCTCGCCGAACGTTTTGGTGGCGTGCTGCTGTCAGAAATTTATGATGATGTCACCATTGATGATGCGCCGTACTTCTCAGCATTGTATGGCCCGGCTCGTCATGCCATTGTGGTGCCTGACCTGTCACTGATCCGCGATCAGCTCGACGGTCTGGACGATTGCCCGGAAGATCTCTACCTGATCGAAGGGGATCCGCAGTCGTTTGATGACAGCGTATTTAATGTCGAAGAGCTGGAAAAAGCCGTCGTGGTGAAAGCGGGGGATCGCCAGTGGCGCTATTCTCGTTTCCCGAAAGTACCGCTGTTTGGTCGTGCTGCGCGTGAAAACCAGTTAGATGTGCTGCACGCTGAGCGCGAGGCGCTGGCCGAACGTTACGCTACGCTGTCATTTGATGTTCAGAAAACCCAGCGTCTGCATCAGTCCTTTAGCCGCTTTATCGGCAGCCACCTTGGCGTAGCGTTTGAGTCCGACCCTGAAGCAGAAATGCGCCTGCTCAATACCCGCCGTAACGAGGTGGAGCGTGCGCTGACGAATCATGAAAGCGAAAACCAGCAGCAGCGCCAGCAGTTCGAACAGGCGAAAGAGGGCGTTGCCCAGCTTAACCGTCTGTTGCCTCGCGTCAGCCTGCTGCTGGATGATACGTTACAGGATCGTCATGAAGAGATTCAGGAAAAGCTGGATGAAGCGCAGGAAGCCGCGCGCTTTGTGCAGCAGCACGGTGCTCAACTGACGAAGCTGGAACCCATTCTCTCTGTCCTGCAGAGCGATCCTGAGCAGCATGACCAGTTAAAACTGGACTACCAGCAGGCGCAGCAGCAGCAGCGCGATGCGCGTCAGCAAGCCTTTGCCCTGACCGAAGTGGTTCAGCGTCGTGCGCACTTTGGCTACATTGATTCTGCAGGTATGCTCAACGGCACCAGCGACCTCAATGAGAAGCTGCGCCAGCGCCTTGAACAGGCGGAAGGTGAACGTACCCGCGCCCGTGAGCAGCTACGTCAGCATCAAACCCAGTTAGCGCAATACTCCCAGGTTCTGGCCTCGCTGAAAAGCTCCTATGACGCGAAACGCGACATGTTGAAGGAGCTTCAGCAGGAGATGCTCGATATCGGCGTGCAGGCGGATGCCTCCGCTGAAGAGCGGGCGCGGCTGCGTCGTGACGAACTCTACAGTGCCCTGAGCAACAACCGACTGCGTCGTAATCAGCTGGAAAAACAGCTGACCTTCTGTGAAGCCGAAATCGATGCGTTGCAGAAAAAACTACGCCGTCTGGAGCGCGAGTACCAGATAGGCCGTGAGCAGGTTGTGAGTGCGAAGGCGGGCTGGGTTGCGGTACTGCGACTGGTGAAAGACAATGGCGTTGAGCGCCGTCTGCACCGTCGTGAGCTGGCGTATCTCGGCGGTGACGAGCTGCGCTCCATGTCGGATAAGGCGTTAGGTGCGCTGCGTCTGGCGGTAGCGGATAACGAACATCTGCGCGACGTGCTGCGTCTGTCGGAGGATCCGAAGCGGCCGGAGCGTAAAATTCAGTTCTTCATTGCGGTTTATCAGCATCTGCGTGAGCGTATCCGTCAGGATATCATTCGCACCGATGATCCGGTCGAAGCCATTGAGCAGATGGAAATTGAGCTGAATCGCCTGACGGAAGAGCTGACTGCCCGTGAGCAGATGCTGGCCATCAGCTCACGCAGCGTGTCGAACATTATTCGCAAAACGATTCAGCGCGAACAGAATCGTATTCGTCAGTTGAACCAGGGCTTGCAGGCCGTGAGTTTCGGGCAGGTGAAGAGTGTGCGTCTCAACGTTAACGTGCGGGAAGCTCACTCTACGCTGCTTGATGTGCTGTCTGAGCAGCATGAACAGCATCAGGATCTGTTTAAGAGCAATCGTCTGACCTTCTCCGAAGCACTGGCAAAACTCTACCAGCGCCTGAACCCACAAATCGATATGGGCCAGCGTACACCGCAGACCATTGGTGAGGAGCTGCTGGATTACCGCAACTATCTTGAGATGGAAGTGGAAGTTAACCGTGGCTCTGACGGCTGGTTGCGTGCAGAAAGTGGGGCGTTATCGACAGGGGAAGCGATTGGTACCGGTATGTCGATTCTGGTGATGGTGGTACAAAGCTGGGAGGAAGAGTCACGCCGTCTGCGCGGGAAAGATATCTCCCCTTGCCGTCTGCTGTTCCTTGATGAGGCCGCGCGTCTGGATGCAAAATCCATTGCCACCTTATTCGAGCTGTGTGACCGACTGGAGATGCAGCTGATTATCGCGGCACCGGAAAATATCAGCCCTGAAAAAGGCACCACTTACAAACTGGTTCGTAAGGTCTTCAATAATACTGAACATGTTCACGTTGTTGGGCTGCGTGGATTTGCTGCAGAACCGACGATAACGGCAAAAGATGTTGAGGCAGGAGCCTGATTCACGAAATCCTGTAAAAAATAATGGTACGCAGTGGTAAAATTTCTGTGTCCAGATTACTCTGCATAACGGCATTTGCAACGTAAGAGGCAAATGCCGTTTTCTGTTTCTATACTTATAACAACGACTAATTGCTGCGGGTTACTCATCCGGCAGTCTTAACAGGGAGCAAGGGATGTTGCTGCAGAAATCGTTTTCCACCCAGGTTGTTGCACTGGGTTGTAGTCTTTTGTGCTGGCTGGTGCCGGTGTCTTCTTCTGTGGCGGGAATTCCACCCGTCTCTGCTCCGATTGTGCAAAGTATCAGCGTCTCGCAGAGTGCATCGCATATCAGCGGCTTGTTCTCTCAGGGGATGGCGCCGTTCTATCTGAAAAACCTTGCACCGTTGTATGCCAGTCGTGGCATGCAGCCAATGTGGCAGGATGAGCAGGCGGTAAAACAGTTCCAGCAACAGCTGGCTGAGGTCGCGATTTCCGGTGTTCAGCCGCAGTTCTCCCACTGGGTAAAACAGCTGACGGATCCGAATATTACTGGCATGGCACGTGATGTGGTGTTGTCTGATGCCATGTTGGGTTATCTGCAGTTTACTTCTGGCGTTCCCAGCAAAGGGGAAACCTGGCTGTACAGCAATGTACCTTATAAGATGGAGGCCCCGTCTGTCGCGGTGATTAATCTGTGGCAAAACGCGGTAGTTCAGAATCGTCTCAATGGTTTTGTTCTCTCACTGGCCCCGCAGCATCCGCAGTATGTGCGTATGCATCAGGCATTAAAAACGCTGCTGGCAGAAAACCGTCCCTGGCCACAACTGGTTGATAAGCAGACCCTGCGTCCTGGCCAGATCAGCAATGATGTGCCTGTGCTGCGCGATATTCTTAAACGTACCGGCATGATGTCGGCAGACAGCGAGCCACCAAAACCCACGGAAGAAGTGGTGGGCCCTATTGATGCGCCGTTGGTGCATGATGATGATAATGCCCAGCCTGATGCCCCTGTGCAGGCGAACGTTGATAACAATGTCGTCGTCAGCCCGTCTGCAATGCCGTCAGAAAATAATCCTCAGACTGCCGTTCCTCAGAATGTCGGTAATGTGCAGGGAACTGCCGCACCTATCAATGCTGATAATGTTTATACTCCGGACCTGGTCGCCGCACTGAAACGCTTCCAGACCTGGCAGGGGTTAGAGGCCGATGGTGCGATAGGTGCTCGCACCCGCGAATGGTTAAATGTTTCCCCACAACGTCGTGCATCGCTGCTGGCATTGAATATCCAGCGTCTGCGACTGCTGCCGGATGATATGCATAACGGCATTATGGTGAACATTCCTAATTACTCACTGGCCTACTATGTCAACGGTAATGAAATTCTCTCTTCCCGAGTGATTGTCGGCCGCCCTGACCGTAAAACGCCGTTGATGCGCAGCGCGCTGAATAACGTTGTCCTCAACCCGCCGTGGAATGTGCCCACCACCTTAGTGCGCAAGGATATTGTGCCGAAGGTCAAACAGGACCCGATGTACCTGTATAAGCACAATTATACGTTACTGTCGGGTTGGAGCAGTGATGCTCAGGTGGTTGATCCTTCGATGATTGACTGGAGCATGGTTTCTGCCGCTTCGTTCCCGTACCGCATTCGTCAGGCACCGGGCCCGACGAATTCACTGGGGCGCTATAAATTCAACATGCCGAGTTCGGATGCGATCTACCTGCACGACACACCAAATCACGGTCTTTTCCAGAAAGATATTCGTGCTCTCAGTTCTGGCTGTGTACGTGTGAACCGGGCATCCGATCTGGCTAATTTGTTGCTGCAGGATGTGGGCTGGAACGACACGCGGATTTCCAGCACCTTGAAAGAGGGGGATACACGCTATGTGTCCATCCGTCATCGTATCCCGGTTAACCTCTATTATCTGACCGCCTGGGTGGCAGATGATGGCCAGCCGCAATTTCGTACAGATATTTACAATTATGACAATACGGCACGTTCTGGTGCGCAGGTGCTAACGCAGGCTGGTCAATTATTGCTCTAATGATTGATTAATCAGCAGTTCCCGTGCAGGGAATAGTTATGCTAAAAAGCCGGTGCAATGGGTGTGATGCCAATCTTTGCGCCGGTTTTACTTTTGTTGGGTTGACGTAGGTATTCTCCCCCGGTAAGGTTCAAAACGGTGTAATTAGTGCACTGTTCCGAATTCTTTAGCTGGGTAATACTGATTCATGGATAAATTCGACTCTCATCGCCGTAAGTGGCTGACGTTAGGCGGCGCGGCGCTCGGTGTGGCATTGCTCCCCGGGCAGGCCTTCGCCTCGCTTTCAACTTCCCGCCCGCGTGTATTAACGCTTAATAATCTCAATACCGGCGAAAACCTTAAAACGGAATTTTTTAACGGTAAAAGCTATGACAAGGATGAACTGGCACGACTGAATCATTTTTTCCGTGACTACCGGGCCAATAAAAGTAAAAGCATCGATCCCCATCTTTTTGACCAACTCTTCCGTCTGCAATCGCTGCTCGATAGTCGTAAACCGGTGCAGCTAATCTCTGGCTACCGTTCTCTCGGCACCAATAACTCATTACGGTCGCATACCCGTGGTGTAGCGAAACATAGCTACCACACGCTGGGGCAGGCGATGGATTTCCACATTGAAGGAATTTCGTTAAGCAATATACGCAAAGCCGCACTTTCGCTGCGGGCGGGTGGTGTAGGATACTACCCAAGTAGTAACTTTGTGCATATTGATACCGGGCCGGTTCGGAACTGGTAAAACGAAATTCCGGCACCCTGTGGTGACCGGTAACGGAGAGTTATGGACTATCATATTATCCCGGTCACTGCGTTCTCGCAGAATTGTTCGGTGATCTGGTGTACGGAATCAAATGAAGCTGCGCTGGTGGATCCGGGTGGCGACGCAGAGACAATTAAACGTGAAGTGGCTGCGCTGGGTGTTAACCTGACCCAATTACTGCTGACGCACGGTCACCTTGACCATGTCGGTGCCGCTGCTGAACTGGCCGCACATTATTCTCTACCGATTGTAGGGCCACATAAAGCCGATAAATTCTGGCTTGATAGCCTGCCGACACAAAGCCAGATGTTTGGTTTTGCCGAATGTCCTCCCCTGGTCCCCGATCGCTGGCTGGAAGAGGGTGAGACTGTGCAGGTAGGGCAGACCTCTCTGGAAGTGCTGCTTTGCCCGGGGCATACGCCGGGACACATTGTGTTCTTTGACCGTGCAGGGCGCCTGCTGGTCTCTGGCGATGTGATTTTCAGTGGCGGGGTAGGACGATCTGATTTCCCCCAGGGCAGCCACAGCGACCTGATAGCCTCTATTCATAACAAACTGTTGCCACTGGGGGATGACGTCACCTTCATTCCAGGCCACGGACCGATATCGACGCTGGGGCGTGAACGAATCAGTAACCCGTTCCTGCAATAAACGCATCTCGGCATTGGTGCCATAAAAAAGCCTGCTTAAGCAGGCTTTTTTGATCGCGATAAAGCTCAGCGGTGGGGCAACGAAAGACCCACCGGCTAAATTACAAAACCGCGACGATGGCTTCACACAGTGGAGACATATTGTCAGGTGTCATCCCCGCCACGTTCACACGGCCTGAATTTACCGCGTAGACGCCAAACTCATCTCGCAGGCGCACAACCTGATCTTTCGTCAGGCCGCTGAATGAAAACATCCCATTCTGATCGATGATAAAGCTGAAATCGCCTTTCGCGCCTTTCTCTTGCAGGGTATTCACAAACAGCTGACGCATACGCTGAATACGCTCGCGCATGCTGGTCAGCTCCTGCTCCCACAAGGCACGCAGCGCGCTGTTGCCGAGAATGGTGGCGACGACGGCTGCACCGTGTGCGGGTGGGTTGGAGTAGTTGGCACGAATGGTGGCTTTCACCTGACTGAAGGCCGTATCCACGATGGCTGCATCAGCAGCGACCAGCGTGAAAGCACCGACGCGCTCATTGTAGAGGCCGAAGTTTTTAGAGTACGAGCTGCATACAATGAGTTCCTGATGGCTGGCAGCAAACGCACGCAGGCCTTCGGCATCTTCTTCCAGACCACGGGCAAAGCCCTGATAGGCAAAGTCGAACAGTGGCAACCAGCCTTTCGCCAGTGACAGTTCAGCCAGCTGGGCCCACTGAGTGGCCGTTGGGTCAATGCCGGTTGGGTTGTGGCAGCAGCCATGGAACAGCACGATATCACCCGCCTGCGCGGCGTTCAGGCTGTTTAGCAAGCCGTCAAAGTCCAGCGCATGCTGTGCAGCATCGTAGTAGTTGTATTCACACACTTCCAGGCCGGCAGCGGCAAAGACATTTTTGTGGTTTGGCCAGCTTGGGTTGCTCACCCAGATGCGTTTAGCGCTGGTCTGGGTGGCGATGAAATCGGCTGCTATGCGCAGTGCGCCAGTGCCGCCAGGGGTCTGTGCGGTACGTGCACGATGGTTGCTGATAAGGGCGCTGTCTGCTCCGAACAACAGCTCCTGGGTGCAGCGGCCAAAATCGGCGATACCATCAATGCTGAGATAGTTTTTGGTGGTTTCGTTTTCCAGCAGATACTGTTCAGCTTTTTTCACGCTGGTCAGTACCGGCGTTTTGCCGGTTTCATCTTTATACACGCCAATACCGAGGTTGATCTTATTTGTGCGGTCATCAGCGCGGAACAGATCGGCTAAACCAAGAATAGGGTCGGCGGGTGCAGCTGCAATACGTTCAAACATAGTCGAAGTCCGTTAGCTTAGTCTAAAGCGAAGTGAGGACTCAGGTTACCGCCACAAGTGGAAAATTACCAACCGTTTGCATCAAAAAAACAGCAGAAAGCGAGCGGGGAAGGGAGAAAAACAAAAAAGGGGCCGAAGCCCCTTTTTGATGCACTTTTAATCGCGACCGAAGTCGCAATTAAATGGCAATTAGAACTGGTAAACCAGGCCCAATGCAACGGTATCGCCTGAACCTATGCCCAGTTTGTTGTCATCACTGATCTGGTTGATGATGTAGTCAACATAGGTGGACATGTTTTTATTGAAGTAGTAAGTCGCGCCTACTTCGATGTATTTGGTCAGGTCAACATCGCCCACGCCTTCAATATCTTTAGCTTTAGTCTGTACATAGGCGATGGATGGACGCAGGCCAAAGTCAAACTGGTACTGCGCAACAACGTTGAAGTTCTGAGTTTTGTTAGCAAAGCCGTTGATTCCCGTGGTGGTCACGCCAGCTGCATTGGTGATGCTGGCGTCATTGATACGAGTCTCGTTACGACCTTCAGCGTATGATGCTGCCAGGTAAACGTTGTTTGCATCATATTTCAGCGCAGTGCCCCAGAATTCAGCACGGTCACCACGGCCCAGTGTTGTTGCACCGGTGGTCTGGTCATTGAGGTTCTGGGCATTGGTACGGTCTTGAGAGCTGTATGCGCCGGTGATACCTACACCAATTGGTGAAGTGTAAGTGGTAGAGAAGCCGTAGCCGTCACCGTTAGAACGGGTAATGTCGTCACGTTCGTTTTTGCCCTGGTACTGTACAGCGAAGTCCCAGCCGTCAACCAGACCAAAGAAGTTAGTGTTACGGTAGGTAGCCACACCGGTAGTACGGCTGGTCATGGTGTCAGACTGACCGAAGTCACCGCCAAATTCTGGCAGCACGTCAGTCCAAGCCAGAGCGTCATAACCTACTGCATAATTGCGACCATAGTCGAATGAACCCGCATCTGCAAATTTCAGACCGGCGAAGCCCAGACGGGTTTTGTTACCGCTCTGTGCATCGCTGCCTTCAGAGTTATTTGCCTGAACGTTATATTCCCACTGGCCGTAACCGGTCAGCTGGTCGTTAATCTGGGTTTCACCTTTAAAGCCGAAGCGCACATAAGACTGATCACCATCTGAAGCAAAACCGTCGTCATCAGAGAAATAATGCAGACCAACAGCTTTACCGTACAGGTCCAGTTTGTTGCCATCTTTGTTATAGATTTCTGCTGCGTTAGCGGCACCAGCAGCCAACAGTGCTGGGATCACTACTGCAAGAATGTTGCGCTTCATCATTTTGTTATTACCCTCATTGGAGTTATTTGGACACCTGCCACTGCCGTCAATAATTCTTTACAGAACCAAGATGAGAGTTTGGTGTCTTCCTGTGTCTGCACGCATCTTTCCATTCGCAGCCTGGTTAATCTAGCCCGAAAATGCTACTAATCTCTTATTCTGGTAACAAAGAGAAAATATGTATTACAAAATGTAAAATTTACGGAACTTTGTGAACCAACTCTAAATTTACAAAAATAAAAAAAGGTCAGCGAGGCTGACCTTAGTATATATATGAATTTCTTATATTTAATGCAGAAATCAGAACGTCGCGTTGCGTGGAGTACGTGGGAAGGCGATAACATCCCTTACATTTTGTACACCGGTGACATAGGCGATTAATCGTTCGAAACCTAATCCGAAACCTGAATGTGGGACCGTACCGTAACGACGCAGGTCGCGGTACCACCAGTAATCTTCTTTATTCAGGCCCATTTCGGCCAGACGCGCATCCAGCACATCCAGACGCTCTTCACGCTGAGAACCCCCGATGATTTCACCAATTCCTGGTGCCAGAACATCCATCGCGGCAACGGTTTTGCCATCGTCGTTCAAACGCATATAGAAAGCTTTGATATCTTTCGGGTAGTTCTTCACCACCACCGGTGCTTTAAAGTGTTTCTCTGCCAGATAACGTTCGTGCTCAGAGGAGAGATCAATACCCCAGGAGACGGCGTTTTCAAACGTCTGACCTGACGCCAGCAGGATCTCGACAGCTTCGGTGTAATCCACCTGCGCGAAATCGGTAGTCACAAAACGCTCGAGGCGCGAAATGGCATCTTTGTCTACGCGCTCGGCGAAGAAGGCCATATCATCAGCGCGCTCTTCAAGTACCGCTTTAAACGCGTACTTCAGCATGGCTTCTGCCAGGGCAGCGTTATCTTCCAGGTTGGCGAAGGCCATTTCCGGCTCCAGCATCCAGAATTCCGCCAGGTGACGGCTGGTGTGGGAGTTTTCCGCACGGAAGGTTGGGCCAAAGGTGTAGATTTTGGAAATCGCGCTGGCATAGGTCTCGCCATTAAGCTGACCTGATACGGTCAGAAACGCTTCTTTGCCGAAGAAATCTTCGTCGTAATTAACTTTACCTTCCGGCGTGCGCGGCAGATTTTCCAGATCGAGCGTCGATACACGGAACATTTCACCCGCGCCTTCGGTATCGGACGCGGTAATCAGCGGCGTGGACACCCAGAAGAAGCCCTGCTCATCGAAGAAACGGTGCAGTGCCTGTGCCAGCGTATGGCGCACACGGGCGACGGCGCCAATCAGATTGGTACGCGGGCGCAAGTGGGCCACTTCACGCAGATATTCAATGCTGTGGCGCTTAGCGGCCATTGGGTAAGTATCCGGGTCATCAACCCAGCCGATGACTTCCACGTGGGTGGCCTGAATTTCAAAACTCTGACCTTCACCCGGAGATTCAACCACTTTGCCGGTAATAACCACCGAACAGCCGGTAGTCAGGCGCAATACTTCTTCCTGATAATTATTCAGAGAATTATTAACGACAGCCTGAACGGGATTAAAGCAGGAACCGTCATAAACGGCGATAAAGGAAATACCGGCTTTTGAATCTCTTCGTGTACGCACCCAACCACGTACGGTGACTTCGCTGTCAACCGCGACCCGGCCGTGCAGTACATCCGCTACAGGCACAACGCTCATATAAGTCTCTCACTATTAATCTGAATGAATTACCCCGAATTTAGGGTCTTGCTATGTTACTTGCCGGGCGATGATAAACAAGCGAAATTCCGGCAATAAAGGCAGATTTCTTTAGAAGAAGAGGGAATCTGGGGGCGACACGTGTGCCGACCCCTGAGGTATTCCTATAAATTAAGACAGGCATAAAGCGGAGTGGCCGACCTTCTGTTTCGGTCGGCCAGTGATGCTAGCTGGCTTTTTTGACCAGCGGCAGGTCGAAGGCTTTGCGCAGGGCGCGAACAAAGGCTTTATCCTGGCAAATGGTTTTACCCGGACTGTCCGACAGTTTAGCAACGGGTTTGCCGTTACACTCCACCAGCTTAATCACGATATTAAGCGGTTTAACCTGAGGAATATCGCAGGTCAGGCGGGTACCAATGCCGAAAATAACATTAATACGCTGACCGAAATGGCGGTAAAGCTCCACCGCTTTTTCCAGATCGAGGTTATCAGAAAATACCAGCGTTTTACTTAGCGGGTCGATACCCAGCTGTTGATAATGTGCGATGGCTTTTTCACCCCATTCCAGCGGATCGCCAGAGTCGTGGCGCAGTCCTTGATAAGCGCTGGCAAACTCAAGGCCGAAATCACGCAGGAAGGCATCCATAGTAATACAGTCTGTCAGGGCAATACCTAACTGGTCCGGGTACTCTTCAAGCCAGGATTGCAGTGCGGCGCGCTGGCAGTTAGCCAGCACCGGGCTAAGCTGCTGGTGGGCCTGGAACCACTCGTGAGCCTGGGTGCCCACCGGCATGATATCCAGCTGACGTGCCATCTCGTAATTACTGGAGCCAACCAGCCACGGGAAATCCTGTTTCAGCGTACTGACGATCGCCAGCTGAACATCGTGTGAGAAACGGCGACGCGTGCCGAAATCCATCAAACGAAAACGCGACATATCGAGATCGGCGGTCAGCGCTTTAAACTGTGCCAGTTTACTCTTCAACTGACTCACAGCCATTTCCGGCGTGACCTGCGGTGAACGATGGCGATGCACCACTTCGCTGATCAGCGCCAGCAGCGGTACTTCCCACATGATCACTTCACGCCACGGCCCGCTGATGCGGATATCAAGTTTTCCCTGGTGATTGCGCACGCGAACCTGAGCGGGGTCATAGCGGTAACTGCGCAGCCAGTTGAGGTAATCCGGGGTGAAAAAAGGCAGGCCAGAGAGATAAGTGAATTCATCTTCGGTCAGCGTTAATGCGGACATGGTTTCGATTTGTTGCTGTATTTCATCAACATAAATACCCAGCATGTCGTCACCCCGGCAGCGAAACTCGGCGGCCACAGTCACATCGTAATAACGATGGAATACCGCCTGCTGCATATGGAGTTTGTAGGCATCGGTATCGAGCAGCGTAGTCAAAATCGGGGAAGCGTGTCGTGTCATGGTGCGTTTCAGCATCCTCTGGCGAAGAGCGTTATCCCTGGTTCAAATGAAGAAAAAGTCGCAGGAGTATAACCCGAATAGATATTTAGTGAACCCAATCACAGCACAATTCAGGCTGAGAGGTCGAGGTAAATACGTGCGATTGTTAATGAAATGTCTTCTTTTATGGCAAAGGCCGCAATTGGCAGTGATTCAACGTGGCAACCTGGTGATAACAGGAATAGACTTGAAAAGGTTAACTAATTATCGACGTGAGAAGGACTTATGACGCAACTGCCACAAGCCAAAAATCGCCATGATTATCGTGCGCCTGACTACACTATTACCGACATTGATTTGACGTTTAATCTTGATGCCAGTACCACCCAGGTCACCGCCGTCAGCCAGATTAAACGGTTGGGAGCCAGTGGCGCCGAATTGCGCCTGGATGGCGAAGACCTGACGCTGATCTCGTTACATGTCGACGATCAGCCCTGGCCGCACTATCGGCAGGAAGAAGGGGCACTGGTGTTACAACAGCTGCCTGAGTCCTTCACGTTAAAAATCGTCAATGACATTCATCCGGATAAAAACACCGCGCTTGAAGGTCTGTACAAATCAGGCGAAGCACTATGTACCCAGTGTGAAGCGGAAGGTTTCCGCCATATTACCTGGTATCTCGACCGTCCCGACGTGCTGGCGCGTTTTACCACCACCATTATTGCAGAGCAGAAGCACTATCCCTTCCTGCTTTCAAATGGTAATCGCGTTGATGCCGGGCATATGGAAGATGGCCGCCACTGGGTTAAGTGGCAGGATCCATTCCCGAAACCTTGTTACCTGTTTGCCGTGGTGGCCGGTGATTTCGACGTGCTGCGCGACAGCTTCACCACCCGTTCCGGCCGTGATGTCGCGTTGGAAATCTTCGTTGATCGGGGCAACCTTGACCGTGCTGACTGGGCGATGACCTCGCTGAAAAACAGTATGAAGTGGGATGAAGAGCGTTTCGGCCTGGAGTACGATCTCGATATCTTTATGATTGTCGCCGTCGACTTCTTCAATATGGGGGCGATGGAGAATAAAGGGCTGAATGTCTTTAACTCCAAATACGTGCTGGCCAAAGCGGAAACCGCCACCGATAAAGACTATCTCGGGATTGAGGCGGTTATCGGTCATGAATACTTCCACAACTGGACCGGTAACCGCGTCACCTGCCGCGACTGGTTCCAGCTCAGTTTGAAAGAGGGACTGACGGTGTTCCGCGATCAGGAGTTCAGTTCTGACCTCGGTTCGCGTGCGGTCAACCGCATTGATAACGTGCGTGTGATGCGCGGTTCACAGTTTGCTGAAGATGCCAGCCCGATGGCGCACCCGATCCGCCCTGAGCAGGTGATCGAGATGAACAACTTCTACACCCTGACGGTGTATGAGAAGGGGTCTGAAGTGATCCGCATGTTGCACACCTTGCTTGGCGAAGAAAACTTCCAGAAAGGCATGCAGCTCTACTTCGAGCGCCATGATGGCAGTGCAGCGACCTGTGATGACTTTGTTCAGGCGATGGAGGATGCTTCCAATGTTGACCTGTCACAGTTCCGCCGCTGGTACAGCCAGTCGGGTACGCCCGTGTTGTCCATCCGTGATGACTACAATCCTGAGCTGGAACAGTACACGTTGCACGTGACACAGATGACGCCGCCAACCGCCGATCAGAAAGAGAAGCTGCCGCTGCATATCCCGCTGGATATTGAACTGTACGATGGGGAGGGGCAGGTCATTCCGTTACAGCACAATGGCCATCCGGTGCATCATGTACTCAATGTCACCGAGTCTTTCCAGACCTTCGTCTTTGATAAGGTTTACTTCCAGCCTGTGCCTTCCCTGCTGCGTGAATTCTCTGCGCCGGTGAAACTGGACTACAACTGGAGCGATGCGCAGTTAACCTTCCTGATGCAGCACGCACGCAATGATTTTGCCCGCTGGGATGCGGCACAAAGTCTGATGGCGAACTACATCAAAATTAACGTGGCCCGCCAGCAGCAGGGGCAACCGCTGTCGCTACCCTTGCACGTTGCGGATGCCTTCCGTGCGGTGTTGCTCTCTGAGTCCAGCGATCCTGCCCTGATGGCGTTGATCCTGTCGCTGCCGGGTGAGAATGAGATTGCCGAGCTGTTCGACATCATTGACCCGCAGGCAAATGCTGTTGTGCGTGAGGCGCTGGTTCGCACGCTGGCAACCGAGCTGGAAGATGAGCTGCTGGCGGTGTATTACGCCAGCCAGACCCCGGAGTATCGCATTGAACACGCGGATATCGGCAAGCGGTCGTTGAAAAATGTCTGCCTGAGTTACCTGGCCTTTGCGGATGTGCCGCAAGCCGATAAGCTGGTCAGCGCACAGTATCACCATGCTAATAACATGACGGATACCGTGGCGGCTCTGTCGGCTGCCATGGCCGCACAGCTTCCTTGCCGTACGGCGCTGTTCGCTGATTTCGATGAGCGCTGGCATCAGGATGGTCTGGTCATGGATAAGTGGTTTGCCCTGCAGGCGACCAGTCCGGCAGCGGATGTGCTGGCACAGGTACGAGTACTGTTGAGCCACCGTTCGTTTACCCTGAGTAATCCGAACCGTATCCGCTCGTTGATTGGTGCATTCGCTTCGGCGAATCCGTCCGCATTCCATGCAGCAGACGGTAGCGGTTATCAGTTCCTGACGGAGATCCTTAGCGATCTGAATACCCGTAACCCACAGGTCGCGGCACGCATGATTGAGCCGTTGATTCGTCTCAAGCGTTATGATGCAGGCCGTCAGGCGCTGATGCGCCAGGCTCTGGAGCAGTTGAAAGGGCTGGATAAGCTGTCAGGCGATCTGTTCGAGAAGATCACCAAGGCACTGAACGCCTGATAAAAGCGGTCAGTGATAAACAAAAAAATGGGCGATATCTTCGCCCATTTTTATTTTTTAGCCATGTGCATAATGGCGGTCCTGTTGGACGGGTGAACGTTTCATCACGCGGTCGAGCACTTCCGCTTCCAGTTCCGCCAGTTTGACCGAGCCTTTACGGCGTGGACGTGGCAGCTCAACCAGCAGATCCAGTCCGATATTCCCTTCTTCAATCAGCAGAACCCGGTCAGCCATTGCTACCGCTTCACTGACATCATGGGTCACCAGCAACACGGTAAAGTGATGCTGTTGCCAAAGCGATTCAATCAGATCCTGCATCTCAATACGGGTTAAGGCATCCAGCGCACCGAGTGGCTCATCCAGCAGCAGCAAGCCCGGGCGATGAATCAGGGCTCGCGCCAATGCCACGCGTTGTTTTTGCCCGCCGGACAACGCAGCAGGCCACTCTTTGGCACGATCTGCCAGACCAACGGCATCCAGCGCCGCCAGCGCCTGTTCTTTCCAGGCTTTGCCTTTCAGGCCAAGGCCAACGTTATCGATCACGCTTTTCCACGGCAGCAGGCGCGCATCCTGGAACATCAGACGAATATCTTCCCGTGCTTCATTCAGTGATGCACTGCCGGCCAGCAGCTCGCCACTGCTGGCTTTCTCCAGCCCGGCCAGCAGTCGTAACAGGGTGCTTTTACCGCAGCCACTGCGGCCCACCACGGCGACAAACTGGCCCGAGGGAATATGCAGGTTGATGTTATTCAGTACTGTGCGCTGGTTATATTGCTTGCTGACACCATTGATCACCAGCGGCGTACCGGCATTAAGACGCGCCGGAGACGTATTTAATTCGCTCATGCGTTTTCCTCTTTTAGTTGATACGCCGGATGCCAGCGCAGCCAGACACGCTCCAGCAGTTGAGCGCTGACGTCAGCCAGTTTGCCCAGCAGGGCATAAAGAATAATCGCCACCACCACCACATCGGTTTGCAAAAACTCGCGGGCATTCATGGCGAGGTAGCCGATGCCGGAGTTGGCTGAAATGGTTTCGGCAACGATCAGGGTCAGCCACATCAGGCCCAGCGCAAAACGCACGCCGACCATAATGGAGGGCAGGGCGCCAGGCAACACCACCTGGATAAACAGACTCCAGCCAGACAGACCATAACTGCGTGCCATCTCCACCAGCCCGCGATCGATATTACGGATACCATGGTAGGTATTCAGGTAAATCGGGAACAGCGTCCCCAGCGCAACCAGAAAGATTTTGGCCGATTCATCAATGCCGAACCACAGGATCACCAGCGGGATCAGCGCCAGATGGGGGACGTTGCGCAGCATCTGCACGGAGGTATCGAGCAGGCGCTCACCCAGACGTGACATTCCGGTGATTAACCCCAGTATCAGACCAATCGATCCACCGATGCTGAAACCAATCGCCGCACGCCAGCTACTGATCGCCAGATGTTGCCATAGCTCACCGCTGGCAGACAGCTTCCAGAAGGTCACCACAATGGCTTCCGGTGACGGCAAAATGCGCGTTGAAAGCCAGCCCATTTGTGAGGCTAACTGCCATACCGCCACCAGCAGGATCGGCAGCGCCCAGGGCAGCAGGCCATTGCCGATACGATTAAGGGTCTTACTCATTCTCCACCTCTAACTTTGCGATACTTTTTGTGGGGCAAAATCATGCGCAACATGTTCCCCGTGCGCCTGAACGACCTGCGGTTGCGGGATCGAAGGGACATTAAGATCCAGATGTGGGAACAGCAGTTCGCCCACGCGATACGCTTCTTCCAGGTGCGGATAGCCGGAAAGAATAAAGGTCTCAATGCCGAGATCGGCATATTCCTGCATACGGGCTGCCACCGTCGGGCCATCGCCCACTAAAGCGGTTCCGGCACCGCCACGCACCAGGCCCACACCTGCCCACAGATTCGGGCTGATCTCAAGCTGGTCACGTTTGCCACCGTGCAGGGCAGCCATTCGCTGTTGGCCAACAGAATCTGTTTTCGCCAGTGCGGCCTGCGCTTTGGCAATGGTCGCATCATCAAGATGCGAGATCAGACGGTCAGCGGCCTGCCATGCCTCTTCATTGGTTTCACGCACAATCACATGCAGACGAATACCAAAACGCACTTTACGCCCTAATGCGGCGGCTTTCGCCTGTACCTGAGCAATTTTTTCTTTGACCTGCTCAGGCGGTTCCCCCCAGGTCAGATAGACATCAACCTGTTCGGCAGCCAGATCCTGCGCGACATCAGACGACCCGCCAAACCACAGTGGCGGACGGGGCTGCTGAACCGGCTTAAACATCAGACGCGCGCCACGCACATGAACATGTTTCCCTTCGTAATCAACCGTCTCGCCTTCCAGCACGCGGCGCCATACGCGGGTAAACTCGGCAGACTCTGCATAGCGCTCACGGTGATCGAGGAACACGCCATCTCCCGCCAGCTCTTCCGCATCGCCACCGGTGACCAGATTAAACAGTGCGCGGCCGTTAGAGAGGCGGTCGAGCGTGGCTGCCTGACGGGCAGCCTGCGTGGGCGAGATCACGCCGGGGCGCAGTGCCACCAGGAAGCGCAGACGCTGGGTGACCGGGATCAGCGAGGCGGCAACCAGCCAGGCATCTTCACAGGAGCGGCCGGTCGGGATTAGCACTCCGCCAAATCCCAGGCGATCGGCAGCCTGCGCGATTTGTTGCAGGTAAGCATGATCCACCGGGCGGGCACCTTCGTTGGTACCCAAATATTTCCCATCACCGTGAGTGGGAAGAAACCAGAATACGGAGAGACTCATTATGTTATTCCTCAATCAATGGGTTGACGGGCCATGCCAGATGCGGCTGGAAATATCGACTTTCACCGGCATCAGCTTGCTGGTGTAAAACAGATCGGCAGTTTGCTGCTGAGCCTTTGCTGTCTTCTCACTGACCAGGGTAATGGCGGTTGGCGGGCGATGATCGAAATAGGTTGAGATCACCGGTTTTGGCAGACCCATCGCCGTTGAAAGCAGGTCCACGCTCTGTTCACGATGGCTGCGCGTCAGGGCATCGGCCTGGCTGAAGGTGTCCAGTACCTGTTGCAGAAACACGCCATTCTTTTCGGTGAACGGGCGAGTTGCGAGGTAGAACGAGCCGGTCAGATTTAACGTGTCGCCATTTTTCAGTACGCGCACGCCGCCCTGCTGGATGGCCGCAGAGTAATAGGGATCCCAGATTGCCCAGGCGTCAACATCTCCCTGCTGGAAAGCGGCGCGGGCATCCGCAGGCGTCAGAAACGCAGGCTGAATATCATTGAAACCCAGTCCGGCCTCTTTTAATGCACGTAACAGCAGATTGTGGGAGCTTGAGCCCTTCTGGAAGGCCACTTTATGGCCCTTCAGGTCTGCCACGGTTTTCAACGGACTGTCTTCACGCACCAGAATCACTTCAGATCGTGGTTTTGGCGGTTCGGAACCGACATACAACAGATCCGCGCCAGCGGCCTGAGCGAAAATCGGCGGGATGTCGCCGGTGCTGCCAAGGTCAATGCTGTTGACGTTTAATGCTTCCAGCATCTGTGGCCCGGCAGGGAACTCTACCCATTTAATGGTGGTATGCGGGAAGCGCTTCTCCAGCAGCTGGTGGGATTTCGCCAGCACCATACTGACCGAGCCTTTTTGGTAACCAATACGGACCTGGTCGGGGGCCGGGATGGCGTCAGCAGCAATCGCCTGGCTGGCCAGCAGCCCGGTTATCAGCAGGGTGCTAAATATGCGAGCAAACAATGTCATAGACGGTCACCTTTTCAGACGGCAGCAGCCAGAGGTTGATGGCGGCGGGCAAGTGCATGCCAGAAGGTATCGATCGACTCTGCCAGCCGCTCAGCCAGAATCGGAGAGAGTTCAGGCGTCCGGTCGTAATGGCTGATCTGCGTATCGTCAGCGAATACCCCGTGCAGCACTTCCTGCGCTTTCAGTGCATTCAGAACGGGTTTCAGTGCGTAATCGACGGCCAGCAGATGGGCTACGGTGCCGCCTGTTGCCAGCGGTAACACCACTTTATGTTCCAGCGCACGTTCTGGCAGCAGGTCAAGCAGCGTTTTCAATGCCCCGGCAAACGATGCCTTATAGACAGGGGTTGCGACGATCAACCCGTCAGCCGATTCGAGGTCTTCCTTTAAGGCCAGCAGGGCGGGGGAATCGAAGCGGGCATACAATAAATCTTCGGGATTGAAGTTATGCAGATTCCACGGGATAACCTCGACGCCGCGTTTTTCCAGCGCATGCTGGCAAATGGTCAGTAGTGCGGTGGAGCGTGAAGGAAAACGGGGGCTTCCCGCCAGAGTAATAACGCGCATAACCTCTCCTTATAACCAAAAGTTATTGATAAACGAAATTCAAGAACCGATGGCTCATCCTGACAGAGCGCGTTTGGACGCTTAAATGATTTATCCGGCATATTTTTGCCAGTTTGCACATATAGCGCGGCATAACGGCCTTGATGAAGTAAAAAAACCGTCGATTCAGGCCCGCTTTTGCGCCAGGTCATTTCCCTTTACCCCATGAAACCCGGATAATACGACCCCGATTTTCCATCGGGACCTCAGGAGTGACCATGTATTACCCTTTCGTTCGTAAGGCGCTGTTTCAGCTCGATCCTGAGCGCGCGCATGACCTGACTTTGCAGCAGTTGAAGCGTATCTCCGGCACCCCGCTGATGGGTCTTATCCGTCAGTCGCTCCCTTTTAAGCCCGTAACCTGCATGGGACTGACCTTTAAGAATCCACTGGGCCTGGCCGCTGGCCTGGATAAAAACGGCGAATGCATTGATGCATTTGGTGCGATGGGGTTTGGTTCCATTGAAATTGGTACCGTGACGCCGCGCCCTCAGCCGGGCAATGATAAGCCGCGTATGTTCCGGATTGTGGCAGCGGAAGGGATCATCAACCGCATGGGCTTCAATAATATGGGCGTTGATAACCTGGTAGAGAATGTTAAAAAAGCCCATTTTGACGGTATCCTCGGCATTAATATTGGCAAGAATAAAGATACCCCGGTAGAGCAGGGTAAAGACGATTATTTAACCTGTATGGATAAGATTTATCCGTATGCTGGCTACATCGCCATCAATATCTCTTCACCTAACACCCCAGGCTTACGATCTTTACAATACGGCGAAGCGCTGGATGATTTGCTGGCGGCGATTAAAATCCGTCAAAACGATCTTCAACAGATCCATCATAAATATGTTCCTGTGGCGGTTAAGATCGCACCGGATCTTTCTGAAGAAGAATTGATCCAGGTGGCCGACAGTTTAGTGCGTCACAATATTGATGGCGTGATTGCGACCAATACCACCCTCGATCGTGAGCTGGTAAAAGGATTAAAGCACGCGGAAGAAGCGGGTGGGCTAAGTGGTCGTCCGGTACAGCTGCGCAGTACCGAAATCGTTCGCCGTCTGGCGCTGGAATTACAGGGGCGCATCCCAATTATTGGCGTTGGTGGGATTGATTCACTGGTTTCGGCGCGTGAAAAAATGACGGCGGGTGCTTCGCTGGTGCAAATATATTCTGGATTTATTTACAAAGGTCCGCCTTTGATAAAAGAAATTGTGACTCATCTCTAGGTTAATTTAGCGTTAAATATGCCAGGGGCTTTATTTTCGCTGCTGTCTCGTTTATATTTTGTGCTGTTCAGACAATATTCAAATTTTACAGAGCGAGCTGAGAGCGTTAACGAAGCCTCTGGTTTCCGGAAAGGGAATATGCTTTTCCGGCTACTTGTAACTAAGTATTAATACAGGAACCATCATGAGGATAAAACCAGACGATAACTGGCGTTGGTTTTTCGACGAAGAACATGACCGGATGATGCTCGACCTGGCGGACGGTATGTTATTTCGTTCCCGCTTTCCGCGCAAAATGTTAACGCCTGATGCTTTTGATGTTTCCGGTTTCTGTGTTGATGATGCTGCACTGTTTTTCACCTTTGACGAACGCTGCCGTGATACGCAATTGAATGCCGATCAGCGAGCTGAGCTGGTGCTGAATGCGCTGGTGGCTACGCGTTTCCTGAAACCATTGATGCCTAAAAGCTGGCATTTTGACAGCTATATTCAGGGAAACTGGCGTCCGGCTGACGGTGAACTGGTCAACGTCAAGGTCTCTGACAGCGGTGAATCGGCAAGTCTGCTGGTGGTAGAGTCTGGTGACAGCGCCGCACTGTGCCTGCTGGCGCAGGCGCAGTTAACTGTGGCTGGTCGTGGAATGGTATTGGGTGATGCAATTAAAATTATGCATGATCGCTTGCTTCCTCACGCCAGTGCAGATGGTATTCGCTTCGCACGCGCGGTGTAAGTCACCGCGCTTGCTATTAGCGCAGCACCACATCGCCCGCCGGAATACAGCTACAGCTTAATACGCTGCCGTCCTGACGTATCGCCCCTTTTTTCATCGCTTTCACTTCCCCACTGACCAGTGTGACTTTGCAACTTCCGCAGATACCTGAGCGGCAGGAATAAGGCACTTTAATGCCCTGAAGCTCCAGCTGTTCCAGCAATACCTGTTGATTGTTACCAGTAAAATGCTGGCCCTGCCAGTGGATGGTCACATCGCGGGCTGCAACGGTGGCAACCTCCAGCGTTTCTGTTACGCGTCCTGCACCGTAAGCGCGTGGCGTATGGCTGGTTAACACCTCAATTTTATCGCCCACGCGAACGACGCCGCTGCTGCGAGCCACCAGGTTAAGGCCAAAATCAATATCACCGCTTCCATCCAGCGCACTGCGAAACCCCTGTAAGGTATTCAGTGGCTCGCCGCCGGGATGTTTACGACCATATTGTGTGCTGACGGTGGTTAATACACAGCGGCTACAGGGTTTCGGCACATCGAAGATAATTTCCCCGATACGTAATGACGACCAGCTATCTTCCGCCCATGCACCCGCACCGCTAACCACCAGGTTGGGGCGAAACTGTTCCATTCTCACCCCCGCCGGACAACGTTGTTGCAGATCGTGCAAAGAGGCCTCATTGACCAGCAGAAACGGGTAACCGTCAGCAAATCCCAATGGGACCTCGTCAAAGCGTTTTACCCGGCGGGTCATCTCCGGGCCGACCCAGCGTAACTGCACCTGGCGCGGGAAAAAATCACTCAGCCATTGATTAATCGTGTCGGGAGCGATTAACGCGGTGAACTGGCTACCCCAGACTTCGGTTGGCGCGGGAGTCTTGAGGAAATCCTCAAAGCGCACGGTCGCACTGCTGCCATCCGGCGCACTCAGGTGCAGTCCGTCGACGATCAGCGCCGGGGTAAACAGCACCATTTCAGGATATTGCCGCGCGGTAATAAAGGTGCCATCGGGTTCGGTCAGCATAAAGATACGGTCGAAGGCCAGACCGCTGTTCAGCGCCTGCGCATGGGAAACCTGCATCCCTCGCATTGATTTAACCGGATGAACAAATAAACGAGACAGACTGATCATGGCGATTCTCCATTGCGCCCACCGCGGACCCTGTTATTTACAGGGTTTTTGCAGTAATAAACGCTAACTTTATGACATGACGTCATGATTAGCTATAATGCGCAGCAATTTCTGATGACGATAAGTGACGCTATGAATTCTCTGTTTGCCAGTACGGCGCGTGGGCTCGAAGAGCTGTTAAAAAGTGAACTGGAAGCGCTGGGGGCCGAAGGCTGCCAGGTGGTCCAGGGCGGCGTACATTTCCAGGGCGATGATCGTCTGATGTATCAGAGTCTGATGTGGAGCCGACTGGCTTCACGTATCCTCCTGCCGCTAACCGAATGCGGCGTTTACAGCGACCTCGATCTTTATCTCGGGGTGCAGGCGATTGACTGGCCAGCCATGTTTGGCAGCGACCAAACCTTCGTGGTGCATTTCAGCGGGTTGAATGAGGTGATCCGTAATAGCCAGTACGGCGCGTTGAAAGTGAAAGACGCTATCGTTGATAGCTTTACCCGTAAAAACCTGCCGCGCCCGAATGTTGACCGCGAGCAGGCGGATATTCGCGTTAACGTCTGGTTGAATAAAGATACGGCCAGTATTGCCCTGGATCTGAGCGGGGACGGCCTGCATCAGCGCGGCTATCGCCAACAGACGGGTCAGGCTCCGTTGAAAGAGAACCTGGCAGCGGCCATCGTGCAGCGATCCGGTTGGCAGGTGGGATCGCCGCTGGTGGATCCGATGTGTGGTTCCGGGACCTTGCTGATTGAAGCCGCAATGATCGCCAGCGATCGTGCGCCAGGACTGCAACGTAAACACTGGGGCTTTACGGGCTGGAGCCAGTTTAATCAGTCCCTGTGGAGCGATGTGACGCGCGAAGCACACGAACGCGCCCGTAAAGGGTTAGAGGAAACCACGTCGCGCTTCTACGGCTATGATAATGACTCCCGGGTGATCGAACGTGCCCGCGCCAACGCCCGTAACGCCGGGCTGACTGACCTCATTGAGTTCACGACCCAGGACGTGCTGAAGTTGACCAACCCGCTGGCGCAGGGAGTGACCGGGACGGTGCTGAGTAACCCACCGTACGGCGAGCGTCTGGACAGTGAACCTGCGTTGATTGCGCTGCACGGCCAGCTGGGCCGTATTATGAAAACGCATTTTGGTGGCTGGAACCTGTCTCTGTTCAGTGCTTCACCAGAGCTGCTGAGCTGCCTGCAATTGCGAGCCGACCGCCAGTTTAAAGCGAAGAACGGCCCGCTGGATTGCGTGCAGAAAAACTACCAGTTGGCGGAAAATCCGACCGGTGCCGCTGCGGGCCAGTTGGCAGAAGACTACGCCAACCGTCTGCGCAAAAATACCAAGAAACTGGATAAATGGGCGCGTCAGGAAGGGATTGAATGCTACCGCGTCTACGATGCCGATCTGCCCGATTACAATGTGGCGGTCGACCGCTACGGTGACTGGGTTGTGGTGCAGGAATATGCGGCGCCGAAAACCATCGAGCCAGCCAAAGCGCGTCAGCGCCTGTTTGATGTCATTGCCGCAACCCTCAGCGTGCTCGAGCTGCCGGCTAACCGACTGGTGCTGAAAACCCGTGAAAAACAGAAAGGAAAAAATCAGTATCAGAAACTGGGCGAGAAGGGCGATTTCTTTGAAGTCGGTGAGTTTAACGCCAAATTATGGGTTAATCTGACGGACTATCTCGACACTGGCCTGTTCCTCGACCACCGTGTTGCCCGCAAAATGCTGGGGAAGATGAGTAAAGGGAAAGACTTCCTGAACCTGTTTGCTTACACCGGCAGCGCCAGCGTTCATGCTGGTCTGGGAGGCGCGCGCAGCACGACTACGATCGATATGTCGCGTACCTATCTCGAATGGGCCGAGCGCAATATGCGTCTCAACGGTTTGTCCGGGCGTCAGCACCGTCTGATGCAGGCAGACTGCCTGAGCTGGCTGCGTGATGCGGATGAACAGTTTGATCTGATCTTTATCGATCCGCCGACGTTCTCTAACTCCAAGCGTATGGAAGAGAGCTTTGACGTGCAGCGCGATCATCTTGATCTGATGAAAGATCTGAAGCGTCTGCTGCGTAAAGGGGGCACCGTAATGTTCTCCAACAATAAACGCGGCTTCAAAATGGATTCTGCCGGCCTGGAAGCTCTTGGCCTGGCTGCTACTGAAATCACTGCGAAAACACAGTCGCAGGATTTTGCCCGTAATCGTCAAATTCACAACTGCTGGCTGATCACTCACGCCGGTAAGGAATAAGTTTTTATGTCACTAATCAGTATTCATGGCGCTTACCTCTCATTCAGCGATGCGCCGCTGTTGGATAACACTGAACTGCACATCGAAGAAAACGAGCGTGTTTGTCTGGTTGGCCGTAACGGGGCGGGTAAATCCACCCTGATGAAGATCATCAACCGCGAACAACCGCTGGATGATGGGCGCATTATTTATGAGCAGGACCTGGTGGTGGCACGCCTCCAGCAGGATCCGCCACGTAATGTGCAGGGCTCGGTGTATGATTTTGTCGCGGAAGGTGTGGAAGAGCAGGCGGAACACCTGAAAGCCTATCACGCGATCTCGCATAAAGTGATGGACGATCCGAGCGACAGAAACCTGAATGAGATGGCGCGCTTACAGGGCATTCTTGACCACCAGAATCTGTGGCAGCTGGAAAGCCGTATTCACGATGTGCTGCAACAAATCGGTCTGGATGGGGACGCCGAGCTGTCCTCATTATCCGGTGGATGGTTGCGTAAAGCTGCGCTTGGGCGCGCGCTGGTCAGCAATCCGAAAGTGCTGATGCTGGATGAACCCACTAACCACCTCGATATTGAAACTATCGACTGGCTGGAAACGTTCCTGAAAACATTCCAGGGCAGCATCATCTTCATTTCGCATGACCGTTCGTTTATTCGCAACATGGCGACGCGCATTGTTGATCTGGACCGTGGCAAGCTGGTTTCCTGGCCGGGCGATTACGATCTGTATCTGACCAGCAAGGAAGAAGCGCTGCGTGTTGAAGAAATGCAGAACGCCGAATTCGACCGCAAACTGGCGCAGGAAGAAGTGTGGATCCGTCAGGGCATCAAAGCGCGCCGTACGCGTAACGAAGGGCGTGTTCGTGCGCTTAAAGCGTTACGCCGTGAGCGTTCCGATCGCCGTGAAGTGATGGGTAAAGCCAATATGCAGGTCGAAGAGGCTTCTCGCTCCGGCAAGATTGTCTTCGAGCTGGAAAACGTCAGCTATGCGGTGGGTGGTAAACAACTGGTGCGTGATTTCTCCCGCCAGGTACAACGCGGTGATAAAATTGCCCTGATCGGCTCTAACGGCTGTGGCAAAACGACCATGCTGAAGTTGATGCTCGATGAGCTCAAGGCTGATAGCGGCCGCGTGCATATTGGCACCAAGCTTGAAGTCGCCTACTTTGACCAGCACCGCGCGGACCTGGACCCGGATCGCACGGTCATGGACAACCTGGCAGAGGGTAAACAGGAAGTGATGGTAAATGGTAAGCCACGCCACGTGCTGGGCTACCTGCAGGAGTTCCTGTTCCACCCTAAACGCGCGATGACGCCGGTGCGTGCTTTGTCTGGTGGTGAGCGTAACCGCCTGTTGCTGGCACGTCTGTTCCTTAAGCCAAGCAACCTGCTGATCCTCGATGAACCGACCAACGACCTCGATGTGGAAACGCTTGAGCTGCTGGAAGAGTTGGTTGATGGTTATCAGGGCACCGTTCTGCTGGTGAGCCACGATCGTCAGTTTGTTGATAACACCGTGACCGAATGCTGGATCTTTGAAGGCAATGGTGAAATCGGTGCGTTTGTTGGCGGCTACCACGATGCGCAGCTGCAGCGTAGTGCCTATAAACAAAACCGCGCCAGCGCAAAATCCACCAGTGCGCAGCCGCGTCAGGAAAACGCAAAAACTGACGCCGCAAAAAAACCTGCGGCTAAGTTAAGCTACAATTTGCAGCGTGAACTCGAACAACTGCCGAAGAAAATGGAAGAGCTGGAAGCCCGTCTTGAAACGTATCAGACGCAGGTTGCCGATGCTAACTTCTTCAACCAGCCCCATGATGTGACCCAGCCTGTACTGGATTCGCTCGCCCAGGCTGAACAGGAGCTGGAAGTCGCTTTCGAACGTTGGGAATACCTGGAGTCGTTAAGCAACGGCGCCTGATACTGCTGTTCTGAAATTATCGAGGGTCAGGTATGTGTTCGTCGCACCACGCGCATCAATGGATGCTTTGCCCACAGTGTGACCTGATGACACAGTTGCCAGATATCCGGCCGGGCAGCAAGGCAAGCTGCCCACGTTGTCATACCACACTTCAGTCTAACTGGGTTGAGCCGCGAAAGCGGCCAACGGCCTATGCGCTGGCAGCACTGTTTATGCTGCTGCTGGCTAACTTATTCCCTTTCATCAATATGCATGTTGCCGGACTCAGCAGTGAAATCACCCTGACCAAAATACCTCAGGTGATGATTTCCGATGACTACAGTAGCCTTGCGACGCTGTTTTTGCTGTTTGTTCAGGGGGTTCCGGCCTTCTGTATGCTGGTGATCCTGCTCTTAGTGAATGATATTACGTTGCCACAGGGGCTGAAACGCACTCTGGCACGCGTGCTGTTTCAGCTGAAAACCTGGGGCATGGCGGAGATCTTTCTCGCCGGTGTGTTGGTGAGCTTTGTAAAGCTTATGGCTTATGGTGATATCGGCATTGGCACCAGTTTTATCCCCTGGTGCCTGTTCTGCCTGTTACAGCTCAGAGCGTTTCAGTGTATTGATCGCCGTACATTATGGCTGCGGGTCGCCCCATTGCCTGTGCTTCCCTTCACGCCATTACCCGCCGTGAGTGGCTTGCGTCAGGGGCTGCGTTCCTGCAGTTGTTGTACTGCGGTACTCGCCAGCGATACGTTGGAGTGTCCGCGCTGTGGGGTTCATGGGCATGTCAGACGAAAGCACAGCCTGCAATGGACACTCGCTTTATTGATGACATCAATCTTGCTCTATATCCCGGCCAATCTGATGCCGATCATGATTACCGAGGCGCTGGGCAATAAAATCACCTCAACCATTATGGCTGGCGTGATCCTGCTGTGGAGTGATGGATCCTACCCGGTGGCGCTGGTGATTTTTATCGCCAGTATCATGGTCCCAACGCTGAAAATGATGGCCATCGGCTGGTTGTGCTGGCATGCCAACGAGCGCGACAGCAACCGGGACGACAGTGATAAAATGCATAAAATATATGAGGTTGTTGAGTTCGTCGGGCGCTGGTCAATGATTGACGTATTCGTGATTGCCGTGTTATCGGCACTGGTGCGAATGGGGCAGTTGATGAGTATTTATCCAGCCAGTGGTGCGGTGCTGTTTGCCCTGGTGGTGATCCTGACGATGTTTGCCGCCATGACGTTTGATCCCCGTCTCACCTGGGACCGGATACAAGAAAAGAAGACTGAGGAGCCTGCAAGTGACGGACAATAACCACGGCGTAGCCACGGTAGATAAGATAAAGCGCTGGTCGCCGGTGTGGATCATCCCCATCGTCACCGTCTTGATAGGCGCATGGATTTTGTTTTATCACTTCAGCCATCAGGGCCCGGTAGTCACGTTAATGACCACCAACGCTGAAGGTATTGAAGGGGGGAAAACCCTGATTAAAAGCCGCAGCGTTAACGTCGGGGTGGTCGAAAGTGCCGTGCTAACCGATGATCTGCACCATGTGGAAATCAAGGCACGGCTTAATTCCGGCATGGAAAAACTGCTGCGTGAAGACAGCGCTTTTTGGGTGGTGAAACCCGCTATTGGTCGTGAAGGGATCACCGGGCTGGGAACGCTGCTGTCGGGTGCCTACATTGAACTTCAGCCCGGGGCAAAAGGTGAAAAAGCGGCGCAGTATGAACTGCTGGATTCACCCCCACTGGCGCCGCTGGATGCTAAAGGTATCCGCATTACCCTCGACAGTGAAAAAGCAGGCCAGCTTAATGCGGGTGACCCGGTGCTGTTCCGTGGTTATCGCGTGGGGTCTGTTGAAACCAGCGCCTTTGATGCGGACAAGCGCATGATGACCTATCAGTTGTTTATTTCCGCACCTTATGACCGCCTGGTGACCAGCAACGTTCGCTTCTGGAAAGACAGTGGAATAGCGGTGGATATGTCGGCTTCAGGAATGCGTGTGGAGATGGGATCGCTGACGACTCTGTTCAGCGGTGGTGTCAGCTTTGATGTACCAGAAGGCTGGGAGCGCGGCGAGCGGGTTGAAAACAAAGCGGAATACCGGCTGTTCAACGACCAGCGCAGCATTCAGGATTCACTCTATACCGAACACAAAGACTTCCTGCTGTTCTTTAACGACTCTATTCGTGGTCTGCAAAAAGGCGCGCCAGTCGAGTTCCGCGGTATCCGTCTGGGGACGGTCGCGGAGGTACCATTTACCATGCCAGGCCTTGCTCAGCGTCTGAATAATGATTACCGCATTCCAGTTCTGATCCGTATTGAACCGGACCGCTTCGAGAATCGCTTAGGTAATGATTTCAATATTGAGCAGCATCTGAAAGACGGTATCAAAAGTGGGCTACGAGCTTCACTGAAGTCTGCCAATCTGTTGACGGGCGCATTGTATGTCGATCTCGATTTCTACAACAACGCGAAACCTGTTAGCGGTCCGACGACGTTTGCTGACTATGAGCTGATCCCAACGGTCAGCGGTGGCCTGGCGCAAATTCAGCAGAAGCTGATGGAATCTCTGGATAAGATTAACAGTCTGCCGCTGAATCCGTTGCTGAACGAAGCTACCGGCACGTTGAAAGAGAGCCAGCGTACGTTGCGTGAAATGCAGAAAACGCTCGACAGTCTTAATCAGATCACTTCCAGCCAGTCGATGAAAGAGCTACCGGCGGATATGCAAAGCACGCTGCGTGAACTGAATCGCAGCATGAAGGGCTTCCAGCCAGGCTCACCGGCTTACAATAAGATGGTGGGAGATATGCAGCGTCTCGATCAGGTCCTGCGTGAATTGCAGCCTGTATTAAAAACGCTCAACACCAAGAGTAATGCGTTGGTATTCGAAGCCAAACCCGGTCAGGACCCACAGCCGAAGAGGGCGAAATAATGATGAAATGGATCCCCGTAGCTTTTGTGCTGGCACTGAGTGCTTGCAGCACCCCCAAAACGGCTTACTACCAATTGCCAACGGCGGGCAGCACGGCTGTTGTGGCCAGTCGGAACGTGGCGACGCCAGTATGGATAGAACGCGTATCGGTGCCGGATTACCTTGCCGGGAATGGTGTGGTCTACCAGAGCAATGATGTCCAGTTCGTGATAGCGGCGAATAACCAGTGGGCCAGCCCGCTGGATCAACAGTTGCAGCAAACGCTGGTGACCAATCTCAGCACGGCGTTGCCGGGAGCGCTGGTCTCGTCTTCTCCACTGGGACAGCAACACGATACGCTCAATGTCACCGTAACGGGTTTCCATGGTCGCTATGATGGACAGGCGGTGATCAGTGGTGAATGGATACTTGAACACAATGGGAAACTGCAAAAGCAGCCGTTTACGCTGGTACTACCGCAAAGCGAAGATGGTTACGATGGGTTAGTAAGAACCCTGGCTAAAGGATGGCAGCAGATTGCGGGGCAGGTCGCTAATGCGATAATTCGCGAACAATAAGAAAAAATTAACTAACGTACTAAGCCTTTGATTGTTGCAGAACCTGATTTCTGTGGCATCAAAGGCTTTTTTATTGCCATTCAGTCAGATAGCAGTGTTTTTTCAGCGAGCAGTGGCGAGAAATCATCATGGGTTTGATACACATTCATGACATTGGCGTGAAATTTGCGCGTTGATCTTTACTGAAAGTCGCGGTAGAACTTATGAGTGGTTGCGCGAAACGTAACCACTGTATCTTTCCACCAGATTCCACCAGACTAAATGAGGGAAACGCGGCATGAAGAGACAGAAACGAGATCGCTTGGATCGGGCACAATCACGGGGTTATCACGCAGGCATTACAGGACGCTCAAAAGAGATGTGTCCGTATCAAATGCTGGATGCTCGATCTCACTGGTTGGGAGGTTGGCGACAAGCCATGGAGGACAGGTCGGTTACCGCGTAACACCTGTCAGAGAAAGGGAAAAACCTCCGCTTATGCGGAGGTTTTCATTTTTATCCTTCATACTTCAAGTTGTCTCTGCCTTGGCTGCTTTCAGTCACCCGAATCACTGACTTCACTCAGCTCATCGGGATTCCTTCTTTTGCCGCCTTAATACAACTCGAATTATTTTGGATATCAGAAAGCAGTGAGAGACTTAGAACGCGGTGGTGTCTTTGAACAGGCCCACTTTCAGGTCAGTAGCGGTGTAAATCACGTTACCATCGACCAGTACTTCGCCATCTGCCACGCCCATCACCAGTTTACGGTTGATAACGCGTTTGAAATGAATACGGTAAGACACTTTCTTCGCGGTTGGCAGAACCTGGCCGGTAAATTTCACTTCACCCACGCCCAACGCACGACCTTTACCTTCAGCGCCTAACCAGCCGAGGTAGAAACCAACCAACTGCCACATAGCATCAAGGCCGAGGCAGCCTGGCATGACCGGGTCACCGATAAAATGGCAGCCGAAGAACCACAGGTCAGGATTGATATCCAGTTCAGCTTCAACGAAGCCTTTACCGTAGTTACCGCCGTCTTCGGTCATTTTAACCACGCGGTCCATCATCAACATATTGCCAGCTGGCAATGGCGGGCCTTCCGCGCCAAACAGTTCACCGCGACCAGAGGCAATCAGGTCTTCTTTTGTATAGGATTCGCGTTTATCTACCATGTTTTCAATAAGCCTTATTTTAATGAAGCAGGGAGTTTAGCTTACACGTGTACGCCGGACAAGTCCGATCAGCCGGGCGTAAACCAGTTTAACCAACGCAACGGCCACGGTCGATGGCGTGGTTCAGGGTGAAGTATCTGTGCGATACGGTCCTGAATCGAACGTAACAGGCACGCTCCTGTCTCTTTGTCCCACTCTACACCCGTTAACAGCGGCAGAGCTTCATCAACGCTGGAGACGGCCCACAGATGGAATTTACCTTCACGAACGGCATCAACCACCTCCTGCTGAAGCGAGAGGTGACGCACATTGGCCGCAGGAATAATGACCCCCTGGGTTCCGCTTAATGTGCGTTGATTACAGATGTGGAAGAAGCCTTCAATTTTTTCATTCAGCCCGCCAACAGGCTGCACGCGACCAAACTGATCGACGGAACCCGTCACAGCCAGCTGTTGATTGAGCGGCTGTGAGGCGAGGGCACTGATCAGTGCACACAGCTCAGCCAGGGAGGCGCTGTCACCATCGACTTCGGAGTAGGATTGCTCAAAAACGATTGAGGCAGAAAACGGCAGCTGTTGCTCAAGCTCCAGCTCTGCAATCAGCCATGCCTGCATGATCATCATACCTTTGGCATGAATATTACCGCCAAGCTCGGCTTTGCGCTCTACGTCGGTGAACTCACCATCGCCAACATGAACGACGCAGCTAATGCGTGAAGGTTCACCAAATGCGCGAGGATGGCCTGGGAATTCCATGACCGACAAGGCGTTGATCTGACCGATCATCTCGCCTTCTGTTTCAATCAGAATCTGATCAAGCAGGATCTCGTCACGAATGCGCTCAGGCAGGAAACCTTCACGCCATTCGCGCGTGCTGAGGGCATCCTGAAGATTTTCGGCAGTGAGCTGATTGTCTTCGCTGTAGAGTGCGGCTTCCTGTAACTGTCGGCCCAGCCATTGAGGATCCAGTGGAAGGGTATCCTGATCGCCGGTATAGCGTGCGGCCTCACGGATCAACACTGGCCAGAAATCAGGCGCAGGAGAGGGATAGCCAAGACTGTGGGCAACACTTTGCACCCACTGTAACCAGTGGTTGAATTCCTCTTCGTCCACGAGTTGAATATTGTCTTCGAACTCGCTGTACAGCGATAGCCCTGCCAGTTCAGGCTCCATATCCTGGAAATCTGCCAGCACATCGCGTTCACCCACCAGTACCAGGCGGAACTGCATTGGCATGGATGGGATCGCTAATGGCAGAGGACGGGTTTCATCCTGGGAATACCAGTCAAACCGTTGATTAACCATGATCTGTTTTAGCCGCAGCCACAGCAGCGGTTGCGCCATCAGGGCACGCATTGACAGGATCAATACTCCGCCATTGGCACGATGTACCAGACCTGGTGACAGCGTTATCGTAGACTGATGGATGCGTACACAGCCAAAGAGTTGTTCGGCTTCAATCCATTCAGCCTGATGAACTCCCCCTTCGCTGGCGAAATTATCCGCAGCGTTTTCCGCCGGACGCCAGTTTACCGCGTGTTCGCTGATGTCATATTGGCCACCAAATAAGGCCGGAACATCATCATCATCGACAGTAAGAGAGGAAAGAATATCCTGCAATAAAGCGAGATATTCAGCGCTCTCAGGGCTTTTGACCAGCATTAGCGGTACTTTGGCCGGGGTTTGCAGTAGCAGGCTCAAGCCATTAAACAGGCGTGCCTGCACGGATGCAAAGCACTCTGTATCGGCAGCATAGGCCTGCGAGAGGAGATGCTGGAAGCGTTCTGTATCGGGCTGTAGGGCGCGCCACTCTAATCGGTTGTTGGTCAAAGTTATCGTATTTTTCTTAGATGATTAAAAGCGGCATTATACAATATTTCAGCCGGTTAAGCACAGTGCACATGCACATCTGCGCTGCTTGCGTTAACATTGACGCTGATGTCCCTGTTTTCTTTACAGCCTGATGAAAAAAAGCTGTTATTCTTAATTCGTAATGTGGTCAGCATGAGATTCCGATGAAATACCAGCAACTGGAAAATCTTGAAAGCGGATGGAAATGGAAATACCTGGTCAAAAAACACCGTGAAGGTGAATTGATCACGCGTTATATCGAGTCAAGTGCAGCGCAGGCCGCCGTCGATGAGCTACTGGTGATGGAAAATCGACCAGTAGAGGTATTGAAATGGATCAGCCAGCATATTAATCCGCTGCTTGAAAATCGCATGAAGCAGACTATCCGTGCGCGTCGCAAACGTCATTTTAATGCCGAACATCAGCATACGCGTAAGAAATCTATCGATCTGGAATATCTGGTTTGGCAGCGGTTGGCTGGTCTTGCGCAGCGTCGAAATAGTACGTTGTCTGAGACGATAGTGCAGTTAATTGAAGATGCAGAACGTAAAGAGCAGTATGCCAGCCAGATGTCCTCGCTGAAGCAGGATCTAAAAGCGATTTTGGGCAAGCCTGAATAAAATCGACATATGCCTTATCCCTTCCTCTTTTTCACCTTATTCAGCCAATAAAAAACCCCGCCGGAGCGGGGTTTTTTTAACGAGATAACTTAAGCCTGTGGCTGAGTTACAACGTCTTTGATGCCTTTAACTTCGATTTCTACGCGACGGTCTGGCGCCAGGCAGTCGATCTGGGCGTTACGGCCTTTCACGCTGTCACAGGTGCTGCCGGTAACAGGGTTAGATTTACCCTCGCCACGTGCAGAGATCTTGTTAGCAGGGATGCCTTTAGACACGAGGTAGTCTACAACAGACTGAGCGCGTTTTTCAGACAGTTTCTGGTTGTACTGCTCTGAACCGATACGGTCAGTGTAGCCCAGAACGACAACAGAGCCGTCTTTAGGATCCAGATTGCTCAGCTGGGTATACAGCTGATCCAGAGCCTGCTGACCTTCTGGCTTCAGAGTGGCCTTGTTGAAGTTGAACAGAACGTCAGACTTCAGGGTGAAACGCTTGGTTTCAACAACTGGCGCTGGAGCCGGAGCCGGAGCAACAACTGGTGCTACTGCATCATCCTGACCGAAACGGTAGGAAACGCCAACACTCAGCATTGAGTTATCAGGACGCGCACCAACGGTACCTGCGTCACCGATGTTGTTAACCCACTGGTAATCCAGACGAGTTGCCCAGTTTTTGGTCACTGCGTATTCAACACCAACAGCAGCCAGCGGAGAAACGCCGGTGTCGTGGTCGCTGATACGAGTACCGTTAGCGTTCTGGGTGGAGTCTGCACGCCATACCATGCCGCCCAGACGAGTGTACACGTCCAGATCGTCAGCAACTGGGTAGCTTAATTTAGCTGCCAGCTGAACGCCCTGCGCTTTGAAAGCGCCGTTGACGTTGTTGCCTTTGTTAGGCATGCGGCCTAACCAGTCGTAACCCAGCTCGAAGCCCAGGTACTGGTTTGCCTGATAGCCACCAAATGCACCAGCGCCGAGCTGGCTTTCATGTGATGGGCCGTCGTTATCTTGGTAACCGTTACCGTAGTAACCTTTGTCGTGGTACTGAGACCAGCCCAGTTTAGCACCGGTGTACCAGGTGTCATCTTTAGGGGCGGCCTGCGCTACGGTAGCGAAGCCAGCCAGTGCCACTGCAATTGCGATAGCTGTCTTTTTCATTTTTGCGCCTCGTTATCATCCAAATAGGCAATGAGCTTTAAATTAGCTCTTTGATTTAATCCTTCGCCGGGTTGAGAAGCTCGATTGTGACTCTTCCAAAAAATGGAGGTTATTGAGCACCCTGGCGAGCTAAAGTCTACAACGTACCAGCAAACTTACAAGTATGATGTGACGATGGTCAGCAAAAAAACAGCGTTTCATACACATTTTTTAACATTTGAGGGTGAATTCTTTGCTCAAAAACAGGTCTGAGAACCCAGCTAAACCGTTGTCGCACCGCGTCATAACATTATTAGCCTGTTAAGAAGGGTCTGGCAGAGATAAAGTCTGAGAAAAATCTTATTTTTACTTAATGATACAAAGATGAGTGAATTCTTAATCCATTAAGCGGTCTGGCTGAGGAGTAAATGCTATTTTCTGAGCGCATAATTAACCCCAGTGCCTGCCCTGAACTTGCTGCTTCTTGCAAGCGTTGACGATCCACTTCTGATACTTCTTCATCCAGCCAGCCTAAAACCACACTGTAATTCCCTGTCTGCAATGCTTTGATCATGGCTTCTACCGTGGTGATCGTACCGCAGTAGGGAGACTGCATGACTTTATCAAGGGGTAACCCGGAGCGCTGTAACCAGTCGCGGCTGAGCTTCTGTTGCGGTGTCAGCCATAACTGCCAGCGAGACTGCATCCCCAGCTGCTGCAACAAAGGCAGCAGCAGCAATTGAGTCATGTCAGGTTGATTCTCACTGTAAATCAGTTCGCTGATCAGGCCATTCGCACAAGTCGAGCCAGAGGACGCAGATGCGGAAGCATGCATGTTACGACTAACAGACTGAGATTTCAGGAAATGAGTACGCATAATGTCTTCGCTCACTAGGTTACTGTATGGATATACAGTATATGTGTGGTGAACAAAGATCAACCTTTAATCTGACTTCCTGACACATGTCGGCTCAGAGGCTGGTGTACTGAGAGTCTGTGTACACATGGCGAATGTATTAAGGCTTTTTTTCAGGTCTGACGAGTGTCGTTCCAGAGCTTCCTGACATTTCAAGCATTCTTGTTCTTACGGTTAAGAATTTAAACATTTGAGGTACATGGCAATCATTTATCAATGATAAGTGTCCGCACTTTGTATCGCAATTAACGATTACATCAGAAAGGAATAAAAGATAATATCGCTGCGAGTACCTATTTTCATATTCTATTTCCCGCCCTGGAAAGTAACGATACTTAACTTGTTTCTCATCGGGGGGATTAACGTTTACTCAGTCATGGTCGAGTAGGTGCTCGGGGCTTTCTGAACATTTGGTGGATGGCGATGAAAACATGAAAACTTCACCCATACATCCGCAGGATAAAAATTGTGGAATACATCCATTTTGGATCTCATTGGAACAGAATATCAGCATGTTTATTTTTCATGGTAACCCAGCCTTAACGGGCTGCAGAGGGATTCGATAGGGGGAGAATCGTGGTTTTTTTTTGATGAAGGGCCGTGAAACGCGGTTTGTACAGTATCTTCTTGCTTAACTTACTCTGGTTAGCATGCCCGTTTGGTTGACCGGCTTTGTCGCGTTACTGTTATCCCGCTGGACGAAAAAATATTTAAGACTGAATTTTAACGAAGTGTGTTTTATTGAGTTTTTAACCGGATGCAGATATTGTGGTTTTTAATGCTATTTTTTCTAAGGAGAAAATGCCGTCCTTGAATGTATTCTTATGAGCGATTTTTTTCGTAACGCCTCGCAAAATTACAATGTAAACACATGAAATAAAAATTAGTCGTTGAACCTGTAATGAGTATTGCCTATTTTCTAATATGTTTTACCGAGACCTTATGAGTTATTTCTTAACTAACTTGGGATGAGAATATGGATCGTTCGAAACGTAAAATTGCAGAAGCGAAACAACGACTGGCTCAGCTTGGAGAGGTGCAGTCCCGTACACAGTTTGGCGGTTATTGCCTGGCAGTGGAAAAAACTGTGTTTGCCGTGGTGGCTCAAGGAGAGCTTTATCTTCGCGCCTGTGAAGAGGTTCAATCCTATATTGTTGAGCGTAAGATGACACCGCTGAGCCTTAGTAAGCGTGGTGTGCCAGTAGAACTCAATTACTATCGTGTTGATGGTGCCTTGTGGTCTGATGGTGAACAGCTGGTAGCCATCTCCCAGCTTTGCCTGCAGGGAGCGAAGCAACAGCAGAGAGAGCGTCAGAATAACCGCCGTCTGAAGGACCTGCCCAATATGGGCATCAGAATGGAAATGTTACTACGGCAAGTGGGTATTTCAACCATCGAGATGCTGGTTCAACAGGGAGCAAAACGAAGCTGGCTGCTGCTACGTAACAACAACAAGAATCTGGGGTTAACGGTGCTCTTCGCTTTGCAAGGGGCCATTGTCGGTCGCCACTATGCCGCGCTTCCACAAGAGATGAAAGAAGAGCTGCGCCTTTGGTTTAACTACAATACGCAGCGAGAGCGTAAAAAGCCGCGTGAAGAAGATTAACCACGTAAGGCTATTTGTTTTTTAAGGCGCGTAATTTCAGGTAAAAGAGCCACCAGTAAACCAACCTGCTGCAAGACCAGTGGTTCTTTTGTTTCGGCATTGGCTTCGCTGTGCTGTAAGCGTAGCGCCAGACTGTCGATCATACGCTGTGCTTTCGCCTCATCGACGATGTCAATATGCAGTACATCGTCGACATAACAGACGGCATCATCCATGAGCTGCAGCATGGCATCGTTTTCCAGCTTCTCACGATGCGCGCCTAAAGCAGAAATGTAGCTCAAAAATGAATGGTTAAGGCACAGCAAGCGGAAAGCCGCTTCTCGCAATGCCAGATCAGATTTATTTTCGACCGAGAGATTAGAAACAACGGATGCCAGTTCTGCATCACCGTTATGGGCATCGCGGCGAGCAATACGATAATCCAGTCGGTTATCTTTACCCTGGTGATACTGCACCAGAATAGCATCGAGATAGCGGCAGTTCGCATTCAGGGTGCGTTCAGCAACGGCAGGAAGCCGGCGAAAACGCCAGTCAGGCCAGATAAATGTCACCGCCAGCCAGGCAATACCGCAGCCAACCAGCGTATCAACAATACGCGGTATCGCGACTTCAAATCCTTCGCCCAACAGGTTGAAGCACAGTAACACCAGCAAGGTAATAAACATGGTGGCATGCGCATACTGAACGTTGCGGAAAGCGAAGAACAGCACGCCCGTAACCACAATCAGCATCAATTGTCCTTCAACAGAAGGAACCAGCCACAGCAACGGCAGACCCAGTACAATCCCGGCGAGTGTACCGATAATACGTAATGCCAGGCGACGACGCGTCGCACTGTAATTGGGCTGGCAGACAAACAGACTGGTGAGCAATATCCAGTAACCGTGTTGCACCCCGGTAGCCTGAATAATGCCATAGCCAACGCACAGCAGAAGCGACATGCGGACTGCATGACGAAACAGCGGAGACTCCGGGCTGAGATGGCGGCTCAGGCGAAGACGAATATCGCTCCAGCCAGTTAGCCCCTCGCTGGATAGCGTCTGGTCATGCGGGGCATCGCCCTCTGTCAGAACTTGCTCTGATTCAATAGTCGCCAACTGGGCATCAATCGCTTTAAGGTTGTTCAGCAGGTAGGCCATGGCTTTGACCTCCGTGCTGTCAGGCTGCGCGGTTTCAAGGCGATGCAGCGCAGCGTGCAGGTTTATAAAGACTCGTTCGAAGCGCGCATCATGCTGATAAGGCTCTCGCAGTAAGATTGAGCGCGAGAGCCGTCGGCAAGCTTGTGCCTGTAAAGATAAAAGACGCTGAAAGCGGAACAGAATATCGCTCTCCCCCCATGCTTTACGCAGTGCGTGATACTGCACATGGGAAGAGCTGGCTCGTTCATGGATATCCTGAGCAACAAAATAGTAGTGTAGCGTTCTGCGAGTACCACGCTGACCACGGTCACCGCGCAGTCGTGACTGAATCGATGCTTTGGCCTGATTAAGCAGTTGAACCAGTTGACTGTTCGCCATTGCCACGTCGACCAGCGTTTGGTGATCATCCCCTTCAATATCGGGATCAAACAGGTTGGCTTTGGCTTCCAGATAGCGCGCCAGTTGCGCAAAGCAGCGAGATATATTTTCCTGCAACGGCCGGATAGGGAACAGCAGATGTCCGGATAAGGTCAGAAGGTTGTACCATACTGCACCCAGCAGTAGCAGCACCGGTTGCAGATACCATTGCGGAAATAAATGAATGCCCAGCATGGTATAAATGGCGATCAGTAATGCGCCAAAGGCGATTGTTGCATAACGAGGCCCCAGTGCGCCGAGCAAAATGAAGCCCCAACTGGACAGCGCTAGCCCGGCAACAAATAGCCACGGATGCGGGAAGAGTAATTCGACTGAAACGGAAGCAATACAAAAACAGACCAGCGTGATCAGCAGGTTACGTAATCGTCCGGCAAGACGATCGTCAAGATCCGCCAGCGCAGCAGCCACGACTCCCAGCGTTAGTGGGATCGTCCAGGTAATCTGATGCAGCCACCAGGGTACGGCAGTGGTGCCTGCCAGCGCCAGAGTGATGCGGATATTGTACAACCAGGTACTGTTAAAGGCGTAGCGGCGTACATTGCCGATCATGGTCTTGTTCATTATCGTAACTTAGCGGAAACGCGCACGTGCGTTGGCTTCACGAGCGGCCTGAGCAACTTCGACGGAAACCACGCGGCGGCCAACCGGCCACAAGGCAATAGCAGCAATTTTAAAATTAGCGATACCAACGGGAATGCCAATAATCGTCACACACTGTGCGATGCCTGCCATGATATGCATCACGCACAGCCACCAGCCAAACAGTACCAGCCAGAAAATGTTCAGCAGAGTGCCGCCAGAATTCAGAAGCGCATTTTTACCTGATGGGTTCAGCTCATCAACATGCACTGCTTCATTACCATAAGGGAGGAGAGACAGTTTGGTTATCTCCCAGCAGGAGCGGGTGAGTGGCAGGGTAAAGATAAAAATAATGCTCACAACCGTGGCCACCAGCCAGGAGAATGTGGTCAGGAATCCACCCAGCACAAAATTCAGAACATTTAATACGGTGCGCATAAAAGAGTTTCCCTTCAGCAGATAACGGTGATTAACCGACAATACCTTGATTGTAACGTGTTTTAGCGCTGGAGAGGTACACGTCAGCCAGTTAAACTGTCTGATGATGAAAATAACCTCAGCCAGGGTCACCGGAATGGAACTGAAAGCAACAGCGTTGGGTAAACATCTGGCACAGCATCCTTATAATCGGGTGCGTCTTCTGACCGCAGGTGTAGAAGTTAGCGGTGAAAAGCATGAGTATTTGATCCCGTTCAATCAGTTACTGGCAATTAAATGTAAGCGTGGGCTGGTATGGGGTGAGCTTGAGTTTACGCTGCCTGACGAAAAGGTCGTGCGCCTTCACGGCACCGAATGGAGTGAAACACAGCGCTTTTTCCACTATCTCAACCAGGAATGGCAGCAGTGGAGTAAGGAAATGAGCGATGTTTCAGCCAGCGTTCTGTTAGCACAGCAGCAGCAAATTTATGAGGCGGAACAACAGGACAAATGGCTGCGTCGTAGTGATATCAGTGCCTGGCAACTGGCGATCCGTAAAGCGTTTGACGCCGTGCCGTTGCCCGCAGAACGATTGGGGGAATTTGATAATTGTCGCGAACCCTACCTTTACTGCCAGCAGTGGCTCCATAACAGCGATGCACGCCGTGTTCAGCGCAACAATGAATGGACCAACCGTATGCTGGAACAGCATGCGGATTTCTTTAATCAGGTGGAAACCTCACCGCTGAATCTTTCCCAGGCACGCTCCGTTGTTAACGGAGAGGATGCCGTGCTGGTTCTGGCGGGGGCAGGCAGTGGTAAAACATCCGTGCTGGTGGCGCGGGCAGGTTGGTTGATGATGCGTCGGCAGGCCAGTGCGGGGCAGATTCTATTGCTGGCGTTTGGTCGCCAGGCGGCCAAAGAAATGAACGAACGTATCCAGGAACGCCTGCATACCGAAGAGATCCAGGCGCGTACTTTCCATTCCCTGGCTTTACACATCATTCAGCAGGGCAGCAATAAAGCCCCCACGATCAGCAAACTGGAAACCGATCATGGTGCGCGTCAGGCGCTACTGATTGAGATCTGGCGACAGCAGTGTAATGAGAAAAAAGCGCATGCGAACGGCTGGCGGCAGTGGCTGACAGAGGAGCTGGAGTGGGAACTGGAGGAAGGCAGTTTCTGGCAGGACGATCGCCTGGCGCGGCGCCTAGCCAGTCGGCTTGAGCGTTGGCTTGGACTGATGCGTATGCACGGCGGAGCACAGGCTGCGATGATCGAGAGTGCACCTGACGAAGTCCGCGATCTTTTCAGCAAACGGGTCAAATTAATGGCACCGATGATGAAAGCGTGGAAGGGTGCGCTGAAAGAAGAGGGAGCGGTTGATTTCGCCGGGCTGATTCATCAGGCGGTAAATATCCTTGATAAAGGGCGCTTTATCAGCCCCTGGAAACATATTCTCGTCGATGAGTTTCAGGATATCTCTCCGCAGCGTGCCGCTTTGCTGGCGGCACTGCGCCGTCAGAATAAACAGACCACACTGTTTGCGGTGGGGGACGACTGGCAGGCTATCTATCGCTTCAGTGGCGCTGAAATGAGCTTAACAACGGCCTTCCATCACCATTTTGGTGAAGGCGACCGTTGTGTGCTGGATACCACCTACCGTTTTAATCAGCGTATTGGCGAAATCGCGAATACCTTTATTCAATGCAACCCTCATCAGTTAAAAAAACCACTTAACAGCCCGATTAAAGGCCATAAAAAAGCCATCTCTTTGTTGCCTGAAGAGCAGTTGGAAGCGCTGATGAACAAGCTGAGTGGCTATGCCTCTGCTGGCGAGAGAATTCTGGTTCTGGCGCGTTATCACCATCTGCGACCGGAAATACTGGATAAAGCCGCAACGCGCTGGCCGAAGCTCAATATTGATTTTATGACTATTCATGCCAGCAAAGGGCAGCAGGCAGATTATGTCATTCTTCTGGGGTTGGCAGAGGGCAAAGAGGGCTTCCCGGCAGCAGCCAGAGAGTCAGTGATGGAAGATGCGCTGTTACCTGCCCCGGAAGACTTTCCGGACGCCGAAGAGCGAAGACTTGCGTATGTTGCCATCACGCGTGCGAAGCAGCAGGTGTGGTTAATGTATGATCGTGATCATCCCTCGGTATTTGTTGCCGAGTTCAGCCGTCAGGGCGTACCGGTATTACGTAAACCCTGACGGCCAGCGCCTGAGTTACTTCAGGCGCTGTTGCAGGTAGCGTTCGTAATCCGGGATCTGGATTTCAACCTGGCGGGCGAACAACGGTGACTGAATAATGAAGTCAGCGGTGGCACGGTTCGTTGCAACAGGAATATTCCACACGGTGGCCAGACGCAGCAGCGCTTTCACATCGGGGTCATGTGGTACCGCATTCAGTGGGTCCCAAAAGAAAATCAGTACATCAATTTTCCCCTCCGAAATCAACGCACCGACCTGCTGATCGCCGCCCATTGGGCCACTCAGCATCGCCGTTACCGGTAATCCGGTGGCGCGTTGTACCAGATTGCCGGTTGTTCCGGTGGCGTAAAGCGTATGATGCTGCAACTGTTCTTTATGAACATCCACCCACTGCATTAAAGCATTCTTACAGTGGTCGTGGGCTACCAGCGCGATATGTTTCTGTGGCTGGAGAGTGCGGGTTGTCTGATCCATTCAGTATCCTGGTTGGGTAGGGCAAGAGGAATAAGCAAACAGAGGATTGAGTGTAGCGCCGGGTATCTGCCGATATCAACTGGTATGCAGGGCCTTCATCAACATCACAAAACGCTGACGGGTGGCTGAATCGACCTGCAAGTACCAAAGACGCAGCATGCGTTCGGCCGGATGCTGGCTGGTTGAGGGATCGGGAAGAACAGAAGCCGATTGAGAGGTACGGCGCATTGGCTGAGCAAAGCGTGGCACCGAGGCGACTTTGTTATCGAGGTTATACTGTATCATTGCCTGTTCGAGATCGTCCTGCGTCTGCAAACGAAGCGCATCCCGTTGGCTCTCAATCTCGACGCCGTGTTCATTCACCAGCGTAAACTGCGGATTTTTGTCGAAGTGCTTTCCGTCATGCAACGTTTGCAACGCGGGTAACTGAATCACGACCGACTGAGTGCTGGCAGTAAATTTGACAATCTGAGGCGCTGAAACCCAGTTGATCGGCGTCTGCGCGTTGCGTGTGACCGTTCTTTCTACACGAAAGAGCAACTGGTGTTCCCCGCGCTCGAGTTCCAGACCTTCTGCGCCTTTGAGCAGCGAACCCGAAATCTTGTGTCCATCCAGTACCAGCAGGTCAATATCGGCTGAAAGCTTCAGCGTTGTCGCCTGCACGGTTGCGGCAACCAGCATCGCTATCAGTCCGGTGATGACCATACGCAGCTTCATTCTTTCTCCAGCAGGGTAAAGGATATAAGGGGGTGTGAATGTATCAAAGTCTTTCAGTATGGCAGCATATTAACATTTAAAAATACTTAATCGTGCTATAAATCGAGAATCGCATGAGTTGCATTTTTTAATGTGGTGAATAAGCCACACTTAGCGGCAATAGAGCCAGTAAGGCAAATGGAGGCAACAATGAGTGATAAAACCATCGCTGATGTTCTGACATCGACAAAAACCATTGCACTGGTCGGCGCCAGTGATAAACCCGGGCGGCCAAGTTACGGTGTGATGGCTTACCTGTTGTCACAAGGTTATCAGGTCATCCCGGTTAGCCCCAAACTGGCAGGCAGTACTTTGCTGGGGCAAACCGTTTACGCTGAACTGAGTGATATTCCCCACAGCATTGATATGGTCGATGTCTTTCGCAATACGGAGGCTGCGTGGGGTGTGGCGCAGGAGGCGATTGCTATTGGCGCAAAATCGCTGTGGTTCCAGATTGGCGTGATCAACGAACAGGCCGCTGTTCTGGCTGGAGAAGCCGGGTTGAAGGTGATCATGGACCGCTGCCCGAAAATTGAAATTCCCCGCCTGGGGCTGGAAAAATAACAAAAAACCCCGTGTTAACGGGGTTTTTTTAATGCCTGAGGCTGGGGGCCTGGAGCTGCTGGCGGATTGATGCCGCCAGTTCATCTAGAGAGGGCTGTTCAGGATGCTCACCAGGTGATTCCCATGCGATTTGCGCTTCTGCCAGGTAGGTTTGCACCCGCTGACCATCATCATCTTCCATCACCACGTGATACCAGGGTGAGGAGCGAAGCGTTTCGGCGCCGTCAACCTCGTCTATAGCGGGCTCGGTTAATGAGTATTCCGGGTCGACATCAACAATAACCCCGAGAAAACCGAGTAGCTGGTGGCGTACCTGTTGTCCGATACCATATTTGCTGGCAATCATCGTAACCTCCTGAGAAAAGTTGCCCTTATCTCTATATATATGGAGGCAAAGGCAGCGTTTTCAAGTTACAACACGCGGCAGGCAAATCCTTTCAGATACATTCCTTCCGGATAGCTGGCGATAACCGGGTGATCGGCAGCCTGACGGAACTGCTCAATAAATTGAACGTCGCGCTGTGCATCAAGGGCGGCATCGGCAATGATTTTCTGGAACAGGTCAGTCGCCATCAGGCCTGAGCAGGAGAAGGTCATCAGCATCCCGCCAGGATTGAGTAACTGCATCGCCAGCATATTGATGTCTTTATAACCACGGCAGGCACCCATCAACTGGTTTTTGTTCTCAACAAATTTCGGCGGATCCATGATGATCAGATCGAATTTTTCGCCTTCCTCGCGATAACGGCGCAGCAATTTAAAGACATCGTCACGCTGGAACTTCGCTTTGCTCACATCCAGACCGTTCAGCTCCACGTTCTGGCGGGCCACATCCAGCGCAGCCTGTGAGGTATCTACACTGATCACTTCTGAGCAGTTACCCATCAGCGCCGATACCGCAAACCCACCGGTATAAGAGAAGCAGTTGAGCACACGACGGCCTTCCGCGTAGCGGCGGGTTGCCAGGCGGCTGTCACGCTGATCAAGGTAGTAACCGGTTTTATGCCCGGTCTGAATGTCGACCAGCAGTTTCATACCGTGTTCGGTAATCGGCAGCAGCTCAGGCGGAGTATCACCCAGCACTACGCCCTGGGTCAGTTCCAGACCCTCTTTTTTACGCACGCTGACATCAGAGCGGTCATAGATAGCACAATCCGGGTAGCAGGTCTGCAGAGCGGTAATCAGCGGTGCTCGCTGATACTCAGCACCGGCAGAAAGCAGTTGCAGCACCAGGAAGTTGCCGAAGCGGTCGATGGTGATACCCGGTAAGCCATCAGACTCACCGGCAATCAGTCGGTAACTGTCAAGGTTATCGCGCTGCGCCAGCCAGTCACGCAGCTGCTGCGCGGCCTGTAAACGGCGTACGAAGAAATCGATATCAATCGACTCATCCTGCTGCCAGCTCCACACGCGGGCGCGGATCTGCGATTCCGGTGACCAGGCGGCACGTGCCAGCCATTTACCCTGGCTGTCACAGACATCAATAGTTTCACCCGACTGGGCTTTGCCTTCCATACGGGCAACTGCCCCTGAGAAAACCCACGGATGGCGACGAAGTAAGGACTTTTCACGTCCTTTGGCAAGAATCAAACGAACAGTCATATTTTGCTATGCTTACACTCAGAGAATCAGTCGATATTGTCCGGTGCCGACCACGAAAAAGCAATCGGTGTTGGCAAGAGGAGAGAAAATGGCAATCATCTGCATCCGCGTATGGGTCCACGGTAGTGTTCAGGGCGTCGGGTTTCGTTACAGCACTCAGCGGGAAGCAAAAGCGCTGGGCGTGAAGGGGTATGCCAAAAATCTGGATGACGGCAGTGTTGAAGTGCTGGCCTGCGGTGAGGCGCAGCAGGTTGAGGCCCTGCTGGCGTGGCTAAAAGCAGGTGGGCCACGCAGCGCCCGCGTGGAGAAGGTGCTGGCGGAGCCACACCATCCCGCACACCTTCCGCACGGATTTAGCACGATTTAATGTTTACAGGCACTTGGCAGGTTTTGGTAGTCCGGCAATTTTTGTTGCCTGCTTCGCAGGGCCTTTTGGGAACAGTCGGAACAGATAGCGGCTGTTACCTTTCTCTTCGCCGTACTTTTGTGCCATCGCTTTCACCAGCATTCTCACCGCCGGGGAGGTATTGAACTCCAGATAGAAGGCGCGCACAAAGTGCACCACCTCCCAGTGGGCCTCACTTAATTCAATCCCTTCCTCTGCGGCTAACAGCGGGGCCAGCCCTTCGCTCCACGCGGCAGTAGATTTCAAATATCCCTGAGCGTCACGTTCAATCTCTTTCCCGTCAAACTGCACTGTCATTGCCTCACACTAAAAATCGGCGATCAGTTTACCAAACTTTTGGCCCAGCAAAAATAAAGCCCCGCAGTGCGGGGCTTTAATAACGTTGTTCGTATGACTTAGTTGCTGCGTGACATACCCAGCAGGCTCAGCAGACTGACAAAGATGTTGTAGATAGAAACATACAGACTGACGGTGGCGCGGATATAGTTGGTTTCGCCACCGTGAATGATGTTGCTGGTTTCCCACAGAATGGCCCCGGTAGAGAACAGCACAAACAGCACGCTGATCGCCATATGCAGGGCAGGGATGTTAAGGAAGATATTGGCCACGACGGCAATCAACAGCACCACAAAGCCCGCCATCAGCATCCCGGAAAGGAAAGACATGTCCTTACGGGTGGTCAGCACATAGGCTGAACAGCAGAAGAAGACTAATGCTGTGCCCCCTAATGCCAGCCCGATCACATCACCCATTCCAGCAGACAGGAAGCTGTTCAGGATTGGGCCCAGGCAATAACCCAGGAAACCGGTAAAGGCAAAGGCCGCCAGAATACCCGCCGGGCTGTTAGCCAGGCGATGGGTCAGGAACATCAGACCATAAAAGCCGACCAGCATCAGTATTAAACCGGGTGCCGGCAGCGCGTACACAGTACTTAGCGTGGCAGTCACCGCTGAGAACGCTAAGGTCAGGCCGAGCAGAAAATAAGTATTACGCAGGACTGTGTGCGTGCTCAGTAACGAGCTGTCGCGCGTGGACGAAACAATGCGATCCATAAATCACCTCTTAGGGTCACGAAAGTAAGACTCAGACTATCATGCAGAATAAGGAGCAGATGGCGGTGGGGAAAGGCGTTTTACCCTTCTTTACGCGCTAATCCGCTGATTCTTTAAACAAGATGGCGATATTAGCGACAATCAAACCGTTTGAGGCTTTTTTTTTGGCAGTTGATACAAAACTCACTTTACAAGCAGAACAGGGATGTTTATAGTGCGCCCCATTGTGGAAGCGTGGCCGAGTGGCTGAAGGCACCGGTCTTGAAAACCGGCGACGGGAAACCGTTCTAGAGTTCGAATCTCTACGCTTCCACCATCAAATCCAACGGGTCAGCGTAAGCTGGCCCGTTTTGCTATGCGCGAAATAAAAAAGCGGGTGATGTGCTGCTGCGGCTTTTTTCTCCTTTTTGATCTCTATTGCTGAAATTTACAGCAAACAATCATAAATGCTCACAAAATCAACAAAGTAGCGAAAAATAGTGTTGGCAAAGTGAAAAACATCTCCTATACTGCGCTCCATCAGTTAGCGAGAGTCTTCTCAAGCAAAGCTGATAACCGTGTGGAAGCGTGGCCGAGTGGCTGAAGGCACCGGTCTTGAAAACCGGCGACGGGAAACCGTTCTAGAGTTCGAATCTCTACGCTTCCACCATCCATTCTGACCCCGTGCTGGCAACAGCGCGGGGTTTTTCGTTTTATCGCATCCCAGATAACCCGTGTTCAACAGTCGCCAGATAAATACAAAAATAATCTTTTACCATATCAATAAATTCCTGAGAAAGTGCGAGTTGCTGTGACTCGTCCTGTATCTTCAGCAGATTGACCTGCTCTGCTGCCTGTAGGCAGCGCCGAATATGTGACCTTGAGACGCCACAGAAAAAAGCGGCTTTGAGAATATTGTAATGAATGATCGGTGATTTCTGTTTGATGCTCTCAAGATAGATATTAAACATAATCATATGACCGCCATCCCGACTCAAAAACTCGCCGCTGCCTGGCACCAAATCATGCAGAAATAACCGATTCAGGGTGATCTCTGAGTAAGTGCGGAAGAATTCCGGCACAAAATTTGGATGTTTTTGATAAAAGTTCAAATCAAAATCATCTATCAACATGGCACAAGGAATCAGCATCGTGTTAATCATGCGCCGGGTTTCTGCCAGCGCTTTCGTTGTCGGTTTATAGTTGAGCTTACGTTTATCTTTTGCATCGCGATAAACCTCCAGTCTTCCCCCCACGCGCAAAAAAAGCAAAAAAGAATCCAGTGAATTACTGCTAAACAGGTCATTTCCAATACAAAATCGTTTAATGTCTTTAAACGTACTACCTGAACGTGTGTAGTAAATACCTAATATGGCTGAGCCGACAATAAATCTGTTTGCCTTGAACAGAGTCTTGAAATAGAGCGGATTAGTTAAGTACTGTTTAAGTAAAAGATCATAGTGGCATTGAATGGCATCATCAATCTTACTCCTCTCCCTGAATTCCCTGGACATACTTTTTAGCTTAACTTCCAGCGCTAACTTCTTCCTACTAACAAAAGGCATACGTAAATATCTTATTTTCTTATTTTAAAATTGGTAAGAATTATCTTATTTGCCACAGGTGATTGTGTCAACCAAGTAAGATATTTTGCTTTGCGTTTTTCTCTATGGATTCGATAGCTGGATAATAAACACCTTGTTTTACATGTGTTTAGTTGTTGTTGAATATATCGCTCCACTTAAAAATGCTATCACAATGTTAATAATATATTTAACTTTATGTTTTTTAAGGTTTTTAAATTAACAACAAAAATGGACAGTGACTTGATGAAAGATCGGATTAGTATTGCGGCACTTCACAACGGAATACCCGAGATGAGTCTGGCTGTCATTTAAGTAAACTAAAGCCGGAGCTTTTGTGAGGATGGATCATTCTGCAAGACAGATAAAACTCAAGGATATCTAAATGGAAATTAAAAAAATCGCTGCTATTTCACTTTTCACTATCGCAGCGTCAGGTGCAGTTAATGCCGCCGATGAAGGAAGTGGTAAAATTACTTTTTACGGTTCAATCGTCAATGCACCTTGCTCAATTGCACCCAATGTTGACGACCAGAAAATCCCTTTGGGGCAGGTGTCGAATACATTGCTGGCTAACGGCGGAGAGCAGACTGCGATCCCTTTTACCATTGATTTACAGAACTGCGATAACAGCACGAAAAAAACGGTAACCGCGACCTTTACCGGTAAATCCGGTGTGGATGGCCGACTGGGTATTACCGGAGAAGCAAGCGGTGCCAGTATTCTTTTGCGCGATGGTAGCGGCAAGAAAATCGAGCTGGGTACAGCAACTACAGCACAGAATATTAATGGTGGTGCGAACACTCTGCAATTCACCGCAGCACTGAAAGGTGATGGTACAACCGATGAACCTGTTGCTGTAGGCACGGGTGCATTCACCGCGGTCACAAATTTCACCCTGGCTTATCCCTGATATCCTTTTTGCCGGATGAACATGGCGTCCGGGATCCCGGACGCTATTTATTTGTTTATCAGACGAAAACGGATCCTCCGCCTGCTTAATTATGGAAAAAGTAACATTAAAAATAAAATTTCCAGGGATATTGGCTATTTCCATTTTTCTGGGGTTGGCGGTATGGGGTGGTCGTGTTCATGCTGATGATATTCAGTTCAATACCGATCTGTTTGATGTGGAAGACCGTCAGAATATTGATGTATCGAATTTTACCCATAAGGGCTACATCATGCCGGGTCGTTACCCCATGAATATCCGTCTGAATAACGATCCGCTGGCAGAACGCGCCATCAATTTTTATTTAGCGGAAGACCATCCTGAGACGAGCCTGCCCTGCCTTGATGCGCAACTCGTCAGCGAGCTGGGGCTGCGATCCGAATCTGTCAGTACGTTGAAGTGGTGGCATGAGGGGCAGTGCCTCGATATTCGCAGCCTGAAAGGAATGCAGGCAAGGGGCGATCTTTCCACCACAACGCTGGCGATTAGTGTGCCACAGGCATTCCTCAACTATCAGTCCGCCAACTGGGATCCTCCCTCGCGTTGGGATGAGGGGATCCCAGGCGTGCTGTTTGATTACAACCTGAATAGCCAGGTCCGTTTTACCCCTCATGCCGGTGAGCAGCGAACCACCGCCGGAACAGGCGTCGCCGGTGCCAATCTCGGTCCCTGGCGGCTACGTGCAGACTGGCAGGGGCGTCGCGACACACTCAATGGTACTACGCGCAATACCTTCGACTGGACGCGTTACTCTGCCTCACGCGCGCTGCCGGAAAGCGGAGCCAGGCTGGTAGTCGGTGAGGACTATCTGGTCTCTGATATTTTCGACAGCTTCCGCTTTGCTGGTGTCAGCCTGATCACCGATGACAATATGTTACCTCCCAACCTCCGTGGCTACGCACCGGAAATTACCGGTGTGGCGCGTACCCACGCCAGAGTCGTCGTGATGCATCAGGGACGTGTCCTTTATCAGACTCAGGTGGCCGCAGGGCCGTTCCGCATCCAGGATATTGATGATTCAGTGCTGGGGGAATTACAGGTTCGTATCGAAGAAGAGGATGGGTCGGTTCAGACTTTCACCCTTAACACCGCGACGATCCCCTATCTGACGCGTCCCGGACAGTTGCGTTACAAAATGGCGCTGGGGCAGCCGATAAACGGGCAGCACAGTATGAGTGGGCCGCAGTTTGCCAGCGGCGAATTCTCCTGGGGAGTGAATAACGGCTGGTCGCTGTATGGCGGAGCGATCGGCAGTGAGCACTATCAGGCGCTTGCCAGCGGGATTGGTCGCGATCTGCTGGTGTTCGGTGCCATGTCTTTTGACGTGACTCATTCGGTGGCCCGACTTCCGTGGGGAGATACCCGTCAGGGTAATTCATACCGACTGAGCTATTCCAAACGCTTTGACGATTATGGCAGTCAGGTCACCTTTGCCGGCTATCGCTTTTCTGAACGCGAGTTTATGACGATGGATGCATTTCTCGATGCCGAACGTCACGGTAACGGGCAAAGCAACAGCCGTGAAATGTACACCGTCACGCTGGCTCAGGATTTGCGGGCACTGGGAACCAGCGCACAGCTCAGTTACAACCGTCAAACCTATTGGGACAGGCCGGAAAGCGAACGCTATAGCCTGGCATTGTCGCGCTACTTCGACATTCTGCAGTGGAAAAATGCCAGCCTTTCATTCTCTGCCTGGCAGAACCGTTATAACCAACTGAGTGATAAAGGGCTTTATCTCTCTTTATCATTACCTATTGGTCATCAGGGCACTCTCAGCTATAGCGGTTCGAGTGGGCGCAATAATAACAGCCAGCAGGTTAATTATTACAACCAGATAAATAATAACGACAGTTACAGTCTCAGTGCCGGAACCACCAATAGCAGTAATACCCTGTCCGGATATTATCTGCATGATGGCAGTAGTGCACAGCTAACCGGAAGCGTCAATGTGCAGCAAGATAATTATCAGGCCTTTGGCGCCTCGTTGAAAGGTGGAATAACCGCGACAGCAAAAGGGGTAGCGGCGCACCGTCAGAACTCTCCTGGGGGAACGCGTTTATTACTGGATACTGACGGTGTTGCCAATATTCCAGTGCGGGCCAACGGCGGAATTGTTTACAGCAATAGTCGCGGGAAATTAGTGATTTCCGATATCAGCAGCTATTACCGAAATCAGGTGGGCATTGATATTAATAAACTGCCGGAAAACGCCGAAGTTACCTCATCCATTGTGCACGCCACGCTCACCGAAGGGGCGATTGGTTATCGTCATTTTCCGGTACTGGCGGGATTGAAAGCGATGGCCGTTATCCGTCTGGAAGAGGGGACATCCCCGCCGTTCGGAGCACAGGTGATGAATGCCCGTCAGCAGGCGGTGGGGTTGGTGGCGGATGGCGGCAGCGTTTATCTCAGTGGCATGCAGTCAGGAGAACATTTGAGCGTCTCCTGGGATGGCAGACAACAGTGCCAGATTACGCTGCCGCTATTGAATAAAGACAGGCTGGATAATCTTCTACTGCCGTGTATCGGCGACCACGCGATGTCGGGTAAGCCCCAGAATCAAATCAAGGAATAAATGTAATGAAACAGTCAACAAGCACGGGGGTGCTGAATACCCTTGCCGCCGGTATAGTCTTTTTTTCATCCTGGTCGCAGGCGGCTCTTTCTCTCGATCGTACCCGTATTATTTTGGATGCAGGAAACCCGTCGGTCAGCCTGACCATTGCCAATGAAAATCCCCGGCTTCCTTATCTTGCTCAGGGCTGGATTGAGAATGAACAAGGTGAAAAAGTGAATTCACCGTTAACGGTACTGCCGCCAGTACAGCGCATAGAGGCCGGTGATAAAAGCCAGATAAAGATACAGTCGCTTTCTTCGGTGAATTTACTTTCCCAGGATAAAGAAACGTTATTTTATTTTAACCTGCGCGAAATTCCACCGCGCTCCGATCAGCCAAATACGCTGCAAATCGCGTTGCAGACGAAAATAAAATTATTCTATCGCCCGGAGGCGCTGCAGATTTCGTCCGCGCAATATGCCTCACCGATTCAACAGCAGGTGCAGCTGGTCCGCAAAGGAGGGCGCTACCGTTTGCACAATCCCACGGGTTACTACATCACGATTATTGAAGCCAGCCACGGCAAGGGAGAGGAGCCTCTTAAGGACTTCACCCCGGTGATGGTTGCCCCGCGTGCTGACGTGGAGCTGAATGTCAGCCCCGCTGCGTTGGGGGACGCGCCGGTACTCCAATACGTCAATGATTTTGGTGGCCGATCCAGCCTGATATTCCGCTGCCATGGGATGACCTGTAAGGTCATCACACAAGCATGAAACGTTTGATGCTCTGGCTGATCGTAATGCTGCTGCCGCTAAAGGCGCTGGCCTTCTCCTGCATTGATAAACGCGATGGTAAAGCGTTTGATGCTGTCGGACAGCGCAATATTGATGTCACCGTTAACCTGTCGCCGGAAATTATGATCGGTGACGTAGTGGTGTTCGATCTGTCCCAATACTTTACCTGTCAAAACACCATCCCTGCCCGCTACGTCGACTATATGCGCATCAATGCCGGGACCTATCAAACCTCGCTGGATGCCTCTTTCAACAGCGGTCTGGAGATTAACGGTAAGCGCTATCTCAACCCGATAACCTCAGCGCTGACGATTTATGAGCTGCGCGATGGTAACTGGCATGATCTGCAGGTTAAAGCGTTCTATCAGTTGAAAGATAATCCAGGGCGCGGCGTGTATATCAAGGCCGGTACCGTTGTGGCCAGTATGCAGATGTATAAATGGAGCGCGCCCGCCGGCGGCGTGTTTACCGCTAACTGGCGGGTGATTGCTGCCAATGATGCTTACTACACCTCCGGTACCTGTGCGATCAACAACGGGCAGGATATTGATGTGAGTTTTGGCTATATCGCGCGTAATCAGTTAAGCCAGAGCGCGACCCTGTCGCCGTTCCGCCGTGAAGTGCACATTCCCTATCAGTGTAAAGATACCAGTAGCTGGCCGATAAAAATGACGCTATCAGCGGATGTCAGCAGCTTCTCGGGCAACGCGATTAAAACCACCAATCCTGACCTGGCGGTACAGATTTACCATCAGGGCAAACTGGTCCGTCCGTTCGACAGCATCAGTAGCCGGATTACCCATGGTGTGGGCGGCGATGATTTCAGCTTCGTGCTGCTCAGATCCTCCAATGCGGCGGTGGCTACCGGGCCATTCAACGCCACGGCGGTATTGGTAATGAGTCTGCAATAAAGCCAGTTGCTATTCGGGTCAAGGAGAAAAGATGTCCGATCCACGCTGTTTAACGCTGGTAATGTTCGATCATGACCGTTTCTTTGTCGAGGGGGTTCTGCGCTTTCTACAGTCTCAGTATCCGCATACTGTCAGGAGGCTATCGACCAGGCCGGTCAAAAAAGTGGACCTGTTACTGACGGGACTGGATGCCGTTTCACTCTGTGCCTCGCTGCAGTTCGGGCGGATGATGACAGCAGAAAGCCAGCTAGTCGTGGTTCATCATTCGTTTGAAGAAAGCTGCAGAGGATTACCGCCAGGCCTGCAACGTTACCCCACACGGCATCTTCACCCCAGGCAGTCACTGGAACAACTGGGCAAGGTGTTTAAGCAACTGATACCGGATAAAAATCGGCTGATTACCCTTATCGACCCGCGGGCGGTCAAAGAAGATGTCCTTACGCCACGCGAGAAAATGCTCATTGCACATTTGCGCAGCAGCTTAACACCGCGCCAGATTGCAGCCAGCATGGCTTTACATCCTAAAACCATCAGTACTTACAAACGTTCGGTGATGTTGAAACTGGGGATGCAAAAAAATCTGGAACTTTATCACTGGTTATTTTATTCCTCATTATCAGAAGGGGAACGATCATGACACGATACGGGTCAGCGTGGTTGTGCCTGGCGGTTGCTTTTAGCTGTGAAGGCGCGGATAACGGCTATGGAAAAATTAATATTTCTGGCGTGGTGGTGGATGCCCCATGCTCTATCTCTCCGGGGGCCGATAATATCCAGGTCAACTTTGGTGATGTCAGTGCATCTGCGCTGCAGAACGGGCATGAGTCCGCAGCGGTGGACTTTTCGCTGGATCTGCTGCGCTGCAGTACCTCGCTGAAAAATCGGGTACGCGTGACTTTCCAGGGTACGGCGTTTCCTGACGGTTTATTTTCGGTCGGGCAGGGTAACACTACCGTGGGTATTGCCGTTCGTGACCGCTTCGGGCAGCAGGTATTCAATAACCAGCCTGTTGCATGGCAGCGCATTAATAACGGCGATAATCAGCTCCGTTTTTCCTCGGTACTGAAAGGACGTGCAGCGGTGGTGAGCAGCGGCAGCTTTCAGGCTCAGGTACTGTTTACGGTGGAATACCTCTGAGCCATAAGAAACAGGGCGTACCGGGACGAACACCCTTCTGTTTTCCCCGGCTTCCTGTTATTTTCTTCACGGGTGGGCGATTAGATCATTCCTAAAAACATCTTGTTTCTTTTCAAACTCCTGAAGCCACTAAACCGCCGGGTGCAGAGTCTGCTATATTCTCACTATTCATCTTTCTATGAGCATCTGGCTTGTACTCTGGAGAGCGGTTGTGGTGAGTCAGTGCCGATGCGCTGATTTATTTCTGCGCTGCATGTTAGGCCAGTCAGCCAGTTTACCCCTTTGAATCAATGGAATACACACATGATCAACAAGTATAGTCTTTGTGCGTTAGCCGTTTGCTCCGCACTTTCCGGGGTTCCTGCCTGGGCTGCTGATAGTGATTACCAGCTGGAACAAGTGCTGATGATGAGCCGCCACAATCTGCGTGCTCCCTTAGCGGATAACGGCAGCGTACTGGCACAGGCGACAAAAAAAGCCTGGCCGAAGTGGGATGTAGCGGGTGGACAGCTGACCACCAAAGGCGGCGTGCTGGAAGTGTATATGGGGCGCTATACCCGTGAATGGCTGGCACAGCAGGGCTTGGTAAAAGACGGTGAGTGTCCGGCACCTGATGACGTCTATGCTTATGCAAACAGCCTGCAACGCACCGTTGCTACCGCCCAGTTCTTCGTGGCGGGGGCTTTCCCTGGCTGTGATGTTGCCGTTTCTCATCAGGATGAGATGGGATCGATGGACCCGGTGTTTAATCCGGTGATCACCAACGGCAGTGAAGATTTTAACAAACAGGCGCTGACCGCGATTAACGGCGAAGGCGAGAAGCTGGCATTGAAACCCGCTTTCCAGCGTCTGGAAAAAATCATCGACTATAAAAATTCACCTGCCTGTGACGGTAAAAAGCAGTGTGATCTTTCCAGCGATAACCAGAACAAATTCAGTGCCGATAACGGTAAAGAACCGAATGTGTCTGGCCCGCTGAAGGTGGGGAACTCACTGGTTGATGCCTTCACCCTACAATATTACGAAGGCTTCCCGATGGAGCAGGTCGCCTGGGGGCAGATCAAAACGCCTGAGCAGTGGAAAGAACTGGCGGCGATCAAAAATGGTTATCAGGACACGCTGTTCACCTCTCCGATTGTCGCACGTGAAGTGGCTGCCCCGCTGGTGGACTACATCCGCAGCTTGCTGGTCGATCAGGATCAAGCCACTGCGCCTAAAGTAACCTTAATGGTTGGCCATGATTCGAATATCGCGTCACTGCTGACAGCCCTTGATTTCAAACCTTATGATCTGCCAGGACAAAACGAGCAAACGCCGATTGGCGGTATGGTGCAGTTCCAGCGCTGGCATGATAAGAAGAATGACCGTGAGCTGGTGAAGGTGGAATACGTCTACCAGACGTCCAGCCAGCTGCGTGATGCGGAAGCTCTGTCCCTGGATAACCCACCGAAGCGTGTCACTCTGCAAATGGCTGGTTGTCCGACCGATGCTAACGGTTTCTGTTCATGGGATCAGTTCACTCAGGTTCTGAACAAGTCGTTGCAGGGAACGCCGTTACAGGTGGCTGAACAGGCACCGGCTGCTGCGCCAGCTACCCCGGCGACCAAACCGGCTGACGAAAAAGCCGTCGTCAATAAGACACTGGCGGACAAAGCGGCCGCAGACCAGGCCGCAGCGGATAAAGCGGCTCAGGCCAAAGCCTCTGCGGAGAAAGCGGCTGCTGATAAAGCCGCTGCAGATAAAGCAGCGAAAGAGAAAGCCGCTGCAGATAAGGCCGCCGCTGAACAGGCCGCAAAAGATAAAGCGGCAGCAGACAAAGCCTCCGCAGACAAAGCGGCTGCCGATAAAGCCGCAGCGGATAAAGCGAAAGCGGACAAAGCAAAAGCAGAAAGCGCGCCAGACGCGAAACCTGCAGCTAACTGATCTGGGGGGAGGCATTGACGTCTCCCCACGTTCAGAGATGAAAAGGGGCGACCTGGTTAACAGGTCGCCCCTTTTTTAATGGCGATATTTTGATGAGCGGGGCGGCTAAAGAAGACGACTCCCGACACATCCTTAATCCTTACTGATCACCACCAGTTTCTGGTTCACAAACTCTTTAATGCCGAGGTCGGAAAGTTCACGACCATATCCTGACCGTTTCACGCCCCCGAAGGGCAGTTCTGCCGCGGTATTGCTCGACGAGTTGATGTACACCATCCCGGTTTCAATCCGCGAAGCCAGTGCTTTGCCACGGGCGATATCTTTCGTGAACACGGCGCCACCCAGTCCGTAGTGCGAATCATTGGCCAGTTTCACCACGTCATCGTCATTTTTCACCACATAGATCTGAGCCACCGGTCCGAAGAACTCTTCAAAGTACGCCGGATTGTCGCGTGTGATGCCGGTCAGGATGGTGGGCTGATAGAAACAGCCGTCACCCGGTACGGGCGCACCACCGAGCAGCACGTTAGCGCCTTTCTCTTTCGCCTGCTGAACCTGCTTATGCAGACGATCGCGTGCCTCAGCGGAGGAGAGTGGGCCGAGAGTGGTGCTGGCATCAAGGGGATCGCCAATTTTCACCGCCTTAAATGCCTCGGTCATTTTTTCCAGGAAGCGATCGGCCACCTTCTCATGCACCAGGAAGCGTTTGGCGGCGGTACACACCTGGCCGCAGTTGCTCAGGCGGGCACCAACACCGGCCTTCACGGCTTTCTCCAGGTCGCTGTCGTCCAGTACCACAAACACATCGTTGCCGCCCAGTTCGAGCGTGGTCTTTTTCAGATATTTCCCCGCCTGCTGTGCCACTGCGCTGCCTGCACGCTCGGAACCGGTGAGAGCGGCACCCTGCACACGGTCATCAGCGATCAGCGCTGCCACCTGATCGTTACTGGCGAAGATATTGGTCCACGCCCCCGCTGGCGCACCGGCTTCGGTCACCAGAGCCTCGAATAACACGGCACAGTGCGGAACATTTTGCGCATGTTTTGCCAGTACCGGGTTTCCGGCAGCGAGGTTAGGCGCCAGCACACGCATTAGCTGATAAAACGGGAAGTTCCAGGGCTCAACGGCCACCAGAACGCCAATCGGATGGTTCTCTACCCAGGCCTCGCCAAGTTCACTGGGGTAGGGCGTTGGCGCAAGAAAACGCCCGGCATTCTCGGCATAGTAGCGGGCAATCTGTGCACAGAGTTGCACTTCACCGCGACTTTGCTCAATCAGTTTTCCCATCTCAATACTGGCCGCTTCGGCCAGTTCGTCAACACGGCTATCAATCAAATCTGCCAGTTTTTTCAGCACTTGCACTCGGGGCTGGAGATCGCCTTTGGACCAGTCAGAGTGATACAGCGCATCGGCGGTGGCCAGCGCCTTTTCAATCTGGCTGTCGCTATGGTCAGGCCAGGACTTGATCAGCTTATTACTTGCGGGATTAATCGTCTGGTACGGCATTACGCCTCCTTTGGATAGTGTCAGTAATCAGCCGGGTTCTGGCTGTCAGTATGTCAACCCAGCATTAAGCGTAGACGACATGACGGCAGGTTGGTGGGTTCTCAGAGGAGTCTCAGTTGCAAAATGTAAGCGTTGAAACGGCGGGCGCAGATACCCGCCGATGGGGTATCAGACGTTCCTGCGCTCAACCACCTTATTATCCCAGGTGAGCACATCTGCACCGGTCTTATCAAAGGCGCGCAGCAGGACCTCATCGCTACCCTGTTGCTGCCAGATAGCTTCGGCCAGACGCTCATCGTAATTCGCGACCTCAAAGATAGCTTCGGCGATTTCGGGTGACGTTCCGCGCAGACTTGCCCACTCGCCAACGTGATGCGCTTTCGATTGTTGTGTTGCCATAACGCTCTCCTGTGGTTGATGTTGTCCGTTCAATGCCTGATTCGTCAGTATAGAAGAGTGCGCGTTGCCTGCTCGTGGTGCAATCAATGTTTGCTTAAAAAAACAGCGCGTTCACATTTTTTGCCACAATGCATTAATAAAAATTAAGGGGATAAATCAGTGCATTCGGGGCTATCTGGCACAGGAAATGGCGAGTCAGCGATGCATCCTTAGTTGAATACACTATGCTTAACAACGCGGCAGGCCAGCGTTTGCCGCCATTGTTGCCGGGAAACGCCAGCTGAGCACGGGCACAATGCAGTATGATGTCTTAACTATTCGGAGGTAAGAAATGGCAGAACATCGTGGTGGATCTGGAAATTTCGCTGAAGACCGTCAAAGAGCATCAGAAGCCGGGCGTAAAGGCGGCAAGGTCAGCGGGGGGAATTTTAAGAACGATCCTCAGCGCGCCTCTCTGGCAGGAGAAAAAGGTGGCCGCAACAGTCGCGGGAGCAAAAGTAAGACCGATGACGGTAACTAAGCAGCCATGCCGCCCGCCGCCGGGTTCTCCGGCGGCATAAACATCCCCCCATTTTCAACGCTTGACCCCCCGCAGCGAACGCAGCACACTGACGCCAAATTTCCAGCAGAGTGCGCCAATGTCCGGTTTTTTATCACGTTATAAATTTGCAGTGAACCCCCAGGAAGGGGTGCTGATCCTGATCACGATGGTCTGGGGCGGCACCTTCCTCGCCGTGCATCATGCCATGACGGTCAGCGGCCCCTTCTTTTTTATCGGCGTGCGCTTTGCTACAGCGGCCGTGTTGCTCGGGCTGATTTCATGGCGGGTTCTGCGGGGTGTCACCTGGTATGAGGTGAAAGCGGGGGCGCTGATTGGTCTGGCGATTGGCCTTGGCTATGGTTTGCAAACCTACGGCATGCAGACGATTACCAGCAGCAAATCAGCGTTTATCACGGCGCTCTATGTGCCGCTGGTGCCGCTGTTACAGTGGGTTTTTCTTGGCAGAATGCCCGGGCTGATGTCGTGGGTGGGTATCGTGCTGGCTTTTGGCGGTCTGCTGCTGTTGGCGGGGCCGGAAAGCGGTGAGATGGCGTTCAACGCCGGAGAGATTGCCACGTTGTTGAGCACGCTGGCCATCGCGGCGGAGATCATCCTGATCAGCGCCAGTGCAGGAAACGTCAATGTGCAGCGAGTCACCGTGATCCAGCTGGCGGCGGCTTCCCTTTTTGGCTTTGTGATGATGGTTCCGAATGGTGAGTCGGTGCCGCCGTTCAGTCCTTATCTTCTCTACAGCGCCATCGGACTGGGCATCGCCAGCGCACTGATCCAGGTGACGATGAACTGGGCGCAGCGCAGCGTGTCGCCAACGCGAGCCACGGTCATCTATGCGGGTGAGCCGGTTTGGGCCGGGATTGTCGGGCGTATTGCCGGGGAGCGATTGCCGGCTATCGCCCTGCTGGGCGGGGCACTGATCGTACTGGGCGTGCTGATCAGTGAGCTGAAGCTGAAACGGAGAAAAGCGGCCCCTGAAAAGCCTGCGTAAAACGGATGGCATGCCTCATCTCTACGAGATGAATGAAGTGTTCAGCTGTGGATGGGACATGTGGACCGAATTGTTTCGTAGGGGTCGGGCATGCCCGACCCGCACATTCGTACAGAGGGATTAATGATCCTGACGCACTACACTACTGCCGCTGAGTGCGGCGGCGCGTTTATGGCTGAGTAGGGCGTTCAGTAAAATCGCCCCAAACGTTGCCGTACCGATCCCACCGAGCGTAAAGCTGCCGATTTTTAGTGCGAAATCTCCCGCACCCAGTACCAGTGTCACGGCAACCATAATCAGATTACCATTCTGGCTGAGATCGACATTGTTCTGTACCCAAATGCGAGCACCGGCTACCGCAATCAAACCAAACACAACGATTGATGCGCCGCCAATAACAGGCCCCGGGATGGTATGAATCAGAGCGCCAAATTTGGGTGAGAAGCCCAGTACCATGGCAATCAGAGCCGCGGCGACAAAGACCAGCGTGGAGTAAACTTTCGTCACCGCCATCACGCCGATATTTTCCGCGTAAGTGGTGACGCCGCTGCCGCCAACGCCGCCGGATAACATCGTTGCCACCCCGTCACCGACAAATGCCCGGCCCATATAAGGGTCAAGATTGCGTCCGGTCATACCGGCTACGGCCTTGATATGTCCGAGGTTCTCGGCCACAAGAATGACCGCCACCGGCGCAATCATCACCATGGCCTGAGTACTGAACGTCGGGCTGGTGATCAGCGGCATGCCAAACCAGGGGGCATTCGCCAGCAGGCTGAAGTCGACGGGTTTCCCTAATCCAAAGCCGTTGGTCAGCAGCGCATAGATTGCCCAAGCGACAATCAGCCCAACGAGGATCAGCAGGCGCTGCACCATGCCGCGGGTGAATACCGCGACCACGCCGATACACAACACAGTCATGACTGCCATCCAGCTATCGAACATCGAGGCTGAAACGCCGCGCACGGCAATCGGTGCCAGGTTCAGACCAATCGCCATGACAACGGCACCCGTCACCACGGGCGGCATCAATTTTTCTATCCAGCGGGTGCCTGCTTTCATCACCACAAAACCGATCAGGGTGTAAACCAGACCGCAGGCAATGATGCCACCCAGCGCCACGCTGAGGTTCGGGTTCAGTCCCTGACCGCTAAAGCCCGTCACGGCGATCACCACGCCCACAAACGCCGCGCTGGAGCCCAGATAACTGGGTACGCGGCCTCCGGTGATCAGGAAGAACAGCAACGTACCCACGCCCGACATCAGGATCGACAGGTTCGGGTCCAGCCCCATCAGCAAAGGCATCAGCACGGTGGCACCAAACATGGCGACCGCGTGCTGCAGGCCCATCACTACCGTTTGCCCGAGGGGCAGTGTTTCATCAGGCGCGACAATACCGGTTGTCGACGCCGTCGTTTTCGACCATTGAGGGAACCAGGAACCTGCCATCGTTATCTCCAGAGTGTGAGCACTGCATTGACCGGCGAGTAAAGCCCGGGATCAGAAACTACGTTGTGGTAACGGGTGGTAGCCACGATCGAAATAGATCAGGCCATGATTGCTGTCGCTGAACACCAGTGCCTGTGCCTCGCACACTAAAATATCGTGGGTGCCGACGCTCATCACCTGTGTCACCAGACAGTCAAACGACACCAGTGCGCCGCTGAGGATCGGCGATCCGGTGACCTGCGTTGACCAGTCAGCGGCGATAAATCGCTCGGCCATCGGCGTTTTACCGCCAAACAGGTTAGATAGCGCTTCATGACCGGACGCCAGCGTATTCACGCAAAGCTGTCTGTTTTCTCTGAAGGTCTCATACACCGATGCGGAACGGTTCAGGCACACCAGCAGCGTCGGTGGCGTGTCGGTGACGCTACACACCGCCGAGGCAGTAAATCCGGCACGTCCGGCAGGGCCATCGGTGGTGATAATATTGACGGCGGCACCCAGGCGTGCCATCGCATCGCGGAATTGTTGCTTTTCCACGCCGGTGACAGGCGGGGTGGGTGCCAGGGTATTCAAGGTTTCTGCCATAGTGGCTCCATATCAGCGGTATTCGCGGCCAGGCTGTCATCTTGCAGCCAGCCCATCAGCAGGTGATTAAAGGTGGAAGCGTCGGTGACACTCATAGCGTGGCCACCCCAGTTCATGCGTTGCAGGGTGGCGTGCGGCAATGCTGCCAGCAGTTGTTCGGAACAGGTCCATGGCACCAGCAGGTCGTCGCGTGAACAGAGCAACAGCACGGGCTGGGTAATCTGCGCGGCATGAGAACTGTAGTCGCAGGCCATCAGCGCATGCAGGCGCTTGAGCAAGTTATCCATACCCTGAAAATGCGCCGTATGCAGCGTATCTTCAGCTTCAATACGTGCCTGATGTTCCGACAGCCAGTCAGCGGGATAAAGAAACAGTGGCTGGGCACGAACATAAGCCTCGACCCCGACATTAAGCAGCAGATCCTGGCGTACGCGGAAACAGCGACGGGTGTGTGCATCCAGTTGTAACCAGCCGTTAACCAGCACCAGCCGCGACACACGTTCGGGGTAGTCGAGTGCCAGCTGTAGGGCAACCATGCCACCGAGCGCATGGCCAACTATATCGAACTGCATAATATTGTGCTGTTCCAGCAGCATCGCCAGCTCACTGGCCATCTGCGACATACTGTAGCCTTCAGGCAGCGTATCCGGACTTTTTCCGGTGCCGCGCTGGTCGTAAACCACCACGCGAAATGCCGCGCGTAGCGCATTCATTTGCGGCAACCAGAAACTCCCCAGTCCGCCCAGTCCGGCAGATAACACTACGGTTCTGGCCCCGGGTTCATCGCGGCCTGACAGCTCAATATGCATGAGTCACTCCTTATTTACCGATATGCGCCACGCTGGCGATTTCAATCAGCGCATCGGGTTTCACCAGTCCGCACTGAATGCAGAAGCGGGCGGGCTTTTCGCCGGGAAAATAGTCTGCGTACACCGCGTTCACGGCAGCGTAGTTACTCCAGTCGGTAATAAAAATGGAGTTAAATGTCACGTCATCCATTGTGCCGCCTGCGGTTTCAATCACGCTCTTAATCGTTTCCAGCACGTGGCGGGTTTGCGCGGCGGCATCTCCCACGTGAACCACATTATTGTCTTTATCGAACGGCAGCGTGCCGGAGACATACACCACGCCATCGGCCAGCGTTCCCGGAACAAAAGGGGCGATCGGTACGCTGGTGCCTGGTGGGGTAATAATCGTTTTTGGCATTGTTTTTTTCTCCGTTTAAAAAGCAGGTGTCAGGCTGTCTGGGCTGCAGTGGCCGGTTCCGTTTGTAATGCCGAGCAGAAACTGCCGACGTCAGACACCCAACCAAAGAAGGTTTCAATATTGAACAGGGCGGCCTGCTGGGCAAACAGTGGGCCTGCCTGATAGGTGGCGTCCTCAAGGACGATGCCGAAGTATTCAAGGAAGAAACCGTCACGCAGGGTGGACTCCACGCATACGTTGGTGGCAATGCCGGTAAACACTAAATGACGGATGCCCCGACTGCGCAGCATGCTGTCGAGTGCAGTATTAAAGAAGCCGCTATAGCGCGGTTTAGGCAGTACGATATCGCCCGGCTGCGGTGTCAGCTGATCGACCAGCTCATAATCCCAGCCACCCTTTGCCAGCAACGTGCCCTGCAGTTCCGGGTTCTGGCGCATGGTTTTCAGCGCATTCGATTTATGCCAGTTCGGTGAACCGGGTCCGCCGGCTTCGACGTACTGATCGTCCCAGCCATTCTGGAACCAAATCACCTGGATCCCGGCCTGACGGGCAGCCTTGACTGCCACATTGATCTGATCGATGACCGGGCGAGTGGCCGACACGTCAAACCCGGCGAGATCGAGATAGCCGCCGGTGGTGGCATAAGCATTCTGCATATCCACGACGATCAGCGCCGTTTGCTCCGGTGGGAAGACAATCGCTTCCGGGCGCGCGGGCAGGGTGATAGCGTCCAGGGTGGATGCGGTAGTGCACACAACAGCATGTTTGTTATTCATTATGCCACCTCCTGTGCAGCATCAATCACATCGATACGGCACTGCATCAGCGGCTGGATACGCTCGCCAAAGTTCTCAATACCTTGCAGGAAGTCATCGAAGGTCAGCAGCACGCCGTGGGTGCCTTCCACCGTGGCAACGTCGTCGAGCATCCGCGCCACGTTGGCATAGGAGCCGACGAGGGTGCCCATATTGATATTCACGGCGGAAGTCGGGTCGGCCATCTGGCGTACGTTGGTGTCGCTGCCGGATCGTTTGTCCTGCTGGCTTTGGGTGGTCAGCCACGACAGCGCCTCTTCATCGGCACCGGCTTTGTAATGTTCCCATTTGGCGCGTGCGGCCTCATCGGTTTCATCAGCGATGATCATAAACAGCACATAGGAGCCGACATCGCGGCCTTGTGCATCGGCTGCGCTTTTCATCCGAGCCGCCGTCGGGGCGAAAGCGGTTGGCGTATTCACACCCTTACCAAAACAGAAGTTGTAGTCGGCGTGTTTGGCTGAAAATTCCATGCCTGCGTCGCTCTGTCCTGCGCAGATGACCTTCATCGGTTTCTGCGGTTGCGGGCTGAGGCGGCAGTCATTCATGGTAAAGAACTCGCCTTTCAGGTCGGACTTACCGTTGCCCCACAGATCGCGCAGGACGCTGACATATTCAGTCAGATAGTCGTAACGGCGTGAGAAGTATTCATCACCCGGCCACAGGCCCATTTGATCGTATTCGGGTTTCTGCCACCCGGTCACCAGGTTGACGCCAAAGCGGCCATTAGAGATGGAGTCGATGGTTGACGCCATGCGGGCCACAATCGCCGGAGGCAAGGTCAGGGTGGCGGCGGTGGCATAGATTTCAATGCGCGAGGTGACGGCGGCCAGGCCTGCCATCAGAGTAAAGGACTCGAGGTTATGGTCCCAGAATTCGGTTTTGCCACCGAAGCCGCGCAGTTTGATCATAGAGAGCGCAAAATCGAAGTGATAATGCTCTGCCTTCTGCACAATCGCTTTGTTCAGTTCAAAGGTCGGCATGTATTGCGGCGCGTTTTGAGAAATTAACCAGCCGTTGTTACCGATCGGGATAAAAACACCAATTTTCATGTGACATCCTCTGCTTGAGTGAAAGAGTGAATCCCGGCGCTGCGATGCATCCTGCAGTTTCCTTTGAAGCGGCGCTGTGAATCAAATTGCAAAGGCTGTGCCAGTTTGAAAATTGTTATTTAAAACAGTGAGTTGTTTTTTGTTTGTAAAACTCTGGTGGAATGAGTGGTCCATTTCAGACCATTTGGTAAAAAATGTTGCACAAAAAGCAGGCGAGGATGGTCAATTAGAGTGCATGCCTAAGGGATAGCGCTAATTAGGTATGCGTCAGCTGTTTTGCTATTATCCCCGCAACCCACATGGATCATGGAGTCACGGTGAATTCTACTGATAAGTTACCGGCTAAAGCCCCGACGCGTCGTTCGCGCGCGGTGGCTGCAAAGCGTTCCGCTATTCTCTCTGCGGCGCTGGAGTTTTTCTCACAGTTCGGCATTCATGGCACCAGCCTGGATAAGGTAGCCGAACGTGCAGATGTATCGAAAACCAATCTGCTTTACTACTTCCCCTCTAAAGAAGAACTTTATATTGCTGTGCTGAAGGACCTGCTGGATGTCTGGCTGGCACCGCTGCGCGCGCTGCGCCACGATCAGCATCCTCTGGAGGCAATACGCGATTACATTCGTCTTAAGCTGGAGGTTTCACGCGATCACCCTCAGGCTTCACGTCTGTTCTGCATGGAGATGCTGCAGGGCGCACCGTTACTTAAAGCCGAACTGGCGAGGGATTTGCGTCATCTGGTTGAAGATAAGGCGGCCATCATAGAAACCTGGGTTTTGCAGGGAAAACTGGCCGCTGTTCAGCCTGATCATCTGATCTTTATGTTGTGGGCCACGACCCAGCACTATGCTGACTTCGCCACCCAGGTGGAGGCGATAACCGGGCAGACGCTGAATGATGAGCATTTCTTCAACCAGACGGTCGAAAATGTGCAGCGTATGGTGATTGAAGGTATCCGCGTACGCTAAGAGCCGTGATTAACAGGGAGCGATGATGGATTCCGTTTCACAATTGGTATTGGGCGCATCGGTCGCTGTTGCCGTGATGGGGCGTAAAGCCCCGGTATGGCAGGCGGCTGTCGTGGGGGCGGTTTGTGGTACGCTGCCCGATCTGGATGTCTTTATTGATCACGGCGATGCCATCCGCAATATGACTCTGCACCGCACTGAGAGCCATGCGTTGTTCTGGCTGACGCTGGCGTCGCCGCTGCTTGCCGGGTTGTGCAGCCGTCTGTGTCGCCAGCCGCAGGCTTTCGGACGCTGGTGGGCGGCAGTGTGGCTGGCGCTGATTACTCATCCTCTTCTTGACCTGACCACTATATATGGCACGCAGTTAGCGCTGCCTTTCACCGATCGTCCTTTTGCCATCGGCAGCATGTTTATTATCGATCCGCTATATACTCTGCCCTTGCTGGCCGGGCTGATAGCGGCACTGGTATGGCGACACCGTCACGGGCGGCGCTGGAATACGCTGGGCTTAAGTCTGAGCTGCCTGTATCTCGTCTGGAGCATGGTGGCGCAGGCATGGGTCACTCACGAGGTGAAGCAACAGCTGGTTCAGCAGCACGTCAGCGCAGAGCGACTGCTGGTGACGCCCACGGCATTTAACACAGTACAGTGGCGTGTGGTGGTGATGTCGGCTGATGATTATCAGGAAGGATTTTGGTCGTTATTGAGCCCGGATAAGCCGCTGGCGCTTACCCCTCATGACAACGGCAGTGCACTGTATCAACAGTACAGCAGTAACTGGTATGTTCAGCGCGTGGTCTGGTTCAGTCGTGGTTTTTATGCGATGAAGCGGGTGGGGGATCATATTACGATCACTGACCTGCGGATGGGGGAAGAACCCAATTACAACTTTACCTTTGATCTCGGCCCTGAGCCATTACAAGACGGGCCATTTAAACCGGAACGCTTGCCGGTTCAGCGCCCTCCACTGGGGCAGGCGCTGCATAAACTGTGGTCACGATTCTGATGCAGCAGGCAAGGTTGACCTGGCCTGCTTGTTTATCAGGCAGATTTACGCTGACGCAGGAACCATCCCACCGCCAGAATGATAAACCACAGTGGCGTGACCATCAGCGCCTGACGGGTATCCTCTTGCAGCGTTAACAGCACCAGCACAAAGGCAAAGAAGGCCATACACACCCAGCACATAAATTTGCCCAATGGCATTCTATAGCTGGATGTCGCGTGGCGTTCCGGATGCTTCTTGCGGTAGGCCAGATAAGAGCAAAGGATAATCGTCCAGACAAACATAAACAGAATGGCAGATACCGTCGTGACCAGCGTGAACACCGTCATCACATTGGGGATCAGGTAAATCAGCGCGACGCCGCCCAGCAAACACAGGCAGGAGAAGAACAGACCTGTGGTCGGCACCGAACGGCGTGACAGCAACCCAAAGCGGCGATGTGCCACACCCTGCTGAGCCAGACCGTAAAGCATGCGGCTGGTCGAGAAGATGCCGCTGTTAGCCGATGAGGCCGCGGAGGTCAGTACCACAAAGTTCACGATGCTCGCCGCTGCCGGTAAACCAATCAGCATAAACATTTCAACAAACGGGCTACGATCGGCCACCACCTGATCCCACGGCGTCACCGCCATAATCACCATCAGCGACAAAACGTAGAACATAATGATGCGTAAAGGGATGGCGTTAATGGCGCGTGGCAGGACGGTCTTAGGGTCATGCGTTTCTGCCGCCGCAGTACCGACCAGTTCGATACCCACAAAAGCAAACACCGCAATCTGGAAGCCGGCGAAGAAACCACTCAATCCTTTCGGGAACATCCCGCCGTGATCCCAGATGTTGCTCAGGGAAGCGGTACCGCCACCCGGTGACGGATAATGCATCGCGACCAGCACAATGCCGGTGGCAATCAGCGCAACAATGGCGACGATTTTAATAATCGCAAACCAGAACTCCATCTCGCCGAACAGTTTCACCGTCGCAATATTGAGCGACAGGAAAACGACGATGCACAGCAGGGCGCTCATCCAGATAGAGAAGTCCGGGAACCAGAGCTGGAAATAGGAACTGATGGCCACGACATCGGCAATCCCGGTGACCACCCAACAGAACCAGTACGTCCAGCCGGTGAAATAGCCTGCCCACGGACCCAGCAGGTCGGCGGCGAAGTCGCTGAAGGATTTGTACTCAAGATTAGAGAGCAGCAGCTCGCCCATCGCGCGCATGACAAAGAACAGCATAAAACCGATGATCATATAAACGAAAATGATCGACGGCCCGGCAAGGCTGATCGTTTTTCCAGATCCCATAAACAGACCGGTGCCGATAGCACCGCCGATGGCGATCAGCTGAATATGGCGATTGTGCAGATTGCGCTGGAGCTGGTCCGCTCCTTTTTCAGAGGCAGCAGCCTCTTTTGATTGATCAACCATTAATGGGTTTCCTGTCCTGTGGTAATGATATGAAAGCTCTGATGGCTTTTCGTATGTCTGATGTTGTTGAGGTTAGTGCGATCAAGAGCTTAACGTAAAATCCCGGTCGATAAAGCAAAATTGCAGCTAAACTACGATAACGAAGCGTCATATGCTTAAAAACCCGGCATCACTTCTTTGTGCCAGGGTAAAAGGAGGGGAGTTGAAGCGATTCATCACGTTGGTTGCTGTTCTCCTCGCCGGAGGATGGCTGTGTTCGCTGCTGTTACGTGTTTTACCCCCCGCCTGGGATCCCTTTGCGCCATTGTCGGTCACCGATGCACCGACGCTGGTTACACGTTATAAACTGAAGAGACTGGCTGCCAACCCGGAGGCCTGTTTCGCGGTGCTGCAACAGGCTCGAACACAGGGATATCTGAGCTACACCCGACCAGGCACACAGCAGGGACGTTGTCCGTTGGTTGACCCGGTCAGAATAACGGGCTTTGGCGATGTGACCCTCAGCAGCACCTTCCTCAGCAGCTGCACGCTGGCGGTCAGCAGCACGATGCTGGTCACTCAAACGCTCAAACCCATGGCTACTCGTGAGCTGGGGTCGCCACTAACGCGCATTGATCACCTCGGTAGCTACGCCTGTCGTAATATTTATCACCGTGCAGAAGGTCGCTTAAGTGAGCACGCCACGGCTGACGCCTGGGACCTCAGCGGTTTTCGTTTACAAAACGGCCAACGCATCAGTGTACTGAGTCACTGGAGAGGCGGAGATGATCGCAGCCGATGGTTGCACCTCGTCTTTGCCCGTAGCTGTCATCTGTTTGGTAATGCCTTAGGACCGGAATATAACGCGGCGCATGCCAATCATTTTCATCTCGGTATGCGCGGTTTTGGTTTGTGCCGCTGAAAGCGCGTGGAGATGGCTGATACCTGCGGACAATAAATGAGACAACGAGTGATGAGCAATATTGATATAGCGCGATGCAATTAATGATGCATAAAGTCGATGCATTTGTAGAGCATGCACTCATGCTGCTTGTTTCAGGAGGCAGGTATTCGCAGAGACGTATTTTCGCATAACAATACGCAGCAGAACTTAAAACGAAAAGATGATGATGCAAATTGTACATATTGCCGTTAACCCCATGTGATAACTGTGGGATTGTCTGCTGTTGCTACATAGTCATTAACCTATTGCGTGAAAGCCAAATGGTAACAGGAGGGAGGTAATTGATAGTTATATCAATAAGTTTTGACTTTTTGTCGGACGAGTCACATTTTTTTTACTGAAAAAAAGCCCTGAAACACTGTAAAACTATTGTGCGTAAACGCCATGACAAAAGGGGCAAAATTATTGAATCTTTATAGGAAAAATCCTATTCTAACCACCTGTGGTGAGTGGTGCGATAAATCGATGTATCTCGTTGGCGACACTGAGAACAAAATGTTACATAGGTTATTATCGGTCTGGTGTCCATTTTTTGGGCTTATTTTCCTGGTGATTTTTATGCCCAAACAGATCAATACCTGAACGTTGTAAACTGTTTTTTGTTCAGAAATATCACTCTGGACAATTAAAATTTTTACTCGATTTCATTCATTTTTTTACTGCCATATTCACAATGACAATTATAATCAGGGCGGGGATTTTCCCTGTCGGACTGAGGCATTAATGACATCTGAGAACTATTTCAGTTGGCGAAACAGGATGCAATTGGCTTTTGGTACGGGAAGCAACACCGCTCATATTACCAGGATAATTGAGCAACAGGCGGGGGAGCTGGAATTCGATTTTTATGCTCTTTTTATTCGTCATCCCGTTCCTTTTACCCGGCCAAAAACTTTTTTTTACAGTAATTATCCGCAGAAGTGGATTGAGTATTATTTGCATGAAGACTTAGTGCAGCGCGATCCTGTGATGAAGAAGTGCCGTTCACCGGGAGCGATGTGGTTGTGGGGAGGCGATCTGCTCCCCGAGGAGCAGTGCGTTCTGCAAGCTGCCAGAGAACATGGTATTTATCACGGTATTTCTTGTTCCGTGATGGCGAAAAACAGATCCGTAGGTATATTATCGCTGTCGTCTGCCAATCCTTCTAAAATGATAGCGTTAACGACAGAACTTGAACTTAAACTCCAGTATATTTCGGAGCTGTCAATGGCTGCATTGATCGAAATGGATGATATTTCGATGCTGGCAACGAAACTGGAATTAAGTGAAAGAGAACTCGAAATTCTCAAATGGACCGCAGAGGGAAAAACATCGGCAGAAATATCACTGATCCTCTCTATCTCAGAGAATACCGTTAATTTTCACCAAAAAAACATGCAAAAACGATTTAATGCACCAAACAAAACGCAAATTGCCTCTTATGCCGCAGCAATCGGTTTAATCTGAAAGAGGATGCAACTACCAAATTTGGTAGTTTCGAATTGCCACCCGGTTGTCTACCCTGCGCCCAGGGTAACAACCCTGCCCGAACCGTCAGGAGCGGCGCTCACGAGGGAATGCGACAGGGGATCATGAATGAAGATTATCCAGACCAAGCTGAAGGACATGCCGTCATCTTTACTGGCAGAATTAGGAAGTTATCGTTACAGCGTCTTTGCCAGAGGTGAAGGTTGGTCGATTCCGTCTCGTCTCAGTACCCCGGGCCAGGAGTACGATCGCTTCGATCGTTCCGATGTGATCTGGTTGATTGCCTGGACTGCGCAGTTTGGTATCTGTGGTTGTGCGCGTTTAATGGCATGGCAGGATCCGGACAGCAACCGTTCAGCCGCAGGTGCTGAAAATAGTAACAATGAGAGTGATATCGTCTGGGAAATGTCACGTTTCTCTGCCCGGCTTGAAATTGATGCGGAGTTGCCGCTGAACATTTTATGGCATGCGGTGCAGTTGGCGGGACAATCGGGCATTCAGTATCTCTACAGTGCGGCAACGCCGATGCTGGAGCAGATGTTTGAACAGCATCAGGTGAACTATGATCCGCTCACACCAGGGATCATTCAGTCAGAAGACAACCTGTTTGCGGTCAAAATCCCGATTGCTCAGCCGAATCTGGCTGAAAAGTTCCATGGCGCACGTCGCTTCCGGCCTGAAGAAGTGCTGCCTACACTTGGGGTATCTGTTAGCTGGGGGCCACGCGGGCGCTAAGTTTATTGTCCATGCCATTTCGACCACAGCGTGATCAGCACCCACGCTGCTACGCCCCAGCATAATACGGCTGCCAGCAGTGCCAGTGGCAGCCGCATCATCGTAATAAAATACCAAAGTGCCAGCAGATAGATAAAGTAGGGCAGAATCGCCCACATGCCAAAGACGATGGTGGTTCGCAGCGCCTCGATGCCCCGCTCACTGGCCACAATATAGTGGGCTATCAGTGCGAAGGTGGGAAACAGCGGAATGAGACCGGCAAGATAGTAATGACGGGTTCTCGATAACAGGCCGATTAACACCACGACCGCAGCACCCAGTATTGCTTTGAAAAGTAAGCCCATTGCTTTGTTCTGTCAGTTAAAACACTACGGTGTGACAAAACCAATAAAAAAGCAACGGGCGTTTAACGCGGCGGGAAGGCGGGTGTATTACTGACGATAAGCGTGTTTGATCTGCTTGACCGTATTGCTGAACACTTCTGCCTGCTGCTGATCTTCCAGCGCGGCGATGTAGCGTTCCATATTGATGATGACTTTACCGGCATCTGCCTGACCCATACCTTTCAGCATCAGTGTGACAAGTGCTTTCATGCACGTCACTTCGTTAGCTAATGCCTGCACTTCTTCGCTGGTTGAAAAGTCAGTCTCGCTCATGATTTCTCCCGATAGTCTTTGAAAAAACAGTGCTTCCGGTTAGTTTACCAGGCACGTAAAGTGTTCGAAAGTATATCATATAATGGCATGAAGAAAGCAGTGAGTCGGTTAAGATTAATGATAAAACAATCGGTTGTGCGTTAGTGTTATGTCACGTTGTAGAAAGTGCTAAAATTTAGGAAAATATTGACTTTATTTTTAAATGAAAAATAGCATTTTTTATACAACTTATTGTAAATTATAATTTATTTTATTATGGTGCTGGCGGATGAGATTTTTTTCGACCTAAAAGATTAACGTTTACAAGTTACACCTTTGCATTATTGAAGAATTTACGTGCTATTTAGCCTCTACAGATAAATTAGATTTGGTATAAAGTTCAACATTATTTCTGTTCTAACAGCCGTGAAAAAGTAGTAACATCATCGGCCTGCCAATGTTTTTTTCGCCACCTGCCTTAGCCGCTTAAGGAGCATCGTTTGATAAGCGTTTTTCTTGTTGATGACCACGAGCTGGTTCGCGCAGGTATTCGTCGCATCCTGGAGGATATCAAAGGTATCCAGGTTGTTGGAGAAGCGAACTGCGGTGAAGATGCGGTAAAATGGTGTCGTGCTAACAGTGCTGATGTGGTGCTGATGGACATGAATATGCCAGGTATTGGCGGACTTGAAGCGACGCGCAAGATTATCCGTTACACGCCAGACTGCAAAATTATCATGTTAACGATTCATACCGAAAACCCGTTGCCAGCAAAAGTGATGCAGGCGGGGGCTTCTGGTTATCTCAGCAAAGGGGCAGCGCCGCAGGAAGTGATCAGCGCGATTCGCTCTGTCAACTCGGGGCAGCGCTATATTGCCTCCGATATTGCGCAACAGATGGCACTGAGCCAAATCGAACCGCAAAAAGCGGAATCGCCGTTCAACAGTTTGTCGGAACGCGAGTTGCAGATTATGCTGATGATTACTAAGGGCCAGAAAGTGACGGAAATCTCCGAACAACTCAATCTGAGTCCTAAAACTGTTAACAGCTATCGTTACCGCATGTTCAGCAAACTGAATATCAGTGGGGACGTGGAGTTAACGCATCTGGCCATCCGTCATGGCCTGTACAGCGCGGAGCCGTTAATCAGTAGTGAATGATCAGTTTGATGCAAAGTATTTCCTGAAAACCGTCACCAGCCAGCCCGGCGTTTACCGGATGTATGATGCTGCGAGTACGGTTATCTACGTTGGCAAAGCGAAAGATCTCAAAAAACGGCTCTCCAGCTATTTTCGCGGAAACCTCGCCAGTCGTAAGACGGAAGCGCTGGTGGCGCTGATTTGCCAGATAGACGTGACGGTGACCCATACGGAAACCGAAGCGCTGCTGCTGGAACATAACTACATCAAACTTTACCAGCCGCGCTACAACGTGCTGCTGCGTGACGATAAATCCTATCCCTACATCTTTCTGAGCGCGGATGCCCATCCGCGCCTGGCAAGCCATCGCGGTGCCAAGCATGCGAAAGGGGAATACTTCGGTCCTTTCCCTAACGGCTATGCGGTGCGAGAGACGTTATCGCTGTTGCAAAAAATTTTCCCGGTACGCCAGTGTGAAAATAGCGTGTATCGCAACCGCTCACGTCCGTGTCTGCAATACCAGATTGGTCGTTGCCTTGGGCCTTGCGTGAAGGGGCTGGTGACGGAAGAGGAGTATGCGCGCCAGATCGACTATGTGCGCTTGTTCCTTTCGGGTAAAGACGATCAGGTCCTGAATCAGCTAGTTGCACGCATGGAACATGCCAGCCAGGAAATGCGCTTTGAAGAGGCCGCCCGTCTGCGCGATCAGATACAGGCGGTGCGCCGCGTCACGGAAAAACAGTTTGTCTCCAATCAGGGGGACGATCTGGATGTCATCGGTGTTGCGTTCGACTCTGGAATGGCCTGTCTGCACGTATTGTTTATCCGTCAGGGTAAGGTGTTGGGCAGCCGAAGTTATTTCCCGAAAGTGCCCAGTGGCACAGAACTGGCTGAAGTTGTGCAGACATTTGTGGGGCAATTCTATTTGCAGGGTAGCCAGGCACGCACGTTACCCGCTGATATTCTGCTGGATTTCCAGTTACCGGAAAAAGAGCTGCTGGCGGACTCGCTGACAGAGCTTGCCGGAAGGCGTATTGCCATCCAGAGCAAACCCCGGGGCGACCGCGCCCGTTACCTGAAGCTTGCCCGCACCAATGCGGCTACCGCGCTGGTGACGCGTCTGGCACAGCATTCCACTATACACCAACGGCTAACGGCTCTTGCCGACACCCTGAAGTTACCGGCTATTCGTCGTATGGAATGTTTTGATATCAGCCACACGATGGGGGAGCAGACGGTCGCCTCCTGTGTGGTTTTTGATGCCAACGGGCCACTGCGCAGCGAATATCGTCGCTATAACATCACGGGCATCACCCCCGGTGATGACTATGCGGCCATGAACCAGGTGCTGCGTCGCCGTTATGGCAAGGCCATTGAAGAGAGCAAAATTCCTGACGTAATTCTGATCGATGGTGGCAAAGGCCAGCTTTCACAGGCGAAAGACGTTTTCGCTGAACTGGATGTGACCTGGGATAAACATCATCCTCTGTTGCTGGGGGTGGCAAAAGGCACCGATCGTAAAGCCGGGCTGGAAACGCTGTTCCTTGAACCGGAAGGGGAGGGATTTGCTTTGCCGCCAGACTCTCCGGCGTTACATGTTATCCAGCATATTCGTGATGACTCTCACAATCATGCAATAACAGGCCATCGTAATAAACGGGCTAAAGTGAAGAACACCAGTGCGCTGGAAACCATTGAAGGGATCGGTCCAAAACGGCGCCAGATGCTGCTCAAGTACATGGGAGGCCTGCAACCGTTGATCAATGCCTCTATGGAAGAAATCGCCAGTATCCCTGGAATTTCACATGCGCTGGCTGAAAAAATCTTCTATGCGCTGAAACACTAAGCATTGCAACACCCGTAGCAATGTAGGAACATAGGGACAAATTCTACTCTGTCCAAACAGTTAGCGTAATTATGCCATTTAATATTCCGACCTTACTTACCCTGTTTCGCGTTGTATTAATCCCATTCTTTGTACTGGCATTTTACCTGCCATTTCAATGGGCTCCACTGGCATGCGCACTGATTTTCATCTTTGCTGCGGTGACTGACTGGTTTGATGGTTACCTGGCCCGTCGCTGGAAACAAACGACCCAGTTCGGGGCGTTCCTGGATCCGGTGGCCGATAAAGTGATGGTGGCGATCGCGTTAGTGCTGGTGGCCGAGTATTTCCACTCATGGTGGATCACCTTACCGGCTGCCACCATGATTGCCCGTGAAATCATCATTTCAGCTCTGCGCGAGTGGATGGCTGAAATCGGCAAACGCAGCAGTGTGGCCGTTTCGTGGATTGGTAAAGTCAAAACCACGGCCCAGATGTTGTCACTGTTTGCGCTGTTATGGCGCCCGAACAGTATTGTTGAGGGCGTTGGCGTTGCCGCGTTGTACATTGCCGCTGTGCTAACCTTCTGGTCAATGTTCCAGTATTTGAGCGCTGCACGTGGCGATTTGCTCGAACGGTGATCGAAGCGACTTAAAAAGCAGCAAACGGATGCATTGTGAGGATAATTTGGTTGACTCATTGCGCCAGAACAGTAGAATGCAACGCATCGAAAGGCAGCTCAGGCAGCCAGAAGATAAAGCAAATCAGCAAGTTCTGAAGGTTTCATTTAAAACAGAATAAAACTGATGGCAATGCGGGAATAGCTCAGTTGGTAGAGCACGACCTTGCCAAGGTCGGGGTCGCGAGTTCGAGTCTCGTTTCCCGCTCCAAATTAGTCGCCAGAGATGACTCTCTGATGACAAAAAGATTTAAAGGCGCGTTGGCAGAGTGGCCATGCTACGGATTGCAAATCCGTCTACCTCGGTTCGACTCCGGGACGCGCCTCCAATTAACACCCATGCCCGGGTGGTGAAATCGGTAGACACAAGGGATTTAAAATCCCTCGGCTTATGGCTGTGTGGGTTCAAGTCCCACCCCGGGCACCATATTATCAGTACCGATTAAAACGAATAAAAACAAGCAGTAAGCAATGTCGTAACCGCCTCGAAAGGCGGTTTTTTTACGTCTGAATTAATCCTTTCCTAATATGCCTTCCTAATATTCGCTTCTACTTCTGCCCACCAACAACCGGAACTACCGCTATTTTTCGGTCGTGACGTACAGACCGTTCAACATTTTTTACCATCACGAACCGCAGATTTAAGGCTGGGCCTTTAAAGAAAAGGAGGTTACCTGCGTTGAGGCGTAATGGAAAAATGGATGAATTACTCAAGCAATTGCGATATTTCATTCGCACCTTGAGTGCTATAACAATGGCCTAAGGGATCGCTATGATGATTAAGACATACGTGGCGATAAAATGGAGTTGTTTTATTAGGGATAAATAATGAAAAAACTGTGCATTGATCAAAACACCATTATCATCGGTGACTTGTCGTTGACTATTTCTGCTGCTGAAGACGAATGCGGTTGTATCAATATTAAAGTGTGCTGCAATACTCAGAAACCACCAGTGACAAAGCCGCCAGTAACCTGCCCACCAACGACAGAACCACCATTGACAAAGCCGCCAGTAACCTGCCCACCAACGACAGAACCGCCAGTCACAGAACCGCCAGTCACAGAACCGCCAGTCACAGAACCACCAGTCACAGAACCACCAGTGACACCGAGCTTTCTAGGATAATAAAGCACTGGCTGAGTGATGCTGGACCAGCCTATATCACTCCAGCTGCTTTGAAAGAGACTGATGTAGGTGCAGTAAAAGTCGTCTTTTGATGGCTCTCAGAAAATGAAAGCCATACTAACGCGGTGAAGAACGCTTATTTAATCTTCACCGTTTATTATCCAGACCTGATTGCCCATCCTCATCATTCACTTATCTAAGATCCAACACGATTCAGCATCTTGTCAGACGAAGGATCATCTATTACTGCGGACAACCCCAGCACCATCACCGTCACCCACTCTTCTGAAATCCAACGCTGTTCCACATCCTGCCAACCGAGTCGGCGATAAAGAGCCTGTTGGTCCGGCGTATACAGCCATAACGCGTCTATCTGTTGTGCGCGGGCGCGGTCAATACAGGCGTTTACCAGGCTGGAACCTATTCCTTTACCGCGCCACTCTTTGGGTGTGAACACTTCGCCCAGCCAGTAACGACGTTCTGGCCTGTCATCCAGTTCATATTCGATCACGCTGGCCGTGCCTGCCAGCGTGCCGTCAGTGTCACAGGCGATCAGGGTAAAACTGCCGCTGTCGTGCTGGTTACGCTCATCAAGACGTTGGCTGATGGTGGCTAACGAGGACCAGTTCGCGAGTTCAGACCATTCGCTATGCAACAGACGAGCAATCTCATGGCGGCGTTCAGGCTGCTGGCGCAGGGTAAAAATGGGCATCATGCTGTTCCTTAAGCGGTAGCCGCCTGGCGAGGCGGAAAAGAATTATCTACACTCTTCTGAGGTTGTCTTCCTTTCTTTATCTCATCGTGGCTATAATTGCTATATCGTTTAGTTAGAGCTCTAATTATCAGGCATCTTACCTATTGAATACCCAGGAACTGAATTTCTCCCGTTTGCTGCATCTTACTGCCCACGCCTGGCGTCAGGCGATAGATCGGCGGATGAAAGATAATGGTCTCAGCATGAGCAGCTGGATGGCCGTGGCGACGATCGCCCTTCAGGATGAGCCGATGAGTCAGAAAGAACTGGCGCAGTCGTTGGGTCTGGAAGATGCCAGCGTCGTGCCGCTGATTGACCGTCTGGTAAAGCAGCAACTGGTCGAGCGGGTACAGCCTCCTGAAGATCGGCGTAAACGACTGCTGCATGTCACGCCGAAAGGCGAGGTGTTGTATCAGCGTTTGAAAACGGAGGCTGATGCACTGCGCAATGAGCTGCTGTCTGGCGTGAATGCGGGCGATCTGGCGGTCACCCAGCGTGTACTGCAGCAACTGCTGGCGGCGACAGAGGTGAAGTAAGGTGTCCCGCATTAAATCCAATCCCTATGCTCCGCGTGAGTGGGCGCCTGGCGAAAAGCCCATGCTGCCTGGATCGCCCTCTACGCCGCTGCACCCCACCCATAAACGCATTGCCTTTGGTATCGTTGGCCTGTTGATTTGCATCACCGGGGCGCTCAGTAACGCGCTGGTGACTGCCAACCTGACCAATTTGCAGGGCGTGTTTGGTGCCTACAATAACGAGATTGCCTGGCTGCCCGCCGTTTACGTGATGGGAAATATCTCGATTAACCTGCTGCTGGTGAAGTTTCGCCAGCAGTTCGGGCTGCGGGTATTCACCGAAGCGTTTTTGGTGCTGTATGTGCTGGTGGCGTTCTTCCATCTGCTGGTCAACGACCTCAGTTCCGCGATTATCGTCCGTGCGGCGCACGGCATGGTCGGTGCCGCACTCAGTTCACTGGGTATCTATTATCAGGTTCAGGCCTGGCCCGCGAAACATCGCCTGAAAGCGCTGGCGATTGGTCTGGGGGCTTCACAGCTCGCCATTCCTCTTGCGCGTCTGTTCTCGACGGAACTGCTGCAACTGGATGAGTGGCGCGGGTTGTACCTGTTTGAGCTGGGGCTGGCGTTAATGGCGCTCGGTGCGGTGCTGATCCTTAAACTGCCTCCGGGAGAGCGCACCAAAGTTTTCGAGAAAAAAGACTTTCTGACCTTCTTCCTGTTGGCACCCGGTATGGCGCTGTTCTGCGGCGTACTGTCGCTCGGGCGCATTGAATGGTGGACCAGCACGCCGTGGCTGGGCGTTTGCCTCGCCCTCGGGCTGGTGCTGGTCACGGCAGCCGTGCTGGTGGAACACAATCGCAGTAATCCACTGATTAACACCCGCTGGCTGGGGAGCGGGGCGATATTCCGTCTCGGTATTGTGATGATCCTGCTGCGTATCATGCTGGCCGAACAGAACACCGGTGCGATTGGTTATCTGCAACAGATTGGCATGTTGAACGATCAGATGCAGGGGCTGGCGCTGGCGATCCTTGCCGGGGTGGCGGCGGGGATTATCTGTAGCGCGCTGACCATTAATCCCAAACATCTGAGCTGGCCGATTGTACTGTCGCTGATTATCGTGATGGTGGCCTCGCTGATGGATGCCCAGTCCAGCCCGCTGACCCGCGCCAGTAATATGTATTTCAGTCAGTTCCTGCTGGGCTTCAGTACCTCCTTCTTTATCGCACCAGCGATGCTGCTGGGCGTGGGCAGCGTGGTGACTCAGCCGAAGAACCTGGTCAGCTTTGTAGTGCTGTTTGGTATGAGTCAAAACCTCGGCGGCCTGATGGGTTCGGCGCTGCTCGGGACCTTCCAGACCTGGCGCGAAAAATATCACTCCAGCCTGCTCGGTGACCAGCTGTCGCTGCTGGATCCGAACGTGACCGATCGTTTAGCCCAGTACAATAATCTGTTTGCCAGCCTTGTGGGTGACAGCACCCTGCAAAGTGCTCAGGGCACGGCACAGCTGCAAACCGTTGCCACATTACAGGCGAATGTACTGGCCTATAACGATGTGTATATGCTGACTGCCATCATGGCAGGGATCACTTTACTCTGGGTGCTGTGGCGTCTTTCGCGTCTGCGTTATCTCAACTGGCAGCAGGCCAAACGCGAAGCCGAAGCGGAACAGCGCGCGATGCAAAATCTTAACAAGACTATTGCCCGGTAAGCGTTCTGTGGAACGAAGAAGGGAACACGGGGAAAACATGAGTCAACAGGAACAGCAGCAACTCACCGAGCGTCTGAGAAATAATAAGCTGCGTATTTTATCGATTGCCCTTGGATCGGGGATTGCCCTGGTCGGCGTACTGGTGATCCTTTACGCCTGGCAGCTACCGCCCTTTACCAGCCAGACACAGTCAACGGAAAACGCCTATGTGCGCGGCCAGGTGACTTTTATCAGCCCGCAGGTCAGTGGTTATATCACTGAGGTTAAGGTGTTGGACTTCCAGCCGGTCCACCAGGGCGACCTGATGATGACCATTGACGACCGCATCTATCGCCAGCGCGTGCACCAGGCGATGGCGCAGCTGGATATGAAAAAAGCGACGCTGGCCAACAATATTCAGCAGCGCCGCAGCGCGGAAGCGGTGATCAAACGCAATGACGCCGCACTGCAAAACGCCAAAGCCCAGGCGGTAAAAGGTGGGCTGGATCTGAAGCGTGTGGAAAATCTGGTCTCAGATGGTTCACTTTCTCTGCGTGAACGCGATGCATCGCGTGCCAGCAATAGCCAGACACTGGCGGATGTGCAGCAGGCGCAGGCCACACTGGAAGTCTCTCGCCAGGATCTGCAAACCGTGATTGTTAATCGTGCCTCGCTGGAGGCGGATGTCGCCAGCGCGCAGGCCGCGCTGGAACTGGCGCAGATCGACCTCGACAACACCAAAATTATCGCCCCGCGTGATGGGCAGTTAGGGCAAATCTCTGTGCGGCAGGGCGCTTACGTCACGGCGGGAACCCGGCTGACCTCGCTGGTGCCGCAGCAGATGTGGGTGGTGGCTAATATGAAGGAGACCCAGATGGCGCGCATCCGTCCGGGGCTGCCTGTGACGTTCCACGTTGATGCACTGGACGGTGAACAGTTTAACGGTGAGGTTGAGTATATCTCCCCGGCAGCGGGATCGGAGTTCAGTGCCATCTCACCGGATAACGCCACCGGCAACTTTGTGAAAATTGCCCAGCGCATTCCTGTGCGAATTAAGATCACCAGCGATAACACGGCCCATCTGCGTCCGGGTATGTCGGTCGAGGTCAATATCGATACTGCGGCCGTGCAGGATGGAGATAAAAAATGATGCCTGCGCCGAAAACTCTGGTGATGATGATGCTGACGGCCACGCTGGCAGGCTGTGCTACGGAAGTGGAGCAGGCACCGTCGGCGTTGCCAATACCGATGCAGTGGCGAAACCAGGTTGGACCGGGTGCGGCGGTGGAAGCGAGCTGGTGGCGGGCGTTTAACGATGCATCACTGAACCAGCTGGTGGAGCAGGCGCTGCGCAACAACCCGGATATATTAACCGCCCGTTCACGCGTCGATCAGTATCGTGCTCAGCTACGTGGAGCGCAGGGGGATAACTACCCGACGCTGGATGCCGGCGTGGCGGCAAGCCGTGCGCGGGCTATCTCCGCGGCAACGGGCCAGCCTGCGCAATCCACCGTCTTCCAGGGCCTGTTACAGGCCAACTACAACGTCGATTTATGGGGTGAACGCAGCAGCAGCATTGATGCAGCCAAAGCCTCGCTGGCAGCCCAGCAGGCGGCGGCGAGCGCGGCCGAACTGACCATCGCCAGTTCGGTGGCGTCAGGGTATATGACCCTGGTGTCGCTCGACGAACAGCTGCGGGTTACGGAAGCCACGCTGGCCAGCCGTGCCAACTCGTTAAAGCTGGCACAGCGCCAGTTTGAAACGGGTTACACCTCGCGCCTGGAGTGGGTGCAGTCGCAGTCGGAATATCAGACGGCAAAAGCGCAAATCCCGCTGTTACAACATCAGATTGCTGAGCAGGAAAATGCCCTGAGTATTCTGGTTGGAATGAACCCGCGTCAGATTGCCCGCCAGAACCACTTTGACCACGTGGCACCGCAGACGCTGCCTGCCGTGATGCCGTCTCAGCTGTTGCAGCGCAGGCCGGATATCGTGCAGGCCGAACGCCAGCTCCTGGCGGCGGATGCATCACTTCAGTCTTCACGCGCCAGTCTGCTGCCTTCACTGAATCTCACCGCCACCGGAACAATGCAAAGCTCGGTGCTCCATGAACTGGTGGAGAATCCGTTCCGCCTGTGGAGTATTGGCGGCAGCGTGCTGGCACCATTGCTGAACCGTGAAGCGCTGACCGCGCAGGTTGATGTCTCCATGGCCACGCGCAACCAGGCACTGTACAACTACGAAAAAGTCGTGCGCAGTGCGTTTGGTGAAGTGAATAACGATCTGGATGCCATTACCCGCTATCAGGAGCAACTCTCCGAGTTACAGGCACAGGAGAAAGTGGTGCAGGAGGCGCTGCGTATCGCGCGCAACCGCTATCAGAATGGCTACGCTTCCTATCTGGATGAGCTGGATGCTCAGCGTACGCTGTTCAGCATCCAGCTCAGTGTGGTGCAGGCCAAAAATAACCTGTTGCTGGCGCAGATCGATCTCTACCGCGCACTGGGCGGCGGCTGGCAGGCGTCATAACAGATAGGCAGGCTTGCTGCTGTCGGCCTGCGATCAGCCAAAGAGTTTCAGTTTCGCCGTCAGTTTCCGCAGTGCCTTCTTCTCCCCGGCGATAGCCAGCCCGAGGTGTTGTAGATCGGCGGTGGCAATCTGACTGACGGCAGCTGAAAATTCGGCGTAATCCACCGTCATCTGGCCCTCCTGCGGAAAGATAATCGCATCAAACTGCTGCTCTTCGCAGCACTCAAGCAGCACACTCAACTGGGTATTATCGGCTGACAGCACCGGGATGCCCACCGGGATCAGGCCCGGATAGCACTGGCCACTGGCATCCGCTAACGCATCACCGACCAGATGCGGATGGCGCTGCCCCAGCGTCAGGCTCAGTACCGCGGCGGCGTTGGCCGCCTTGCCCACGGTTAACGCACTATTCAGTACCACCACACAACGAACATCATTCATCATTTTTGCCTTCTGACGGAGAAAAAACGCAGCGTAAATCAGTGCGGCGGCTCAGTCTGGAAGATTTGTGCAGTGCTGTTGATAAAAAGCGGGAGTCAGCTGATAGGCGCGTTTAAACCAGCGCCCGAGATGGCTTTGATCGGCAAATCCCAGCTGTGCCGCAACCAGGGCAGGGGGCTGACCGGCCGACAGCAGGCGGCGCGCTTCGCTCAGGCGCAACTGAATCAGCCAGGCATGAGGAGGCAGGCCAAAGTGAGCGTGAAACTCGCGTGACAGACGAAAACGATCAACCTCCAGCGCCGCTGCCATATCGCTCAGGCCGATATTGTCATAACGGTGGTCCAGCATAAAATCGCGCGCCCGCAGCGCCAGGGTGTTCTCATGCGCAGCCAGTTGAAGGGGGCGCCGCCAGTGAAGGTGGCGTGTCAGGGCAGAAAACAGGCGCTGTAACGCGCTCTCTTTGATGATTTTCAACTCATTGTCATGCAGAGCCTGAAAGGCATGAAGCGTTGCCCACGCCAGTTGACGATCGCTGCTCAGGGTACGGGCAAAGTTCAGTTCAAAACGGTCGGGAATCTCACTAAACAGGCTGCTTAATTGCTGGCGCAGCGTGAGCGGGTCGATATACAGCATACGATAGGTAAAACCCCTTTCGTCGATCGCATCGCCATCATGCAGTTCACCCGGTTCCAGTAAAAATACCGTACCGGGACGGCTCTGATGCTGCTGGCGACGCGAATGAAACTGTTGCACACCCTGTTCGGTCACACCGACCAGGTAGCTGTCATGCCAGTGTGGATCGTAAGCGTGGCCGGTAAAATGAGCGCGCAGGGTTTCAATCGACGTCGCGTCATCGCGCGCCATTTCTATCCAGCCTGATGGCTTCATAACCTTGCCCCCTTCAGAGAATCCCCACGACAGCGTAGCGTCAGTGGCACCCTTGATGCCAATCAATAACGAGAAAAAATTGGGAATCAATCGGATTCTTTAGTACTTCTCATTGCTTAGCAACGAATGCTATTATGCGAATCTTTACAATTAATAGTCTGAGTCATGCGGAAAAAAATCTCCGTAATGGGTGCTATTTGTGCAAATAACTAGCTGGAAATTATAGATTATTTTTAGGGATGCTATGAAAAAGTCACGTCTTTTCGCCACACTGTTATGCGCCTTTGCGCTGGCAGGGTGCGCGCGCACAGAACCGGTAAAAAATATCAATCAAACGCTGAATGCTGATTACAGCGACAATCAGTTGCAAACGGCCATTCTGGACGCCGGGCGCGCACGTCAATGGGTGATGCAGCCACAGCAGCCGGGCGTGATTACCGGGCGGATCATTCAGCGTAACCATAGCGCCGATATTCGCATTACCTACGGCGCGAACCATTATTCTATCAATTATGTCGGTAGCAATAACTTGATGGCCGCACCGGGTGAAATTCACCGTAATTACAATCGTTGGGTCAATAACCTCGATAAGGACATCCAGTTACGTCTGGCATCCTCAAAAACACCCTAATCGTCAGGCGTCGGTTCGCTCAGGCATTAAAGATCCTGCCAGCCTGGCCGACAACCCATTAAATGGGGTGAGTCGTTAACAGCGTTTTATATCGCAAATGCGGTTAATTCCGAATGCCAGCACCCGTTGCTAAACGCTATGCTGTGGTTTAGCCATGCGGCACGGGTGCCGCTGAATGGACCGATGAACCGCAGTGACGATCCCTCTGTGGGCATGATCAAATTACTCGAATACAGGGCGGAGAACGTTCCCGCGCTGCAAGAAGAATCAGCATGAATTTAGCCTTTACACTCCTCGACTGGCAGGCTAGCGCGCCCGGGTTGAATGAGCCTGAGCACTGGCAAAACTGGGCAATGCAGCCGCCCGTCATCGACAGCACGCAGCAACTGGCCAAATGCAGCCAGCTGCCGATGATGACTGCGCGGCGTCTGAACAGCGGCAGCCGTTCGGCGGTGGACTGTGGGCTGTCTGTCATGCGTCGTCAGCCCGTGGATGCGCTGGTATTTACCAGCCGTCACGGTGAGCTGGAGCGTAATCTACGTATTCTCACTGCCCTGGCAAAACAGCAGAATCTGTCGCCGACAGACTTTGCGATGTCGGTGCACAATGCGGCGGTAGGCAGCCTGACCATTGCCGCCGAAGCCCCGTTGGTCTCAACGTCATTGTCAGCCGGAGTGGACTCTTTTCAGCAGGGTATGCTGGAAGTGGCCGCGTTACATGCCTCGGGCTATCACCATGTGCTGCTGGTTGATTTTGACGGCACCATTCCTGATATCTATCACCCGCATATTCCTGACCTGACGCTGTTTTCTGCGTATGCGGTGGCATTGCTGCTGGCACCGGGTGATGCCTGTCAGTGTGTGAGCCAGCCGCAGGCTACGCCGCGTGCACCTGCGCTGCCGCAAAGCCTGCTGTTCCTGCACGGTTGGCTGGCACGTCAGGCGCAGTTCAGCGTGCCGGGCGATCGTTTCCACTGGCAGTGGGCGTGTCGCTATGACTGATCTCACCCTGCGAGCCCGACCTTATCGTTACCTCAGTCGCTACTGGCGCATTCTGATGACCGGCCTGTGCTTTACGCTATTTGGTCTGGGAGGGCTGATGCTGTCGCTGGTGTGGTTTAACCTGCTGCTGCTGTTGCGCAATCCTCAGCAGCGCCGCCGCCTGGCGCGGCGCAGTATCTCGCGCTGTTTTCGTCTTTTCCTGCGCTGTTGCCGTACCCTTGGGGTGTTTGACTACCGCATTGAAGGGGCCGAACTGTTGCAACAGGATCGACGTTGTCTGATCGTGGCGAATCATCCTTCGCTGGTGGATTACGTGTTTCTGGCGTCAGTGATGCCGGAAGCAGATTGCCTGGTGAAAGCCGGGTTACAGAAAAACTTTTTCCTTTCCGGCGTGGTGCGCGCTGCGGATTATCTGGTGAACAGCCAGGGGGAAACGCTGCTGCCGGACAGCCAGCGCCGTCTGGATCAGGGCGATGCGATTATCCTGTTCCCGGAAGGGACACGTACCCGTTACGGTGAACCACTGAAACTCCAGCGCGGCGCTGCCAATATTGCAGTGCGCTGCCGTTGCGATCTGCGTCTGGTTCATATTGTCTGTACCCAGCGTATGCTCGACAAGCAGAGCCGCTGGTATCAGGTACCAGAAGAAAAACCGCTGTTCACCGTGCGCGTGCAGCAGCGCATTGACGGCAGCACATTTTGGGCCGAAGAGGGGGAGCTGGAGTCACGTGCCGCGCGTCACCTCACTCACTATTTGCAAGATGCATTAACACCAGAACATCAATAATTATTCGGAAACAGTATGGAAGAGTTATCGCTCGAAATTAAACAGATGATCATCGACACGCTTAATCTGGAAGAAGTGAGCGTGATGGATATTGAAACCGACGCGGCGCTGTTTGGCGACGGCCTGGGTCTTGATTCTATCGACGCACTGGAACTGGGCCTGGCGGTGAAAAGCCGTTACGGCGTGGTGCTCTCTGCCGAAAGTGACGAAATGCGTCAGCATTTTTACTCCGTTGCCACCCTGGCGGCGTTTATCCATGCCCAGCGTTCTGCGCTGACGGCCTGATTGTATCCAGGAGAAGACCGTAATGGATAAGAACGAAATTTATCAGGAAATCACTGGCCTGCTGGTCAAATTGTTTGAGCTGGATGCGGACGATATCAAACCGGAATCGCGTCTGTATGAAGACCTTGAACTGGACAGCATTGATGCCGTCGATATGGTCGTGCATTTGCAAAAGCGCATTGGCCGAAAAATCAAACCTGAGATCTTCAAATCAGTCCGCACCGTGCAGGATGTGGTGGATGCAGTAGAACAATTGCTGCGTGAAGGCTGATCGTTAACGGCGGCAGGGAAAGCGAACCGATGCTACGTATGCTCACCGGGCTGTTGCTGGTGCTGTGGCCATTTCTGGTCGGGTTCAGCCTCACTCACCCTCAATATCACTGGCTGCTGCCATTGATGGCACTGCTGTTTGTGCTGCGCTGGCTGGGGTTGCGTCGGCAGCAGGGGGCATTTGCGATGACAGGCAAATGGCTGGCAGTGGCCGGGGCAGCGCTGTGTGCGGCCAGCATGCTGCTGCGCGACCATCATTTGTTGCTGTGGTACCCGGTGGCGGTAAACGCCATTCTGTTGTTGCTGTTCGCCAGCTCCTTATTCAGCGCCATGCCGCTGGTTGAACGCCTGGCCCGTCTGCGTGAAACCGATTTACCGCCGCGCGCGGTGGCATACACCCGTCGCGTCACGCAGGTCTGGTGCTTGTTCTTTCTGATGAATGGCGGGGTGGCGCTGGTCACCTGCCTGCAAACTTCTCTTTTCTGGTGGACGTGGTGGAACGGACTAATCAGCTATCTGTTAATCGGGCTGTTGATGGCGGGCGAATGGTGTGTACGCCAGCGCATAAAGGCCTCGCGGTGAGTCACAACGTTTTGCCAATGGGCGACTGGCTGACCACCGTTACGCCGGGCATCGTGGCACGCAGCGGCACGCATCAATGGACCCGACAGCAGTGGCAGCAGCAGGTCACCGCGCTGGGTACGCGTCTGCTGGCGCACCCGGGGCAACGCTGGGCGCTGTGCTTTGAAGACTGCTATCTGTTTAGCGTGGCGTTACTGGCGGCGCTGCATGCGGGAAAAACCCCGCTGATCCCCGGCCACTGTCGGCCCTCACTGCTGGCGGAGCAAATCGCGGAATTCGACGGCGTGCTCAGCGATCAGGCATTTCCCCTCGACTGCCCGGTCTGGCAGGTCGACGAGGCGGGCAGGGCGTCAGACAATGTGTTGCCGCCGATGGCCCCTGATGCCGCCATTATCCTGTTTACCTCCGGTTCTACGGGCGCGCCACGGCAGGTCAGTAAACCCGTTGCCAGCCTGGATGAAGAGGCGCGCTGGTTGCATACGCTGTGGGGCGAACGTCTGCAAGGCTGCACCCTGATTGCGTCGGTCACTCATCAGCATCTCTACGGGCTGAGTTTCCGCCTTGTTATGCCGATGGCGCTGGGGCTGCCGTTTGACAGCCGCCAGGTCTGCTACAGTGAACAGCTGGTGGCGCAACCCCCAGGGCGCTATGCGTTTATCAGCAGTCCGGCCTTTCTGCGCCGTATTGATTTCTCCCTGGCGGCCCCTGACTGCTGCCTGACGGTGTCAGCCGGAGGGGCATTGCCATGGCGGGATGCGCAGTCGGTGACGGAGTGGACCGGGTATCCGGTCGAAGAGATCTACGGCAGTACCGAAACCAGCGCCATCGCCAGCCGTACCCGCGCGCGTGATGACGCCGCGTGGCAGCCGTTCAGCGGGGTGGCATTCCGCCAGGATGAGCAGAAAAACTGGTGGGTGCGTTCGGCGCTGATCCCACTGCCGCAGGGTGCGATGCTGGACGATAAGCTGGTGTTCAGTGAGCAGGGCTTTCAGCTCTGTGGCCGCCATGATCGTATTGTGAAAATCGAAGATAAACGTGTGTCGCTCAGTGAGATTGAGCGGCGGCTGCTGGCGCTACCGGAGGTGGCCGATGCGGTGGCACTCCAGGTGGTGCGCGGCGATCGCAGCGGCATTGGCGTGGTACTGGTGCTTTATCAGCCGCAGAGCGATCTCAACGGACTCAAACGCCAGTGGCGTCATGAACTGCAGCGCTGGCTTGAGCCGGTGGCGATGCCGCGGTTCTGGCGGGTGGTTGAGATCATCCCGCATAACAGTCAGAGCAAACGTGCCTGGCCGCAGATACAGGAGTTATTTCATGTTGCCCGTTGAGCTTGCGGTACAACAGCAGGGCAGCGAAGCGGAACTGCTGTTGCGCGTCGATGCGGATCTGTTCTGGTTCCAGGGCCATTTCCCTGAGCAGCCCCTGTTGCCCGGCGTGGCGCAGCTGGACTGGGTGATCCACTATGGCACCTCGTTGCTGGCCCCAGGGCTGCAGTTTGCCTCCGTGGATAACATTAAGTTTCAGCAGCCGATCCTGCCGGGCGCTACGCTGAAACTGACGCTGAGCTGGCAGCCTGAAAAAGGGCTGAGTTTTCAATATCAGCGGGTGACCGATGCGGGGCTGCACCCGGCCAGTAGCGGGAAGATCCGCCTGTGTTAAACGAGACGTTCCGCCCCTGCGTGGTGATCCCCTGCTATAACCACGGCATGATGATGGCCTCGGTATTGGCCCGCCTGGCCCCGTTTACGTTACCAGTGCTGATTGTCGATGATGGCAGTGATGCCGCCACCGCCGTTCAGCTCGATGCGCTGGTGGGGCCGGACGTGCAGCTCCACCGCCTGACGACCAATCAGGGCAAAGGCGTGGCGGTACTGGCCGGGCTGACGGAGATGGCCCGTCAGGGCTTTACGCATGCGGTTCAGGTGGACGCTGACGGGCAACATCAGATCGAAGACTGCCCGCGCCTGCTGGATGCAGCGCGTGCTGCGCCGGAAGCGCTGATCTCAGGCCAGCCGCAGTATGACGACTCGGTGCCTCGGGCGCGCCTCTATGGCCGCTATATCACCCATTTCTGGGTCTGGGTGGAAACCCTGTCCTTTTCCCTGAAAGACAGCATGTGCGGATTCCGTGTGTATCCGCTGGCCCCGACGCTGGCGCTGGCACAGCGCCGTGCTATCGGTCAGCGTATGGATTTTGATACGGAAATTATGGTGCGCCTCTACTGGGCGGGCACGCCTTCGTACTTCGTTGCCACCCGGGTAACCTACCCGCAGGACGGGCTGTCACACTTTGATGCGCTGCGCGATAACCTGCGTATCTCCTGGATGCACACCCGGCTGTTTTTCGGCATGCTGCCGCGTATACCTTCCTTACTCTGGCGCAGAAAAACCGCACGACACTGGTCTGCTACCCCGGAACGCAGCGGGCTGTGGGGCATACGCTTTATGCTCACCGTGTATCGGTGCTTTGGCCGCCGCGCGTTTACGTTGTTGCTGTGGCCAGTGACCGCCGTGTACTGGCTGACCGGCGGCGAACAGCGGCGCGCCTCCGTGCAGTGGCTGAATGCCGTCCGTGATTACGCACAGTCGCAGCAGCTGACATTGCCCAAACCGCTGAGCAGCTTCCGCCACTTCCTGCGTTTTGGCGATGCCATGCTGGACAAAATTGCCAGCTGGCGCGGCGATCTGCGCTGGGGTAAAGACATTGATTTCGCCCCCGGTGCCGGGGTAATTATCAACCACGGCCCGCCGGGCGGGCGACTGATCCTGGCCTCGCATCTGGGCGATATTGAGGCCTGCCGTGCACTGGCACAGCAGGTGAGTGGGCTGGTGATCAACGCGCTGGTGTTTACCGACCACGCGCAGCGCTTCAAACAGGTCCTGGACGAGATTGCCCCACAAGCCAGTGTTAATGTGATCCCGGTGAGTCATATCGGCCCGGAAACCGCCATCATGCTGCGGCAGAAGCTCGATGCCGGAGAATGGGTGGCGATTGTCGGTGACCGTACGGCGGTCAACCGCCAGCGCGGCGGCAGTCGTCGTGTGATATGGAGCGAGTTTCTTGGCAAACCGGCCCCCTTCCCGCAGGGGCCTTTTGTGCTGGCGGCGGCGCTACGTTGCCCGGTGATGCTGATGTTTGCCCTGCGTCAGGGCAGCACGCTGCGTCTGCACTGCGAGCCGTTCGCCGACCCGCTGGAACTGCCGCGTGCGACACGGCAGCAGGCCTTACAGCAGGTCGTCGATCGTTATGCACAGCGGCTGGAATACCATGCGCTGCTGTCGCCACTCGACTGGTTTAACTTTTTCGACTTCTGGCAACTGCCGGAAGCTCCCCCGACCGAACATGAAGAGAAGGATCCCCGGTGTTAAACGATGCGCGTTTCTCTGTTGAGGTTGAGCTGACCGTTCCGTTCCACGATGTGGATGCGATGGGCGTGGTCTGGCACGGCAACTACTTCCGTTATTTCGAAATTGCCCGCGAAGCGCTGCTGGGCAAGTTTAATTATGGCTACCGCGAGATGAAGGCCTCGGGGTACGTCTGGCCCGTGGTGGATACCCGGGTAAAATATCGCGGCACCCTGACGTTTGAGCAGCGTATCCGCGTGCGTGCCACCATTGAAGAAGTGGAGAATCGCCTGCGTATCGCTTATCAGATTTTTGATGCAGAGAGCGGCCAGCGTACGACCACCGGTTACACCATTCAGGTTGCGGTGGCCGAAGGGGAGACGGGCATCAGCTTTGTCTCGCCGCAGATCCTGTTTGATCGTCTGGGAGTCACGCTATGATCAAAATGCTTTTCACCTTGCTGATGCTCACCAGCCTTAGCGTGCAGGCCGTTACGCTGGACGCACTGCAACAGCGCTTTGCCAGCCAGCCGGTGGTGCGGGCTGACTTCAGCCAACTGCGTACCATCAAAGGTATGGCGCAACCCCTGAAATCCAGTGGCCAACTGCTGATAGCCCAGGATAAAGGGCTGTGGTGGCAGCAGGCAAAGCCTTTCCCGCTGACGCTGGTGCTGGATGAAAAACGCATGGTCCAGGTGATGAACGGCCAGCCGCCGGAAATTGTCACTGCCGACAGCAATCCGCAGATGTTCCAGTTCAACCATCTGCTGCGCGCCCTGTTTCAGGCAGACCGCCAAGTCCTGGAGCAGAACTTTGCGCTGGATTTTCACGATCTCGGGCAGGACCGCTGGCGCCTGGTGCTGACGCCAACCACTTCGCCGCTGGATAAACTTTTTAACAACATCACCTTACAGGGTGCTGCGTATCTCGACAGCATTCAGTTGAATGACCGACAGGGCGATCGTACGGATATAACCCTGAGCAATCAGCGCCTGACGCCGACTCACCTGACTGATGAAGAGCAGCAGCATTTTGTTTTCTAACCGACCGCGTCAGATTGCCGTTGCCTGGCTGATCGTCTGCCTGCTGCTGTTGGCCGGGCTGGCGGCATTGCTGCCGCAGGCGCGTATTAACAGTAGCGTGCTGGCGCTGCTGCCTGCTCAGTCGATGGGGGCGATGCCAGCCGACCTGGAACAGGGCTTTATGCAGCGTCTTGACCGCCAGATGGTGTGGCTGGTCAGCGCCGGGAAGCAGGATAACCCGGCCGTGGCACAGACGTTGCTGACGAAGCTGCAACAGCTTGAAGGACTGAAGCAGGTGAAAGGGCCGCTGGACGCACAGCAACAGCAGGCCTGGGGGCAATTTGCTTTTCAGCACCGAAACAGCATGATTGATGCCGCCACGCGCGCACGGCTGGAAAACGGCGGAGCCGCCCAGGCCGACTGGGTGCTGGCACAGCTCTATTCCGCGTTTGCCGGGGTGAGCGGGCAGGAACTGAATCACGATCCGTTGATGCTGGTGCGTGGCGCACAGCTAATGATGCAACAAAATGCCAGCCAGCTCGGGCTGAGCAACGGCTGGCTGACCACCCGCGATAAGCAGGGGCAGCGCTGGTACTTTATTCATGGCGAACTGGCCAGCAGCTCGTTCGATATGCAGCAAAGCCACGCCATTGTTGGCCAGCTTCAGGATATCGAGCAGCAACTGCGACAGCAGTACCCGAATGCACAACTGCTGTCACGCGGTACCGTCTGGTTCAGTGATTATGCCAGCCAGCAGGCGCGGCATGATGTCTCCACCCTTGGGGTGGCCACCATTGTTGGTGTGCTGCTGCTGGTTTTCTCGGTGTTTCGTTCACCGCGACCGCTGCTGCTTTGCGCGCTCTCCGTAGGGATTGGTGCACTGGCAGGGACGGTGATCACGCTCCTCTGCTTCGGTGAGCTGCACCTGATGACGCTGGTGATGAGCCTGAGCATTGTCGGGATTTCGGCCGATTACACCCTCTATTACCTCACGGAGCGCATGGTTCACGGGGCAGATATGACCCCGCAGGAGAGCCTGCATAAGGTGATGCGTGCGTTGCTGCTGGCGCTGGGCACCACCGCCATTGCATGGCTGATTATGGTGGTGGCACCCTTCCCGGGGATTCGCCAGCTGGCGGTGTTCGCTGCTGTTGGCCTGACGGCATCCTGCCTGACGGTGATCTGCTGGTATCCGCTGCTGGTGAAAGGGTTGCCTGTGCGCCCGGTGCCGCTGATGGCGCTGATGGGGCGCTGGCTGGCGGCGTGGCGGCGCAACAACCGCCTGCGTATCGGTCTGCCGCTGCTGGTGGCACTACTTTCGCTGGGCGGGATCAGCCAGCTGCGCGTTGATGATGATATTTCCCAGCTCCAGGCGCTGCCCGCGCATTTGCTGGCCGTGGAGCGGCAGGTCACTGCGCTCACCGGTCAGAGTGCCGATCAGACCTGGATGGCGGTTTCCGGCGATAACCCGCAGCAGACCTTGCAACGTCTGGAGGCGCTGGCCCCGAAACTGGGCGATGCGCGCCGTCAGCAATGGCTCAACAGTTACCGTCTGTTGCCGCTCTCCTCCCTGGCGCAGCAGCAGCAGGATTTACAGAGGCTGCAGCAGGCGGCTCCGACGGTGATCGCCCGTTTGCACGAGGCCGGGGTGACGGTGAATGCCCCCGATCTCAGCGCGCAGCCGCTGACGCCGGAAGCCTGGCTTAACAGTCAGAACAGCGAAGGCTGGCGCCTGCTGTGGCTGACGCTGCCTGACGGGCGCAGTGGTGTACTGGTGCCGTTGAGCGGCGTGAGCAATCGTGCCGCACTGGCGCAACTGGCTGACAGCCTGCCGGGCGTCAGCTGGATTGACCGTAAACAGACCTTCGATACGCTGTTTGCCTTTTACCGTACCCTGCTGGGCTGGCTGCTGGCAGCCGCGCTGGTGGCGATTGCCCTGAGCAATGTGCTGCGCCTTGGCTGGCGTCAGGGGCTGCTGACGGTGATCCCTTCCGTACTGTCACTGGGCGGTGGACTGGCGGCGCTGGCGTTGTCCGGCCATTCGCTTAACCTGTTTTCGCTGCTTGCGCTGGTACTGGTGCTGGGCATTGGGATTAATTACACCCTGTTCTTCAGCAATCCGCGTGGGACGCCGATAACCTCTCTGCTGGCGGTGTTGCTGGCGATGGCGACCACGTTGCTGACGCTGGGGATGCTGGTGTTCAGCAGTACCCAGGCGATCAGCAGTTTCGGCATTGTGCTGTGCAGCGGCATCTTTACCGCGTTCTTACTGTCCCCGCTGGCACTGCCGGCGAAACGGAGAAAAAAATGAAAAGCCTTCTGGCGCTGTTCTGCGCCGCGTTGCTGCTCACGGGCTGTGCCGGAAAACCGGATGACACCCGGGCGCAGGCCTGGCTTAAACCGGGCGTACGCGTGACGTTACCGCCCCCGGCCATTGATCCGGCGTTCAGTCAGCAACAGCTGCTGACCGGGAGTTTCAAGGGCAAACAGCAGTCGCTGCTGGTGTTGCTGAGTGCCGATGGTCAGCAGCTGACGCTGGCCGGGTTGTCATCACTCGGCATCCGCCTGTTTCGGGTAACGTATGATGCCAGCGGCATTCACGCCGAACAGGCGCTGGTTCTGCCGGAGATGCCGCCAGCCAGCCAGGTGCTGGCTGATATTATGCTCAGTCACTGGCCTGTTTCCGTGTGGCTTCCGCGCCTGCCGGCGGGCTGGACGCTGGCAGACCAGGGCGACCGCCGGCAGTTGCGTGATGACGGGGGCAAACTGATCACGGAGATCCGCTACCTGCAACGCGGGACACAGCGGATGCCGATCAGTGTTCAGCAGTTTGCTTTTGGCTACCATATCTTGATTCAGAATCTGGACGGATGATGATGTTTATTTCTGCGGTGGGTATGCTCAGTGCGCTGGGTGCAACGTCCGATGACATCGCCGATAACCTGGTGCGCGGCGTGGCACCGGGGATGCGTGCCGACAGCGGATGGTTGATCGGCGATAAACCCTGCTGGACCGGGCGGGTGGATGCGGAATTACCCGCGGTTCCGGCCCGGCTGGCGGCGCATAACAGCCGGAATAACCAGCTGCTACTGGCGGCGCTGGCACAGATTGAAACGGAAGTGCAGTCGGCGATCGCGCATTTTGGTGCAGACCGCGTGGCGGTGGTGCTCGGCACCAGCACGTCTGGCCTGGATGAGGGCGATCGTTTTATCAGCGGTGACAGCGAGAATTATCACTATTTTCAGCAGGAGCTTGGCGATCCCTCGCGTTTTCTGGCGGACTATCTGCAACTGAGCGGCCCGGCCTACACGCTGTCGACGGCCTGCTCTTCCAGCGCGCGGGCGCTGATCAGCGGGCAGCGATTGATTGACGCCGGACTGGCGGATGTGGCGATTGTCGGCGGGGCCGATACGCTCAGTCGTATGCCACTCAACGGTTTTGACAGCCTTGAGTCGTTATCAGCGCAACGCTGCGTGCCGTTCAGCCAGCAGCGTGATGGCATAACGATTGGCGAAGGGGCGGCGCTGATGCTGCTGACCCGCGAGCCGCAGCCCGTAGCGATTCTGGGTTATGGTGAGTCCTCGGACGCCTGGCATATGTCGGCACCCCATCCTGAAGGGGAAGGGGCCAAACGCGCGATTACTATGGCGCTGCAACAGGCGGGTCTGGCCCCGGAGCAGGTGGGGTATATCAACCTGCACGGTACGGCAACGCGGTTAAATGATCAGATTGAAGCGGGCGTGGTCAGTGCGCTGTTTGGCGACCAGGTACCCTGTAGCTCCACCAAGCACTTAACCGGACATACGCTCGGTGCCGCAGGCATTGTTGAGGCGGCGCTGTGCTGGCTTATCCTCACACGTCACCTGCCGCTGCCGCCGCAAGATTTCAGCGCCAGCACCCCGGACAACGGCCTGCCAGATTGCGGTCTGCTGACGGTGCCCGAGCCGCTGGAACGCCCGGTGATCATGAGTAACTCTTTTGCTTTTGGCGGCAATAATGCCTGCCTGATTTTAGGAACGCTGTGATGTCAGAGTATCAACCCGCCGCGTATTACCTGCCGCATGCCTCACCGATGGTGCTGGTAGAGCAGGTGCTGATGGTCAGTGACGAAGAGGCCCATTGCCGGGTACGGGTCAGTGCTGACAGTGTGCTGGCACCCTTTCTCAACCCGCAGGGGGCATTGCCTGCCTGGTTCGGCATTGAAATTATTGCCCAGACGATAGGCGTCTGGTCAGGCTGGCATGGCCGCCAGCAGCATCAATGCCCCCCGCGTCCCGGGATGCTACTGGGCGGGCGCGGCTACCGCTGCCAGCAGGCGATTTTCCCCGCTGACAGCGTGCTGGATATTCGCGTCAGCCTGCTGATGCGCGATGAAAAAATAGGCAGTTTCGACGGCGTTATCACCATTGATGGCGACACCTGGGCCCATGGCCGACTGAATACCTATCAGCCAGATGACCAGGAACTTCAACAACTTATGCAACAGGATATTCAGGAATGACGCGTTCTGTTTTAGTCACCGGAGCTAGCAAAGGTATCGGCCGTGCGATTGCGCTGCGCCTGGCCGCCGATGGATTTACCGTGATAGTTCATTTTCACAGCGATGAGCAGGGCGCACGGGATACGCTGCACCAGATAGAAACGGCCGGAGGCATGGGCCGCGTGCTGGGCTTTGATATTGCCGACCGCGAGATGTGCCGCACCCGTCTTGAAGCGGATATCGAGCAACATGGCGCTTATTATGGCGTGGTCAGCAATGCCGGTATTACTCGCGACGGTGCATTTCCTGCTCTGAGCGATGACGACTGGGACCAGGTGATCCACACTAACCTCGACAGTTTTTATAACGTGATCCAGCCTTGTGTGATGCCGATGATCGGACTGCGCAAAGGCGGGCGCATTATTACCCTCTCGTCGGTTTCCGGCATGATGGGTAATCGCGGACAGGTGAATTACAGTGCGGCCAAAGCGGGTATTATCGGTGCGACCAAGGCGCTGGCGATTGAGCTGGCGAAACGCAAAATCACCGTTAATTGCATTGCTCCGGGTCTGATTGATACGGGAATGATCCAGATGGAACCGGTGGCGGTGGATGAGGCGCTGAAGATGATCCCGATGAAACGCATGGGTGCCGCAGAGGAAGTGGCCGGGCTGGCCAGCTATCTGATGTCTGATATCGCGGGATATGTCACCCGTCAGGTCATTTCGATTAACGGGGGGATGCTCTGATGCGCCGTGTTGTGGTAACAGGAATGGGGGGCGTGACCGCCTTTGGTGAAAACTGGCAGGCGGTGTCTGAGCGTTTGCGCGCGGGCACCAATGCGGTCCGTAAGATGCCGGAATGGCAGATTTATGACGGCCTGAATACCCTGTTAGCGGCACCCGTAGATGATTTTACGCTACCGGAGCATTACACCCGTAAACGTATCCGTTCCATGGGGCGCGTCTCACTGATGGCGACCCGTGCTACCGAACTGGCGCTGGAGCAGGCCGGGCTGCTGGGGCACCCGGTGCTGACCAATGGCGATACCGGTATTGCTTACGGTTCCTCAACCGGCAGCACCGGCCCGGTCAGTGAATTTGCTACCATGCTGACGGAAAAGCACACCAACAACATTACCGGCACCACCTATGTGCAGATGATGCCGCACACCACAGCGGTGAATGCCGGACTGTTCTTTGGCCTGCGAGGCCGGGTGATCCCGACCTCCAGCGCCTGCACCTCCGGCAGCCAGGCCATCGGTTATGCATGGGAAGCGATCCGCCACGGCTATCAGACGGTGATGGTCGCAGGTGGGGCAGAGGAGTTATGCCCTTCAGAGGCGGCGGTGTTTGACACGCTGTTTGCCACCAGTCAGCGCAACGACCGCCCACAAAGCACGCCTTCACCGTTTGATACCCAACGTGATGGTCTGGTGATTGGCGAAGGGGCCGGGACGCTGGTGCTGGAAGATCTGGAACACGCTGAAGCACGCGGTGCGAAGATTTATGCGGAGATCGTCGGTTTCTATACCAACTGCGATGCTGCGCATATTACCCAGCCACAGCGTGAAACCATGCAAATCTGCATTGAGCGGGCATTGCGCTCGGCAGGGCTGACAGCCGACGATATTGGTTATATCAGCGCTCACGGCACCGCGACCGACCGTGGCGATGTGGCGGAAAGTCATGCCACGGCGGCGGTCTTTGGCGACCGTACGCCGGTTTCATCGCTGAAAAGTTATTTTGGCCATACGCTGGGTGCCTGTGGCGCGCTGGAAGCCTGGATGAGCATTGAGATGATGCGTGAAGGCTGGTTCGCCCCTACATTAAACCTCACTCAACCCGCTGAGGATTGTGCCGCGCTGGACTACATCATGCAGCAACCCCGTGCGATACAGACGGACTACATTCAGTCCAACAACTTTGCCTTTGGTGGCATCAACACCTCTCTGATTTTCCGTCGCTGGTCCTGACCCTGCTAAGGCGTTGCAACTGCAACGCCCTTCTTGTTATTTTTGTCTGGAAATATTAGTTAAGGTTGATAATCATTTTGTCTGACTGTTCAGTCGAGGAATCACTGCACCTGCCTGATTTCAGAAGAAAAGAGTCTATCTTATTCCTTTTTTAGCAGTGATGAATCAATTTATTACGTTAATCAGACTGGGAGTTGTGCTATTATCCTGCGCGATTATTTGAGAATGATTGACACTTTTTGGTGCTATAAACCCTCGTGGAATACTGTACTTTCGTTAGTGTTGCTTATTTTTTAGGTGAAAGGGACGTCTTTCATTTTTTACCGGCACCCCAACAGGATTGTTTGCCGGTACGCTGTGGCTGAACATGAAAAACAGTTCCAAACCTGAATCTGAAAAAGAACCTCGTGTACCGTTAGATGATGCGCAGTTTGCCATTGTGGTCCTCGCTGTCACCTCTTTTACGCTGATTATCTTTGTCCTCGGCATTACGTTGTGGATGTCCTGATCGGCTCCTGCTGATGTTTTATCTGCTGACTGCGTAGCATCAGCGCCATGGATTCATTGATGGTGCGATTGCCATTCGCATCGGGTAGACCAAATAATCCGGCAGGTAAGCGACGGTCATCATCCCATGCCGGGTAGTCGACAACGGGATAGAGTGAAATGCCCTCCAGCTGTACGCCCGCTTTCAGTGCCAAATCGCATTCCTGACTGACGAGGTTAAGCCACGTCTGAGACTGGCCTGCTTCTGCACCGGTTTCGGCGATCAGCAGGGGGCGTTGATAGCGTTGCCACACTTCCTGTAACAACACATTTAACGGCCGGTAGTCCGGGTGGTGCGGTTCCAGCGGGTCGCCGTTATGGAACCACTGATTGTCCGGGTACCAGGTCAGGCCCATAATATCCAGCAGATCTTCCGATCCCCCCAGTTCCGGTTCGCTTCGCCCTGCCAGCCAGTCCCAGACTTCATATTGCGCCTGATGCTGTTGCTGCGCCTGTAAGCGGGCGGCGGTGGAATATCCGGATGCCGCAACGTTGACCAGTGGATCGGTGAGCACAAAGCGCACCCCAGGCAGTTCTTCACGCATGGCATGCATTGCCGCTATGCTGGCGCGAGCGAGTTGTCGTTTCAGTTCGCGACCACGCCCGGTAACAAAAGGGTTAAACCAGGCGATTTCCGCACCGGCCCATGACCAGAATGAAATCTGATTCATGGGGGTAATAAACGGGCGGGTATGACCTTCTTCACGCATCAGGCGGGCGAGGGCGCGGGCAAAGGCGCTGAAACGATCAACGAATTCAGGCTGCCAGATATCCAGCCCGTCCGGCCAGCCAAAGTGGGCCAGCTCCCAGATCATTTCAATACCGTACTTTTCCGCCGCTTTTAGCTGCGGCAAAAAACTGTCCCAGTGATATTCTCCGGGTTGCGATTCAATTAAATACCAACGGGCGCCATCGCGTGCCGTCAGGATCTGATGGCTGGCTAACAGCGCATAATCTTTCTCCAGCAGCGTGTCATGTCCGCTGCTGATCATCAGGTCGGCGCGCTTGCCCGGTGTCCGGCAGGCAGTGGAGCAGGCGAAGCTCCCCTGGTAGAAGCTGGAAAACAGACCGGGCGGGTAATGTCCATCATGCATAATGTTCTCCTGAGGGAATAAAACGCAGGCGATGGGCTAAGTCTAGACTATATGTTTGCAGGCCTGAACAGACTGTGGGCCAGGCCGGAGTTAACCGGATGAATAACCGTATTACCGCACAAGGATTGCTGATGACCTACACGCTTCACCCATTGCAGGCAGTCAGCCCGGCTGACGCGACACGCCTGGCGCAGGCGATTACGCCACTGGTCGCACAGCATCCCCTGTACAGCGGGGTCTATCCACTGGCCGAAGGGCTGGATGCCTTTGCCGCGCGCTATCAGTTGATCACCCTGGCGGAAAATACGCTGGATATTCAGTATTACATCTGGCAGAACGACCTGTCGGGCAGGCTGTTGTTCAGCGCACTGCTGGCGGCAGCCCAGCGCGGCGTGAAAGTGCGTCTGCTGCTGGACGACAATAACACTCAGGGACTGGACCGGACCCTGAGCGAACTGAACCGTCACCCGCTGATCGAAGTGCGCCTGTTTAACCCGTTTACCTTCCGCACGCTGAGGGCGCTGGGTTACCTGACGGACTTTGCCCGCCTGAACCGACGGATGCACAACAAAAGTTTCACCGTTGATAATCAAGCCACCATCGTGGGGGGGCGTAACATCGGTGATGAATATTTTGGCGTGGGTGATGAACCGCTGTTTTCCGATCTGGATGTGCTGGCCGTGGGCCCGGTGGTGGATGAAGTGGCGCAGGACTTTGACCGCTACTGGCAGAGCCGGCCCGTGGCACCGCTGCACCGCGTGGTTGAAGAGGAAGAGGGCGAGACGTCGGCGGTATCATTGCCGGAGGCCTGGCGCGACAGCCCACAGGTGGCGCGCTATCTACGTCAGGTGGATGAGTCAACGTTCGTGACCCAGTTAGACAATCGCAAGCTGCCTTTTACCTGGGCGAAAACGCGTCTGTTAAGCGACGACCCGCGTAAAGGGCTGGGACGTGCCAGAACCAGCACGCTGCTGCCACAACGTCTGCTGGAGGTGATTGGTAAACCGCAGCAGCAACTCGACATCATTTCTGCCTATTTTGTGCCAACACGTACTGGCGTGGCGCAACTGCTGGCCCTGGTGCGCAAAGGGGTAAAAATCTCTATCCTCACGAATTCGCTGGCGGCCAACGACGTGTCGATTGTGCACGCGGGCTATGCAAAATGGCGTAAAAAGCTGCTGCGTCACGGTATTCGTTTATACGAGCTTAAGCCGAACAGCGGAACACGCGAGCCCAGCCACGATCGTGGTCTGACGGGGAACTCGGGGTCCAGCTTGCATGCAAAAACCTTCAGCGTGGATAACCAGACGGTATTTATCGGTTCGTTTAACTTTGACCCGCGCTCTGCCGTGCTGAATACCGAAATGGGGCTGGTGATTGAAAATGATGCGCTGGCAACGCGCATTCACGAGCGATTTATCAGCAGTATGCGCGACCGCGCCTGGACGCTACGTCTGGATAAATGGGGGCGGGTTAACTGGGTGGAGTATCCGGGAGAAGGGGCCAATGAAGTGGTGCATAAGCATGAACCGCGCACCCGGCTGATGCAGCGTCTGCTGGTGCGCCTGGTATGGCGTCTGCCAATCGAATGGTTACTGTAAGGGGCGACCCTATTTCCGGTCGCCCCCTGCCATTACTGGCGCTGTGGCTTCCCGGAGAACAAGAAGCGCAGCAGTGGAATGCGCAGATGAATCTCATACAGCAGGAAGGCGATGCCAAACACAAACACCAGACCGGCGAAGAATCCGAGGGTGTTGCTGTCGATCTGCTTCACAAACAGAATGCCATAGAGAATGGTTAATGGATGGTGGACCAGGTAGATAAACAGCGAGGCGTTCACCAGATACGTTACGCGTGGAGATTGGGAGTTCAGCAGGCGATGACCGAAGGTAAACACCACGTTGACCATCCACAGGCCCATGAGCATCGAGACCACCGCATCAATCTCATACAGCCAGCCTTCCCCTTTACTCCAGGTCTGATTGGCCACATAGGCGGCAAAAGCCAGCGCCGATCCCACAAAGGTCCAGGGTACCGGGCGGACAAACAGGGCCTTAATCGCCGGATATTTCCATGCCATGGCACCCAGTATAAAGAAGGGCAGGAACATCAGTGTCTGCATCACCACCATATTAAACAGCGCATCGCTCAGGATTTGTGGTGCAAAAATAAACATCAGACGACGAAATGCACCCCAGGCCAGGCTGCAAAGCAGAATAAAACAGGTTAAACGGGTCCAGGTGAGTTCGGAATAGTCTGTTTTCTCACGTGCGCCATCGCGCAGAAAACGGAACAGCCAGAAGCCTGCCACGGTCAGAACGATCAGGACCAGCAGGAACCACAGATGGGAAATCAGATCCCAAACCAACGTATTATATTTCTCATACAGGGTCTTACTGCTCCAGTCACCGATCTTACTGGTCCACTCTTTCAGCATAAAAAACTGCGGCAGCGTAATCAGGGGGATGGCGGTCAGCATCGGGATACCAACCCGCTCCACACGCACCTTCAGCCAGTCTGATGGGGTGTAGCGCAGGAACAGCATATAGGAAAAATAGCCTGAAATAACAAAGAACACCTGCATGCGAAACGCATGGATGAAGTCATTCAACAGCGTCAGCCATTCGGAGGGCGCGACACTGTTGACCGACCAGTTTTGTGTGGAATAAATCAATGAGACATGAAAAGGCACCCCTAATAACATCAGCCAGGCGCGAATCGAATCCAAAAAGTATTCTCGTTGTGGTGTTTTTTTAGTCATATATGTCCAGTATTCAACAAGTTAATCACCCGGTTCACCCTGAACCAGTCTAAAGCTTACCGCTTACTTTAATAGAGCAAACCCGCGTATACTATCAGCCGAATCTGTTTCCGCTAAACGCTTGAGAATCGGGCTATTAGCCACTCGGAATAGTGGAACAAAAACGGGCTCAGGCTGTCGGAATGCTGAATTATCCTTTAAGATGGATCCATTGATTTAAGCACCCGAAAGGGGGGGATGTGCGGACTAAAATGAACAATAAACCAAAACTGATGAAATTGCGCTGGGTTGGCGCGGCAGTTTTGCTTTCAATGTATGCCAACACCAGTTGGGCTTTCAACATTGACGATGTGGCAAAACAGGCGAAAGAGTTAGCCGGCAAAGGCTTTGAAGCGCCGAAAAGTAATCTACCGTCACAGCTGCGTGATATGAAGTATGCCGACTATCAGCAGATCCAGTTCAATCATGAAAAAGCCTATTGGAACAAGTTGAAGACCCCTTTCAAACTTGAGTTTTACCATCAGGGTATGTACTTCGATACGCCGGTACGCCTCAATGAAGTGACGGCTAACAGCGTTCGCGAGATCAAATACTCTCCGGAATATTTCAATTTCGGCAATGTGAAGCACGATCCGGATACCGTGAAAAACCTCGGTTTTGCCGGTTTTAAAGTGCTGTACCCGCTGAACAGTAAAGATAAGAAAGACGAGATTTCCAGCTTCCTGGGGGCCAGCTACTTCCGCGTGATTGGTCAGGGCCAGGTATATGGTCTGTCTGCCCGTGGTCTGGCCATCGATACGGCATTGCCGTCCGGTGAAGAGTTCCCGCGCTTCAAACAGTTCTGGATTGAGCGTCCGAAGCCGCAGGATAAACATCTGGTGATCTATGCGCTGCTGGATTCGCCGCGTGCGACCGGCGCCTATCGTTTCCTGATCACCCCGGGTAAAGACAGCACCGTTGATGTGCAGTCAAAAGTCTACCTGCGTGACAAAGTGGGCAAACTGGGCGTGGCTCCGTTAACCAGCATGTATCTGTTCGGTGCGAACCAGCCGTCTCCTGTGGCTAACTACCGTCCGGCGCTGCATGATTCCAACGGCCTGTCGATCCATGCCGGCAACGGTGAATGGATCTGGCGTCCGCTGAATAATCCGAAACACCTGGCCGTCAGCACCTTCACCGTGGAAAACCCACGTGGTTTCGGTCTGCTGCAACGTGGCCGTGATTTCGATAAGTATCAGGATCTGGATGACCGCTACGATCTGCGCCCAAGCGGCTGGATCGAGCCTAAGGGTGACTGGGGTAAAGGCCGCGTTGAGCTGGTCGAAATCCCAACCAGCGATGAAACTAATGACAACATCGTGGCATTCTGGACCCCGGAAAGTCTGCCAGAGCCAGGCAAAGAGATGAAGTTTGCCTATCGCCTGCACTTTACACGTGACGAAAGCCAGCTGCATACGCCGGATACCGCCTATGTGAAAAGCACGCTGCGTTCTCTGGGTGATGTGAAACAGTCTAATCTGGTGCGTCAGCCAGACGGCACAGTGGCGTTTATCGTCGACTTTGTTGGCCCGGACATGAGCAAGCTGCCGGAAAACACCCCGGTCACGCCGCAGGTGAGCATCGGTAATAATGGTGAGCTGGTAGAAAACAGCGTGCGCTATAACCCGGTCACCAAAGGCTGGCGTCTGGTGCTGCGTGTTCGTGTTAAAGACAATAAACAGCCGACCGAGATGCGTGCTGCACTGGTTAACGGTGACAAAACGCTGACGGAAACCTGGAGCAATCAGTTGCCTGCCAATGAATAAGTCTACCGTAATACCCAACGAATATATCGATGCGCTGCCCCTTTCCCCGGAGCGGAAAGGGGCGCTGCGTGATGCGTTGCCAGAACAACCGTCCGATACCTTCAGCCAGTTGCACTATCAGCTGGCCGAAGACGGCCCGGTCGAAACGCGCCCCGATGATGCTCCGCAGGAATCGGTAAAAGCGCGTGTCGAGATGAGCTGGCCTGACTCTGTTGATGGCGGTCGTCAGTTTGACAAAGACGCGCTGGATCGCACCACGCTGAAAGCGATGCCGAAACACACCCGTTCTTCTATGTATCCGGAAGAGTGGCGGACCAACCCGGTGGCGCGTGCATGGGATTCCCTGCGTGGGCGTAAAAGCACACCGCGTTACGACAGCCGCGAAGAGCAGAAAAATGAAGACAAATGGCGCCATGTTGGCTCTATTCGTCGTTATATCCTGCTGTTCCTCTCCGTCTTCCAGACGGTGGTGGCCACCTGGTATATGAAAACCATTCTGCCTTACCAGGGCTGGGCGCTGATCGATCCTATGGAGATGATCAACCAGAACTGGCAGCAGTCGGTGTTGCAGATCCTTCCTTATGTGTTGCAGACCGGGATCCTGTTCCTGTTTGCCATCCTGTTCCTCTGGGTATCTGCGGGGTTCTGGACGGCACTGATGGGGTTCCTGCAACTGATGATCGGCAAGGACAAATACAGTATTTCGTATCTGACCAACGGCGACGAACCGATTAACCCGGAACACCGCACCGCGCTGATCATGCCCATCTGTAATGAAGATGTCGGGCGTGTGTTTGCTGGTCTGCGTGCTACCTGGGAATCCGTGGTGCGTACCGGTGAGCAGGCGAACTACGATGTGTATATCCTCAGCGACAGTTACAACCCGGATATCGCCATGGCTGAACAGAAGGCCTGGATGGAGCTGGTACGTGATGTCGGTGGGGAAGGGCGTATTTTCTATCGCCGCCGTCGCCGTCGCGTGAAACGCAAATCCGGTAATATCGATGACTTCTGCCGCCGTTGGGGCAGCCAGTACAGCTACATGGTCGTACTGGATGCCGACAGCGTGATGAGCGGTGACTGTCTGAACGGTCTGGTGCGCATGATGGAAGCGAACCCGAAAGCGGGCATCATCCAGTCATCACCAAAAGCATCGGGTATGGATACGCTGTATGCGCGTTGTCAGCAGTTTGCGACCCGCGTTTACGGTCCGCTGTTTACCGCCGGTCTGCACTTCTGGCAGTTGGGTGAGTCGCACTACTGGGGCCATAACGCGATTATCCGCGTGAAGCCGTTTATCGAACACTGTGCGCTGGCGCCATTGCCGGGCGAGGGCTCGTTTGCCGGTTCCATCCTGTCCCATGACTTCGTGGAAGCGGCCCTGATGCGCCGTGCAGGCTGGGGGGTGTGGATCGCTTACGATCTGCCGGGTTCTTATGAAGAACTGCCGCCAAACCTGCTGGATGAACTGAAGCGTGACCGTCGCTGGTGCCACGGTAACCTGATGAACTTCCGTCTGTTCCTGGTGAAAGGGATGCACCCGGTTCACCGTGCTGTGTTCCTGACGGGCGTGATGTCTTATCTGTCAGCACCGCTGTGGTTTATGTTCCTGGCGCTCTCCACCGCTCTTCAGGTGGTGCATACGCTGATGGAGCCGCAGTACTTCCTGCAACCGCGCCAGCTGTTCCCGGTGTGGCCGCAGTGGCGTCCGGAACTGGCGATAGCGCTGTTCTCCACCACGCTGGTGCTGTTGTTCCTGCCGAAGTTGCTGAGTATTGTGCTGGTGTGGTTCAAGGGCGCGAAACCTTATGGCGGTGCGCTGCGCGTACTGGCTTCCCTGTTCCTGGAAATGCTGTTCTCCGTGCTGCTGGCACCGGTGCGCATGCTGTTCCATACGGTGTTTGTGGTCAGTGCCTTCCTCGGTTGGGAAGTAGTGTGGAACTCACCGCAGCGTGACGATGATGCTACGCCATGGAGTGAAGCCTTTAAGCGCCACGGTTCGCAGATGCTGCTCGGCCTGGTCTGGGCGGGCGGTATGGGCTGGCTGGATCTTAACTTCCTCTGGTGGCTGTCGCCGATTGTCTTCTCGCTGATCCTGTCTCCGTTTGTTTCGGTATGGTCCAGCCGTCGTACGCTCGGTCAGGCATCGAAGCGCGGTAAACTGTTCCTGATACCGGAAGAGTTCAGCCCGCCGCAGGAGCTGGTGGATACGGATCGTTACGTTGAGCTGAACCGCGAACGTGAGCTGGATAATGGCTTTATGCACGCCATGTTCCATCCCTCGTTTAACGCGCTGGCCAGCGCCATGGCGACCTCGCGTCACCTGAAGAGCGATATCCTCGACTTCGCCCGTGACCGCCGTATTGAGCAGGCACTCAGTGAATCGCCAGCGAAGCTGGACCGCGATCAGCGCCTGGCGTTGTTAAGCGACCCGGTCACGCTGTCACGCATGCATTACCGCCTGTGGCAGCACGCCGATAAGTATCACGACTGGTTAGATCATTACCATACGTTGAAACTGAATCCACTGGCGCTGAATAACGCGAAGTAACATTAACGTTTATCGGGTGAGCTGATTTAGGTTAATCCTTAACGAACAATAAAAAAAGGCCACAACGCGTAACGTTGTGGCCTTTTTTATCGTTCACAATTGATATTTCTATCTGCCTATATCGAGGTTAACATTCAATTTCATCGCTCATGCCATAGGTACAGGCATAGGGATCGGTCCATTTGTTATCTTTCAGGAAAAACGTAGTCACGTCTTTATTGTCAAAAATAACCGTTCCCAGCCCACTGGACTGTATAGTCCAGCTCCCGGAGGCACCATCTTTGAATTTCACCGTGCCAAATGATACACAGGGTGAGTAGTATTCATGAAGGAGTGTGCCACGTTCTTTTGACTCCTCTGCCAGCTTAAAAAAACGGGTTAACTGTTTTTTTGTGGGTTTATAGACTTTACAGGCTACTGCTTCGGTTTCATCTGTTCGCCCTTCGGCCCGCACCCCCAGGCTTTTAATCGTGATATCGCTGACGACTCTCGCTTTTGCTTGATATGAAAAAAAACCAAAGAAAAAAATGATAAAAAACAAACTCTTAAAGTTTACCATTTTGCAGTGCTTGCCTCTGTTACGTTTTTTCTGCCGATTTCCGGGTGGCGATATATTTCATTCATCGACACATTTAACGTGCTGGTTAATTCTTTTATTAACCATTTAAGCGCGTCATTTTGTTGTTCGCTAACCTGCTCGTAAATATCTTTTGTTTCACCCGTTTTAGGGTTTTTAACCTCTATTGCTTTACCCACAATCTCTATGCCAATACTGTCAGTATTATTAGGGAATCGATCCGGGTAACTCTTTTTTTTCTCTAAATTTGATATTTTAGTATTGTTTTTCCAATTTCTTTCCAATTCAGTGACTTTTTTCAAATCCACCGGCTCACATTTTTTTGTGATAAAACATCGGGACTGAATTTTTCCCACGTGCCAGGTAACTTGATAAAGCGAAGCTGTCTGATAAATGGTGCCATCTCGGTCAATCAGAAAATGAGCGCCGTTGGCCCCTTTAGTCTGATAGCTGTTAAAGGTACTATTGGCCGTCGTACTGTCCGTCTGGTGCACCACAATGCCATTGATGGCATCCATCTGTCCACGTTCAATATTCTTGATGATTTTAAGGATGATGCGCTCCGCATCCGTATAACCGCCATTATCTATATAGAGCATAACTTCCCCCTTCCTTAGGTTGATAAAATTCATGCAGTTTCATCACTAAGCCAACAATCTCCTATTTAAAGCTGAATCCGTTAGTGGGTTGATTAAGTATTTTAATACTTATACCCAGAGGAAGTTACGGCCAAAAAATTGAGGCGAATATAGTAAAAGAATGATTTTCAATCAGGACAGCAACCTGTTGCGATGGCATTTTTTACGTTTTTTTTGCATTGAGTGCTATGGTGCTGTGATGTACAGACGGTAAGATAGTGCGTTTTTTATTCGGGAATAATATGGTGAGCATGTTTTTACGCGGTGTGATGTTGGCAGTCAGTGTGCTGGTACTGAGCGGGTGTGGCAGTATTATCAGCAGAACCGTGCCCGGACAGGGGCACGGTAATCAGTATTATCCCGGCGTACAGTGGGATGTGCGTGATACGGCGTGGCGCGTGATCACCATTATCGACCTGCCGCTGTCGTTGGTGGTGGATACCTTGTTGTTACCGGTGGATGCGCACCACGGTCCGTACGAGTAATCCCTTTTACCGTACCTCAGGCACGGTTATCGGCATCCGTATTATTGTCTTCCCACTCTTCTGCTGCCGCTTCAGCTTCTTCACTGTCGGCAGGTGGCTCAAGCTGGAATTCCCCTTCATCCCATTCATGCAGGGTATTTTCAGGCAACCATTCGCTTCGCAATTCGACCTCGTCGAAATCACCGTCAAAAATGGCCTGCGCGGCTTCACCGCTGTACAGCGACACAAGCTCACCTTCATCTCCATCCTCGGTGAGAAACTCCGCCTGCCACATAATGTCCCCATCCTGCATCACAAACTTTTGCAGATTGAACTGATTCACCGCGGCGTCATCTTCGTCGACCTCCGGGTTGGCAGCAAGGTACTCTTCACGAGCCGTATCAATGGCTTCTTCCAGCGTGGCATAAAGTGTCATGGTCATCTCCCTGGTTTTATTGGTAAAGAGTAATTGTTGTCGCTGTGCGTCAGGATGCAAGGCGGTAAAGAAGAAATTTTGTGTACCGTGCGTGAGGCCGATTGACAAGAATTTCTGTCGCCAGGAATTCTCTGACTCGCCAGCATCGCGTGCTGTCGGCGGTTTTTCGCACGTTTTTAATGGGGTTCTGTTTCTGAAATATGATGTATTAGCGCCGGGCAAATGAACTGCCCCAACTCTGGCGGTGTGCCAGGTTGTTCACCCCCTTTTCAGGATCAGTGATATGGATAAATCAGCCTTAACGTGCAGAGCGTCGCGCAAAACCGTTCTCACCCGTTTCTCCTGCAGTCTTCTCTTTCTTGCCGCGCCTGTGTTCGCGAATGATGCCCCTTTTGACCCGGATTCCCCGTGGCTGCTCGGTGACTGGGCGGGCTACCGCAAACATCTGGCGGATGAAGGCGTGGATTTCCAGGTGGACTATACCACGCAGTCGGCGGCCAACCTGGCCGGCGGCTACCGCACCAGCACCACGATGCGCTATGCCGATCAGTGGACGTTCGGCAGTAAGCTCGATCTGGATAAACTGATGAACTGGCAGGGCGGTCAGTTTCAGGTGACGCTGACCAACCGCAACGGGCAAAACCTTACGCCCTATATTAACGATCCGCGAACCGGTGGCCTGTCTAACGTACAGGGTATTTCGGCACGCGGTGACTATCTGCGCCTGACGCAGTTCTGGCTCAATCAGTCACTGTTTGATCACTGGCTGGAAGTGAAGCTGGGCCGTGTCACCACCAACGAGGATTTCGATACGGCCAGCGTCGGAATGTTCCAGAACTGGGCGATGGGCGGCGGACAGCCGGGCCACTGGCGTAACGACCGCTGGTTTAACGCCCCGGTATCGCAGTGGGGAGGGCGGTTCAAACTCAATCTGCCCGAAGACGTTTATTTCCAGGTCGGGGTCTATAACCAGAACCGTGCCAACTACACGAAAGCGAACGGATTTCGTTTTGATATGGGCCACGGCGAAGGAAACCTGATCCCGGTTGAACTGGGCTGGAAGCCGCAGCTGGGGCAGGACAAACTTCAGGGTAATTATCGGCTGGGGATGTTCTACAGTTCCACCGAGGGCGGGGATTTTCACTCGTTCAAGAATGGAGAGTATCAACATAACCGACGTGCTTACGGCGGCTATCTGCTGGCCGAGCAGCAGTTGTTCGCGATGGACGGTGATAACAAGCGTGGTCTGAGCGTGAGTTTCCAGTATGTGATGAACGACCATCGTACGGCGAAGATGGACAATTATCAGTCGCTGGCACTGGCGTGGAAAGGGCCCTTTGATGCCCGTCCCGCCGATGAGATCGGCATCGGCATGGCGCGTATCCATGTTAACAGCGACTACACAAAGATGCGTGAGGGGCAGAACGCCGCAAACGGCATGAGTGATTATCACAATCCTGCTTATCTGCCCCTGCAACAGGGCGCGGAATGGAACTATGAACTCTATTACAACGCGAAGGCCACCCGCTGGCTGAATGTGCGGCCTAACCTGCAAGTTGTGACTAAACCGGGCGGCGTGCGTCAGGTTCAGGATGCGCTAATTGGTGGCCTGGCCGCCGATATCAGTTTCTGATTAGCCGGGGGTGGCGTTTGTTTCAATGCCACCCCGGCACGATTAAACCTGTGCAATCTCATCCGGATGCTGATAAATCGTCAGCCCCAGCTCATGGCCAATGCGTACGTCGTTATCGGCTCCGCGTGACTCCCCCGGTAAACGCAGAATGGCATCACAGTGGCCGATAAGTCGGTGTGCGACCGGATATAAATACGCTTCACTGATCGCATCGCCAATCTTCTGTGACCCGGCAATCCGCGCCAGCGGAAACGCCAGCCACTCGCCAATCAGCGGAATATGCCCTTTCTGGTAAATGGCTAAGGCTGCCTGTTCCATGCGTTCAAGGTTGGCATGGATTAAGTCTTCACGGTCGCCTGTGCCGCTGCGTACCGGGCCTGCCACTAAAATTTGCAGTGATTTCATAAGGGTTTCCTAAAAAATGGGGTTAAGGGCCAGGTGCTGGATCAGCATGATGGTTTTGGCATCCATAATTTCGCCGCTGCGCACGGCGTCCAGTGCGCGGGAAAATGGCCACTCCAGTACTTCGATATCTTCCCCTTCCTCCGCGACGCCACCGCCGCTTCCCTGACGATCGTCGTCAGAATATTCGGCGATAAAGAAAAACAGTTTTTCTGTCACTGATCCGGGGCTCATATAGGATTCGAACACCTTTTCGATGTGTGTGATGCGAAAGCCGGTTTCTTCTTCGGCTTCGGCAATAATACGCGCTTCCGGCGAGGCGTTATCCAGCAGGCCTGCGGTGGCTTCAATCAGAAAACCGTGATGGCCGTTGACGAAAATGGGGAAACGAAACTGCCGTGTCAGTACCACGGTTTTTCGGGCTTTGTGGTACAACAGCACCACGGCGCCGTTACCGCGATCGTAGGATTCCCGGCTTTGCTCCTGCCAGCTGCCGTCGCGGCGCAGCAGTTCAAACGTGTATTTTTTCAGGGTGTACCAGTTATCCGACAGCAGCTGCTCGCGGATATTGCGTACGCGTTCCTGCATGTTTTGCATGTTTATGCCCTTATTGTGGTGACAGAAAACACGCTAACATGCATAATCGTGCAATATCAAGATCAATCGTGAAGGGTGAAACAGTGCTTTCCAGTCAGCGCAAACAGCAGATCCTGGCCATGCTCGATCGTGAAAAGCAGGTGCTTTCGCGTGAACTGAGCCAGTATTTTTCCGTATCAGAAGACTCTATTCGTCGGGATTTGAGAGAGTTAGCGGCAGAAGGATTGCTGCAACGCGTTCACGGCGGTGCGCTGCCGGTGTCTGCCGCGATTGCCCCCTTCGAAACGAGAAAAAGCGTGCAGATGGCGTCCAAACGTCGGGTGGCGGAGAAAGCGGCCGCATTGATTCAGCCCGGTCAGGTGGTGATGATCGACGGTGGCACGACCACGGCTGAGATGATCACGTTGCTGCCGAGGGATCGGGCTTTTACCGTGGTCACGCACAGTCCGGGCGTGGCGGTCGGGCTGGTGGATTATCCGTTGATTGAGGTGATTATCATTGGCGGGCAACTCTACAAGCATTCGGTGGTGACGGTCGGTGCGGCGATGATGGAAGGGATACGCCGCATCAATGCCGATCTGTTTTTTATGGGCGTAACCGGCGTACACAAAAGTGCCGGGCTGACCACGGGAAACTATGAAGAGGCCTGTGTAAAACGGGCGCTGGCAGAGCGGGCCGCGGAAACCGTGGTGTTGGTGTCGCAGGAAAAACTGAACTCTGCCTCGGCCTTTGCCATCGGCGATCTCTCGCTGGCCAGCACGCTGGTGGTGGATGCGTGGCCCGACGAAGAGATGTGCCAGCTGCTGGAAAAACTGCACATCGCCCTGGTTTGAGGATGACGTTACTCTTCCCGCACCACCATCATTTCGCTACGGCCGCGCAGGGTGATCCAGGTATACAGCACGTTAAACAGCACAATGCAGGCGGTGACGATAAACACCGCCCGAAAACCAAAGTGGGCTGAGACGGTCGCCCCCATCAGCGGCCCGGTGACGTTGCCAATATCGCGGAATGACTGGTTGTAGCTGAACACGCGCCCGGCCACCTGGTTGCTGGCGTTATAAATCAGCAGAGACTGTACGGCGGGAAGCAGTGCGCCATCGGCGGCGCCGAGCAGGAAACGCAGAATCCCCAGCTGCCACGCATTCTGCACAAACGCCATCGGGATCAGCAACAGCACGGACAGCATCAGCATGGTGATCAAAATGCGCTCAGGGCCAATGCGGTCGCCCAGTTTGCCGAGCCGGGGCGCGCTCATCAGCGCCGCGACGCCCGGCACCGAGGCGATCATCCCGCTGATAAAGGCCAGGTTAGAGACATGTCCCGCCAGCTCACGCACATACAGTGTGAGGATCGGCGCAATGGAGCCGGTGGCGACCTGAATAATCAGCGTGGTGACAAATAACGCCAGCACCAGGCGCGGGTTTTTCAGCGAGCTCAGCACCTGGCGGGCGTGCAGCATGTCTTTTTTCTGCACCGGAATAAAACTTTCGCGTACGCAGAACAGCGTCATCATAAAGCAGGTAAACAGCACGCCTGCCGTGATAAAGAACACCGGGCGCAGACCAAAGCTGTCGGCCAGCAGGCCGCCAATCAGCGGGCCAATCAGTGCGCCACTGACCGCACCGGTGGAGAGCCAGCCCAGCGCCCAGCCGGTTTTACCGCGCGGGACCTGGGTAGCGATCAGCGCATTGGCATTAGGAACAAATCCCCCCAACAAACCGAGCAGGGCACGCAGCGCCAGAAATTGCCAGATAGACGTTGCCATCCCCATCAACATCATCACGATGGCCATCCCGAGTGCCGAACGCAACAGCATGATTTTTCGTCCTTTGCGGTCGGCCAGTCCGCCCCAGAAGGGGGAGGCAATCGCGGAAAAAAGGAACGTAATGCTGAAGACCAGTCCTGACCAGAGATTCAGTGCCTGAGGATCGGTGATGCCAAGTTGCTCCACGTAGAGCGGCAGAAAGGGCATCACCAGGCTGAATCCTGCTCCCGTCAGAAAACAGCCTATCCAGGTCACGAACAGATTTCTTTGCCAGTTGATGGCGGCAGCGGGGGCAGCGGGCGTGGACATAAAATAAAGGGTCACCTTTTGAACTATTAGCTCACCAAGTATACGCGCTTATTCTGCTGCTAACCGACGTGCGATCAAAAAAAATGAAAAACTGTTTCAAATAATGGAACAGGCCGGATCGGTGACCCGTCAGTGGTCGTAAAAAGAGGGTTGCCCTTCAGGACGGGTCTTAAAGCGGCGATGCAGCCACATATACTGTTCGGGGGCCATTAAGACGGCGTGCTCAATAATCTGGTTCATATGTATGGCAGTGGTGCGTTCATCGTCCAGCGGAATGGCGGAGGTCTGCTCTGGCAGGATCACCATTTCATAGCCTTTGCCAGAAGGCAGACGTCGTGGAACAAAAGGGATCACCGCCGGGTTGCCGCTGCGGATCAGCAGGTAACTTCCCTTGGTGGTGGCGGCCTCATCTACGGCGAACAGCGGCACGAACACACTGCTTTTGGGACCGTAGTCATGGTCGGGAGCATACCAGATGATATCGCCGTTCTTCAGGGCGCGGATCATCCCTTTCAGGTCTTTACGGTCAAGCATGCTTTTATTGGACCGCATCCGTCCCCAGGTCTGTAACCAGTCAATCAGGGGGTTATCATTGGGCCGATAAACGCCAATTCCCGGATTATAAATGCCAAAAATGCGCGCACCCAGCTCCAGCGTCAGAAAGTGCAGGCCAATCAGCAGCACGCCTTTTCCATCCGTTTTCGCCTTCTGGATGTGCTCCAGCCCGCTAACGCTGAACCATTTTTTGATGCGCCAGTCGGGCCAGAACCAGGCCATGCCAGTTTCGATCAGACCCATGCCCAGTGACTCAAAGTTACAGATGACCAGCGCTTCGCGTTCGGCATTCGGCATCTGCGGGAAGCACAGTTCAAGGTTACGTCTGGCAATGGTCACCCGGGATTTCAGGAAGCGCATTGAGACTCTTCCCAGGCCACAACCAATGAAGTACAGCACCGGGTAGGGCAACAAAACCAGCAAATACAGCAGGATAATCCCTGACCAGGTAAACCAATAACGGGGATGCAGCAATGTGCGATTGAAGTGGGGAAGCTGTGTCATGAGTGTCCGGATCGCAAGTAAATTAGAGTAATTATGAATAGGTATAAAAGTTTAATTATGGCTAATTGTGCGATTTACAACGAGATATTTTACATTATCTGTAGATTGCTGTGATGAAAAAGGGCTGTGACTAAGGACAATCCACCATGCCTCAGGTATGATAGCGCCGCAAATTTTTCCTCTCTTTGAATGCAGGAACGTACACCATGCCAGTGTTACATAACCTTGTTTCCAATGAAGAGCTGAAGGCGCGCATGTTGGCCGAAACCGAACCGCGTACCACAGTCTCTTTTTATAAGTACTTCACTATTGACGATCCGCGCGCGTTCCGCGACGCCCTGTATGTCACCCTGACAAAGCTGAAAGTGTTTGGCCGCGTTTATGTGGCGGCAGAAGGCATTAACGCGCAGGTCAGCGTCCCGGCCAGCCAGTATGAGCAGATGAAAGCCGCGCTGTACGGCTTCCACCCGGCGCTGAACGATCTGCGAATGAACATTGCGCTGGACGACGACGGTAAATCTTTCTGGGTGCTGCGCCTGAAAGTGCGCGAGCGCATTGTCGCTGATGGCATCACGGATGACAGTTTTGATGCCAGCGATGTCGGTGCTTATCTGAAAGCCGCCGAAGTGAATGCGATGCTGGACGATCCACAGGCAGTATTTGTCGATATGCGTAACCACTATGAGTACGAAGTGGGGCATTTTGACAACGCGCTGGAAATTCCGGCGGACACCTTCCGTGATCAGCTGCCGATGGCGGTGGACATGTTGCAGCAGGACAAAGACAAAAAAATTGTCATGTACTGCACCGGCGGCATCCGCTGTGAGAAAGCCAGTGCCTGGATGCGTCACAACGGCTATGAAAATGTGTACCACATTGAAGGCGGGATTATCGAATATGCCCGTCGTGCCCGTGAGCAGGGGTTACCGGTGCGTTTTAAAGGCAAAAATTTTGTCTTTGATGAACGTATGGGGGAGCGAATTTCCGAGGATGTTATTGCGAACTGCCACCAGTGCGGTGAGCCTTGTGATACCCACGTCAACTGCCTGAACGATGGCTGCCATCTGCTGTTTATTCAGTGTCCGAGCTGCGCTGAGAAGTTTAATCACTGCTGTAGCCCAATCTGTATGGAAGAGCTGGCGTTACCGCCGGAAGAGCAGCGTGCCCGCCGTGCGGGTCGTGAGAACGGTAATAAGATTTTCAACAAGTCCCGTGGCCTGTTGAGTACCACGATGCACATCCCTTCGCCTGAAGAGTAACCGGGTGTATCGACCTCTCACCGGGCGATGTTCCGGTGAGAGGTCAGTCTGGCGTTACTGACGCACGCCTTCGACAGAAATAATCAGCTCAACGTCCTGCGATGCCGGGCCTAAATCGGATTTAACATTGAAATCTTTCAGGGCAATGGTCCCGGTGGCTTCAAAGCCTGCACGGTAGCCGCCCCATGGATCTTTCCCTTCGCCGGTCAGCTTCGCAGCCAGTTTCACCGGTTTGGTCACGCCGTTCAGTGTCAGATTACCGTTCACGGCCAGGCCTTCACCCTGTTTCTCTACGCCCGTTGAGACGAAAGTCGCCTGCGGGAATTTGCTGGCGTTCAGGAAGTCAGCGCTGCGCAGGTGTTTATCGCGTTCGGCGTGGTTGGTGTCCACGCTGCCGGTATTAATAGTGACATTGACTTTGTCTTTCGCCGGGTCGGCCTCGTCAAAAGTAAAGCTGCCATCGAAATCTTTAAACGTACCGTACAGCCAGCTGTAGCCCAGATGCTTGATGCGGAACTGGACAAAGGCATGCTGTCCTTCTTTATCAATTTTATAATCTGCGGCGCTGGCGGTGCCTGCGGTCATCAGCAGTGCGGCAGTCGTTAAACCCAGAATACTTTTCTTCAGCATGGTGTTCTCCATTCCTGTTAGTTAGTCGATGCGGTGACCCAGCATCCTTTTCAACGTAATATCGCGATCGATAAAGTGGTGTTTCAGTGCGGCCAGCGCGTGCAGCCCGGAGAGGATCACCACGCTCCATGCCAGCCAGAGATGGATATCACCGGCCAGGTCGGCCTGTTCACCCAGCCCGGAGAAGAGCGCGGGCACCGGCAGCACGCCAAAGACATCAATAGGTTTACCTTCGGCAGTCGAGATCAGATAGCCACTGACTAAAATAGCAAACAGAATGCCGTAAAGCAGAAGATGGGCGGCGACGGCGCTGTAACGTACCAGCGGCGTATAACTGCTGAGAGGTTTAGGGGGCGGCGAAACAAAACGCCACACCACGCGCACCAGCATCACAACAAACAGCACCATACCGATACTTTTGTGCAGCTCCGGCGCTTTGTGATACCAGGTATCATAATAGCCCTGGGTGACCATCCACAGACCAAGTGCAAACATACCGTAAACGGTACCCGCCACCAGCCAGTGCAAAGCGATACTCAGTGAGCCATAACGCAACACGCTATTTTTCAATTGCATTGAGAGACCCGTTTGTCAGAATTTTCAATAAGACTGACCAGATGTAAGGGCAAAATCAACAAATAATTTTACTGGTTTTAAAATTCACTCATAGCGTGAAATATTTTGAATAAAAAAATGAGTTATGCCCAGTAATTCAGAAGTGTTATAGCGTTTTATGGTGGATGGTTGCGTATTTTGGCACTTTAACGGCAGTTGAATGAAAATATGATGTTCTGATTTTTTGCTGTTTAATTAAGGTAGTGTCAATTTTCTGTCACGTTATGTCAATATCAGGCAGAGTTTAATCGTTATGAAAATTAATTCATTGCCAGAGGTAATTATCCCCTATTTGAAGCGATGATCTCACCCAAAGTCACAGGGGGAGTGCCTGTGATTGAAATTTATCATTAAGCCAGTGAATATCGCTCTTAACTTGAATTTTTGCGAGATATTGTCTACCGTAAAGACGTGTCAGTAACGTTCACTATAAAATTTACCGTTAATTACCATTCTTAATTTGCTGCGTTATAGCTTTCTTCCTCTTCACTATTTTCCATTTTATGTCAGGCGACGAAAGCTATGAGGCTGCTCATTGATAGTCACACCGGGAGCATACAATGGGTCACACATCAGAGGGGCAACAGCCCCGAAAAAAACATTTCTGGAATAAAGATAAGTCCGCTAAACCGGCGTTGAGTGTCGACGATATTACCATTGTCGATAAATCGATGCTGAAGCGGGCAGTCGGGGCTGCGGCTCTTGGCAATGCCATGGAGTGGTTCGACTTTGGGGTATACAGCTTTCTGGCTGTGACCATCGGTAAGGTCTTTTTCCCTGGCGGTAGCCCGGCGGCACAGCTGCTGGCGACGTTTGGTGCCTTTGCCGCCGCGTTTCTGGTGCGTCCGATCGGTGGGCTGGTGTTTGGTCCGCTGGGCGATCGTATTGGCCGCCAGAAGGTGCTGGCTCTGACGATGATCATGATGTCGATCGGTACCTTCTGTATTGGCCTGATCCCCGGTTATCACACCATTGGTATTATGGCTCCGGTGCTGCTGCTGCTGGCGCGTCTGTTACAGGGATTCTCGACGGGCGGTGAATATGGCGGAGCGGCAACGTTTATTGCCGAGTATTCTACCGATAAGCAGCGTGGGTTTATGGGGAGCTGGCTGGAGTTTGGTACGCTCGGCGGCTACCTGTTGGGCGCAGGTCTGGTGACCGGACTGACGGCGGCAATGCCGGAACAGGCGCTCCTGGACTGGGGATGGCGTATTCCCTTCTTTATTGCTGCGCCCCTGGGGCTGTTTGGCCTGTATATCCGCCTTAAGCTGGAAGAGACGCCGGCTTTCCAGAAGCATATGGAGAAACAGGAGCAGCTGGAACACAGCAAACCCCGCCTTAACCTGTGGCAGATGTTGAAAAAGTATCGCGCGGCGATGCTGAAGTGTATTGGGCTGGTGCTGCTGTTTAACGTCTCGAACTATATGATGACGTCTTACATGCCGAGTTACCTGACCGGGATCCTCGGCCTGAGTGAGCTGAGTTCGTTGCTGCTGATTATGGTGGTGATGTTCGTCATGATGCCGCTGACGCTGTTCTGGGGGCACTGGAACGATCGTCTGGGCCGCCGTCCGGTGATCTGGGGCGGGGCTGTCGCGCTGATCCTGCTGGCGGTGCCGTGCATGATGCTGATCGGCACCGGAAACCTGTGGCTGGTGTTCCTCGGCCTGATGATCCTGGGGGTGATTCACACCTGCTTCAGCGGTTCGATGCCTGCCACCTTACCGGCGCTGTTTTCCACCGATATTCGTTACAGTGCGCTGGCGATAGGTTTTAACCTGTCGGTGTCGCTGTTTGGCGGCACCACACCGCTGATCACCACTTGGCTGGTGGAGAAGACGGGTAACTTATTGATGCCTGCTTACTATCTGATGGGCGCGGGGGTTATCGGGGTGATCACGGTCTTCACCCTGCGTGAAACGGCACGCAAGCCACTACGAGGATCGGCGCCGTCGGTTGGCAGCCGTGCAGAAGCGCAGCGTCTGGTGGATAAACTGCGTTTGCGTGGGAAGAAAACCTCTGCGGCTACAGAGAAGTAAATCCCTCGTCTGAAAATACACAAACTCAGATAATAAATCGTAAAAATACGGGGACCGGGTTACCGGTTCGCGTATTTTTTTTATGAAAATTTCTGGTTAAGTTGTCCTTCGCACATTTTATGTTCAACGTAAACGGGCTAAGGACAGCATATGGCAAAGGGCTATTTTCTTCGCGTCGGCGATAAAACCACCTGCGGTGGGGAAGTACTGAGCGGTCACTCGACCGTCTTTCTGCGTGGCGCGGAGCTTCCGCGGGAGGGCAGTCTGGTCTCCTGCGGTAAGAACCCCGGTATGACGTACAGCATCATCAGCGGGCCTGGCAAAATCAGAGTGGGCGGGATGCCGCTGGCCGGTACGCTCGACAGCGTCAGTTCCTGCCCCTGCAGGGCCACGTTTATTTCTTCCATTCCTGACGGTTACGGCAAAGAACCCGCCAGCGTAACGCAGCGCAAGCCAGAGCCGATTGAACTCTCCCTGTTCGCCCCCTCTCAGGCAGACGTACCGCAACAACACGCCCAGTCCGCGAAGATAAAGCGGCGCGAAATCACGCTGACGATCGGGGTGTTTTTTGATGGGACGGGAAATAATGCGGATAACAGTGCTGACCGTCAGAATGCCTGTGCAGGCGAGCATTATGGCATGAGTGACGGGGATGCCGAATCTACGTTATCTCAGTGCATAAGGCTGAAACGGAGTCATAGCGGTATTGCCGCAGGAAGTTATCTTGGTTATTACACCAATGTGTATTGGCTGAATAGGTTGTATACCACTAGTTTCCCCAATGATGACAAGCATGGTCAGATCAAGATTTATATTGAGGGGATTGGTACAGAGAGCGGCAAGGGCGACAGTGCCTATGGCGTGGGAACGGGCAGGGGCAACACCGGCGTAGTCAGAAAAACGGATAAAGCCGTCGCCGCGCTGGTTGTTGCTATCAAAAATCATTTAGATAAACCCTCCGAATACGGTATCAGCATCGTCAGGGAATTGCAGTTTGATATCTTCGGTTTTAGCCGGGGGGCAGCGGCGGCACGGCATTTTGCCAACCGGGTGTTCGAGCAGGATGATGCCATTGTGGCAGCGATTAAAGCCGGATTAGGTGAGGTTAAGTTCAATGGCACGCCCGGCGGTAAAACCCGCTTCCTGGGGATATTCGATACCGTTGCGGGGATTGGTTCGCCGGTGAACGGCTTTAACCCGCACAGCGCGGATACCGGGGAGGTGAATATTGTGCTGCGCCCCGGCGTGGCGGAGAAGGTGTTCCATATTACCGCGCAGCATGAGTGCCGCTTTAACTTTGCGCTGAACAGCGTAAAACCTGCATGGCCGGAGCTGGTGTTGCCCGGGGCGCATTCGGATATTGGCGGCGGGTATAATCCTGACGAGCATGAAGCCTGTTTCCTCACCCGCCCGCAGTTTGAAACGGTTCTGGCTTCTGTTTCTGATAAGGAGACCGCAACGTATCGTCATGCCGGTGCACAGTTTGGGATCATGACGCGTTATCCGGCCATAGCGCCGCTGCTTGAGGGTAACGTGATTAAACTCAGAGCCTGGCATGACGACCGAATGCCCGCCGACCGCTATGGTATGCTGCAAAAGCGCAGCGGCGCCGCGCTAATTCTTGAGCGCCCGACGCGCAATGACTGGTCAAAGGTGGCGCTACGGGTGATGATCGACGCCGCGCAGGATGCGGGGGTGGTGTTTAACCCTATCGATGCAACGGTCCCTGACTTTGCCTTGCCTGAAGAGTTGAACCGCATGTATAAAAAAGCCATTGTGATGGGCCGCGCCGTCCGCAATGGTCAATCGGTCAGCGAGTTTACGACCGCGGAAATTACTGCGCTGGCGGGAAAATACCTTCACTGTTCAGCCAACTGGAACAGCGTGATACGGGACAGTCAGGGAAGGATCACCGGGGCGGTGAAGCCTGCGAAGCTGGTGACCTTTACCAACCGGCCGGATGAACGCTGGCAACGGACGATTTACGATATGGACGGGAACAGAATATGGAAATAAAACGTATTGCCGGGCTGCTTTCGCTATTGATCCTGACGGCCTGCCAGGGGGCAGGACAACCCAACAAGACGACTCAGAACATGGAACCAACGGAGTGGAAATTCAACTTTTTCACCCCCAAAGCGTTACCTGCCCTGGTGACCTTTGTCGTAGTCCAGGATGCCGCCGGTACGGTTTATCAGTTTAATACTCTCGACAGTACGCAGGCGTTACATGACGTGACGGGTGAGTGGAATGACAGTGCCCGGGCAGTCAACGGGCACTGGAATCACGTTGAAAAACCGCCCAAGCATATTATTTTTTGCTGGGATTCGGTGATTGATAAAAAGGTCTATGAAACCCATCTGACTTTCCCCTGGGATGTGGTGGATAAAATGCGTAAGCCCAGCGTACACAAGGACTATCTTGGTAAAGCTGCGTATTACGACAGTGTACAGATGGGGCTGGCTCCTGAAGGAAAGGTGGCCGTCTGGGTAAATGGTATCCGCTTCGAGCATAACTACCGTATAACGCCGTCAGTGCTGAAGACGTTATCCGGGGATAAATTAGATATTTGCAAAGGAATAACCAGCCATCCAAATGGATATGAATACTACGGGGATACACCAGAGTTCATTAAAAACAAAGTGTATCCGTATGGTGTCTGGTAGTTTTTAGAACAGGGAGGGAACAGAATATGGAAATAAAACGTATCGCTGTGCTGCTTTCACTACTGACGTTGACGGCCTGCCAGGGGGCAGGACAACCCAACAAGGCGACTCAAAACACGGAACCAACGGAGTGGAAATTTAATTTTTTCACGCCTAGAGCACTGCCTGCACGAGTAACGTTCGTCGCCATCCTTGATATGGGCGGTATTGATTATCGTTTTAATACTCTCGACAGTACCAAAGCGCTGTATGACGTGACGGATGAGTGGAACGACAGTGCGCGTGCACTTTACGGGTACTGGAATCATGTACAGCATCCTCCCCGGCATATTTTATTCTGTTGGGACTCGGTGATTGATAAAAAGGTGTATGAAACTCATCTGACATTGTCCGATGAGATAGTGGATAAAATGCGTAAGCCCAGCACACATAAAGACTATCAGGGAAAGACCCGGTATCACGACAGTATCCAGATAGGGCTGGCCCCTGAAGGAAAAATCGCGGTCTGGATTAATGGCATAGGATTTGAGCCTAATTATCGTGTCACCCCGTCCGTCCTGAAAACGCTCTCCGGGAATAAGTTAGATATTTGCAAAGGGATAACTAATTTTTCAAACGGTTATGAATACGGAGAAAATACAAAAGAATTTATTAAGGACAAAGTATATCCGTATGGTGTCTGGTAGTTTTTAGAACAGGGACGGGAACAGACGTCGCTATCTTGACGGCCTGCCAGGGGGCAGGCCAGTCCAGTAAGACGACTAAAACACGCAACCCAAAGCATGGGCCTTGAATCCGTGACTACTGAAAGCGCTTCAGCGCGAACGGCGTTAAATCAAAGTCGCTGCTTTTCCCCTGGGCGAACTGGGTGGCAATTTCTCCCAGTACGCTGGCGAATTTAAAACCGTGGCCGCTTAAACCGGTAATCAGCATGCGGTTCGGCTCACCGGGGAAGGTATCAATAATAAAGTCTTCATCCGCGGTGTTGTCATAGGTGCAGGCTTCCCCGCGCAGGCATACGCCAACGCCCGGCAGGAAAGTGCGCATAAAGTTAAACAGCTCACTGCCGTCTTCCGCTACGCTGCCAAAAGGTTTACGTCCATCCGGCGTATCAATGGGCTGCCCACCTTCGTGTTTACCGATTTTGATGGCGTTGTTATCGGCGGGGAAACCATAGTAGTGGATGCCGTCCGGCATCTCGACGGTAAACGCCGGGAACTTATTGTCCTCGCTGTAGCGACCGTCGGCCTGATGCCACGCAAACACTTTTCGTACCGGGGTGACCGGCAGGGAAGGGTAAAGGGTTTTCACCCAGGTTCCGGCGCTGATCAGCAGTTTGCGCGCACGGTAAACGCCGTCCGAGGTGGTGACCGCTTGCAGGCCGTCCTCGGTTGCAATTTGTGTGACGCCGCAGTTGAAAAGCTGGGCGCAGCCGGCATCCTTCGCCATGCGGATCCAGCTCTTAACGGCAACCTCTGATTTCAGGTAGCCCGACTGTGGTTCAAACACGCCGATATAACCGTCCGGTACGTTGATCTGCGGCCAGCGCTGACGGATCTCTGCTTCGTTCAGGATCTGTACGTTTAATGCAAACTGTTCTGCGCTCTGGATAACATTCTGAATAAATTCGGAGCGGTGTGGGGCAAGATTCAGTACGCCGCTGCGCTGCATGACGCGCTCGCCGCTCTGTTGTTCCAGTTGATCCCACAGCTGTTGGGCGCGCAGAACCATTGGGACATAGCGAGCACCTTCACCGTAGGCATGGCGGATAAGGCGGCTTTCACCATGATGGCTGCCTTCCCTGTGTGGCGGATGATGACGGTCAATCATCAGTACTTTCAGACCCGCCTGCGTGGCATACCAGCCGGTGGCAGCACCGACGGAGCCACTGCCCACCACAATTAAATCGTAAACCATCAGTATCAGCCTCTGTTAATCAAGCAATTGAAGCAGAATAGCAAATATGGCAGACATGAAAAAGGCACCCTGTTGGGTGCCCTGGGAAACAAGATTCAGTTGCAGATTAGTGCTTCTTGTAATCACGGTCCTGGTATTCGGTGGCTTCTATTTTGGCAATGCCAGCTTCAAGAATGGAAATAAATTGCCTTGCAACATCAGTTGTCAGCCAGTAGGTCTGACCAACTTCAGCATCTTCTGCCGGTTGATGATCGGAAGAGAGCGAGTGCAGACGGATCATCATGGCATCATAGCTGTCTACGGTACTGATATCCCATCCGATGAGGGGATGTGTCTGGATGACCTCTTTGTTTCTGTCCATTATAACCCCCTATTACTCGTGAAAGATGACAACGAAGTGTTTTATCGAGGTTCAATGCGGCTTTTTTTCTTAGAGCTTTCTAATTATAACAGGAGTTTTTTTGTTCGCAGACTTAAATTTCGTTCTGCGTAAAAATCAGGCGCTATTCGCACGCTAATTAAGCATCGCAGGGTGGAAAATAATCACCCTGCTGATGAATGGCAGCATTATTTCAGGTGTGATAATACAGGTTATATTTAAGACACATCCGGTATTATCGGTAACACACCCAGGCGTTTTTCCAGTTCCCCGGCCAGACGGATGAAATGCTGCTGGAGCTGTTCATCGTAGTTCTGGTTCTGTCCTTCAAGTTTTAAACTGTGTATTAACAGTTGGTTAGCTTTGTCATCAAGACAGAAAGAGAGGGTGGAAAAGGCATTTTCTAATACTGTCAGACGGCGTTGCTGTTCACCAATCATCGCCAGCAGTTCGCCAAACGTCATTGCCTCATCTGGATTATCGGCAGCCATAGGAAAAACCTCAGTAATAAATGTCAGCCTCAGAATAAGATATTCTACCCGAGCCGTCTATCAGCGTTCAGCGGTAAGGCGCGCACATAAAAAAGCCGGATGGCGTATCCGGCAAAAACGGCACAATCATTATGGAATCGAACGGGAATAGCGGTATTGCCTGACATCACAACCGCATTAACTCAGGCGATAAACCAGTCGTCAGCGCTTTCCCAGGTTTCCTGTAAAATATCGGTGATCTGATCTTTGGCTTCTTTTCCGCCGCCCATCACCGTCAGATTATTGGCTCCGGCATAGCGTACCGATATGGTATTGGTGCCATCTGGAAACTGTTTGTCGATTCGCTTGCTGAGTTCCTGCGTCAGCGCATCAATAGCGCCTGCAGGCAGGGACGTGGTTTTTGCTACAGTGACTTCAATACGCATGATAGCCTCCGGTTGAATTACTGTGAATATATACAGTAATTCAACCGTGCGCAATCATTATCGCGCATTGCCCAAGGGAGGGCGCGCGATTAAATGTCGACCTTCCAGTTGAGGGTTTCACCCGCCAGGAACGGTACCAGGGTGTGGCCGTCGCGGCCAACGGAGACGGATTCCGCCACGGTCCAGGGCTCACGAACCAGTGTCACGGTGCCTTGATTCAGCGGCAGGCCGTAGAAACGTGGGCCATTTTCGGAGCAGAAGGCTTCAAAGTGGGCCAGGGCGCCAATCTCTTCGAATACCGTGGCATAGGCGGAGAGCATTGAGGGGGCGTTAAATACCCCGGCACAGCCGCAGCTGGTTTCTTTACGATCGCGGGTATGCGGCGCCGTATCGGTGCCCAGGAAGAATCGGTCGTGACCGCTTGCCACCGCGTCACGCAGTGCCTGCTGGTGAATGTTGCGCTTCAGGATGGGCAGGCAGTAGAGATGGGGGCGAATACCGCCCACCAGCATATGGTTGCGGTTAAACATCAGATGCTGAGGGGTGATGGTGGCACCAAGGAAACGATTGCCTTCCAGCACATACGCGGCCGCTTCTTTGGTGGTGATGTGTTCACACACCACTTTCAGCTCCGGAAATTGCAGGCGCAGCGGGTGCAGCACAGTCTCAATAAAACGCGCTTCACGGTCAAAAATATCGATATGCGCATCGGTGACTTCACCGTGGATCAGCAGCGGCATGCCAATTTTCTGCATACGCTCCAGCACCGGGGCAATGGACGCAATGCTGGTCACGCCGTGCGCAGAGTTGGTGGTGGCGTGCGCTGGATAGAGTTTTGCGGCGGTAAACACGCCTTCAGTGAAGCCGGTTTCGATCTCATCCGGGTCCAGACCGTCGGTAAGATAGCAGGTCATCAGCGGGGTAAAATGATGCCCGGCAGGAACGGCAGCAAGAATGCGGTCACGGTAGGCACGGGCGGCAGCAACGCTGCTGACGGGTGGCACCAGGTTTGGCATAACAATGGCGCGTCCACACACCTCACTGGTAAACGGCACGACCGCCTCCAGCATATCACCATCACGCAGGTGGATGTGCCAGTCGTCAGGGCGGCGAATAATCAATTGCTGAGGTTGTGTGGTCATGCGATGTGCTCCGGCAGAGTGGGAAAAGGGCAGGTTTTGGCCGGGTACAAAGGATAGGGATAAAACGGGGGGAATGCACCAGGTTTATGCGCGCCGGGATAAAAAACGGTACGGGCAGACCGTACCGCCTTGTTCTGTCAGTCAGTAAATGGGATCACCAGTTCACCAGGTTTTACTTCCAGCCCTTTGGCAAAGCGTTTCGCCAGCGATTCCGCTTTGCTGCGGTCTGTGCTTAATACATAAGCCGGTTTCTGATTAAAGTAATTCTTCAACGACTCGTTAAGATACGGTGTCAGGGTTTTCAGTACGCCTGCCATTTTCTCCGGCTGCACTGTCACATCAACCAGTTCCATATCTTTCAGATAGATCGCGCCTTCCTGCTGATTAAACACGGGCTGTGCTTTCATCTTTAACATCATTTCTGCCTGCTGTGGGCCAAACAGGGAACTGATGTTGACGTTAGCTTTGCCCGTCAGGGTGATTTTGTTTGGTTCTTCACGGCCAATCTGGCTGCTAAGATCGCTCAGAGTAATATGCGCATCGGCCAGCCCGGAGACACCAATATTCTTCTCGTAGTTATTGTGTTTCACCAGCGCCTGGTTAACTTCCTGCTCGCTGATGCTGTACTGGGCAATATCATTACAGCCGCTGACCAAACCCGCTAACAGTAAAGCGCTCAGGCCAAAAAGTATTTTTTTCATGATGTTCCTCTGTTTCAAATCACCGGTCGATCCTACCGGAGCAGGGGGATAGCATGCACCACTCGCGCCTGCTCGTCACCAGGACAACGCTGAGAGAAACCGGGAAAAATGACAACGGAATGTGTCGGGCCGCCGTTTGACGGCCCGGACAGGTCAGGAAGCGGAAGAGGAGAGCAGGGTGATCTGGGTCTGTTTTGCCATATTGTCGCGGTAATCCGCCACGCGGGTTGGGTATTCTACCCCGGCCACCAGCGTCAGGGAACGCAGCAGCGGGAACAGGTGGATATCGTCCAGCGACAATTCACCGCTCACGGCATTCGGTTTAACAATCAACTTGTCGAGTTTACGCAGGTCATCATTGATGTTTTTAATCCAGCCTGCTGAATGTTCTCTCAGCTCAGCGAAATCACCGGCAACGGCCTGTTTTTTGTTTTTAAAATAGCTGCGTGCTTCCGGGGTCGCGAACTCGGCAAACGGGGCTTCTGCTACGCGCGGATACAGCAGTTTATTCACATAAGTGTGGACATGTCGCAGCCAGTCGCTGATCGCCGGATTGGTTTTACCGGTCAGCAGGGGATCATGATCCACCCGATCAATATACTGCACGATATCCAGACTTTCCGGCATGCAGCTACCGTCTTCTTTCATCAGAATCGGGGCCATTTTCTGGCCGATCAGACGGTTTGGCGTGGCTTCGTCATCGTTCATCATCACCACCAGTTCAACCGGAATATTTTTCAGGCCGAAGATCATGCGGGCTTTCACGCAGAACGGGCAGTGGTCATAAATATAGAGTTTCAAGCGGTTCCCCTTAAATTGGGATAAATGATGAGCACTCATCAACTATCTGAATGTACAAAGGAAGTATGGAAGAGAACCCGCCATAGGGCAAACCTGTCCCTGACATTCGTTGTTTTCTCCACAATTTTACGAATTTTTAATCGGCAGTGTTTTACCGGGGATTCGGATGGCGGTTATAGTAAAGCGATGGGGATAACGTGCTTTTTCGCCGATAAATCCCCCCCCCCCCCCGCAAACTTACACCCGGCCAGGGATTTCAGGAGAGAAGATGTTTGGCTACCGTACTGCTGCGCCGAAAGTGCGCCTGACGACCGATCGACTGGTGGTTCGTCTTGTCAATGAGCGTGATGCCTGGCGACTGGCTGACTACTATGCGGAAAATCGCGCGTTCCTGAAACCCTGGGAACCCGTGCGTGATGAAAGTCACTGTTATCCCTCCGGCTGGCAGGCGCGGCTCGGGCTGATTGCAGAAATGCAGAAGCAGGGCAGCGCATTCTATTTCGCAGTGATGGACCCGGAGGAAAATGAAGTGCGCGGTGTGGCCAACTTCAGCAACATTTTGCACGGGTCATTTCATGCCTGCTACCTCGGTTATTCGCTGGGGGAAAAATGGCAGGGGCAGGGGATGATGTTTGAGGCGTTGCAAAGCGTAATTCGTTATATGCAGCGGCAGCAGCGCATTCACCGTATTATGGCCAACTACATGCCACATAATCACCGTAGCGGCGGTTTACTGGCGCGCCTCGGCTTTGAAAAAGAGGGCTACGCCAAAGATTACCTTCTGATTGACGGGCGCTGGCAGGACCATGTTCTGACGGCGCTGACCTCCCACGAATGGACGCCGGACCGGCGCGGAGTGTAACCCCCAGATGATCAAAACCCCTTTTACCGCCGTTGAAGCGCGCGTCATCGGCAGCCTGTTGGAAAAACAGGTCACTACTCCGGATCAGTATCCGATGTCGCTTAACGGCGTCGTGACCGCCTGTAACCAGAAGTCCAACCGTGAGCCGGTGATGTCGCTGACCGATAGCGATGTACAGAACACCCTCGATTTGCTGGTGAAAAAACACCAACTGACGGCGTTGAACGGTTTTGGCAGCCGGGTAGTGAAGTATGAACAGCGTTTTTGTAACTCTGAGTTTGGTCAGTTGAAGTTTACTGCTGCCGAAGTGGCAGTGATCACAACACTGCTGCTGCGTGGCGCACAGACGCCGGGTGAGTTGCGCACCCGCACTACGCGTATGCATGATTTTGCCGATATATCCGAAGTGGAACAGACGCTGGAGCGGCTGGCACAGCGCGAATCCGGCGCACTGGTGGTGCGTCTGGCACGTGAACCGGGTAAACGCGAAAGCCGCTTTATGCATCTGTTTAGCGGTGATGTGGATGAAGGTTCACTGGCTGCCAGCCCTGTTAATGACCATGACAGCGGGCTGGAAGCGCGGGTGGCCTCCCTTGAACAACAGGTTGTGGCACTGCAACAGCAGCTTGCCCGGCTACTGGCCGTACAGGAGGCAGAATGAGTGCATTAAAAGTGGGGATCGTCGGTCTGGGCGGCATTGCGCAAAAAGCCTGGTTGCCGGTGCTGACGAAGACAGATGGCTGGCAGATTGCTGGCGCGTTCTCACCGAATCAGGAAAAGGCGCGCCCGGTCTGCGATAGCTATCGCATTCCCTTACTCAGCTCCCTTGACGATCTGGCGGCGGCCAGCGATGCCGTGTTTGTCCACAGCACCACTGCCAGCCACTATGCGATCGTCGATCGGCTGTTACGCGCCGGGGTGGATGTCTGCGTTGATAAACCTCTGGCGGCTACGCTGAGTGAGGCGGAGCGGCTGGTGGACCTGGCCGATAAGCGCGGACGCAAACTGATGGTGGCCTTTAACCGCCGTTTTGCACCACGCTACCTTCAGTTGAAGTCAGCGCTGTTGCAACCGGCGACGATACGTATGGATAAACACCGCAGTGATAGCGTGGGGCCACAGGATCTGTTTTTCACCTTGCTGGATGACTATTTGCATGTGGTCGACAGCGTGCTGTGGCTGGGTGGCGGGGAAGGAAAGTTGTTGAGTGGCACGTTGCAGACCAACGACAGTGGGCAGATGCTGTATGCCGAACACCACTTTAACGTGGCGGGTGTTCAGGTCACGACCAGTATGCATCGTCGTGCTGGCAGCCAGATGGAACGCGTGATGGCGGTGGACGAGGGGGCGGTCTATCAGGTCAGCGATATGCGTGACTGGCAGCAGGAGAAAGCAGGGCAGATCAGTATTGACCCCATCCCCGGCTGGCAGAGCACGCTGGAGCAGCGTGGTTTTGTCGGCGCAGCGCATCATTTTATCCGCTGCGTGGAAAATCAGACAATGCCGCAAATCAGCGGCGAGCAGGCGCTGCTGGCCCAGCGTATGGTCGAAAAATTATGGCGTGATGCCGAGCGGGAATAGGTTTACAACACAAACCCCGTAACAATCCACTGTGGTTATTTCCTTTCACTTCAGTAGACTATCCGCACCTTAAATGGCCCGAAGATCATCGGGCTGTGATTGTCGCAAGCCGGTCTTCCCGGATATCAGAATCAGGAATTACATGAACCTGTTGAAATCACTGGCAGCGGTCAGCTCCATGACCCTGTTTTCACGTGTGCTGGGCTTTGTGCGTGATGCCATTGTGGCACGCGTGTTTGGCGCGGGGATGGCGACCGATGCCTTCTTTATTGCTTTCAAATTGCCAAACCTGCTGCGCCGTATTTTTGCCGAAGGCGCATTTTCTCAGGCCTTTGTGCCGATTCTTGCGGAGTACAAAAGCAAGCAGGGTGAAGAAGCGACCAAAGTCTTTATTGCCTATGTGTCAGGGCTGCTTACCCTGGCTCTGGCGATTATCACGGTGCTGGGGATGTTCGCGGCTCCCTGGGTGATCCTGATTACCGCCCCGGGTTTTGCCGACACACCGGACAAGTTTGCGCTGACGTCTTCGCTCTTGCGGGTCACCTTTCCTTATATTCTGCTGATTTCGCTGGCGTCGCTGGCGGGGGCAATCCTCAACACCTGGAACCGTTTTTCTGTTCCCGCCTTTGCGCCCACGTTACTGAACGTCAGTATGATCGGCTTTGCGCTGTTTGCGGCACCGCACTTTCATCCTCCCGTCATGGCACTGGCATGGGCGGTGGTCGCGGGGGGCGTGCTGCAACTGGGTTATCAGCTGCCGCATCTGAAGAAAATCGGCATGCTGGTGTTGCCGCGCCTTAACCTGAAGGATGCGGGCGTGTGGCGTGTGATGCGTCAGATGGGGCCGGCGATCCTCGGTGTGTCAGTCAGCCAGATTTCGTTGATCATCAATACCATCTTTGCCTCCTTCCTCGTGTCCGGTTCGGTATCGTGGATGTACTACGCTGACCGTCTGATGGAATTTCCTTCCGGGGTGCTGGGCGTGGCATTGGGCACCATTCTGCTGCCTTCGCTGGCCAAGAGTTTTGCCAGCGGTAACCAGGACGAGTATTCCAAACTGATGGACTGGGGGCTGCGCCTCTGCTTCCTGCTGGCACTGCCCAGCGCGGTAGCGCTGGGGATTCTGGCGAAACCGCTCACCGTGTCGCTCTTCCAGTACGGCAAGTTCAGCGCATTTGACGCCGCCATGACGCAGCGGGCGCTGGTGGCTTATTCGGTCGGACTGATGGGGCTGATTGTGGTTAAGGTGCTGGCGCCGGGTTTTTACTCGCGACAGAACATCAAAACCCCGGTGAAGATTGCGCTGTTTACGCTGCTGGCCACGCAGGTGATGAACCTGGCGTTTATCGGCCCGCTGAAACACGCCGGGCTGTCGCTGTCTATCGGTCTGGCTGCCTGTCTTAACGCCGCGCTGCTCTACTGGCAACTGCGTAAGCAGGATATTTTCCAGCCGCAGCCGGGCTGGTTCAGTTTCCTGATGCGTCTGGGGATTGCTGTTGTTGTGATGGCAGCGGCGCTGCTGGGCATGATGTACGTGATGCCTGACTGGGCCAGCGGCAATATGTTGTCGCGTTTGCTGCGTCTGGCCGCGGTCTGCGCGGTGGGAGGGGGTGTCTATTTTGTTGTGTTGGGTGCTCTTGGTTTCCGCCCGCGTCACTTCTCTCGCCGAACGGCGCAGTAAGAGAATAACAAACAGAAAAACCCCGCAGCGCAAGGGCGCAGCGGGGTAAAGTCGAACACGGGTTGACGGATATTATGCTTTGCGACTTACCGGAGCGCTGGTAATCGCATGTCCGTCAGGGCCATAAAATTTTTGTGACTGATAAGGCTTCAAGACTTGCAGCGCATGCTCGTTATGACTGATCTGATGGTTGAGCAACATACCGTTATGTAAATTGGTATCACGCAGTTTTACCGTCTGTTCCTGAATAGCCGCCCAGCGCCGTGCAAGTGCCGGGTGCTGGCTGTAAGGCACATGCATACCAGTGACTTTTTCGGCGTCACGACGCATATCTTCCAGGAAATTGAGGGTAGCCAGTAAAGAGCTTTTATCCTCGGTAATCCGTTGCAATAAGCTGCTGTTGACCTGACCTGCCGAGAGCTGTTCTTGCTCCGCATTCATGACATCGGCCAGCGACGAAAGAACTTCAAGCATTTTATCAAGTGCGTTTTGCAGCTTATCCATGGGTTAATTACCTTGCAGTGAGTCTTTAGCTTCCTGAATCAGTGCGTCGGCAATTTTGCCGGTGTCCATCTTCAGTTCGCCGTTGCGAATTGCGTTCTTCAGCTCTTCAACGCGAGCCGTATTAATGTCCTGTGAGCTGGCTTTGCTCAACTGTGACTGCGCGCCGCTGAGAATAACCTGAGTACCGGTTGTGGTTTCAGTGGTCTTGCTTTCTGCTGCACGTGCTTTTGGCTGGGCAACATCATTGGTATCACGTGACTGTACAGTGCTTGCCGGTTTCAATGCCTGGGTTCTGTCGATGCTCATATGCGCTCCTGTTAACTCAGGTTCTCACAACCTGATGTTCAATATTCTAATAGTACAATGACCGTTATTAACACTATCGGCAGAACTGTAGCCTTCTTTAGTGGTTTATAGCGATATCAGAATATTCCCATTAGCGTCGACCTTACCCATCACGATTTGCCCTGAACTCATCCGAACTCTGACCGGTTGCATGGACGTGGCATTGTTCATTGCCTTGCCTTCGCTGCTGATATTAAACCCTTCACCGCTGGCGGTAACGGTAACCATCTGGCCTGCTTTCACTCGCCACGGTTGGCGCATCATCATCAGTGTGACGGGCTGACCGGGATTGATATCGCGCAGGGCAATAGCACCGACCGCGTCCGCGGGGCTCGTCAGGGTGCGGGCGGGCAGGGTATCCAGTCGGCCCTGCTCCATTCGCATATCGCTGGCGGAGATCGTCGCGCCGCGCGGCACCTGGCGAGTAGCAACCAGATACTGACCGCTGACCTGAACCTGTACCTGAATATAACGTCGATTCTGATCGCAATTGGCGGCAACGCTGATGTTTCCCCACATGCGGCTGTTACCCGGCAGTGAGAACTGCGGTTGCTCACAGGCAGGCCACATCGTCTGCGGAGTTTTCACCACCACGGTGAGGTTATCGGCAGACTGACCACTTTGCCCATAGCGATTTTTAAAAAATTCATTGAGCTGTGCGTTAAGGTCGACAGCACTGGCAGAGACGCTTATCAGAGCCACTAAAACGGCCAGTAGTCGTGTGAATCCTCGCATCAGAGACCCCCTTAATTTCAACATGGCACCGATTCTACCCTCAGATGCATATTGTCAAGGCGCAAATTAGCGACGGTTTTTAGCGCTATTCAAACGATAGCCCTTTCCCCCACGAGATTATGCTGTCAGCTCTAAATTCTCACTTGCGGAGGACGCATGCTCGACAAACTGGACGCAGCACTACGGTTTAACACCGAAGCCCTGAACCTGCGTGCACAGCGACAGGAAATCCTGGCATCCAATATCGCCAATGCTGACACGCCGGGCTATCAGGCACGCGATATCGATTTCGCCAGCCAGATGAATAAGGTGCTGGAACAAGGGCGGGCGCAGGGTTCCGGGCTGTCGCTGGCGGTGACGTCGGCACGCCATATTCCTGCGGAAAATCTTCAACCGCCTTCGATGGACCTGATGTACCGCATTCCTGACCAGCCTGCGCTGGACGGTAACACGGTAGATATGGACCGCGAACGCACAGAGTTTGCCGATAACAGTCTGAAATATCAGACGGATTTGATGGCTATCAGCAGTCAGATTAAAGGCATGATGTCTGTGCTACAGGGGCAATAACGATGGCACTTTTAAATATTTTTAATATTGCCGGTTCGGCAATGGCTGCACAATCACAGCGTCTTAACGTCAGCGCCAGTAACCTGGCCAACGCCGACAGCGTTACCGGGCCGGATGGTCAGCCCTATGTAGCGAAACAGGTGGTGTTTCAAACCGACGCGGCACCGGGGTCCCCGACCGGCGGCGTGAAAGTGGCGCAGGTGATCGATGATCCTGCCCCGGCGCGTCTGGTGTATGAGCCCGGTAACCCGATGGCCGATGCCAAAGGTTACGTGAAAATGCCCAATGTGGATGTAGTAGGAGAAACGGTGAACACCATGTCGGCCTCGCGCAGTTACCAGGCCAATGTTGAGGTTTTAAACACCGTTAAACAGATGATGTTGAAAACCTTAACCATGGGTCAATAAGGAGCTTCCCGATGAGTATTGCTGTTGGTGTAAATGAAAAGCAGGCCACCACAACGCTGCAATCTTCCTCGTCTTCTTCTGATACGTCAGCGGCGGACTTGCAGAGTAACTTCCTGACGCTGCTGGTCACCCAGTTGCAGAATCAGGACCCGACCAATCCGATGGATAACAGTCAACTGACCTCGCAGCTGGCACAGATCAATACCCTCAGTGGTATTGAGAAACTGAATACCACGCTGGGATCGATTTCCGGTCAGATTACCTCGGGCCAGTCCTTGCAGGCCTCGACCCTTATCGGTCACGGCGTGATGGTCAATGGTTCACAGGTGCTGGTCGGCAACAGCACCTCCACGCCGTTTGGTGTGGAACTGGGGCAGGCTTCCACTGCGACCACCGCCACCATTAAAGATGGCAGCGGTGCCGTGATCCAGACCATTGACCTGGGCGCTCAAACCGCCGGTGTGCATACCTTCCAGTGGGATGGGAAAGCCGCCGATGGTAGCGTCGCGGCCGACGGTAAATACACCGTTTCAATCAGCGCCAGTAATGCCACCGGTCAGCTGGTTGCACAGCCGCTGAATTACGCCTACGTGAGCGGCGTCAGCAGTAGCGCGACGGGTGCTGTACTTGACCTGGGCACCATGGGGACGACCACCCTGGAAAACGTACGTCAGATTATTTAATCCACTAATTTATGCTTCAGGAGTGACAACATGGGCTTTTCACAGGCAGTCAGCGGCTTAAACGCAGCATCCAGCAACCTCGACGTTATTGGTAACAACATTTCCAACTCCGCCACCTCGGGCTTTAAATCCAGCACCGTCGCGTTTGCTGATATGTTTGCCGGTTCTAAAGTGGGTCTGGGTACTAAGGTTGCGGCCGTGGTACAGGACTTTAACGACGGTACCACTACCACCACCAGCCGTGGTCTTGATGTGGCGATCAGCCAGCAGGGCTTCTTCCGTATGGCGGACACCACTGGTGCGGTGTATTACAGCCGTAACGGCCAGTTCACGCTGGATGCAGATCGTAATATCGTTAACATGCAGGGCTTGCAGCTGACCGGTTATCCGGCCACCGGTACCCCGCCAACCATCCAGACCGGTGCTAACCCGGTAGGATTGAGCGTGCCAACCACCGCGATGTCAGCGAAAGCAACTACCACTGCCTCCATGACTGCGAACCTGAATTCGACGGATAGCGTTCTGGCTGTTGCAGACTTAGATATTACCGATCCAACGACTTATAACGCCAAGTCGTCAATGACCACATACGATTCACTGGGTAACTCACATACCATCAATCTGTACTTCAATAAGACGGCTGATAACAACTGGACGGTCACTCCGGTTGATGCTTCAACCGGTACCACGGGTACGGCTACTCCGCTGGTCTTTGACACCAGCGGTAATCTGACCACCCCAGCGAGTGGCATGGTGGCCTTCACCATGGGCGCGTTGAACGGTTCAGCAGGCCCGACCAACCTGACTGTCGATATTACCGGCAGCCTGCAACAGAACAACGGTACCAGCACCTTCGGTAACCCGACCCAGAATGGTTACAAACCGGGTGAACTGACCAGCTATCAGATTAACGATGATGGCACCCTGGTCGGAACCTACTCCAACGAACAGACTCAGGTTCTGGGTCAGATCGTGCTGGCTAACTTCGCAAACCCGGAAGGCCTGAAATCAGAAGGTAACAACGTCTGGTCTGCGACGGCGTCTTCTGGTCAGGCACTGACCGGCATCGCCGGCACCGGTAACCTCGGTACGCTGACCGCGGGTGCGCTGGAATCCTCAAACGTGGACCTGAGTAAAGAGCTGGTGAATATGATCGTTGCGCAGCGTAACTACCAGTCGAATGCGCAGACCATCAAAACTCAGGACCAGATTCTTAATACACTGGTCAACCTGCGCTAATTCGGTTAACAGGACGGCCCTATGGATCACGCAATATATACCGCAATGGGGGCTGCCAGTCAGACCCTCGATCAGCAGGCAGTGACGGCGGCCAATCTGGCCAACGCCGCAACGCCGGGCTTCCGTGCGCAGCTCAGTGCTGCGCGTGCGGTGCCGGTGGAAGGGTTGTCATTGCCTACCCGTACGCTGGTCACGGCGTCGACGCCGGGAGCAGATATGACCCAGGGCGCGCTGGATTACACCGAGCGTGCGCTGGACGTGGCGATGCAGGGTGACGGCTGGCTGGCAGTGCAGACTGCCGACGGCACCGAAGCCTATACCCGCAACGGGAATATGGAAGTCAGCCCTGCCGGGCAACTTACCGTACAGGGCAACGTGGTGATGGGTGACGGCGGACCGATTGCGGTGCCGCAGGGCGCTGAACTCACCATCGCGGCTGACGGTTCTATTACTGCGCTGAATCCGGGCGATGCGCCGAATGCGACGGTGCAGTTGGGCAGGCTCAAGCTGGTACAAGCTACTGGCAGTGAGCTGACGCGCGGTGATGACGGTATGTTCCGCGTCTCAGCCAGTGCGGTGGCCCAACGCGGTGCCACGTTACCTATCGATGCCACCATGAAAGTGATGCCGGGCGTGCTGGAAGGCAGCAACGTCAGCAGCACGCAGACCATGGTGGACATGATTGCCAATGCCCGTCGTTTCGAGATGCAGATGAAAGTGATTTCCAGCGTCGATGAAAACGAACAAAAAGCCAACCAGCTGCTGTCAATGGGCTGATCAGAGGAATAACACATGATCCGTTCTCTATGGATTGCCAAAACCGGCCTTGACGCCCAGCAGACCAATATGGACGTTATTGCCAACAACCTGGCAAACGTGAGCACCAACGGTTTTAAACGCCAGCGTGCGGTTTTTGAAGACCTGATGTACCAGACGATGCGTCAGCCAGGCGCGCAGTCATCAGAACAGACCACGCTGCCTTCCGGTTTGCAGATCGGTACGGGTGTGCGTCCGGTGGCCACAGAGCGCCTGCATAATCAGGGTAACCTGTCGCAGACCAGCTCATCTAAGGATGTGGCGATCAGTGGCCAGGGCTTCTTCTCGATTCAGATGCCGGATGGCACCACCGCGTATACCCGCGATGGTTCTTTCCAGACGGATCAGAATGGCCAGCTGGTCACCAACGGTGGTTTCCCGGTTCAGCCCGCTATCACGATCCCGCCAAACGCCCTGAGCATGACCGTCAGTCGTGATGGTGTGGTGAGTGTGACCCAGCAGGGCCAGACTAACCCGGTTCAGGTAGGGCAGCTGACGTTGAGCACGTTTGTCAACGATGCCGGTCTGGAAAGTATGGGTGAAAACCTTTACCAGGAAACACAGGCATCCGGTGCGCCAACGGAAAGTAACCCGGGCAACAACGGTGCCGGTACGCTGTACCAGGGCTATGTGGAAACGTCGAACGTAAACGTCGCGGAAGAATTGGTCAGCATGATCCAGACTCAGCGCGCTTATGAGATTAACAGTAAGGCCGTGAGTACTTCTGACCAGATGCTGGCGAAACTGACTCAGCTGTAAAAGTAAGACGGACTGATTGACCGTTACAGGTGCCGGGCTTGCCCGGCCCGTTAATACAATATTCTCGTAATGAAAGGTTTATATCCATGGCGCAGCAGATCTCATTGCCTGGACGTTTGTTGGTAGCCACGTTGCTGCTAACGCTTAACGGTTGTGCGTTAGTTCCCCGTAAGCCACTGGTCGAAGGCTCGACGACGGCCCAGCCGATGCCTGCTTCACCTGCATTGGTCAACGGTTCTATTTTTCAGGGCGTGATGCCGATGAACTACGGCTATCAGCCGCTGTTCGAGGATCGCCGCCCACGTAATATTGGCGACACATTAACCATCACGCTGCAGGAAAATGTCAGCGCGAGTAAGAGTTCTTCTGCCAATGCCGGACGTGATGGATCTTCCAGCTTCGGGTTAAGCGCGACACCACGTGCCCTCGTCGGACTGCTGGGTGGCGACAAAGCCACCTTCGCCGGGGAAGGGAAAAATGATTTTGCAGGAAAAGGGGGCGCTTCAGCGAATAACACCTTTACCGGCACCATCACCGTTACCGTTAACCAGGTATTGCCTAATGGCAACCTGAATGTGGTCGGTGAGAAACAGATTGAAATTAATCAGGGAACAGAGTTTATCCGCTTCTCCGGTGTGGTTAACCCACGCACGATTAGCGCCAGCAACAGTGTTGTTTCCACCCAGGTGGCTGATGCCCGCATTGAGTACGTTGGTAACGGCTACATCAATGAGGCGCAGAATATGGGCTGGCTGCAACGGTTCTTCCTGAACATATCACCGATGTAAGAGGTTTTAATGCGTAATGTACTGATTCGATGTGTCCTGCTGCTGACGGTGGGGTTTAGCGCCCTGGCGCAGGCCGATCGTATTCGCGATCTCACTACCGTGGGCGGCGTGCGTGATAACTCCCTGATCGGCTACGGTCTGGTGGTGGGACTCGATGGCACCGGTGACCAGACAACCCAGACGCCATTTACCACACAGAGCCTGAGCAACATGCTGTCGCAGTTAGGGATCACTGTTCCTACCGGCACCAATATGCAGTTGAAAAACGTGGCGGCGGTGATGGTGACTGCAAAGCTGCCAGCATTTGGCCGTCAGGGGCAGGTGGTTGATGTGGTGGTTTCCTCCATGGGTAACGCCAAAAGTCTGCGCGGCGGTACGCTGCTGATGACCCCGCTGAAAGGCGTGGATAACCAGGTTTACGCGCTGGCGCAGGGTAACATTCTGATCGGCGGTGCCAGTGCTGCGGCCGGTGGCAGTAGCGTGCAGGTCAACCAGGTGAACGGTGGTCGTATTACCGGCGGTGCCACGATTGAGCGTGAATTGCCGAATAACTTCGCCACCAGCAATATCGTAAGCCTGTATCTGAACCAGGAAGATTTCAGCATGGCGCAGCGCATCAGCGACGCCATTAACAGCCGCGGTGGCTACGGGATGGCGCAGGCCGTCGATGGCCGCACGGTGCAGATCCGCTCAACAGCAAATAACACCTCTCAGGTACGTCTACTGGCGGATATCCAGAATATTGATGTCTCGGTTCCGATTCAGGACGCCAAAGTGATCATCAACTCACGTACTGGCTCGGTGGTCATGAACCGTGAAGTGATGTTGACGCAATGTGCGATCGCCCAGGGCAGCCTGTCGGTCACGGTCAATCAGACGCAGAACGTTAGTCAGCCTGATACGCCATTTGGCGGTGGTCAGACTGTGGTGACACCGCAAACGCAGATTGATATGCGTCAGAGCGGGGGCGCACTGCAAACGGTTAACGCCAGCGCGAATTTGAACAGCGTGGTTCGTGCACTGAACTCGCTGGGTGCGACGCCTATCGATCTGATGTCTATTTTGCAGTCGATGGAAAGCGCAGGTTGCCTGCACGCCAAACTGGAAATTATCTGATGAGTGACAACAGCCAGTCTCTGAGCAGCGCGGCGTATGACAGCCGCTCGCTGAACACCCTGAAACGGTTAGCCGGTGATGACCCGAAAGCGCATGCGCGCGAAGTGGCAAAACAGGTCGAAGGGATGTTTGTCCAGATGATGTTGAAAAGCATGCGCCAGGCGCTACCGCAGGATGGCCTGATGAGTAGCGAGCAGACGCGGCTTTATACCTCAATGTACGATCAGCAGATTGGCCAGGAGATCGGGGCTAAAGGCCTCGGTCTGGCTGACCTTATCGTGAAACAGATGGAAGGGCAGAAGCCGCTGGATGAGAAAGCCGGTACGGTGCCCATGCCGCTGGATAAGAGCTTTATCAACACCTTACCTCCGCTGGCGATGGAACAAATGCTCCGTAAAGCGGTGCCACGTTTCTCCAGCGCAGAGATGCCGTTATCCGGTGACAATGGTGACTTTATCGCGATGCTGTCAAAACCGGCACAGGCGGCGAGTGAGCAAAGTGGTATTCCTCATCACCTGATTCTGGCCCAGGCCGCACTCGAATCAGGTTGGGGCCAGCGCCAGATCCTCACGCGTGACGGTAAGCCAAGCTATAACGTCTTTGGTATTAAAGCGACGGGCAGCTGGCAGGGTAAAACCACTGATGTGATGACCACCGAATTTGAGAATGGTGAAGCGAAAAAGGTGAAGCAAAAATTCCGTGTTTACGACTCCTATTTCGATGCCCTCAACGACTACGTCAAACTGCTGAGTAACAATCCACGCTATGCGGCCGTGACGACCGCTTCCTCGCCGGAACAGGGCGCGCAGGCGTTGCAGGCTGCGGGTTATGCCACCGATCCTAAATATGCACAAAAGTTGGTGGGTATGATCCAGCAGTTCAAAAATATGGGTGAAAAAGTGGTCAAAGCCTACAGCCAGGATATCGGCGATTTGTTTTAAATTTTTCGGGGAAATGCTCAAGTTTGCCCCGGTTTAACCGATAACCTTTTCAGGCCGGATTTGCGTTAACCCCCTTCCGGCAAACGATTCGTCAATGCTGGCTCTGCAGTTGCCGGTTAACAAGGACCCGAAATGGCTAACTTAATCAATACCGCGATGAGCGGGTTAAGCGCTGCATCTGCTGCGCTGAATACCACCAGTAACAACATCTCGAACTACGCGGTAACCGGTTACTCGCGCCAGACAACTGTGCTGGCTCAGGCCAACAGTACCCTGAGTGGCAACAGCTACTATGGTAATGGTGCGAACGTCTCCACGGTATACCGTGAGTATGACCAGTTCATCACTAACCAGCTGCGCGCGGCCAGCGCTCAGTCCAGTGCCATTACGACTCAGTACAGCCAGCTTTCCAGTATTGACGACATGCTGTCCAGCACCACAAACACATTGTCGACCAATATGCAGGACTTCTTCAGCTCGCTGCAGACGCTTGCCAGCAACGCCAGCGACTCTTCTTCCCGCCAGGCGGTATTAGGCAAAGCGGAAGGTCTGGTCAATCAGTTTAAAGTGACTGATACCTATTTATCGAACCTCGACAGCAGTGTGAACACGTCGGTAAAAGCCACTGTTGAGCAAATTAACAACTACGCCAAACAGATCGCTAACGTTAACCAGCAGATCATCAAACTGAAAGGCGCGGGTGGGGGTAGCGAACCCAACGATTTGCTCGATCAGCGTGATCAACTGGTCAGTGAGCTGAATAAGCTGGTCGGCGTTAACGTCACCCAGCAGGATGGTGGTAGTTACAATATCTCTATTGGTAACGGTATTTCTCTGGTCCAGGGTGATACTTACAGCCAACTGGCTGCCGTGCCTTCCAGCGCCGATCCATCGCGTACCACAATCGCGACCGTTGACTCAGTGACGGGTCAAAAAGTCGAAATCTCAGAAAAACTGGTCACCACGGGTTCACTTGGTGGATTGCTGGCATTCCGTAGCGATCTGGACAGCGTACGCAACCAGGTGGGACAACTCGCTATGGCGCTGGGCACCAGCTTCAATACCCAGCATGAATTGGGTAAAGATGTTGATGGCGCAGATGGCGGTGCTTTCTTTGCGCTCGGTAGCCCGTCTGTGATCTCGAACAGCAAAAATACCGGCGGTGCTTCGCTGACTGCCACCTGGGCAGATACTACTGCGGTACAGGCTTCTAATTATACCGTCAGTTACGACGGCACCAACTGGACGGCAACGCGCCTGTCTGATAACACTAAATCGACAGTTACCGTGGATACCACTGCTCAGACGCTGTCGTTTGATGGCCTCTCAGTGGCCTATGACACTCTGCCTGCAGCCAAAGACAGCTTCACTGTTAAGCCGGTCTCCAGCGTCGTGACCGGAATGAGCGTACTGGTGACCGAGGAAGCCAAGCTGGCTGCGGCCAGTTCGGCGGGCGGTGAAAGTAACAATGAAAACGTACAGAAGCTGCTGGATCTGCAGACAGCTAATGTGATCAACGGTAAAAGCACCCTGACGCAGGCTTACGCCAGCCTGGTGGCGACCGTAGGTAATAAAACCAGCACGCTGGAAACCACCAGTACCACACAGGCGGCCGTCGTCACACAGCTGACTAATCAGCAGCAGTCTGTTTCCGGGGTGAACCTGGATGAAGAGTACACCAACCTGACGCGCTATCAGCAATATTACACGGCTAACGCCCAGGTATTGCAGACTGCATCCACCATCTTTCAGGCACTGCTTAGTGCTGTCAGCTAATTTTTTGCAGAGGAACTAATACCATGCGACTCAGTACCGGCATGATCTATGACCAGCAGATGCGTGGCATCCAGACTTCGCAGGCAAGCTGGCTGAAAGTGGGTGAACAGCTCTCAACGGGTAACCGTGTTAACCGGCCGTCGGATGATCCCGTTGCATCTGCGCAGGCGGTGGTGGTGTCTCAGGCACAGGCTGAGACCGCCCAGTTTAAAACGGCGCGCGTATTTGCTACGCAAAACCAGTCAACCGAAGAAACCACGTTGAAGCAGGCTGCTGATGTCATTATCAGCGCTCAGACTACTGTGGTTGCCGCATCAAACGGGATCTTGTCAGATGCTGACCGTGCTTCCTATGCCACCCAGCTGGAAGGACTTCGTGCACAGTTACTCAATCTGGCAAACAGTACCGATGGTAATGGGCGCTATGTGTTTGCCGGTTATGATAGCGATACGGCACCGTTCACCACCGATGCCACTACAGGCGAAACCACCTATAATGGCGGGCTGACTCCGATTACACAAAAAGTAGATGCCAGCCGTACGCTGACCACGAACCATACCGGCAAGCAAATTTTTGACTCGTTGACCAGTAGTGCGGTGAAAGAACCGGATGGCACCACGGGTGAAAGCAATATCTTTACCATCCTTGATACCGCGATTAAATCGCTGAAAGTCCCGTTGGACGATGCCGATCAAGCGGCAATCGATGCCGAGGGGCTCAATATGGGCAAGGCTAACCGTGGTTTGAGTAATGCGCTGGAAAATGTGTCAAGCGTGCGTTCTGAGATCGGTACGAACCTGCAGGAACTGACAAACCTTGATTCAAAAGGGGATGACACCACACTGAATCTGAAGAACCAGTTAAGCGGGTTAATCGGTGCCGATACCACTGAAACCATCTCCAGCTATACCATGCAGCAGGCGGCCTTACAGGCCTCTTATACCGTGTTCCAGCAGATGTCGAAACTGTCGCTGTTTACTATGAATTCCTAGCTGACCTCTAATATTTGAACGTGCTTTAACCGTGTACGTTCAGTTTCTCCCGCTGTCAGTAGCCAAAGCTGACAGCGGGTTTTTTTTGCCTGCTATCTCCCCTCACGTAACGGTGTGCCCCGTATCCTTTTAACGACTTGTCGATAACGCAATGGTGTCTATGAACCGCGATGCTGATGACGGCGGGTATATGTATACTCACAGACATGAATACGTTGCGACAACGATCGGTGAATACAGAGATACTGGCGTAAACGGGGAGGGAAGAGCAGATAAAAAAAAGCCCCGGCCAGGTGGCCAGGGCTTGATTGACGCGTTATCAGGTATTAAGGACGGGTTGCCGGAGCAGTCGCCTGATGAGTTGCAGCGTGACCGCCTGCTGACCCCTTACCTTCAAAGTTAAAGTCCGGACGCACCCAGTCGCTCTGACTTGGTGCTTCTGGCTGGTAAGCCGGAGCCGGGGCTTTCGTCATTGGCGCGGTAGCATGATGCGGAGCGCTGCTCTGCACGGGGGCAGCGGCCACGGGTTCTGCAACAGCAGGTGCGCTGGCAACGACCGGTGCAGCATCAACCACAGGCTCAGCAGCAACCGGTGCATCCGCGACAGGCTCGTCACGGGCAGGAACCGGAGCGTGCGGCTCGCTGGTCGCCACAGTGTGTTGTGCTGCAGTCACTTCCGGTGCATGGAGCACTTCGGCAACCTGCTGCTCAACTTCAGGGCTGACTTGAACCGGAGCAACGCTGGCAATGTCAGTCGCCTGTTGGGCTTCTTCCACAATATCCGCAACAGCATCAACTGCGGCAAAAGTTGGCTCAGGCTGAACATCTTCCACAGGCGTCGCTTCTGCTGCAGTCTCTTCCGCGACAACTTCGTCAGCGGCAGAAATTACGGCGGGTTCTTCGTTTACCGGTGCGTCAATGGCAGCCGTCTCTTCAGCAATCACAGGGGTGATTTCTGGCAGATTTTCTGGCTGTGGCTCAGCCTGCTGCACAGGTTCTGCCTGCTCTTCGACCGGGGCTTCAATCGCAGGAGTGTTAACCTCAGGGGTTTCAACCACAGGTGCGGTGGCAGCGACAGCCTCTACCGCATTAGCGGCTTCGACAGCGGCAGTGGCTTCTGCAACAGGCGTTTCAACCTCTGTATGACCGTAAGGAGGGACCACTGAATGGCCATGCTCTTCATGCGTTTCGTGATCGCTTGTCTGAGCAACCGGATAAGAAATCCACACTTTACCTGATGCCATTTCTGGCGATGCAGCAGCGTTAGACAGCGGCATTGGTGACTGTGTCGGATAACGCTCATCACGGTAACGGCGACGACGCTGACCGCTCACACGCAGGTGGCGTGGAGAGCGACGTGAACGGCGTGGCATATTGTTGCCATCACGATCGTCGTTGTCATCAGACTCAGCCACAGGTTCGTTAACCACTGGCGTGGCTGCCGGGGTCACTTCTTCACCTTGCGGTTCAAACGAACGCGCAGCGGTCTGTTCAGCCGTTTCGATACGCACTTTCTGGTTCAACTGGCGCGGTTTACGGCGCGGCATCACCTGTACGTTCTCTTCCTGCACTTCCTGATTGTCTACAGCTTCGATGATCGGCTCAACGATGCTCTCTTCCTGCACGACCGGCCGTTTTTCTTCCTGGTTCTGACCAGGACGACGACGCTGGCGATCCTGACGAGGTTGACGTGGCTGCGAGGTTTCGCTGCGTTCAAATTCGTCTGGAACCATACGTTCGCTGCGGGCATCCGCCTGTGGTGCATTGCGTTTATTGGCGTTGTTACGACGATTGTCGTCACGACCATTTTCACGCGCTTCGTTGTTGCGTTCACGTGGTGCACGTTCAGTACGTTCAGTACGTTCACCGTTGCGGTCGTTACGCTCGCTGTTGCGCTCGTTACGTTCACCATTACGGTCGTTACGTTCACTGTTACGGTCGTTACGTTCGCCATTACGATCGCTACGGTCCGCATTACGGTCGCCATAACGCTCACCACGTTCACCGTTACGGTCGCGACGGTTGTTGTTCTGGCGGCGGTTATTACGACGCTCACCACGTGGAGCCGCGGCTTCGGCCGTTTTTTCTTCAACGACAGGTGGCAGTGGCTCAACGACCGGTTTCTCTTCCGCAGCGAAGAGTTTTTTCAACCCGCTGAAGAAGCGGCTAACCAGGCCCGGCTCAGCAGCAGCAGGTGTTTTCGCGACAGGCTGGGTAACCGGAGTGGCTGCTGCAACTTCTGCGATTTCTTCCTGTGGTGCTGGCGGCGCATCTGGCATCACGAAAGCGGCGAGGGCAGGCTGCTCAGGACGCTTGCGCTCAGCGTGCTCTTCTTCAGAAGGTAACGCCATTTCTGCTTCGTGAAGTTTAGGCAGGTGATAGCTGAGAGTTTGCGTCTCTTCACCACTGCGCACGCGCAGAACTGAGTAGTGCGGTGTCTGCATATTATCGTTGGGTACGATAATGGCACGCACGCCGCCCTGGCGTTTTTCAATGGCGCTGACGGCTTCACGTTTCTCGTTCAGCAGGTATGAAGCAACCTGAACCGGTACGATGGCATGAACTTCTTTGGTGTTCTCTTTCAGCGCTTCTTCTTCAATCAGACGCAGAATGGAGAGAGCCAGCGATTCGTTATCACGGATGGTACCGGTGCCGCTACAGCGTGGGCAAACGTGATGGCTGGATTCACCCAGAGAAGGGCTAAGACGCTGACGCGACATTTCCAGCAGGCCGAAACGTGAAATATGGCTGATCTGAATACGAGCACGATCCTGGCGTACGGCTTCACGCAGGCGGTTTTCTACCGCACGCTGATGACGAACCGGGGTCATATCGATAAAGTCGATAACGATCAGGCCACCGAGGTCACGCAAACGCAGCTGGCGGGCAATTTCATCGGCCGCTTCCAGGTTGGTGTTAAACGCCGTTTCTTCGATGTCCCCGCCGCGAGTGGCGCGTGCGGAGTTGATATCGATAGCCGTCAGCGCTTCGGTGGAATCGATAACAATCGATCCGCCAGAAGGCAGACGCACTTCACGCTGGAATGCAGATTCGATCTGCGATTCGATTTGATAGTGGCTGAACAGCGGGATTTCACCGGTGTACAGTTTAATTTTGCTGCTGAAATCTGGACGACCCAGTGCGGCGATATGCTGGCGAGCCAGCTCCAGCACTTTTGGATTGTCGATGAGGATTTCGCCGATGTCCTGACGCAGATAGTCGCGGAAGGCGCGCACGATCACGTTACTTTCCTGATGGATCAGGAAAGGCGCGGGGCGGCTGTCAGCAGCTTTCTTAATGGCTTCCCAATGTTTCAGACGGAAGCTGAGATCCCATTGCAGTGCATCGGCCGATTTGCCCACACCCGCGGTGCGTACAATCAGACCCATACCATCAGGCAATTCCAGTGCTGACAGGGCTTCTTTCAGTTCAGTGCGGTCATCGCCTTCGATACGGCGTGAAATACCGCCTGCTCGTGGGTTGTTTGGCATCAGAACCAGGTAACTTCCCGCCAGGCTGATAAAGGTGGTCAGGGCTGCGCCTTTATTACCACGTTCTTCTTTATCGATCTGAACAATGACTTCCTGGCCTTCACGCAGTACATCCTTGATATTTGGACGACCGTGAGAATTGTAATTAGCAGGGAAGTATTCGCGGGAAATTTCTTTCAGAGGTAGGAAACCGTGCCGTTCAGCGCCGTAATCAACAAATGCGGCTTCGAGGCTGGGTTCAATGCGGGTGATCTTGCCTTTGTAGATGTTGGCTTTTTTCTGTTCGTGTCCAGGGCTTTCAATATCCAGATCGTACAGACGTTGTCCGTCCACGAGGGCAACACGCAACTCTTCCTGCTGAGTTGCGTTTATCAACATTCTTTTCATCGTAACTTACTCATTATTCTTACATTAGTGACAAAGCTGCGGGCAAAGTAACGCTGGACATGAAAACCGATGACCCCGTGTCTCATCGCAAAGCCGTCAACCTCCCGGTTGTCAGCAGCTAAAGGGGTGCAAAAACTCGGTAGCCTGTTTTACATATGGAAAAACAGCGCTTTTAAGGGGGGAACCGCCAGTAGAATACCAGGTGAACCAATCCCGTTTTATCGTCCAGGCTGCAACCCGCAGCCCGCTAAATGCCTGATTGCACAATACGTCTTACGCCATTGCTGCGTGTATGCGCTATCCGGCAAAATTTCTCACCCTTCATCTTTCGAGCCGCAGCCATGTTGGCTGATCTCATTCATCCCCAAATACCGACTTATGTCTGTTTCCGGGGATTCTTTCGCTTGCCTTGCTGCAACACGAAATCTATTGGGTACACGCTAACTATTCCCTTACGTTCGCAAGTCTTAGCGTCAAAAACGGAGATATTATTCCATTGCTAAGGCGGTGATCGCAAGGTGACTTTATCCGCGTTGAGAAGTTTCTCTCAGCTTTTAGAACGTATTGCAGTGCTTTTCAGCAGATTGTCTAAAAACCGGTCACAACTTCCTGCGGTAACCGTCTCTGTCAGTTAAGCACAGAAAAAGAGGTGGCGCTATCACAGCGCACTATTTAGAATCGCCAACCATGAAAACCAATACTCCAGCCGTACATTTTATTGCCATTTCTGCTGATGAAGCAGGACAGCGCATCGATAACTTTTTGCGCACCCAGTTAAAAGGGGTGCCGAAAAGCATGATTTATCGCATTTTGCGTAAAGGCGAAGTGCGGGTGAACAAGAAACGTATCAAACCGGAATACAAACTGGAGGCCGGGGATGAGGTGCGCATTCCCCCCGTGCGGGTGGCAGAGCGTGAAGACGATAATGTGTCACCTAAGCTGGCGAAAGTCGCCGCACTGGAACACGCCATCATTTATGAAGACGACCACATTCTCGTCATGAACAAACCGTCCGGCACTGCCGTACACGGGGGCAGTGGTCTGAGTTTCGGTGTGATTGAAGGGCTGCGTGCGCTGCGTCCAGATGCGCGCTTCCTGGAGTTAGTCCACCGCCTGGATCGCGACACCTCCGGGGTATTGCTGGTGGCAAAAAAACGCTCTGCGCTGCGTTCGCTGCACGAGCAACTGCGTGAGAAGGGCATGCAGAAGGATTACCTCGCGCTGGTACGCGGGCAGTGGCCATCCCATGTGAAAGCGGTCCGGGCACCTTTACTGAAAAATATCCTGCAAAGCGGTGAGCGCATTGTGAAGGTGAACAGTGAAGGCAAACCGTCCGAGACGCTGTTTAAAGTGGAAGAGCGTTATGCCATGGCTACGCTGGTAAAAGCCAGTCCGGTCACCGGGCGTACTCACCAGATTCGCGTACATACATTACATGCCGGGCATCCGATTGCCTTTGATGATCGCTACGGCGAAGCCGATTTTGACCAGCAGCTAAGTGGGACCGGTCTGAAACGCCTGTTCCTGCATGCCGCTGCGCTGCGTTTCACGCACCCGAATACCGGGGAAATCATGCGTGTGGAAGCGCCCCTGGACAACGAACTGAAACGTTGTCTGGAGATTCTGCGTAAACAGTATCCCGCCACGTAGGGTCAGGCAGCCCTGACCCAGGGCGAGGCATGCCTCGCCCCTACGTAAGGACAGGGACTTTGTAGGGGGCAGGTAGCCCTGACCCAAGGCGAGGCATACCTCGCCCCTACGTAAGGACACGGACTTTGTAGGGGTCAGGCATGCCTGACCCAGGCCCCCATGCCGTGCTTCGGTTCTCCATCACACCAGTGGATTAACACCGGCGTTTCTCAGCATGTCGCACAGGGCAATCAGCGGTAGCCCTACCAGTGTATTGGGGTCACGCCCTGACAGGCGATCGAACAGTGTGATACCCAGTCCTTCACTTTTAAAGCTCCCTGCACAGTTAAGTGGCTGCTCTTTGCTGATATAGGCCACGATTTCCTCGTCACTCAGTGTGCGAAAATCGACGCTGAAGGGCTCACAAAGCACCTGCAGTGACGCGTTGCGGCTGTCATAGAGCGCCAGACCGGTATAAAACACCACGCTGTGGCCGCTGGCTGCACGCAACTGCTCCTGTGCCCGTGCGGCTGTGAGAGGTTTGCCAAAAATCTTGCCGGCCACCACGCAGACCTGGTCGGAACCAATGATTAAGTGGTCCGGGTAGCGTCCGGCCAGCGCCTGCGCCTTGGCGGTTGCCAGTCGTACCACCAATTCAGTGGCATCTTCATCGTCCAGCGGTGTTTCATCCACCTCTGGCGCCGCGGTAATAAACGGCAGTTCCAGTTTGGCTAATAAGGCTTTTCGATAGCTCGATGTGGAGGCTAATACCAGGTGGCGCATAATTTTTTCCAGAATATATAGCGAATCAGTGTCAGGCATTTTAAACTATGCGCCGCACTGGATGCGAATCATGGGTGAAAGATGCCGTAAAACGGCCTTTTTCTTTGACTCTATGTCGTTACAAAGTTAATATGCGCGCCCTATGCAAAAGGTAAAATTACCCCTAACTCTCGATGCGACTCGTACCGCTCAAAAACGCCTGGACTACCAGGGTGTTTACACCCCTGAGCAGGTTGAGCGGATTGCCGAGTCGGTAGTGAGTGTGGACAGTGATGTAGAATGTGTCATGTCGTTTGCGATTGACGAGCAGCGTCTGGCAGTACTGAAAGGTACGGCCGAAGTTTCAGTGACGCTGTGCTGCCAACGTTGCAACAAGACTTTTCCGCAGCATGTCCACGTATCGTACTGTTTCAGCCCGGTCGTCACTGACGAACAGGCCGAAGCACTGCCGGAAGCGTACGAGCCGATCAACGTCAACGAGTTTGGCGAAACCGATCTGCTGGCAATGGTTGAGGATGAAATCATTCTCGCCCTGCCTGTCGTTCCGGTGCATGATTCTGAACACTGTGAAGTGTCCGAGGCGGACATGGTCTTTGGTCAGTTGCCTGAAGAGGCAGAAAAACCAAACCCATTTGCCGTATTAGCCAGTTTAAAGCGTAAGTAATAGGAGTAAGGTCCATGGCCGTACAACAGAATAAACCAACCCGTTCCAAACGTGGCATGCGTCGTTCACACGATGCGCTGACCACAGCAGCTCTTTCCGTAGATAAAGTTTCTGGTGAAACTCATCTGCGTCACCACATCACTGCGGATGGTTACTACCGCGGTCGCAAGGTCATCGTTAAGTAATTCCGCGGTCCGCGGCGCTACTTTGACACGTTTGACCCTGGCGATAGATGCCATGGGCGGGGATTTCGGTCCCTGCGTGACAGTGCCTGCATCACTGCAGGCACTGGCCTTAAATCCGCATCTGCATCTCCTTCTGGTCGGCGATCCCGACACCATCACGTCATTACTTGCCAAAGCTGATTCTGCCCTCAAGGCACGTCTGCAGATCATTGCTGCCGAATCGGTTATTGCCAGTGATGCCAGACCTTCACAGGCGATCCGCGCCAGCCGTGGAAGCTCTATGCGTGTCGCGCTGGAGCAGGTGAAAGCAGGGCAGGCACAGGCCTGTATCAGTGCAGGTAATACGGGTGCGCTGATGGGGTTAGCTAAATTATTATTAAAACCGCTGGACGGCATTGATCGCCCGGCGTTGATGACCGTGTTACCGCATCAGCAATACGGGAAAACCGTGGTGCTGGACTTAGGCGCTAATGTCGATTCGGACAGTGCTATGCTGGTACAATTTGCCGTTATGGGCGCGGTGGTGGCAGAGGAAATCCTGGCCATCGACCGACCGAGAGTGGCACTGCTTAATATTGGTCAGGAAGAGACTAAAGGGTTGAGTTCGATACGTGAAGCAGCGGCAATACTGCGTGCATCGCCAGAACTTAACTATATTGGATACCTCGAGGGTAACGATCTTCTCACCGGTAAGACGGATGTGCTTGTTTGCGATGGTTTCGTGGGCAATGTCACGCTGAAAACGATGGAAGGTGTAGTAAGAATGTTCCTTTCGCTGTTGAATTCACAGGGCGAAGGTAAAAAGAAGGCCTGGTGGCTGGGATTGCTGGGACGCTGGCTCAAGAAGCGTCTGGCAAAGAAGTTCGGCCATCTCAATCCCGACCAGTACAATGGCGCCTGCCTGTTAGGATTACGTGGCACCGTGATTAAGAGTCATGGCGCGGCGAATCAACGTGCATTTACTGTGGCGATCCAACAGGCAGAGCAGGCGGTGCGGCGGCAAGTTCCCGAGCGGATTGCTGCGCGCCTTCAAGCGGTATTACCTAAGAGTGACTGAGCGTACATGTATACGAAGATTATCGGTACGGGCAGCTATTTGCCCGAGCAGGTGCGGACTAACGCCGATCTGGAAAAAATGGTAGAAACGTCGGATGAGTGGATTGTCACTCGTACCGGCATTCGTGAACGTCGTATTGCCGGCCCGGACGAAACCGTGGCAACCATGGGCTTCCATGCGGCCGAGCGCGCGCTGGAGATGGCCGGTATCGATAAAAATGATATCGGTCTGATCGTGGTAGCGACCACGTCGTCCAGCCACGCATTCCCAAGCTCAGCATGCATGATTCAGCAGATGCTTGAGATTGATGATGCCGCTTCCTTTGACCTCGCCGCCGCCTGCGCAGGCTTCACCTATGCGCTGAGTGTGGCCGATCAGTACATTAAAAATGGTGCAGTGAAACACGCACTGGTGATCGGTGCTGATGTCCTCGCTCGTATGCTTGATCCTGAGGATCGTGGCACCATTATCCTGTTTGGTGATGGCGCAGGCGCCGTGGTATTGGGCGCCAGTGAAGAGCCGGGGATTATCTCTACTCATCTGCATGCAGATGGCCGCTATGGCCAGTTGTTGACGCTGCCTAATCAGGATCGTGCGAACCAGGACACGCCAGCGTATGTCACCATGGCGGGCAATGAAGTGTTCAAGGTTGCTGTGACTGAACTGGCTCACATTGTTGATGAAACGCTGGAAGCCAATAAGCTTGATCGCTCTGCTATCGACTGGCTGGTGCCGCATCAGGCAAACCTGCGTATTATCAGTGCCACTGCCCGCAAACTGGGCATGGACATGGATAAAGTCGTTGTGACGCTCGATCGTCATGGCAACACCTCGGCGGCATCTGTGCCGACCGCACTTGATGAAGCGGTACGTGATGGCCGTATTCAACGTGGTCAGTTGATTCTGCTGGAAGCTTTTGGTGGCGGGTTCACCTGGGGTTCTGCACTGGTTCGCTTTTAATTAAGCAAAAATAGCGATTAACAGGAAATCACAATGACGCAATTTGCAATGGTCTTCCCGGGGCAGGGATCGCAAACGGTAGGTATGTTGGCCGATCTGGCTGCAACGAATCCGCTTGTGGAAAAAACCTTCCGTGAAGCTTCTGACGCACTGGGTTACGATCTCTGGCAGTTAGTGCAACAAGGCCCTGCTGAAGAATTGAACAAAACCTGGCAAACTCAGCCTGCTTTATTGGCTGCTTCTGTTGCCATTTTCCGCGTTTGGCAGGAAAAAGGCGGAAAAGCGCCGTCAATGCTTGCAGGGCACAGCCTGGGTGAGTACAGTGCGCTGGTTTGTGCAGGTGTCATGGCGTTTGCAGATGCGATTAAGCTGGTTGAACTGCGCGGCAAACTGATGCAGGAAGCCGTTCCGGAAGGAACTGGCGCGATGCAGGCGATTATTGGTCTGGACGATGCGTCTATTGCCAAAGCCTGTGAAGAGTCTGCTCAGGGGCAAATTGTCTCTCCGGTGAACTTTAACTCTCCGGGTCAGGTTGTGATTGCCGGTAACAAAGAAGCCGTAGAACGTGCGGGTGCTGCCTGTAAGGCCGCCGGCGCGAAACGTGCACTGCCGCTGCCTGTCAGCGTGCCGTCACACTGTGCACTGATGAAGCCTGCGGCAGATAAACTGGCCGCAGCACTCGAATTGCTGACCTTCAACGCGCCTGCCTTCCCGGTAGTGAATAACGTTGATGTGCAGTGCGAGACGTCAGCAGAAGCTATCCGTAGTGCGCTGGTTCGCCAGTTGTACAATCCAGTGCGCTGGACCGGATGTGTAGAATTTATGGCCGGGCAGGGCGTAACGTCGCTGCTGGAAGTGGGTCCGGGTAAAGTTCTGACCGGGCTGACTAAACGTATTGTTGACACCCTGACAGCGGCGGCGGTAAACGACCAGGCCAGCCTGACAGCGGCGCTTGAACAATAACACGGAGAGAAACATGAACTTCGAAGGTAAAATTGCGCTGGTAACCGGTGCAAGCCGTGGAATCGGCCGTGCGATTGCAGAAACCCTGGTGGCACGTGGTGCCAAAGTTGTGGGTACTGCGACCAGCCAAAGTGGCGCCGACGCTATCAGTACCTATCTGGGCGATAACGGAAAAGGCCTGCTTCTGAACGTGACCGACAGCGCATCGATTGAAAGCGTGTTGGAAAATATTCGCGCCGAATTTGGCGAAGTGGACATTTTAGTCAATAATGCAGGCATCACGCGTGATAATCTCCTGATGCGCATGAAGGACGATGAGTGGCAGGACATCCTGGACACCAATCTGACTTCAGTATTCCGTCTGTCAAAAGCGGTAATGCGTGCCATGATGAAAAAACGTGCGGGTCGAATTATTACCATTGGCTCCGTAGTTGGAACAATGGGTAATGCGGGTCAGGCAAATTACGCGGCAGCAAAAGCGGGTTTGATTGGCTTTAGCAAATCACTGGCGCGTGAAATCGCGTCCCGTGGTATTACTGTTAACGTCGTGGCACCTGGTTTCATTGAAACCGACATGACGCGTGCACTGAGCGAAGATCAGCGTGCGGGCATTCTGGCGGAAGTTCCTGCAGGTCGCCTCGGCGGCGCGCAGGAGATCGCTAATGCCGTTGCATTTTTAGCCTCTGACGAGGCAGCGTACATCACTGGTGAAACGCTGCACGTCAATGGCGGAATGTACATGGTCTGAAAATCACGAAAATTATTTGCGTTATTTGGGGTAAAGGCCGCAGAATAGCGTAAAATCGTGGTTGGACCAGCCGGGATTTAGTTGCATCTTTTTCAACATTTTATACACTACGAAAACCATCGCGAAAGCGAGTTTTGATAGGAAATTTAATAGTATGAGCACTATCGAAGAACGCGTTAAGAAAATCATTGGCGAGCAGCTGGGCGTTAAGCAGGAAGAAGTTGTTAATACTGCCTCTTTTGTAGAAGATCTGGGCGCTGATTCTCTTGATACCGTTGAGCTGGTAATGGCTCTGGAAGAAGAGTTTGATACCGAGATTCCGGACGAAGAAGCTGAGAAAATCACTACCGTTCAGGCTGCTATTGATTACATCAATGGTCACCAGGCATAAGTGAGCATCTCCAGGCGGTCGCTCGACCGCCTGAGTTTTATCTGAACGTCCCACACAGTGTCAACTTTTCCCTCTCTGGAGGACGAACGTGTCTAAGCGTCGTGTAGTTGTGACTGGTCTTGGCATGTTGTCTCCTGTCGGCAATACCGTAGAGTCCACCTGGAATGCTCTTGTTGCCGGTCAGAGTGGCATCAGCCTCATCGACCATTTTGATACTAGTGCCTACGCAACGCGTTTTGCTGGCTTAGTAAAAGATTTTAATTGTGATGAATTCATCTCGCGTAAAGATCAGCGCAAGATGGACGCCTTCATCCAATATGGAATTGTTGCTGGCATTCAAGCCATGCAGGATTCCGGCCTGGAAATCACCGAAGAGAACGCTGAACGTATTGGCGCTGCCATTGGCTCCGGCATTGGCGGTCTTGGTCTTATTGAAGAAAACCACACCTCTCTGGTGAATGGTGGCCCACGTAAAATCAGCCCGTTCTTTGTTCCTTCGACCATTGTTAACATGATTGCGGGTCACCTGACGATCATGTTTGGCATGAAAGGCCCAAGTATCTCCATCGCAACTGCCTGTACTTCTGGCGTGCACAATATCGGTCACGCTGCACGTATCATCGCTTATAACGATGCTGATGTTATGCTGGCTGGTGGTGCTGAAAAAGCCAGTACACCACTGGGTGTGGGCGGATTTGGTGCTGCACGTGCACTTTCTACCCGCAACGATAACCCGCAGGCAGCAAGCCGTCCGTGGGATAAAGATCGTGATGGCTTTGTACTGGGTGACGGTGCAGGTCTGGTGGTGTTGGAAGAGTATGAGCACGCGAAAAAACGCGGGGCGAAAATCTACGCTGAAATCGTCGGGTTTGGGATGAGCAGCGATGCCTACCACATGACCTCTCCACCGGAAAACGGTGCGGGTGCGGCGCTGGCGATGGTGAATGCACTGAAAGATGCACAACTGTCACCAGAGCAAATCGGCTATATCAACGCGCACGGTACCTCGACGCCGGCCGGAGATAAAGCAGAAACGCAGGCAGTGAAATCCGTCTTTGGTGCCAGTGCGAACAGCGTGATGGTCAGCTCGACAAAATCCATGACCGGTCACCTGTTAGGTGCAGCGGGCGCGGTGGAGTCGATCTTCACTATTCTTGCATTGCGCGACCAGGTCGTTCCGCCAACCATCAATCTGGATAATCCAGATGAAGGTTGTGATCTTGATTTTGTTCCGCACACGGCGCGTCAGACAAAAGGTCTGGAGTACACTTTATGTAACTCCTTCGGATTCGGCGGTACCAACGGTTCGCTTATTTTCCGTAAGATCTGAGTTTGTCCTGTCCGATTGAAAGGCCCGCACTGTGCGGGCCTTTTTTTATTCTGATCGTCAGTGAGCGACAATCAGATGATTCTGGCGGGATTGGCAGGTAATCTTGGCACTGACGATAACGGAGAGTGAGCATGATGTGGGTCAATGGTGACACGCGGGACAATATCGATATCCGCGATCGCGCAGTGCAGTTCGGCGATGGTTGTTTTACCACGGCGCGTGTTCAACAGGGCAGGGTAACGTTTCTTGAGGCCCATCTGACGCGTTTACAGCAAGCCTGCGAACGTCTTATGATCGGTGACGTTGACTGGCATAACCTCGAAAAAGAGATGAGCTTTGCTGCGACAACCCGTAGCGATGCCGTACTGAAGGTTATTTTGACGCGTGGCAGCGGCGGACGCGGTTACAGCGCAACGGGCTGCAGCCAGCCGGTACGCATCATATCGCTCGCTGACTATCCTGCTCATTATCATACGCTACGCCAGACTGGCGCACGGCTGGCACTCAGCAGTGTGCGCCTGGGGAAAAATCCCCACCTGGCAGGAATAAAACATCTAAACCGCCTTGAACAGGTGCTGATCCGCACAGAGCTTGAGCAGACTGCCGCCGATGAGGCGCTGGTGCTTGACAGTGACGCTATGCTGGTGGAATGCTGTGCGGCTAATTTATTCTGGCGTACGGGAAATCAGGTGTTTACCCCTGATTTAACGGCATCGGGTGTGAATGGCATTCAACGTCAATGGGTGATGCAGCAGGTGGTTCAACTGGGCTTCACCCTGACAGAAGTCCGTGCTGAGATTGACGCACTGGCGTCGGCAGAAGAAGTGCTGATCACCAACGCACTGATGCCCGTATTGCCGGTTTACCAGGTTGAGAACTGGCATTATTCATCACGCCAGCTTTTTGGTCTGCTCAACCACCATAATGAATGACGTGGGACCTTCATGACTAAACTCCGAAAAACGATAGTAGTGCTGTTCGCATTCGTGCTACTGGTAGTCGCATACGGTTACTGGCAAACACGCCAGCTGGCTGATTCTGCGTTAACCATTGATAAAGAAACGATCTTTACCCTGCCTGCGGGGTCAGGCCGCGTGGTGCTGGAAGCTCAACTGGAGTCGAAGCACATCGTGCCTGATGGCCCGTGGTTTGGCGTTCTGCTGAAGTTGGAACCTGAACTGGCGAAATTTAAAGCCGGAACCTACCGCTTCACGCCAGGAATGACCGTGCGTGAGATGCTGGCGCTGCTGGCCAGCGGTAAAGAGGCACAATTCCCCCTGCGTTTTGTTGAAGGCACGCGTATGCAGGAATGGCTGAGTCAGCTCCGCAATGCGCCATACATTAAACATACCCTGACGGATGACAAACTCACGACGGTTGCCACGGCATTAAAGCTGGAGGGGGAACAAGCCGCCGTGGAAGGCTGGTTTTATCCCGATACTTATCTTTATACGGCGAACACCACCGACGTCGCGCTGTTGAAACGTGCGCATGATCGCATGGTGACGCTGGTTGACAGTGAATGGCAGGGTAAAATGGATAACCTGCCGTATAAAAGCAAAAATGATATGCTGACCATGGCCTCGATCATTGAGAAAGAGACTGCGGTGAGTGACGAGCGTCGTCGCGTCGCCTCGGTATTTATCAACCGTCTGCGTCTGGGCATGCGCCTGCAAACCGACCCGACGGTAATTTATGGTATGGGTGATGCCTATAAAGGCACGCTAACACGCAAGAATCTGGAAACGCCCACGGCATATAACACCTATACGATTAACGGACTGCCGCCAGGCCCGATTGCCATGCCAGGAAAAGCCTCGCTAGCTGCGGCAGCGCACCCGGATAAAACTAACTTCCTCTATTTTGTGGCCGATGGAAAAGGAGGGCATACCTTTACCACCAATCTGGCCAGCCATAATAAAGCCGTACAGGTGTATCGCCTGGCGATGAAGGAAAAAAATGAACAGTAAATTTATCGTTATTGAAGGCCTGGAAGGCGCAGGGAAAACCACAGCACGTGATGCCGTGGTCAGCGAACTTCAGCGCCACGGCATTAACGACATTGTCTTTACCCGCGAGCCCGGCGGTACGCCGCTGGCAGAGAAACTGCGCGAGTTGATCAAGCAGGGAATAAATGATGAACCCATCACCGATCAGGCGGAACTGCTGATGCTGTACGCAGCCCGCGTACAGCTGGTTGAAAATGTCATTAAACCTGCGCTGGCACGCGGTGCCTGGGTGGTAGGGGATCGTCATGATCTCTCATCGCAGGCTTATCAGGGCGGAGGACGCGGCATGGACAGCGAGTTAATGCGCAGCCTGAAGCAGGCAGTACTGGGCGATTTTTCCCCGGACCTGACGTTGTACCTCGATGTCACGCCTGAAATTGGCCTGCAACGTGCCCGTGCCCGTGGCGCGCTGGACCGCATCGAACAGGAATCCCTCAACTTCTTTATCCGCACGCGTGACCGTTATCTGGCGCTGGCAGCCGCTGACACCCGTATCAAAACCGTGGATGCCACCCAGTCACTGGAACAGGTTACCGTCTCGCTGCGCCAGACGCTTGACCAGTGGTTACAGGAACAGCAATGAACTGGTATCCGTGGCTCAATCACAGCTACCGTCAGATCCTCAGCCAGCATCAGGCACAGCGCGGCCATCATGCTTTGCTGATTCAGGCGCTGCCGGGGATGGGCGATGATGCCCTTATCTGGGGGATCAGCCGCTGGCTGATGTGCAAGCGGCCTGATGGCCTGAAAAGCTGTGGTGAATGCCACGCCTGCCAGCTGATGCTGGCCGGAACGCATCCGGACTGGTATCGGCTGGAAGCGGAAAAAGGCAAAAGTTCGCTCGGCATTGACGCAGTGCGCAGTGTCACTGAGAAGCTGTACCATCATGCGCAGCAGGGCGGGGCAAAAGTTGTCTGGCTGCCGGATGCCGGACAGTTGACTGAAGCGGCCGCGAATGCGCTGCTGAAAACGCTGGAAGAGCCGCCAAAAAACACCTGGTTTTTACTCAGTAGCCGCGAACCCTCGGGCCTGCTGCCGACGCTGCGCAGCCGCTGTCTGCTGTGGCACCTCGCTCCCCCCGCAGAAGCACAAAGTCTGCAATGGTTACAGAAACAGTCTGCGGCCGGTCTGAGCGAACGTACTGCCGCCTTGCGCCTGTCAGCGGGCGCACCTGCGGCAGCGCTGGCGTTACTGGACGACAAAATCTGGCAACAACGTCAACGGGTCTGCGAGGCGCTACCTGATGCTTTGCAGGGTGATATGCTGAGCCTGCTTCCCGCGTTACATCATGATGATGCCGCCCAGCGTATTGGATGGCTCTGTTCACTGCTGATCGATGCCGTGAAATGGCAGCAGGGAGGCGGGCAGTTTATCAGCAACGTCGATCGCCAGGCGGACGTGATGCGTATCGCCAGCCTGTTACCGACCAGCGCTATTGATGCCAGTCTGCGCCAGTGGATTATCTGTCGCGACCGCCTGCTGAATGTGGTCGCCGTCAACCGCGAACTGCTACTGACCAATCAGCTGCTAGGCTGGGAAGCCATGCTCAACCCGGCATCGGCCGGTTCACCGCTTTAGAGAGTACATTATGTTTTTAGTTGATTCCCACTGCCACCTCGATGGCCTGAATTATGAAACGCTGCACCAGGATGTGTCGGATGTGCTGGCAAAGGCTGCTGCCCGCGATGTGAAATTTATGCTGGCAGTAGCGACCACGCTGCCGGGCTATAAAGCGATGGTTGACCTGATTGGGGAACGTCCAAACGTTGCATATTCATGCGGCGTGCATCCCCTGAATCAGGAAGAGGCGTATGACTTCGCTGAATTGCGCGAGCTGGCCGCACACCCGCGCGTTATCGCGATGGGTGAAACCGGGCTGGATTATTTTTATCAAAAAGAGACGATGGTGCGTCAGCAGGCCTCTTTCCGCGAACATATTCGCATCGGGCGCGATCTGAACAAACCCGTGATCGTCCATACTCGCGATGCCCGCGAAGATACGCTGGCGATCCTGCAGGAAGAGAAAGCAGAAGAGTGTGGCGGTGTGTTGCACTGTTTTACGGAAGATCGTGAAACCGCCACCCGACTGCTGGATATGGGGTTCTATATTTCTTTCTCAGGAATTGCCACATTCAAGAACGCTGAACAGATCCGCGAAGCCGCCCGTCATGTGCCACTGGACCGTATGCTGGTGGAAACCGACTCGCCGTATCTTGCCCCGGTGCCGTACCGTGGCAAAGAAAACCAGCCTGCTTATACCCGCGATGTAGCGGAATACATGGCGGTGGTCAAAGGGGTCAGTATTGAGCAGATGGCGCAGGCGACCACAGAAAACTTCTCGCGCTTATTTCATGTGCCAATGTCGCGTCTGACAGACTGACATTGAGGCCGGGATTTCTTTTATAGCTCGTAATTAATAAGCAAAAGTCGTAAAGTGCAGCGCCCTTAAATCGGGTGCTGCATTTTTTTTGCGCAAAAAACTGGCGTTTCCCGTCAACTTTTACTAAAGAAGTGGCACGCGTTCAACGAAACGTGATAGCCATCAAACAAATTTGAGCGGATTTATTTTACCCTTCGTAATAAATACCGAGAGCGCTTAAGACGCTCCTTATTTTGCACTACCCGCAAAGGATCCTCCCCCTTTGCAACGCGCACAGCGCGAAGAAAAGCACTCATACTCAGGAGCTTTACACTATGTTCAAAAATGCATTTGCGAACCTGCAAAAGGTCGGTAAATCGCTGATGTTGCCCGTATCGGTGCTGCCGATTGCGGGGATCCTGCTGGGCGTTGGTTCTGCCAACTTCGACTGGCTGCCAGCGGTAGTTTCTCATGTGATGGCCGAAGCCGGTGGTTCGGTGTTTGCCAATATGCCGCTGATCTTCGCGATTGGTGTGGCACTGGGCTTCACCAATAACGATGGCGTTTCAGCGCTGGCCGCCGTTGTTGCTTACGGCATCATGGTGAAAACGATGGCCGTCGTGGCACCGCTGGTCCTTCACCTGCCTGCCGAAGAGATTGCGGCTAAGCACCTGGCTGACACGGGTGTACTGGGCGGGATTATTGCCGGTTCCATCGCGGCCTATATGTTTAACCGCTTCTATCGCATCAAGCTGCCTGAGTATCTGGGCTTCTTCGCGGGTAAACGCTTCGTTCCGATCATCTCCGGTTTTACCGCGATTTTCCTCGGTGTGTTGCTGTCCTTTATCTGGCCACCCGTCGGTACTGCGATTCAGGAATTCTCACAGTGGGCGGCGTATCAGAACCCGGTCGTCGCCTTTGGCATTTACGGCGTGGTTGAGCGTTCGCTGGTGCCATTCGGTCTGCACCACATCTGGAACGTTCCCTTCCAGATGCAGATTGGTGAATTCACCAATGCGGCAGGCCAGGTATTCCACGGTGATATTCCACGTTATATGGCGGGTGATCCAACGGCAGGTATGCTGTCAGGTGGTTTCCTGTTCAAAATGTACGGTCTGCCAGCCGCTGCGATTGCTATCTGGCATTCAGCGAAACCTGAGAACCGTGCCAAAGTGGGCGGTATCATGATCTCCGCCGCGCTGACCTCGTTCCTGACCGGTATCACCGAACCGATCGAGTTCTCGTTCATGTTCGTTGCGCCGATTCTGTATGCAATCCACGCAATCCTGGCGGGTCTGGCCTTCCCAATCGCTATCCTGTTGGGTATGCGTGACGGCACCAGCTTCTCGCATGGTCTGATCGACTTCATCGTTCTGAGCGGTAACAGCAGCAAAATCTGGCTGTTCCCGATTGTGGGTATCGTCTACGGCCTGGTCTACTACACCATTTTCCGTGTACTGATCGCCAAGCTGGATTTGAAAACACCTGGCCGTGAAGAAACGACCAGCGAGCAGACTGTCGGCAACGCCAGTGAAATGGCGGGTAACCTGGTGGCTGCCTTCGGCGGTAAAGATAACATCACCAATCTGGATGCCTGCATCACCCGTCTGCGCGTTAGCGTGGCGGATGTGAGCAAAGTCGACCAGGCGGGTCTGAAGAAACTGGGTGCGGCCGGTGTGGTCGTGGCAGGTTCTGGTGTTCAGGCGATTTTCGGTACTAAATCCGATAACCTGAAAACCGATATGGATGACTTTATCCGTAATTCGAAATGATCACGGTATAGTGACCAGAAGGGGCGCGAAAGCGCCCCTTTTTTTATGCCTCAGAGATAGACCCGCAGATACTCTGTCAGGCACAGGAGCGCCATCGCCTGTCCATACGGCATTGAGGTCAGCGGTATCTGGCGGTAATAGTCTAAATCACTGCCCATCGCGGTGCCGAATGACACCTGCGTCAGCTCACCGTCATCATTGATGTGTTCCATCACACCTTTCAGTGCACGCTCGGCCACAGGATAATAGTCGCGGCTGAGATAGCGTTTACGCACAGCTTTCAGGATGCCGTAAGCGAAACCGGCAGTCGCCGAGGCTTCAAGATACGCGTCACGATCGTCCAGCAGCGTATGCCATAACCCGCTTTCATGCTGGCACTCCGCCAGCGCTTTCACCTGTCTTTCCAGCACCTGAAGCAAGTAGCGGCGGGTGGCGTGTTGCTCCGGCCAGTTCATCAGTTCAAGAAAATCGGGAATGGCGATGGTCAGCCAGCTGTTACCGCGCGCCCAGCGGGCGTTGGCAAAGTTGTGGTGGCCGTCGAATGTCCAGCCGTGGAACCACAGGCCGGTCTGGCGATCCATCAGATATTGTGTATGCAGCAGAAACTGATAGGTGGCTTCTTCAACAAATTCCGGACGGTTAAGCAACTGGCCGATTTTCGCCAGTGGCAACACGCTCATCATCAGCGTGTCATCCCACATCTGCTGGTGGTTCTCATTGTTGTAGACCAGATGCTGAATGCCGTTATGCTCAGTGCGCGGCATGTCATACATCACCCATTCTGCCCAGCGTTCCAGTACCGGGCGCAGCGACGGATCGCGCGTTTCTTCATAGCGGTACGCGAGGGTCAGGAACGGACAGACAGTATTGACGTTTTTGGTCGGTGTACCCTCCTGGAGCCGTGCGCTAAACCAGTCATCAATACGTTGCAGCGTCAGCTTATCGCCGGTCTGCTGGTAATAGTGATACATGCCGTACAGCCCGATGCCGTGCGTCCACTCCCAGCCTGCCCAGCCTTTGGTATCAATCACCCGGCCATCATCCAGGCGCAGCAAAAATTCGCCGCTTTCATCAGTAATGCCGACCAGATTATCACTGACGCGAGCAATCAGCTGCTGTAGCGCAGTGCGCGGCAGCAGATATTCGGGCTGGCGCAGCAGTGCGCTGAACTTAACCGGGTAAACTGTCATCGTGGTGCTCCTGAGGTCGGATAGAAGGGAAGGCGGCGCGTGTTTCTGACAACGCTGCTGCCTGAGGTTTATGACGATTGAGGTAGCCAACATTGTTGTTACCCCAGAGATTCTCATACGGCATACCGGTCAGGGTTTCGACGGTGGCACGTGCTTCCGGTGTCAGCTGCTGCGGAACCACACCATCGGCCTGGCGCATTTTCAGCGTTTCTTCGCGCAGGGTATGGTGAGTGGCAAGATTGAGTTTAAAGCGCAGGGAGATAATAAAGCCGAATGTCAGCATCACCAGCGTGCCGGCACCGAGAATAACGACAATGGTATGGCCGACCTGGGGAAGCTGCTCCGCTTTGCCCGAGACAAACCCGGAAAGTTGCAGGACAATACCGACCACCATCACTGCACCTGCCTGTGAGGCTTTGCGCGTCAGCGTCATGATTCCGGCAAAAATCCCCTCGCGCCGCTGGCCGGTAATGGCTTCATCCACATCGGCGATGTAGGTGTAAATATTCCACGGTATGTAGTTGATGCCACCACGCCCCAGACCCGCTACGGCGGAAATCAACAGCAGCAGTGCCAGGTTATTACTCATACCTGCGTACCACAGCAGGCAGTATGAGAGGGCACTGGCGGCAAACAGTGCCACCACCAGGCGATAGGCCGGGGCTGGTCCAATACGAATACATAACGGGATCATGCCAATCACCGCGATAAATTGCAGGACCGCCATGGTGCCCATCAGGTTGGAGGCCAGCTGCGCGCTCTGCATCAGCACAAAAACCACGTACCAGGTAAACACCGCGTTAAACACATCCTGAGCGATGTAGCCGCCGAGATACATACCAAGATGCTGGCGGAATATACGGATACGTAACGTTGATGCCAGCTCGACATACAGGCGTTTCAGGCTCTGGCCCAGCGTGAGGTGTTTTTTCTCCTCCTCTGCGCGTTTTGACTCTTCCGACATGGCATCGGCCGGACGCTCCCAGGTGAAGAACCACACCAGCGTCAGCACGATGGCACAGAGTGTGGAAAACACCAGGCTGGAATAGAAGAATGACACCGCGTTGTCCTTACCGAAAACCCCCAGCAGGATGCCCGGTAAAAAGGCGGCAAGAATCGCAGATAGCTGGGCGAGGGCGATACGGGCACCGGAGAAGCGCGTTTTCTGCTTAAAGTCGTCGGTCATTTCCGGTACCAGTGTTTCATAGGGCACCAGCACCATGGTGTAGACGATATCAAACAGCAGATAAGTGAGCAGATACCACAGGTAGCTCATATCCCCGACCCACATCAGGCTGTAGCTGAACACACAGGGAATGCCGAGCAAAATAAAGAACTTACGGCGGCCAAAGCGTTTACCCAGCCGGGTGCTGCCGAAGTTATCGGTGAGAAAGCCCATCAGTGGACTGATCACGGCGTCCAGCACCCGGGCAAGGGCGAAGATAAAGGTCGCTTCAATTGGCGTCAGGCCACAGAAGGTGGTGTAAAAATAAAGCAGCCATGCGGCGGTCAGGGCAGTAGTGCCGGCGCCGAGAAAATCACCGGAACCGTAGGCGAGATAATTTGCCAGTCCGATCTTACGAGTGTGCATCAGGAAAACTCCTTGCGCGGTGGGGTGGCTTCAGCCACAGGTTCCGGACAACTCATACGGATGCTGGAAAAATAGAGCGTTCGCGATGGCTGAACCTTGCCGTTTTTGCCATCTGAGGCAAGAAGGTGGCAAAATGGCCGTCATCGGTGTGTCGCACATCTAAATTTATAAAACACTGTTTTGTTTTTATCGAAAGTAGCGGTTCATTTTGTTGATGAACAGCACAGAAAGAGGGTGAAGGGCAACGCTGAGAGAGTGAAATGCCGTAAAGCCGAGCGATTAACCAAAGAAAAGTCAGTTGCAGGTTGAAAGAAAACGATTCTCTCGCTCATACTGCGGTAACGTTAACGACATGAACACAAGGACAGATAGCATGGCTGAAGAAACCATTTTCAGTAAAATTATCCGCCGTGAACTCCCGGCCGACATCGTCTATCAGGATGAACTGGTCACGGCATTTCGCGATATCTCCCCGCAGGCGCCGACGCACATTCTTATCATTCCTAACCTGCTGATTGCCACGGCTAACGATGCTGTCGCCGGGCACGAAGCCGCGCTGGGACGTATGATCACCGTAGCGGCGAAAATCGCGAAGGATGAAGGGATTGCTGAAGACGGCTACCGTTTGATCATGAACTGCAATAAACACGGCGGGCAGGAGGTTTATCATATCCACCTGCATCTTGTCGGTGGCCGACCTTTAGGCCCAATGCTGGCGTCCTGAACGCCAACGAATACGGACATAATCCTATGCGGGCAAGCGTAACGGCCATCACGTTACTGATAGCATTAACCGGATGCAGCAGCGATCGTACTGCCATCAATACCTCACAGTCACTGGTGATGGAATCGTCAGTATTGTCAGCGGGGATCACGACCGACGAACCGACGATCCGCGAGACAGAAGGACAACAGCGTGCGTCAACGGTACTATTTAATCAGCAGGAAAAACCGGTCCAGGTGACCTACCGATTCTATTGGTATGATGACAAAGGGCTGGAAATCTTGCCGTTTGAACGACCACATACCCTGACGGTACCCGCTCATGGTAAAGCCGAAATTTCATCTCAAACCGGTAATCTGACGGCGAGCAAAGTTCGTCTCTATCTGTATCTGTAAGGAGTTATCGCGTGAACAGCAACATCGTTAAACGCTCAGGGGTGCTGATGCTGGCGCTTTTTCTGAGCGGCTGTGTATTTTTTCAGAAGCAACAGGAAACGGCACCCCCTGCGCCCGTTGAACCGGTGCAGCCACCGATTACTGTGCCTGAACAGCCAAAAGCAGAGCCGGGGCAGAACGTGCCACCGCCGCCGAAAATGCAAACCCTCAACTGGCCAGCCAGTGTTTCTCCGCTGATTGCCCAGATGCTCAAAGCGGATGGCGTTACGCCTGGCGGCGTGCTGCTGGTGGATAATGTAAAAAACAGCACCAACGGCAGCCTGCAAAGTGCTAAAGCGACGGCTGCGCTGCAAAGTGCGTTGAAGGATAACACCCAGTTTACGCTGGTGACGCCACAACAACTGGCGGTGGCGAAGCAGACGCTCGGTCTGTCAGCGGATGACAGCCTGGTCTCACGCAGTAAAGCGGTGGGTCTGGCGCGTTACGTGGGTGCACAGTATGTGCTGTACAGCAATGCGGAGGGGGATGTGAAAGCACCCACGCTGCAAATGCAGTTAATGCTGGTGCAGACCGGCGAAATCATCTGGTCAGGTAGCGGTGCCGTTGTGCACTGATCCCGCCCTTGAGCGGCTGATCATGCAACAATTTCCGGCGGCGCGAGCCGCCGGTTCTTTTTCCCCCCTTGAGGGATTGAGCGGGTGCAGTGTTCAGGTTTCGCTTGAGGGAGTTTCCCTGCTGGCCAGGCGTGCCGCAGGGCTGCAGACCATGCCTGGGGTGGATCGCCAGCGTGAATACCGACTGCTGCGCAAACTGGCCGCCAGCGGCCTTACACCGCGCGTTTATGGACGCAATGCGGACTGGCTGCTTCTGGCCTGGCAGCCGGGTAACGTGCTGTCGACAGGGCAGTGGGACAGGTGGGTAGAACCTCTGGTGAATGAAGTCGTCCGCTTGCACCGTCAGCCGCTGTCAGGATACCCCTTACAGCTGCTGCCGTTGCTGATGAGCTACTGGCAGCGCAGTCAGCCTGCGCGGCGCCAGATACACTGGCTGCGGGCGCTAAAGCGCTGTCAGCGGCAGGGCGAACCGAAACCATTACGGATGGCCTTACTGCATATGGATATTCACTGTGGGAACCTGATCCTCAATGACGGGCGCCTGCGGCTGATTGACTGGGAGTACGCCGGCGATGGCGATGTGGCGCTGGAACTGGCCGCGATCATAATGGGTAACGGGCTGGATGCACAGCAACAGCAGCGTTTGATTGTCCATTATTCGGATCGGCAACAATTTGATTATGACCCACTACGACGGCAGGTTGACCGTTGGTTACCGTGGCTCGATCTACTGGCGACCAGCTGGTATGAGTTACGCTGGCAGCAAAGTGGTGAACACCAATTTAAGACGCTGGCAGCCGAGGGCTGGCAGCGCATGTCATCAGGTTAAGAGGTGAAGTGTGGGACCGGTAATGTTAGATGTACAAGGCGGCGAACTGGATGCCGAAGAGCGTGAAATTTTACAACACCCGCTGGTTGGCGGACTGATCCTGTTCAGCCGTAACTATCACGATCCGGCGCAGCTGCGTGAGCTGGTGCGACAGATCCGTGCGGCATCGCGCCATCGTTTGGTGGTGGCCGTCGATCAGGAAGGTGGCCGCGTTCAGCGCTTCCGCGACGGATTTACGCGTCTGCCAGCGATGCAGGCTTTTGCCGCATTACATCGTGGTGAGCAGGCAGAGGCACTGGCCCAGCAGGCAGGCTGGTTGATGGCCTCTGAAATGATTGCAATGGATATTGATATCAGCTTCGCCCCGGTACTGGATATTGGTCACGGCAGCGCGGCCATCGGCGAACGCTCATTCCATGAAAATCCGCAGGTTGCCCTGCAAATGGCGCGTTCATTTATTCGCGGGATGCACGACGCGGGAATGAAAACCACGGGTAAGCATTTCCCGGGACATGGTGCTGTGAGTGCAGATTCCCATAAAGAAACTCCGCGAGATACGCGCAGTGAAGCCGAGATCCGCCAGCATGACATGCCAATCTTCAGGCAGTTGATTGCGGAACAGGCGCTGGACGCAATTATGCCGGCCCACGTTATCTATACTGAAGTTGATGCGCGCCCGGCCAGCGGTTCGTCACACTGGCTAAAAACCGTGCTGCGTGAGGAACTTGGTTTTGACGGCGTCATCTTTTCAGATGATTTGTCGATGGAAGGTGCGGCTATTATGGGCAGCTATGCCGAGCGGGGTCAGGCCGCGTTGGATGCCGGGTGTGACATGATTCTGGTATGCAATAATCGTCAGGGAGCGGTGAGCGTGTTGGATAACCTGTCGCCGATCAATGCTGAAAGGGTGACGCAGCTTTACCATCGAAGCTCATTTACCCATCAGCAACTGCGTGACTCGACACGCTGGAAAGAGACCAGTGCCACACTGAGTCAATTGCAGGAACGCTGGCTGGAACATAAAGCGGCGGCAGGCATCTGATTTCAGGCTGCCTGCGGCGCATCAACGGTGAGGATGACAATGATTATTTATCTGCACGGTTTTGATTCAAACAGCCCGGGCAACCATGAAAAAGTGTTGCAACTTCAGTTTATTGACCCGGATGTCCGGCTGCTCAGCTACAGCACCCGGCATCCGAAGCACGATATGCAGCATCTGCTGAAAGAGACCTACAAGATGTTGCAGCAAAGTGATGACGAACGGCCATTGATTTGTGGTGTTGGTCTGGGCGGCTACTGGGCTGAACGTATCGGCTTCTTGTGTGATGTGCGCCAGGTGATGTTCAATCCTAACCTGTGGCCACAGGAAGTGATGGAAGGCAAAATTGACCGCCCGGAAGAGTATGTTGATATTGCCACCAAATGCGTCGGCAATTTCCGTGAGAAGAACCGTGACCGCTGTATGACCATTCTTTCCCGTCATGACGATGCGCTTGATAACCAGCGCAGTGCCGAGGCGTTACAACATTTTTACGAGCTGATATGGGATGAAGTGGAAGGGCATAAATTCAAGAATATCTCCCATCATCTTCCGCGAATCAAAGCGTTCAAATCATTAGGTTAATCCCCGTTTTTTATCCCTCGAAAACAGACCTCATGCCCGCTAAAAGGCGGGCTGGATGCAGGGTCTTTATTCGTACTATTCTTAGTTTTGCTAATAAAATTGACCAGGATCAATTTTCTTAGAACAGATGAATTCCCTCGTGTTATTCTGGCCCCAGCTCGCGAATTAACATCGCCAACCCTATGTTTACTAAGGTTATTTATTTAACTTTTAGTTAACGATTGGTTTACTTTTAGAGAGGGTCGTTTGACAACACCTATGAAAAAAATTGTAATCATCGGCGGAGGTGCCGGAGGTCTTGAACTGGCGACTCAGCTGGGGCACAAACTGGGCCGCAAGAAGAAAGCACACATTACGCTGGTGGATCGTAACCACAGCCATTTGTGGAAACCCTTGTTACACGAAGTGGCAACCGGGTCGCTGGATGAAGGTATTGACGGCCTGAGCTACCTGGCACATGCGCACAAACATGGTTTCAGCTTCCAGCTGGGAACGCTCACCAACCTCGATCGTGAGAATAACCGTCTGCAACTGGCTGAAATTCGCGATGCGCAGGGTGAACTTCTGGTCCCGGAGCGTGAGCTGGCGTATGACACGCTGGTGATGGCGCTGGGGAGCACCTCAAACGACTTTGGTACGCCGGGCGTAAAAGACAACTGTATCTTCCTCGATAACCCACACCAGGCACGCCGTTTCCATAATGAGATGCTGAACCTGTTCCTGAAGTTTTCCGCCAGTGAAGGTTCGCAGGATAAGGTTAATATCGCTATTGTCGGCGCGGGTGCGACCGGCGTTGAGCTGTCAGCCGAGCTGCATAACGCGGTGAAACAGCTGCACAGCTATGGCTATAAAGGTCTGGACAGCCAGGCGTTGAACGTCACGCTGGTGGAAGCCGGTGAACGTATTCTGCCTGCACTGCCACCGCGTATCTCCAGCGCGGCTCACAGCGAGCTGACCAAGTTGGGGGTACGCGTGCTGACTCAGACGATGGTCACCAGCGCGGATAAAAAAGGTCTGAACACCAAGAGCGGCGAATTTATTGATGCCGATCTGATGGTCTGGGCGGCAGGGATCAAGGCACCGGACTTTATGAAAGAGCTGGGCGGCCTGGAAACCAACCGTATTAACCAGCTCGTGGTTGAGCCAACCTTACAGACGACTCGTGACCCGAACATTTACGCCATTGGTGACTGCGCATCCTGCGCGTTGCCGTCCGGCGGTTTTGTCCCTCCGCGCGCACAGTCTGCGCACCAGATGGCCTCACGTGTTTTGGCCAATATTCTGGCGGATATAAAAGGGCAGCCACAGAAACCGTACGTCTATAAAGATCACGGTTCACTGGTCTCACTGTCCCGCTTCAGTACAGTGGGTAGCCTGATGGGTAACCTGATGCGCGGTTCGATGATGGTCGAAGGGCGCATTGCGCGTTTCGTCTATATCTCGCTGTACCGCATGCACCAGGTTGCGCTGCACGGTTACTTTAAAACCGGGTTGATGGTGCTGGTGGGCAGTATCAACCGCGCGATCCGTCCGCGCCTCAAGCTGCACTAAGCTGTGAAAAAACGGCTTATACTCCCGGATGAGCGTCTGTGGTGGTATAAGCCGTTCTTCTGACTCCCCCCGCTAATCCCCTTTGATAAGAACTCTCTTAAAAACTTTCTCTTATCATGCCTGATCCGATTTTCGTCCAGTATTCTTATTGTCACAATCCCCGGCTGGTAGCAGAATTCCTATCAATTACCACGGCGCGTCGCGCACGCCGAATATGCCGCACCTGTTCAGGATGCCGCAGTAATCAAGAATGCGCGGTAACAATGTCAGGAGGTTTCCTGTGAATAAATCAATGTTAGCGGGTATTGGTATTGGTGTTGTGGCTGCACTCGGTGTAGCAGCGGTGGCCAGTATGAATGTGTTCGATCGCAGCCCACAGTTCGCGCAGGTACTTTCAGCCACGCCGATTAAAGAGACCTTGAAGAATCCACGTCAGGAGTGCCGTAACGTCACGCTGACTCATCGTCGCGCTGTTCAGGATGAAAACCGCATCGCCGGTTCCGTGCTGGGTGCTGTTGCCGGTGGTGTGCTGGGTCACCAGTTTGGTGGCGGTCGTGGTCGTGATGTTGCCACCGTGGCGGGTGCGCTGGCGGGGGGCTATGGCGGTAACCAGGTCCAGGGCGCGTTGCAGGATCGTGATACCTACACCACGACCGAGCAGCGTTGTAAGACGGTCTACGATAAGCAGGAAAAAATGCTGGGTTATGACGTCACTTATAAGATTGGCGACCAGCAGGGTAAAATCCGCATGGAGAATGACCCGGGTACACGTATTCCGTTAGACGATAATGGTCAGCTGGTGCTGAGTAATAAAGCGTAAGTCAGCAGATTGACGCTATACGATGAAAAGGGACCTCATGGTCCCTTTTTTGATGTCAGCCCGTTGCATTCTCCAGCATCTGCTGCATAAACGTCTGCACCCACTTCATCCGCACCTTACGTTCGCCCAGCTCACGGATAAATTTCAGACGCGTTGGCCCATCCAGGCGCCAGTGCTGCGGTTCTTTTTGTAACAGACCAATCAGCCATACCGGGTCGACCTTGTTTTTCTCTGCAAACTCAACGAAACCGCCTTTCTCACTGGCTTCGACCTTGCGGATACCCAGCGTTTTCGCCACCAGACGCATAGACGCGATATCCAGCAGATTGCGTGCCGCATCCGGCAGCAGGCCGAAACGGTCAATCAGCTCAACCTTCAGGTCGTCCAGTTCACCCGGCTGCACGGCGCTGGCAATGCGTTTATAGAATGAAAGACGGGTATTCACATCCGGGATAAAGTCATCCGGCAATAGTGCCGGCATACGCAGCTCGATCTCGGTCTGATTGTTGGTCAGATCCTCGAGCGAAGGTTCACGCCCCTCTTTTAAGGCATCGACGGCGTTTTCAAGCAGTTCCATATACAGTGAGAAACCAATGGTTTCCATCTGGCCGCTCTGACCTTCGCCCAGCAACTCCCCGGCACCACGAATTTCCAGATCGTGTGTTGCGAGCGCAAATCCGGCGCCCAGATCCTCTAACGAAGCAATGGCTTCCAGACGCTTATGCGCATCGGTGGTCATCGATTTTGGATGTGGCGTCAGCAGCCAGGCATAGGCCTGATGGTGCGAACGCCCGACGCGACCACGCAGCTGATGCAGCTGTGCCAGGCCAAAGTGATCGGCGCGTTCAATGATGATGGTGTTCGCGGTCGGGATATCAATACCGGTTTCAATAATGGTGGTACAGACCAGCACGTTAAAACGTTGATGATGGAAGTCATTCATCACCCGCTCCAGTTCGCGCTCACGCATCTGACCGTGACCGATGGCCACACGGGCTTCTGGCACCAGATCCGACAGGCGTTTTGCCGCCTTTTCAATATTCTCAACGTCGTTGTACAGGTAATACACCTGGCCGCCGCGCAGTACCTCACGCAGGATCGCCTCGCGCACCACCATATCGTCATATTCACGTACGAAGGTTTTCACCGCCAGACGGCGCGCGGGCGGCGTGGCAATAATCGACAGATCGCGCATTCCGCTCATCGCCATATTCAGCGTACGCGGGATCGGTGTGGCGGTGAGCGTCAGGATATCCACGTCGGCGCGCATCGCTTTGATTCGCTCTTTATGGCGCACGCCAAAGCGATGCTCTTCATCGACGATCAGTAACCCCAGATCGCGCCACTTGATGTCGTTTTGCAGCAGCTTGTGGGTGCCGATAAGAATATCGACCTTACCCTCCTGCGCTTCTGCCAGCACCTGTGCCTGTTCTTTGGCGGTACGAAAACGTGACAGCATCTCAATACGTACCGGCCAGTTAGCAAAACGGTCGCGGAAGTTATCGTAATGCTGCTGAGCCAGCAGGGTGGTCGGCACCAGCACGGCAACCTGCTTATGATTTTCTACGGCCAGGAAGGCGGCGCGCATGGCGACTTCGGTTTTACCGAAGCCAACATCGCCGCACACCAGACGATCCATTGCCAGCGGCTGGCACATATCGCTCAATACCGCATTGATGGCCTGCGCCTGGTCCGGGGTGGTTTCAAAAGGGAAGCTCTCACAGAACAGCTGGTACTGCTGTTTGTCGTGCTTAAACGCGAACCCGGTTTTCGCCTCGCGCTGTGCGTAGATATCCAGCAGCTCTGCTGCAACGTCACGCACTTTCTCGGCTGCTTTTTGCCGCGCACGTGACCAGGCATCGCTGCCCAGTTTATGCAGTGGGGCATTCTCTTCGGCGCCGCCGGCATAACGGCTGATCAGATGCAGTGACGAGACTGGCACATATAACTTGGCATCCCCGGCATAGGCCAGCATCAGATACTCGGCCTGAATCCCCCCCGTTTCCAGCGTAGTGAGGCCAATGTAGCGGCCCACGCCGTGCTCCAGATGCACCACGGGCTGACCGGGACGCAGTTCGGCAAGGTTACGGATCAGGACATCCGGGTTAATGGTCCGGCGGCTATCCTGACGGCGGCGACTGACGCGCTCCCCCAGCAGATCGCTTTCACAGATCAGGGCGCGGTTGCGCAGCCGGTCAATAAAGCCGTGTTCGCTGGCACCAATTAACAGATAGTGGCCGGGTTGGTCGGCCTGCGGCAGCGAGTCGATAGCGGTGGGTTTTAACTTGATGCGTGCCAGCAATTCCTGCAACGTTTCACGGCGGCCCTCGCTTTCTACCGAGAACACCACCGGACCATCGAAAGACTCAAGGAAACGGCGCAGCGTGTCCAGCGGGGCTTTGGCCTGCGCCTGTACGGCGAGGTCCGGCAACGTTTCATAACGCAGGTTGGTATTGGCGGCTTTGTCAGCCAGCAGGTCGGTTTTCAACTGTACGCGAGGCCACAGCTTCAGTTCGCTGAACAATTCATCCGTACGCAGCCACAATGTCGGAGGCGGTAGCAGTGGGCGCATCGGGTCGACGCGGCGGTTTTCATAACGTGCATTGACATCCTGCCAGAAGCGCTCGGCGCCGCTTTCCAGATCGCCGGAAATCACCAGCAGTGTGGTGGCCGGGATATAGCTGAACAGCGCGGGAAGGGGCTGCTCAAAAAACAGCGGCTGCCAGTACTCAATCCCGGTAGGCAACGTCCCCTTACTCACCTGCTGATAAATATGCTCGGGCTCACGGCGCACATCAAAATGCTCGCGCCACTGGGTGCGAAACAGTTCGATGGCTTTTTTATCGGTCGGGAATTCGTGAGCGGGCAGCAGATCGATCGCTGTCACTTCTTCCTGCGTACGCTGGCTGTCGATATCGAACAGACGCAGGCTGTCGATTTCATCATCAAAGAAGTCGATGCGGTAGGGACGTTCACTGCCCATCGGATAGAGGTCGAGCAGGGCGCCACGGGTAGCAAATTCACCGTGTGCCATGACCTGGTCAACGCTGCGATAACCGGCTTGCTCAAGCTGGGCACGCAGTTTATCACGTGAGAGCTTCTGTCCCTTTTTCATCACCAGCGCGTGGCCGTGCAGGAAGTTATGCGGGCAAACGCGCTGCATCAGGGTATTGACTGGCATAATCAGTAACCCGCGTTCCAGCCCGGGAAGTTGATATAAAGTGGAAAGCCGGGAGGAGATGATTTCCTGATGGGGAGAAAAACTGTCGTACGGCAGGGTCTCCCAGTCAGCCAGTGCCATCACGGGGTGGGAGGTAAACTGTTTGATTTCATCCTGCAGGCGCAGTGCATTCTGCATATCCTGCGCAATCAAAATCACCAAACCATGATGACGTTCAACAATTTCGGCGCATTCAACGGCACAGGCCGCGCCGGTGAGTTGCCCCAGCTGGCGCTGGTCACCTGCTCTGGTCGGCAGGTCATAACGGTAGAGTTCAGGCATAATAAGTTAGACGGTCTCTTCACAAAAGGGAGAACGGGACCCCTGGCGCGCCGGGGGGGCCCGATTCAGCTAGATGGAGTATACCTTGATTTTAGCGCTTGTTGGGGGCAGTACGTTATTTTGGTGATTGTGGACCATCATGCATTCTTGGGCGGTCGATATTCGCCCATATCAGTTCGTTTTCAGCGTGATAGCTGTGGTTTCCATCATCCCACTTGATGTAATATCCTGCGGATCGGTCGCCCTGATCAAAGACGTTAAGGACCACACCTTTAATCTGTCCCGTTTTATGGCGCACAATACTGCCTTTAGGAAATCTGGACATTACTACCTCCTGTACCAGCAGGGCCTCAGGCGAATACTCTTTACAGTAATAGCGCTATTTTCCCCCTGTTGAAAGGGGTTTGGCCTGAAGGAGATCAATAAAAATGTCATCACTCTGTCGTACGAACGCCGCGTGCTGGCTGCGCAGTAGGCAGCGGTCTAAACTGTGTAAAAACCAAGAAGAGTAGCGGCGGAGAATGCTTAAGTGATGCCTGACAAAAGTTCGCGTTTCTTTCGGCCTAAAAACATGGTTCATTTCTGTTTTGCGATTGTCTTTGCCTTCTCCAGCATTTTAACCCTGCATGAAGCGATAGTGCTGAAATCGTCACATGAAACCACCCAGCGTGCCTGGCTGACTCAGGCGGGCAGCAGCCTTGAGCGGCAGTGGCAGCAAAGTATTGATGAGATGTTCTTCTTTCGTAATATGCTGCGCCATGCGCTTGGCGATCCGCTGGAAACCGATAAATCCCGTGATGCGTTAACCGTCTTTGCCGGCGAGCGGCAAAGTCCGCTGTGGAGCATCTCTATTAATACCGAGCGCAGCATACCGATCTCCGGAATTTCTGATGCTGCCGTACAGCGCCTGCCATTACTCGACCGCAGCGATCCACAGCGCCTGAACGATGAGCTAACCGCCGCGCTTGAGATGAGCTACATCCTGCAGTTCAACAATCCTCAACAGGATTTCCACTACCGTCTCTGGTATATCTCGCGCGCCGGTTTTTATCTGAGTTCTGTGCCTGACGATCATGCCGAGACGGCGACAAGTTACAGCAGCGTTATCAACCGCCCTTATTTCCTCAGTGCCAGCCCGGAACAAAACCCGCAGCGTAAACTTCGCTGGTCTGGAACCTATCGTTCCGTTGATAACGAAGGTGATGTGGTGACGGTGGCTCTGCCCGTCGACCATGACCAATACTGGTATGGCGTTCTGGCGATGGACTTTTCCACCCAGGTCATTCAACGGTACTTACAGCACGCTTTGCCCAGGTGGCAGGACGGCAGCATCATCTTGTTCGATAGCCAACAACACGCGGTGGCGATTTCGGATGGTCAACCGCTGAACGAACACGGACTGGATGCTGCACAGGTGGCCAGCATTTTCAGCCAGGTTACCCCGGAGCAAAGTGGGCAAATCCGTTCAGGAATGCAGTTAATCACCTGGATGCATTTACAAAACTTCGACGGACTGCTGGTTAATGTGCAAACCCTGCATGAGGGGCTGCGGGGTGAAGCGGGACGGGTGATGATGATACTGCTGCTGATGTGGGGGCTGTTCAGCCTGACGCTGCTGGCGTCCCATCAGGCCATCATTCGGATGATCGGGCGCTTATTGACCCTTCAGGAAACCCTGAGCTGGCGTGCGAACTATGATGGTTTAACCCGCCTGTTAAACCGCAGTGCCTTTTTCGACCATGCGGAACGCGTGTCAGCGTTCTGTGAACGTCAGCAGCAGCCTGTTTCTCTGATTCAGCTCGATCTTGACCATTTTAAATCGGTGAACGATACGCTTGGGCATCATGCGGGCGATGTGGTGTTGACCCATGCAGCGGCCATCATTGCCCAGACCGTGCGAAAAGTGGATGTGCTGGGGCGCGTAGGGGGCGAAGAGTTTTGCATTGTCTTACCCGATACCGGGCTTGAGGAGGCAGTAGAAATAGCGGAGCGAATTCGCGGCAAGCTGGCCTCAAAAGAGGTGTTGATTGACGCCACTCATACGTTGAAGGTGACCGCCTCACTGGGTGTGAGCAGCAGCGAAGAGCAGCAGGAGTACCAGATAGATACCCTGCAATCGGTGGCAGATGGCCGGCTTTATCAGGCAAAAGCCGCCGGCCGTAACTGCGTCAGCAGCGGGCCTTAAACGTCCCCGCTGTTATCATCTTCAACCGCCTGGTAAATGCGTTGCATGATATCAGGAAAGGCCGATTGTACACGGCTCCAGCTGGGGATAAACGGCTTCTCATTCGGGCGCTCAATAAAGGCTTGTCCGGCATCAAGGATCGACTGCGTAAACGTTTCGACGGCGGCTTCTTCCGCATGTTGATCGAAAGTCAGGCCATTCATGGTCGCTTCATGGTGGTAGATTTCCATCATATCCAGCGCATTGCGATAATAGGTCGCTTTCAGCACGCGGAAGGAATCACTGGTGATACTGACTCCCATCGTGGCCATCTTGCGCAGTAACGACTGCACAATGTCGTTGCTCATGCGCTTCAGACCGCCAGTGCCGTCCTCTTCTGCCAGTGGCTGATGCTTATGATCGTAATTATCCGCGATCTCTACCTGGCAGCTCTGGCGGGTGGTGTAGTTGCGATATATTTCTGACAGTACGCCGATCTCCAGCCCCCAGTCGCCCGGCAGCTTGATGCCGTTGAGCACATGCGTGCGCATGGCGAACTCGCCGGAAAGAGGGTAGCGAAAGCTGGTCAGGTAATCCAGATAGTCAGAGTGACCGTATACTTTTTGCAGAGAACGTAACAGCGGTCCCACCAGCAGCCGTCCCACACGACCGTTGAGCTTGTTATCGGCTACCCGCGCATAGAAACCTTTGCAGAACTCATACTGAAAGCCGGGGTTAGCCAGAGGATAGAGCAGGCGCGCCAGCATTCCCCGTTCATAGGTAACAATATCGCAGTCGTGCAGGGCGACGCAGGCCGACTTGTCTGACGCCAGGGTATAGCCGGTGCAAAACCAGACGTTACGGCCTTTTCCCGGTTGCGAAGGTGATAGCCCCTCTTTGTCCAGCTCCGCATCCAGCGCCTTCAGACGCGGTCCATCGTTCCACAAAATACGATGTCGCTGTGGCAGACGTGAAAAGAACTCGCGAGCGAGCAGAAACTGGTCGCGGTCCGCGCGGTCCAGACCGATAACAATCTCCGACAGGTAGGGGACTTTGGCCAGTTCATCGACAATATGACTGAGGGCTGGACCTTCCAGTTCGGAAAAGAGTGATGGCAGGATCAACCCCATTTTGCGCTTGCGCGAAAAGCGCACCAGATCTTTTTCCAGCGTCTCTACGGAGCGTCCGGTCAGATTATGAAAATTCGTTATCACGCCATTCTGGTAAAAATCGCTCATCGCTTACCCCTTAAAAATCGCCTCAGTTTACTGAGTGATAAAATGCGTCAGCCCTTCGCTCCAGCCCTCGGGGCCAAAGTGCGCGGTATGATAGATATGATGTTTATCCTGACGTTCCAGGATGATGGGATTTTTACTGTAGCCTTTGATTACGATGGCATAATCGACGGCATCCAGCATCGGCGCATCGTTGGGGCCATCGCCCAGTCCAATGGTGACGGGGGATTTGTCTCCCTGCAGGGTGTGTTGAAGTAGCCAGCGCAGTGCGGCGCCTTTGCCGCTGCCTTCCCGCATCACGTGCCAGAAGCGTCCTCCCTGAACTAAGGTCAATGCCCGGGCCTCCAACTGCTGGCGGAACAGGGCGAACTGTTCGCTACTGTCACGCCAGATAAGGCTTTCGGAGGCTTCGCGCAATCTGGCCAGAGCAGCATCATGCGGCGTCAGTCCCGTCCATTCGGAAACCTCTTTTTCGCTCACATCAGAAAAACCGGTGAACTTAAAGCCATACTGCTGCTTCAGTTGTGCTAACTGCCCGCACAATGCCGCGTAGTTAACGGTGCTTTCAGGAAGATGCGGTGACGGCGTACGGGCATGACCATCGCTCACAACGGCACCGTTTTCAGCAATAAAAGGGGTGCCACTTAGCCCCAGTGCTCGCTGTATCGGAATGATTTCTGCTGCGGTTTTGCTTGAGCAGATCACCAGCGGAATGTGGTGCGCTTGCAAACGCGCCAGCCAGGGCTCAGCAGGCTGCCAGCTGTAGGTGTGGTGATCAAGCAGCGAGCCGTCGAGATCGGTGACGATCATCAGTGGGTCCTGCAACGTCGGCATAAGCCCTACCTCAGAGTGATATTTGGCAGTAGAACCGTCAGTATAGCTCAGCCATCGCATTGAGAAGGGTAGGGAAGGGATTGAGGCAAGGCTTCCACTCACTCCAGGAATTATCTTAAAAAAAACAGTGTTAAATAACGGGCGTGATTATCCCGGTAGGAAGAAGAAGCCAGATGTGGTGCAGCTTAGCGTCGTTTAAGCTGTACGAAAATTCTCAGGCTGTACACATTAGGCGGTGTATTAAGACTTATCCGAACGTGAGGATCGGTTAGTCTGCTAACGTTAAAGAATTCCCAGATGTAACGAACTTCATTTCCTGTGAGAAACACTTTTATCCCGGCCTGGTTTGGTCGGGATTTTTTTTGCCCATTGATATCAGGTCAGGGATTCAGAAGGGATGTACATTATTCAGGGCAAAAAAAAGCCCGCGCTGCGCGGGCAAAAATCCTTGTTACTTAGGTGCTGCCCATTGAGTGGACATCACCGTCTGCCCCTTTGGGGTTGGCGCAGTAAGAATATTCTAAGGGTTTACGCCGTGAAAAATCTCACTATGAATCGTAAAGAAAGTGAAAAAACCTGATGGGATAAGGCTTTACCCAGCTTTACCCGCCGCAGACAGTGATGTGAATCCAGACTGGCTATACTCTTTGTGCGGGTCATCCCGTGCGATAAAACAGATAACGGAGAATTTATGGACTTTTTACGAATTGTAATTGCGATTCTATTACCCCCACTGGGTGTGTTTATGCAGGTCGGTTTTGCAGGTGCCTTCTGGCTGAATATCCTGCTGACGATATGTGGTTATATCCCGGGCATTGTGCATGCTGTCTGGGTCATCGCCCGTCGCTAATCATTGATGTGAGTGCCTGCGCAGAGTGAGATTTTCGGTTAAACTCATCCAAAAATGGCGCAGGAGGGGTTATGAAGGTCAATGAACGGGTAACAGTGAAAACGGATGGCGGACCGCGTCGTGAAGGTACGGTTCTGGCCGTTGAGAACTTCAGTGAAGGTACTATGTTTCTGGTCGCGCTTGAGGACTACCCATTGGGGATCTGGTTCTTTAATGAAGTCGGTCATGACGACGGCATTTTCGTTGAGCCGCATTCGTAATCTGCTGTACGGGGCGACCCTTTTTCGGTCGCCCCTCCGCCCTGTGATCAACGACTCAGAACGTTTCCCAGTGCTCATTGCTGGTGGATGCCAGCGCAGGCCGTGGAGCCGCTAATGCTTTGGATTGACTGCCTGTGTTGCTGGTTTTTACGGTGGCTGCTGCGGCACCATTCAATTTAAAGGCTGATACCGCCTGAGTCAGACGCGCCGCTTGTTCTTCCAGAGACGCCGCCGCAGAAGACGCTTCTTCTACCAGTGAGGCATTCTGCTGGGTGACGTTGTCCATCTCGGTCACTGCCATACTCACCTGCTGAATGCCTTTACTCTGCTCGTCAGAGGCAGCAGCAATCTCCGCCATAATATCGGTCACCCGACGGACGGCATCAACAATTTCACCCATCGTATTACCGGCGTGGCCAACCTGTGCCGAACCTTTGCCGATCAAATCTACCGATTCAGCTATCAGTCCTTCGATCTCTTTCGCTGCACCGGCGCTGCGCTGCGCCAGATTGCGAACTTCGCTGGCCACCACGGCAAAACCACGACCTTGCTCACCGGCGCGTGCAGCTTCAACGGCGGCGTTCAGTGCCAGAATGTTAGTCTGGAAGGCGATGCTGTTAATCACCGTAGTGATTTCGGCAATTTTCTTCGAGCTGGTGGAAATATTATTCATGGTATTCACCACGCCAGTGACAATATCGCCACCCTGGCGTGCTTTGCCGGAGGCATCCGAGGCGAGCTGGCTGGCATGATGAGCATTCTCAGCGTTCTGTTTCACCGTCGCAGTCAGTTCTTCCATACTCGCGGCGGTTTGTTCCAGCGCCGAGGCCTGCTGCTCGGTACGGGAAGAGAGGTCGGTATTGCCCGCTGATATTTCGCTGGAGCCTTGATAAATCGCTACGGCTCCTTCACGCACGGTGCCAACGGTTTTCACTAAGGCCTGCTGCATCAGCTGCAGATTATTCCCCAGACTGCCAATTTCACTGCGTCCCCAGTTTTGCAGTGGCGCGGTCAGATCGCCACGGGAAATATGTTCAATGCGTTCTACCGCCTGGCGTAATGGGGTAATAACCACCCGGCGCAAGAAGATAAAGGTCGCCAGGGTTAATAACAGCGCAAGGCCAAACGCGCCTGCCATCATAATAAAGCCGAGACGGGTTTGAGAGGCGGCCTGCACATTAATCGCTTCCGCGCGTTCGGTACGGATCTTAATGGCTTTTAACAGCACCGCGTTATACGCATCGTCCAGCTTGCGGGTGTAGTCAGTTTCCTGGGCAATAACGCCTTCAAAGCTCCCATCGGAAGCACTTTTTACCATCGGCATGACGCCCTGAGTGATATATGCCTCAAAACGGGTTTTCAGTTCGCCATCCAGCGCTTCATCAGCCGGCGTTTTTACCCGGCGGTTGAGATAGGCATTAAAGCTTTCGCGTGCCGATTTAATGCGTGCCTGAGTTTTGTCGAGGTTGGTTTTGAACTCATCCATCTCACCAATACGTGCGGAAGCTCCTGCGTGGACTACGGTCAGGCGTGCCGTACGTAAATGGTTGGAACTGTTAGAAAGCGCCATACGTACCTGAATCTCTTCCGTCACATCATTCAGTGACTGATTACTCTGAATCAAAAAATAGCTGGCGAGGCCGATACACAGGGCAAAAAGTAGCAAAATTCCACCAAGGATGGCGGCGAACAACGGAACCAGACGCAGGTGCTGCCAGAAGCTGATAGCCTGATGTTCGTGAGATTGTAGTTGTGATTTCATATCCATTGCTCTCTGTCAGATAGGGACGAAGTCATACTCCGGTCGTCTACAAAACATCGGCATACGGGCTAAAAGGATTAGGGCTGGAAGTGGGAGCAGGCTCACATAATGAGCATTATCTGATGTGAGGCGGGGAAGCCGGTGAGTACCCGCTTCCCCTGGATGACTATCTTACGTTGACATAAATACCGCTGGTAACGTTATCAGTTAAACGAACCACATGATAAATAACCTGCTTGTTATGTGTTTTTATTTTACGTTTGATATTACCTTTGTGTGATGACACCGTTTTCGCTTTTATTTGCATTTTATCTGAAATTTGAATGGTGTCATGACCTGACATCCACATCTTCAGCATGTTTGACTCCGTCTGACTGAGCGTCAGTGGATGTACGTCGAAGCCCGAAGAATAGCGAGGTGACAGATTAAGTTTCTTTTGAAAGTACGTGCTAAGTAATGAATCCAGGGTCGACGGCTTTATCGATTTTGATGTAATAATCAGATTCTTACGAACGTAGAGGTATTCCTCAAAATGGATATTAGAGATGGCCATAAAAATGAAAAATAACGTATCAGGATGCTGCATAATAACGTTTCTGATCCGTTGGCTTGCATCGGATTCATGAATGAAACAATCTTCATTAATAAAAACAACGCCGGGTTGAAGCTGCTGACACTTTATTTGTAACTGCTCAATATCGTTAACTGAGGTTATATTTTTCTTTTTAACCCCTTTCACTGCCATATAGTCAGTTAAACCTAGCCGTGTATAGTTACATGAATCCATAATAATCGTTGGCATAATAGCGACCCTCACCAATTTGTTATCCGTTTAAATCAACGATGAATTACGCGCGTTCGGTACGAGAGCAAGAGTTCTGTTTCACGGTCTTGTTATATTTACCCAGCGTTAGCAAAGCTTGCCATTGACGGCGAGGGTACTTAATTCATCCTTGCTGACAGGTAGTTTGAGTTTTGACGAGGTGAAAACCTGTCTGAGTACCAGGGTCAGTGCAAAAGCAGAGGTTCCGCTTAGCGATCTGACTTAACACAGCATTTGACGCAGATTTCTGCCTGCATCGACACACTATCGCGCAGAAAACAGAAAACTCTGATAGGACGATTCTTAAAAACATTCATTTCCCGAAAGTGTGGACTCGCGGAGTGCATTGACAATGCCGGAAAATGTATTTTAAAACAAGAAAAACCGCGAAAAATAAAATTCCCATAAAAAACAGTTATTTGAGTGTTTTTTAACCGTTAACTCTTTCGCAACAAATCATCGGTTTGAGGGGATAAAATACGCTAAGTGCGTTTTAATAAGAATGATTTTCATCGTGCTAGTGCATTTATCAGAATTTCCTTAAGGACATTCTGCAAATAATGGCCCAAAAAATACACAGATGTATTTTCAACGCTTAACAATAACTTTGCACAAAAATGAGAATAGGTAAGTTTACTTGCCGGGTAATTCACTGAGCAACGTAGCCAGCAAGTCGAACACTTCACTGAACAAATGTTCGCAGAAGGGCGCTAGCAGCGGCATCATCAGGCTAATGAACACCATACCGATTGATAAGGTGACAGGGAAGCCGATGGCGAAAACGGAGAGTTGAGGTGAAACGCGGTTTAACAAACCCAGGGCCAGGTTTAAGGTGAGTAACAGAGTAATTAACGGTAGCGCTAATCTCATGCCATTAAGGAAAATCAGGCCTGCAGCTTTGGTCAGGGCCATAAACGCATTGCCGTTAAGCGGCTCCCCGCCGATGGGCAATGTATGAAAACTGTCAGCAACCATCGAAATCAGCCAAAGATGACCGTTGAACGACAGAAACAGCAGCATGGCCAGCATATCCAGAAAGCGTGCCAGCACCGGCATATTCAGGCGGCTGCTTGGATCGAAGAAGGTGGCAAAGGATAACCCCATCTGCAAACCTATCACTTCACCCGCTGTGCGCACGGCTGCAAAAGCAAACTGCATGGTAAAACCAATCGATACGCCAATCAGTATCTGTTGGATTAGCAGCCAGAAACCACCGACGGAGAATAATGTAACGGTAGTCGGGGGTAAGGAAGGCACCAGTACCCAGGTAATCATCACGCCCAGCCCGATTTTGACTTTACGGCTGATGGATTTTTCATTCAGTAACGGCGCAGACATGATCAAAGCCAGCACGCGGGCGAGGGGCCAGAATAGCTGACTTATCCAGAACAACAGCTGACTACTGTCAAAAAGAATCATTATCCGATCATATACGGCAGGTTACTGAACAGGGTGCGCATATAGTCGAGCACCAGATTCAGCATCCATGGACCGGCAATCACGATAGTGGTGACAACCGCCAGGATCTTAGGAATAAAGGAGAGCGTCTGTTCGTTGATCTGGGTTGCCGCCTGCAACAGGCTGATAAGGAAACCGCTGACCAGCGCAGCCAGCAGCAGCGGAGCCGCCAGTGCCAGCGCAATCAACATGGCATCATGCCCCAGTACCATTACCGATTCAGGTGTCATTGTCGTGGCTCCGCGTTATGAATAGAAACTTTGGGCCAGCGAACCGACCAGCAACTGCCAGCCATCGACCAGCACAAATAGCATGAGCTTAAAGGGTAACGATATGGTCGCTGGTGGCACCATCATCATCCCGAGAGCCATCAATACGCTGGCGACCACCAGGTCGATAATCAGGAACGGAATAAAAACGGTAAAACCAATCTGGAACGCCGTTTTCAGTTCACTGGTCACGTAAGCGGGCAGCAGAATACGCATCGGTACGGCTTCGGGGCCGGCAATTGGCGGTGTGTTGGCTAAACGGGCAAACAGCGCCAGGTCACCCTCACGCGTCTGACGCAGCATAAACTCACGCAGCGGCTGGGAACCTTTCTCAATGGCTTCCTGCATGCTGATTTTGTCTTCGCTGAACGGCTGATAGGCATCGGTATAAATTTTGTCGAACACCGGGCCCATAATAAAGAAGGTCAGAAACAGCGCCAAACCCAGTAAAACCTGGTTCGGTGGTGCAGACGGTGTTCCGAGTGCACTTCGCAGCAGACCAAATACGATAATGATGCGCGTAAAGCTGGTCATCATCAGTAAGATGGCTGGCAGGAAGGTCAGCGAGGTAATAAATACCAGTGTCTGTACCGGCAGTGACCAGCTCTGGCCGCCATTGGCCATTGGTTTGCTGATCAGGCCCGGTAACTGGGCATAAACATCAGGTGCCAGCATCAGCAGGCCGAGCAGCAGCAGTGGAAGGGTGCGTTTCATTTTTTCTTCCCGGCGCTTTTCATTAATGACTGGAGAACCTGACGGAAATCGGGCTTTGGTTCCGCAGAGTCGGATGTCTCTTGCTGAGGTTTGGCAGGCAGCGTGTGCAGATGGGTAATCTGCTGTGCAGTAACACCCAGCACCAGACGCGCATCATCAACGTCGACAATCACGACACGTTCACGTTGACCCAGCGAGCAGCTTGCACTGATATTCAGTGTCTGACTGCCGCTGCGTCGTGAAGCAAAGCCGAAGCGTTTTGCCACCCAGGCACAAGCGAGAATAAGAATAATAATCGCTGCCAGCACGCCACTCACCTGAGTGAGCATAGAGCCGGTTGAAATGGCCGGCTGTGGGATGACCGGCTGCTGCTGCGTGGTATTCATTTAGCGACTCAGGCGACGCATACGTTCAGACGGGGTAATAATGTCGGTGATGCGTACGCCATACTTATCGGCCACCACGACCACTTCACCCTGAGCAATCAGATAACCGTTAATCAGGATATCCAGTGGCTCACCCGCTAATCCATCCAGTGCGACAACCGAACCTTGCGACAAGCGCAGCAGCTCTTTGATTGTCATTTTGGTACGGCCCAGTTCAACGGTCAGTTTGACCGGGATATCCATAATCATATCGATATCTTGCAGAGAACCGGACACATCGCCCACATCCAGCGATTTAAATACGCTGTCGGTGGAAGAGGATTTTACCTGTTCATTCATTGCGTCAGCCCACAGGTCGTCCGCAGAGATGTCGTCATCGGACGGCTTATTCGTATCACTCATCGGGCTGTTCCTCATTCAGCGAATTCAAAATCGGGTTGATCAGGTGTTCCACGCGCAGAGCGTACTGCTTATTCAGCGTTCCGTACTGGCTGGTCAACACCGGCACGCCATCCACATGGGCGATAATGCGGTCCGGTTTTTCAATCGGTAATACGTCGCCAGGCTTCAAGGCCAGCAGACGTGAAATTCTCATCGATACTTCGGCAAAATTCGCCACCAGCTCCAGCTCAGAGTGCTGAACCTGCTTCACCAGCGTGTCACGCCAGTTTTCATCTTCGCTGCGAGAGTTTTCTAACGGTGGGTTCACCAGCGTTTCACGCAGCGGTTCAATCATGCTGAATGGAATACAGATATTGAACTCACCGGTCAGGTTACCAATCTCAACCTGGAACGGCGTGGTAACCACGATATCGTTAGGTGAGGTGGTGATGTTGGTGAACTTCACCTGCATCTCTGAACGAACGTACTCGACATCCAGCGGATAGATTGGCTTCCAGGCCTCACTGTAACAGTCGAGCGCCAGCTTCAGCATACGACGGATGACGCGTTGTTCAGTGTGGGTGAATTCACGTCCCTCGACTTTCGTCGGGAAACGGCCATCACCCCCAAACAGGTTATCTACGGCGATAAACACCAGACTCGGCGAGAAAACCACCAGCGCCGTGCCACGCAGCGGCTTGAGGTGGATAAGGTTAAGGTTAGTTGGCACCGGCAAATTGCGGGCAAACTCATGGTATGGCTGAATCTTGATCGCGCCGACCGAAATATCCGGGCTGCGGCGCAACAGATTAAACAGCGCCATACGATAAGAACGCGCAAAACGTTCGTTAATGATCTCCAGTGCCTGCAGACGCTCACGAACCACGCGGCGCTGGGTATTGGGATCATAGGGGCGAATGTCGCTCTCGCCACCGCTACTGACCTTATCTTCTGTCGCACTATCGCTGTCGCCATTGAGTAGTGCGTCAATTTCTGCCTGAGAAAGAATGCTATCGCCCATAAATATCCATCACCGCAGAATGAAGGCCGTGAAGAGGACATCTGTCACGACCTGCTGTGGTTGTCCCTGCACCAGCGGAGGTGCCAGTACCTGTTTTATCTGTGCTACTAATGCCTGCTTGCCTTGTTCATTCGCTAACGCCGAGGCACTTTGACGTGAAAGCAACAGCAGCAGACGACTACGGACTTCCGGGAGATAATCATTCATACGACGACGCGATTCTTCGTCTGGCAAACGCAGCGTAAAGCCCACGTACAGCACACGATCCGGGTCGTTATCTGGGTTGATCAAATTAACCGTAAAAGTATCCAGAGCAAAAAACACCGGCGCAGGTGGCGGCTCCGGCTTTGCTGCCGCAGCGGCATCTGCCGGAGTTTTCATCATGCGCCAGACTGTATAGCCCGCCACGCTGCAAGCGACCAGAGTCACAATGAGTAACACCGGTATCAGGAGCTTACGTTTGCCGCTTTTGGCTTTAGCGTTATCAGTCATATTAGCTGTAACTTCCTGTGATTATTTTCGGGGGCGGTGCCACGTAATCCACTGTCCCACGGCGTTATGACAAATTATCCCGCGTCTTGCGCCAAACAATAGGCAGAAAAGACGCGAGTTTTGCCATCAGCTTACGCGTTTGTTGCCGTCAGGCGAAAATATCAACAGCATTGGAGCCGGCTGCGCGCGCCTGCAGGGCGGCAGGAACGGCAATTGGCGTCACATCACTGTCATTTTCTGTAGCAAGACTAAACGGGCTTCCGTTGTTATTGCGCTGCTGTTCCTGCTGACCAGCAAAAGACTGGCCTTGCTGGAACGCATCGCTACTGACATTACTTTGACCCAGGTTGATGCCACTCTCAGCCAGAGAGGCGCGCAGTTGAGGCAATGCTGCCTCCAGTGCGGCCCGCACCTGGCTCTGATTTGACACCATACTCAGCTGGGCCTGGTCATTATCCAGTTTCAGGCTGATCTGGATACTGCCCAGGTCCTGCGGATGCAGATGCAACTCGGCGGTCTGTTGCCCGTTGCGACTGAACATCAGGATCTGTTGTCCCAGTGCCTGCTGCCATTCCGGGCTTCCCAACTGAGAATTCAGCAGAGGAGTTGCCGGTGCACTTACCATCGAGGTTGACGTCGGGGTAAGTAATGAAGACGCGGTACTGATCACATTATTGGTTATCGTCGCGGTAGGGGCAGAACTTGAATTTTCTTTATCGATATCTTTGCTGACATTGCTCATAACCTGCTGAAAAGCCGGGTCGAGAGTCACCGCGCCTGGATTTACGGACGCTTTACCTGTGCCCGTGCCGTCAGAAGATTTTGCACTAACGGGAACCAAAAGGGCATTATTGCTGTTTTTAGCGTCTGCGCTAGTGGCATCCCCTTCTTCCGTTGTCACTTTACCCAGGGCCGCACTCAGCGCATTCAGCGTCGATTGTTTATCGCTTTTATTCAGCCCAGCGGTGAGCAGATCGCTACTTTTTGCCGTAGCACTGGCAACCGGAACGGCGGCGTTGTTCGGCAGCATGGCATAAAGCGCCTGCAATGCCTGAAGATCGCTGTCGCTGAGTGTCACCGCAGGTGCCTCTTTCTCATCCGTCGCCACATCGTCTTTGGTAGCGATTTTTGCCTGCTGTGGCTGCAAGAGGGCCGTCAGTGTATCGGGCTTATCCAGAGCGGCCAGCAGATCGCTGATGCCCGGCTTCTTAGTCTCTTTACCGTCATCACTGGCTGCAACCTCGACGCCATCGACTGCCACACCCGTTCCACCCTGTTGGGCCAGGGTGAGCAGGCGGTTGCCTAAAAGCGTCAGGAAGCCCTGCTGCGAGGTCTCCCCACCCACCGTTAATTCACTGCCGGTGCTGTCGAGAGTACTGTCGCCGGTGCTGCTGACTTTCGCGCTGCCGGTGGTTGCCGTCGTCGTGACCGCAGTTGGTAAGGTAATCATTCGCCTTTCCTCAATGATGCCCGTTGGGCAAATTCATCCATCCGTTTCTGATCGAGACGGTTTTCTTGTAACAGGGCGGTAGCCAGCGCGCGTGACTGAAGAGTCTCGTAGGCGTGCAGCCGTTGTTGTTTGTCGCGCCACAGGCGCAATGCATTTTCCACGCGCGTATTCCAGTGCAGCAGTTGCTGACGATGTTGCTCAATCGCGTTTTCCAGCGTCTGAATAAACTGGTGATAGTTGTACCAACGGGTACTGGCTATCCCTTCGCTCATGGTGTTGTTAAGGTTCTTGCGGTATTCGTCCTGATAATTGAGCAGCATGTTGAGCTGCTCATCGGCCTGTTTTTGCGCTCGACGCACGTCACCTAACTGAATGGCGGCTTTTTCCACATCTTTGTGCGCCAGATCGCGCAGCGTATCAATGGCTGAGACTGTTTTTGTCATAAAGCCCTCCAGTCAGGCGGCATCACGGCACAGGGCGTGATGCGACTTCAGATGAAACTTAACCAAAAATCGCCTGCAAATGCAGGCTGGCATCGTCGAAGGTGCTGCGCTCAAACATACCCTGTTGCAGGAAGGCTTCCAGTTCAGGGTAGAGTTTGATCGCTTTATCCAGCGTTGGGTCGGTTCCCGCCGCATAGGCGCCCACGCTGACCAAATCACGGTTGCGCTGATAGCTCGACAGCAGCTGTTTAAACTGACGCACGCGGGCGTAATGGGTCTCATCAATCAGGTGTGCCATTACGCGGCTGATCGAGGCTTCAATATCAATGGCCGGATAGTGGCCGGATTCCGCCAGGCGGCGTGACAGAACGATATGGCCATCAAGGATGGCGCGGGCTGAGTCAGCGATGGGATCCTGCTGGTCATCCCCTTCGGTCAGAACGGTATAGAAAGCGGTAATCGAACCACCGCCGTCGATGCCATTACCGGCACGTTCTACCAGTGCAGGCAATTTCGCGAACACGGAAGGCGGATAGCCTTTGGTCGCAGGGGGTTCACCGATGGCCAGGGCAATTTCACGCTGCGCCATGGCATAACGCGTCAGGGAGTCCATGATCAGCAGCACGTGCTGGCCACGGTCACGAAAATCTTCGGCAATACGCGTGGCGTACGAAGCACCCTGCATACGCAGGAGGGGAGAGACATCGGCCGGGGCGGCAATCACTACCGAACGCGCACGTCCTTCTGTGCCGAGGATATTCTCGATAAAGTCTTTCACTTCACGGCCACGCTCACCAATCAGGCCCACGACAATCACGTCGGCTTTGGTATAACGGGCCATCATGCCCAGCAACACACTTTTACCCACGCCGGAACCGGCAAACAGGCCCATACGCTGGCCGCGTCCGACGGTGAGCAGGGCGTTAATCGCACGCACACCGGTATCCAGCACATCGGTAATCGGCGTACGCTGCAACGGGTTAAAAGGCGGGGTATTCAGCGGTGCGCGATAGCCGGTTTCAGGTGCAGGCAGCCCGTCCAGCGGGCGGCCGCTGCCGTCCAGCACGCGGCCAAGCAGTTCCGGGCCCAGCATCATCTGTTTACCGCTGTTCTGTTTGTCGCCGGCGATACGTGCGTACACGCGCGCTCCGGGCAAAATACCTTCAACTTCTTCCAGCGGCATCAGCAGCAGCTTCTGGCCGTTAAACCCCACCACTTCACTTTCCACTTCGCTAACGCCCTGGCTGTCGTGACGTTCAATCACACAGGTGGCGCCCAGCGGCAGTTGCAGCCCGGTCGCTTCCAGTACCAGACCGGTAGCGCGGATCAAACGACCATAACGACGGACGTCCGGCACTTGTGCCAGACGTTGTTCGAAGTTGTCGAGTGCGCCAAGCCAGCGCGACAGGCGAGTGGTCATTATAATTCTCCCGGTGCGGCCAGGCGGCAGAGTTCGTGCCAGCGGGTGGCAATACTGGCATCCAGATCGCCATCTTCCGCGCTGACCTTGCAGCCGCCGGGATGGATGGTACTGTCACCGAGCAGACGCCAGCCGTGCAGGCTGAGCGTCGCGCCCAGCGTGGTTTCCACGCGGGGCAAATCGTCGGGATGGACGCGCAACGTAGGTTTGCCGCTGAACATCGGTTCCTGTTGCAACATGCCCTGAATCTGACGCAGCAGGGCGGTACCGTCGACGTGAGGCGCCTGGCCAATCACCTGACGGGCCGCTTCCAGTGCCAACTGCATCAGACGTGAGGCAATCACGCTATCCAGTGCTTCCAGCGTATGGTGAAACTCGGAAACCAACTGCTGCATACGCGCCTGTAATGGCGCCTGCTGCTGCTGTGCCTCTGCCAGACCCTGTTGAAAACCAGCGTCATAGCCGGCTTTCTGACCTTCAGAAAAACCGCGCTGCTGCCCTTCGGCGTAACCCAGACCCTGGGCTTCGTTGCGGACCTGAGCCTGCAACTGTTCTAACTGAAACTGCTGCTGCTCAATCGGGTCATCGGTAGTGACCTCGGGTAAGACCAGCTCTTCAAGCAGCGGACGATCCGGGCGCGCCAGGTCGTTTGGCTGCCAGCGTTGCCAAGGCAGTGACGCGTTATCAGACATAAGTTTCCTCGCCACCACCAATCACCATCTCGCCGGTTTCGGCCAGACGACGAACAATCAACAGAATCGCTTTCTGTTCGGTTTCCACCGCAGACATACGCATTGGACCGCGGTTGGCGAGGTCGTCGCGCAGGATGTCGGCAGCACGCTGCGACATGTTGCGCAGGAATTTCTCGCGCAACGGCTGCTCGGAACCTTTCAGAGCCACCAGCAGCGATTCGGATTCCACTTCCTGCAACAGGCGCTGGATACTGCGATCGTCCACTTCGACGAGGTTTTCGAACAGGAACATTTCGTCGATAATTTTCTGTGCCAGCTCGCCGTCGAACTCGCGAACCGCTTCGATAACCGCTTCTTCCTGCTGAGTTTTCATCAGGTTGATAATCTCTGCCGCGGTACGAACACCACCCATCTTCGCACGCTTGAGGTTCTGACCATCCAACAGGCCATTGAGCACTTCGGTCAGTTCTGCCAGCGCGGCTGGCTGTACGCCGCCGAAGGTGGCAATACGCAGCATCACATCGTGACGCAGACGTTCGTCGAACTGCGCCAGAATATCGGCCGCCTGGCCGCGTTTCAGGTGCACCAGGATGGTGGCGATGATCTGCGGATGTTCGTCGCGGATCAGGTCGGCAGCCGCCTGTGGTTCCATAAAGTTGAGCGTGTCCATCCCGGAGGTGGTCTCGCGCGTTTCCAGAATATCTTCCAGCAGGGTAGACGCTTTCTCTTCGCCCAGCGCTTTGATCAGCACGGAACGCAAGTAGTCGTTAGAGTTGAGGCTCAGGGCTGCATACTGTTCTGCATCAATTTCGAATTCGCGCAGAACATCGGTAAGCTGCTTATGAGATACCTGACGCATATTGGCTATCGCCGCACTGAGGTGCTGCACCTCGCGGGAGTCGAGATGTTTGAACACCTCGGCGGCGCGGTCTTCGCCAATTGTCATCATCAGGATGGCGCTTTTCTCAGTACCGGTGAGACTCATAGTTCTTCCTTCATCCACTGGCGAATAACCAGAGCCACTACGCGTGGGTCATTTTCTGACATCTCACGAATACGCTGGCTCATCACCTCAGCACTCATGCGGTGCTGAGATTTACGTTCCTGGTCAAGTTCGTCTTTCGACAGCTTGACGGAGATACCGGACTCTTCATCTTCGGCCTGACGTGCAGCAGTAATGGCAGCAGCTTCCAGCGCGGCTTTCTCCTGCTCTGCTTTACGACGCAGCTGTGGACGAACCAGTTTGCGGTAGAGGATGTAAGCCACAATCAGCACCAGTAACCAGCGTCCGGCTTCCAGCATCTGCTCGATAAATGCAGGTTGTTTCCAGAATGGCAGCTCAGCGCCAAGGTCACTGTTTTCCGTGAACGGAGAGTTAACCACGTTCAGGCTGTCACCACGCTGCTCCGAGAAGCCCATCGCTTCACGGGTCAGGTTTTCGATCTGCTTAAGCTGTGCATCATTCAGTGCAATAGGCTTACCGGCGGCATCGGTACGGTAGTTCACCACCACCGCAACAGACAGACGCTGAACTTCACCGACATTCATCTTGGTATGCAGGATGGTGCGGTTCACTTCGTAGTTAGTCGTGTCATCGTTACGCGTATTTGACGGAACGATTTTCTGAGCACTGCTGGTGGCTGCATTGGCAGCCGCATTATTCGCGTTAGCACCGGCTGCACCGTTAGCGCCAGCGGCACCCGCAGCACCGTTAGCACCCGCAGCACCATTGGCACCGGCGGCACCGTTAGCTGGGGTGGTAATCGGACCTGCGTTGGCCGGAGCCGGTTGGTTCGACAGGGCACCCGGAACGCCGCCAGGATACTGGCCACCAAGTTGTTCGCTGTTGCTGGTCTGGCGTGAGCGAATTGCTTGCTGGTCAGGGTTGCTGTTCGGTTTGTACTGCTCGTCGGTCTGCTCACGGGTATTAAAGTCGATTTGCGCGGTGACCTGCGCATGGACATTGCCGTTGCCAACGATAGGACCCAGGATGGCTTCGATACGCTGCTGGAAACGCGCTTCAACATCGCTGGCATATTTTAACTGGGTGTCATTGAGGTCACGCCCGGTTGGATCGTTCTGAGTCAGCAGACGGCCCGCCTGGTCAACGACGGTCACATTGCCCGGTGGCATACCGGCGACGCTGCTGGACACCATATGGACAACGGCGTTGATCTGACCTTCATCCAGCGCACGACCCGGCTGCAATGCCAGGGTCACAGACGCGGACGGTGATTTCTGCTCGCGCACGAACAGCGTTGGTTTTGGCATCGCCAGATGCACCCGTGCACCCTTAACCGGGCCGAGTGTTTCGATGGTACGTGCCAGCTCACCTTCCAGCGCACGCTGGTAGTTCACCTGTTCGCTGAACTGGCTGATACCGAATTTCTCTTTATCCAGCAGCTCGAACCCCACAGCGCCACCTTTCGGCAACCCCTGTGAAGCGAGGCGCAGGCGCAGCTCATGCACCTGTGCGGCAGGAACCAACAGCGCACCACCCTGATCGTCGAACTTATACGGTACGTTCATCTGGGTCAGTTGCGTGACGATAGCCCCGCCATCCTCATTACTGAGGTTGCTATAAAGGACGCGATAATCTGGCTGCTTGGCCCACAATACCATCGCAATAACGATGGCAATGACCGCGGCCGCCGCAACGATAATAGGGATGCGTGGGTTGGCGCGTAGGCGAGCGAACAGGTCATTCAAACCTTTCTTCTCTGGATTATCCTGCGTGACAGTTGCATTCATGACTCGTTCCTGCCTGACAGTTGACCGGACTGTTGCGTGTAGTGTCGTAACAAAACTGACTCCCTGATGCGCTGGCTTAAAAAATTTCCACCTCAATGGACTGCCATTATTTTCTGAAATGAGAAATTCGATGGCTGGATAAGCTGTGATTTATGCGGCTATTTAGGGGCTTTGTCTTATTGACATTGTGTTAAGTTTGTCAGCAATCGTAATCACCACATCGTTCGTTCGGGAGAAAACATGGCTATTCAGGGTATTGAGAGTGTGATGCAAGCGCTGCAAACCACCGCAATGCAGGCTGCTGGCGGTAAAGGCGCTGACAGTACATCGCAGGCAGATTTTGGTGCGGAGCTAAAAGCCGCGCTCAGCAAGATCAGTGAAGTCCAGACCGAGTCACGTGCTCAGGCGCAGGACTTCCAGATGGGTAAAGAAGGCGTCTCACTGAATGACGTGATGGTGGATATGCAGAAGTCCAGCGTCTCAATGCAGATGGGCATCCAGGTGCGTAACAAGCTGGTGAGCGCGTACAGCGACATCATGAACATGCAAGTTTAAATTGGTTAAGTACCTGAATAAAATTGTTTAAATACCTATCCGGTGTGAGTGTGGGGCAGTAGTGGGCAAAGCCGTTTCAGGGCTGGTGATCATCAGCCCTGCCATACCGCGTGATAGTGAAAGCAGTCACTGATTAGCTGCGCTGTATCCTTACAGGTGCTTATCGACACGTCATCAATGTGTTTTTTATTCAGTGGTCATCGTTGATGCCGATGCTATGCCCCTGCCAGCCAATATAGACACACTCAGACAGTCTAAATTCCTATGCGAATGATACTTAATATCATTTAACTTGTTAAGAATGCTTCTTACTTGTATTATTGCTTTGCCCCTCACAGAGCTAACACCACAGAGTGCCGGAGATAAGCGCCGGAAGGGGTATGTCACTCTCATCTTTTTCTCTCCCCCGGTCATAAATCCTGCAATCTGCCCTGTATTTTTCTTCGTCACTGCCGATAACTTTCAACAGCGATCCTGAGCGCGTGCTGTTTTTCCGCGCCGGCTGACAACAATGAATAATAACCTTGAGGTAGACATGGATAACTTTCAAAAAGAGATCGATGAGAGAGCGAATCTCGCATTATCGAATAAGTTCGAACTTTTGTTATTCCGCCTGGGGTCTGCTCATCAGGATGATAAGCCTGAGCTGTTCGGTATCAACGTTTTTAAACTGCGTGAAATTGTGCCGATGACCAACATCACCCGTGCGGCAGGTATGAAATCGCCGCTGCTGGGTATGGCGAATATTCGTGGGCAGTTGATCCCGGTGATCGATCTTCCTGCGGTGGCGGGTTGTACTCCTTCAACGGGCCTCAATTTATTGCTGGTGACCGAATACGCGCGCAGCACGCAGGCGTTTGCGGTGGAATCTGTTGAAGATATCGTACGCCTTGACTGGAGCCAGGTACATGCAGCGGAATCCGGTGTCAGTACCCGTAACATTACCAGCATTGCCTGCCTGGATAACAACAACAACATGGCCATGGTGCTGGATGTTGAGCAGATTCTGCATGATGTCATCCCTTCTGTTCGTGAAGTGAAAGAAGGCGACATTAAGGTGAAAACCTTCAAGCTGAAGCCGGGTGCGATAGCGATTGTGGCGGAGGACTCGAAGGTTGCCCGTCAAATGCTTGAGCAGGGCCTGAAAGCGATGGGGATCCCGGCCGAGATGCATACCACGGGTCTGGAAGCCTGGGAAAAAATTAAAAAGCTCTACAAAGAGGCTCAGGAAGAGGGCACTTCTATTCATGACAAGATCGCTCTGGTGTTAACCGACCTTGAAATGCCCGAAATGGATGGCTTTACGCTGACGCGTAACATCAAGAGCGATCACAATCTGAAGGATATTCCGGTGGTGATCCATTCTTCACTTTCTGGCAGTGCTAACGAAGATCACGTCCGTAAAGTCGGGGCGAATGGTTATGTGGCGAAATTCGAAATTAATCAGCTTTCCGCGGTGATACACCAGGTACTGGAAGATGCAGTCTACTGATTGTAATACGTTAAATATCCCTCCGTCCTAAGAGGGCAGTCAATGAAGAGAATGCAGCGGGCAGGACAGGTGCGAGTGGCGCACCTGCCTGCTTTTACTTCTCCCTGCAACGCCTTTGCAACGTGGCGATAATCATTGCGCTAATTCACATATCAGAATAATTCACTTATCACTTGTCTGAAAAATCCTAGAATGAAACCGGGCATCGTTAAAAGGAGGCTGGAGGAAGTAAGGAAGAGAACGTACAAGGCCCGGTACGTCGATTTGACGCGATCTGGATGGTGCGCTTGCTTACTGAGGTTCCTTCATCAGAACTTATGGATAAAGACAGTCATAACCCACCCGCCGATGTTCAGGCGGAAATTCCTGCGGATCCTCCACCGGACAGCACGGATTGTGCTCATCCGATTGCAGTGGATCTGGAAGGTTGGGTGTTAACACCCGCGCAGCGAACCTTTATTAAGTCCTTACTCAGTGAGGATGACGAAAGCGATACCGATCGCTAAAAACAAACAGGCCGCCAGTGTGCGGCCTTTTTTTTTATCTGTCCGGTACCGACTGAACAAACGCAGAGCAAAATGAGCAGCCTGAATGGTTGCCTGGGCCAGGTAAAGCACAATGCGGGCAATGATGTCCGACGGCAAATGTACTGCGCATATTCAGACTTAACCTCGCACACTCTTCCTGACCCAGCAGATGACCAATTTTGCGTATCAATCTTTTTTCGCGCTGACGCGCAGCGATGGCAGCCGCACGTCGCGCCTTATAGCGGCTACGACAGGTACCGAATGGTGCTGCCGTTTTCCAAAATATCGTAGTCATAAAGACCTCCGGTGCAGGAACCCGTTCTCTGATTCCCCTTGCCATGTGCGGTAAAAACCCTCGTAAGCGCAGCTGATGAATCGCGCCTATAAAAACGATAGCTATAGTTATTATCAATATCAAATGTTATGAGTTAAATAACCTTTGCTATCAGCGTATTTATTTGAAATAACTGATTTTTAATATTTAATTTGGATTAATTGGCAGTTTAATGGCAAAGAACTGAAAAATTTTACTAACCTATTCAGTTATATCGATAGATGAACACTGTCATGCCCATGATGTGAGAGGGATTGATGGTTTACCGCGAGGAAATACTGATGGTTTCTGTGTTGTTCAGGGTGTCTGGCGGTCACTACGAGGAGATAATCCTGCCGGAGCAGGAGGTGAGTGATTATCGTCTTAAATCGCGAATAAGGAAAATAGCCACACCAATTAAGCGGACTTCTCCCGCCAGCTCAACCGCGGGCAGGCGTGGGTCATCAACGGTTAAAAAACCATTCGAGGGCCCTTCCAGATAGCGGTATACAGAGACGCGTGAATTCATCTCAGCCATGACAAGATCTCCAGATTCAACTGGTACATCGACGTCAATGATCACAACGCTGCCTGCGGTTGCTTCCACGCAACCGCTATTTCGGTCAAGAATATAGGCCCGCCAGCTCTTTTTAGCCTTAACGCCGGTGGGGACAGCGACCAGTTCAGTGGTTTTTCCGCTGGCATCCCAGAGCGGCACAGTAGTGCCGCTTTTAACTTTTTCTGTGGGGCTCATGGCTGCCGCTCCGCGCATCTCTCCCGCGCCGTTTGCCAGCCACTCCACGTTGATATCCAGTGCTCTGGCAATGTCGACCAGCTTACGCGATCCCTCTGCCTCACCCTTCGTCAGCCGCCAAATTGTTGGCTGTGATACGCCCGATGCTTTTGCCAAAGCACCCTGTGTCATTCCCATCATGGTCATAGCCATGTTCAGCCGCCAGGCGAGTGTATTCGGTTTCATATACCAGAATTTATAGCGATGCGTATTTTTCGTCAAACACGCTTTGCTATTATTTTTTATAATAGCCTTTGCTATTTATTGTCTTTTATCTATACCTATAAGTATCGACATGGTGAGCGAATGGCATTCAAAAGCGTTTTTTTTGTTACCAGTCAGGAAAGCATGTCGGGTTCTATGTGGTGCTAACGGCCACATCCGGCGGTTCGGGAACAGGTCCAGTATTAACGTGACGTTGCAGGATAGTGTTGCACCGATATCGTCGGATTTCCCCTTATTGCAGGATATTTTTTACCGCTCTTTACCAACCCGGTCGTCCAGCCTAATCGCTGGTCTCATCTTCACGGTGGCGTAATGGCCACCCGTCCTGGTGTCTTTGCCAGCATCGTCACACTATCGGGAGATCGTGCCGACCTGGGCAAAACACTGTTTTGACACTCACCGTTGCAGGCCGACACCTGGCATAAATCGGGGCTGTCGGACAACCCTGCATGGGATAAAGGAGCAGGCTATGCGAGATATCAAAATACTATTGGAACGATGGGGCGGTTGGGCGGCGGCCAGTGGACACGGGCTGGGCTACTCTTCTGTCGCGGCGGGCTTCAGAGGCCTGGTCAGCGATCGTGGTCATCAACGACTGACTTGCAGTGATAACGACGGCCTGATACTCGACGGCTGTATTAGCCGGCTGATGAGCGTGAATAAAGAACAGCACACTATCCTCGTGGCACATTACCTCTATCAAATTTCACTCCGTTCGATTGCCCGTCGTCGTCGCTGTGCTGACGGGACTATCCGTAAGCAGATTCAGACGGCTGAGGGATTTGTTTCTGGTGTTCTCACCGCACTGGAGTGTGAACTGGAATGTGATTCGCTCTGCAAACTCGAATAGGACACTTCCGGGTAAAATCACTCAACAACGCAATTGAAAAAAGAATATTAAAAAAATCAGGAAAATTTATTGCGTACGCAAATTCTGTCTCAAACTATCACTATCCACCTTTAAATAACATTCTTAAGCGTCACTGTTATTTCTCTTTTGTGAAAAAACTCGCCATTTTATTGTTCGACGTGATGAACAAGGCTGGCAAAGCAGCCTTTTTTTATTGCCTGTCAGTGAGGTGAACTATGAGTAAAGTCATTCAGATTTTAATGTATGAAGAAGGATACCAGGAGAAACCTTACCGGGATACGGAGGGATATCCGACGGTAGGGTGCGGAATTAAGATCGGACCCAAAGGTGCGGCGCTCGATAATTATATTTTCAGCCTGCCGCGAACGGTCGCCGAAGTCTGGTTACAAGAGATGCTAAACAGCCAGATGAAGGATATTAACCGTCGTCCTTCGATTCTGGCTGCGCTGCGGCAGTGCAACACGCCGCGCGCCGATGTGTTGTACAGCATGGCCTACCAGCTGGGTGTTGACGGGCTGTCAGCGTTCAAAAACACCCTGTTGCTGATTGCTGCGGGGAATTTCAGCGGCGCAGCGGAAGCGATGCTGGCCAGCCTCTGGGCACGACAAACTCCGACACGCGCCCAGCGCCATGCTGACGTGATGCGCAGCGGAACCTATACGCAATATCAGGAGGTCCTGTGAAATTTACCCTGTTTGTTTCGCTGGTGGCTGTGACGTCACTGGCAATCTGGCTGTTAGTCCATTATGGGCGGGTGGCGGTAGTCAATCATGCGCGCCTGTTGTTTAAAACCTGGTCTGTCTGGCTGGCGTCAGGGGGGTCGGCACTGACCGCATGGGTGCAGTCTTTTCCCGATGCTGCGCTAACGGCATGGAGTTCGCTACCAGAGGATGTTAAGTCCTATCTGCCACACAATTTCCTGGGGATGACGGGCGCTTTTATGGTGGCAATGGCAGTGATGGCGCAGTTTATAAAACAGAAAAACCTCAGTAAACAGCGTGATACGTTGAATGGAGGCAAGGTATGAGTGCGCTGCTTTCACTACTCAGCAGTAGCTGGCATGGCCTGCTGGCGATCGTTGCCGTGGTTGGGGCCTTTTTCGCCGTCTGGTTCGGCGGTAAGCAGGTGGGCAAAAGCCAGCAGCGAGCGAAAGCCCAGGTCGCCGAGGCGCAGAAAAGTGCCGCGCAGATTGCCGTTGTGGCAAAAAAACAGGCAGATAACAGTGAGGAGGCAAAACGTGTACAAACGGCCAATGCTGTGCTTGATGATACTGACGCTCGTCGCAAGTTGCAGCAGTCACAATTCAACTCCGACGATAGCCAGTGAGTTAATTACTGACTCTTCCTGCACCCTCTTTTCACCTATTTACACGCACGGTCAGGATGCACAGTTAATGGATATCAGAACGGTCAGGCAAATAAATGCCCATAACGATCTCTGGGTATCATTGTGTGCAAGTAAAAACAAGTAAGCCTCGCCTTTATTATTTTATTTAGGAGGTGTTACGCAGTTTGTTATTTATTGTATCCCACTCAACCCCATTTATTAATCCTGAATAAGGCGGCTGACATCTGTGCGCTGCCCGGAGGTTATTATGATTGAAGTTAACTCTTTTGCTGAATTACGCACCACCGCGCCATCAAAATCAGGCGAAATTGCGCTGTTAAAACGTTATTACGATAAAGACTCCACCTTTCGTGGTGGTGGTACTTTTGCTGGTTTCGTGACAACGGCGCTGCCGGTGGATGACAGTGGCACCTATGCCGTCGGAACAGGATTTTTCTGGAAACGGGTGGTGAACAGCCAGGACGAGCTGAATATCTATCACTTTGGCGGCAAAGGTGACGGTATCACCGACGACAGCGGTGCCTTTAAGCTGATGCTGAACTGGGCACAGAATGTGAATACCAGCAGCAAGGATCTTGGCGTTCGTTTCCCGGGCGGTAAGTTTCTGATCAACCCGATTGATCTCTCCGCCAGCGAAATCCCGTTCTTTTATCTCTATGGTGACGACAACCCCCAGGGGGGAATGCCGCGTACCACCATTGTTTCCGATAAATCCACCAGCCCGGTGTTCAAAGTGAACGCACGGCGCACGGCGATTAAAGGTATTTGCTGGAACGGTCAGGCCTCGGCGGATATCACCGCCAATAAGGGAGCGATCAGCGCTGAGATGTGTACCAACCAGCAGCCCTTCTTTGAAAATATTATGGTGGCAGGCCAGACGGTGCTGATCACCTGTTTCCGGGTACAGAATTCGGGGGGGACGGCGGTCAAGCTTCTGGATACGCTGGATACCAAGTTCGACCAGATCTACTCGATCAATACCTATGGGCGCGTCTTTGACGTCGGCTGGTCTGATACGGTGAAGGGCGTATGGGACCACTCCACGGCCATTGAGTTGTCGAATGCTAACTTCCAGAGCGGCTATGGTGACGCCACGCTAATGATGCCGCGCGTTGGCCAGGGGCTGATACGCAACGTCTGGATTGAGCACACCCGCTTCCCGGGGGATTTCAATAACGGGCAGTGGCTGGTGGATGCCCTGAGTCTGGAGGACTGCGCCAATCCGCTGAATATGGATAATGCCCGCGTGCAGATCCGCCAGCTCAATCTGCAATCCGGCGGCGCGGTCAGCCTGAACGCCGCCGCCGGGCGCTGGTTGTCCGGCTATGAATCCGGCTGGCGTCGGGATGAAAGCTTCGGTACACAGATGACCGGCACTATGCGCGCGGGCTGGTACAGCGGCTATAAAATTACCAACATCTCTACCAGCGACAAATGGTACAAGCTGGGTAAAGTCTTTATGCCAAAAGATAACCAGCAATGGATTATTGAGATGATCGGTAAGTCGACGAACGATGCTGTGACCGGGACGGCGGGAAGCCCGATCGGTGCCATGTCATCCGGCACCAGTTATCTGGCCATTTCTCGCTGCGCCACCGCGATTTACGGCGATATCCGGCATCATGGTTCTCCTGCGGTGCTGGATATCAAGTTCAACCGCATCGGCGTGACCACATCGGAGATTTGGGTCAAACTGAAAGCGGCCAGTGGCGATACTATGTTCAACCTGAAATCCACCGGACCGACGCGCTTTGAATCCGGTGAGTGCTCGCTGTTTACGCCGGACCTGAGTGAAGTCACGGATGCCACGACGATAGGCACCGTCTCTCCGGCGGCACGTATGAGCCTGCATAACGGGCTGGCGGGCGTGGGGGCGAATGAAAAAGGCGTGCTGACGGTGGCGACAGCGATCGCAACAGCGCCTGCCACCACCACGGTTGCCGGTTATATCACTGTGAACGTCAATGGGACCGACAGAAAAATTGCGTATTATTAATCAACAGCTTAAGGCCGGGGAAATCCGGCCTTTTTTTGTCGTTTTCGCGGCTGTTAAAAAATGGTTATGAACTTTCTCCACCTCGTCCGGTCACAAAAAGGGTAGGCTTCTTTTAACGATGAAAGGAAATATCCATGAGTGATAACGAAAGCAAAACGCAGACTGACCACTTACGTGACGTGACTTCGCAGCTAAAAGAAATGCGCCATTATGCTCAGAGTAATACTGAAACGCTGTCAACACAGTGGCTGGCGTTCGATCAGGGGGAGCACAAAGACACAGGCTTTGCAGAGAAAATTAATCAGTTACTGACTCAGCAAGGTAGCCTGCTGGATGAGCTGGATACCACCATCCAGGATTTTGAAATCGAAGCGAACCGCATCGAAAACGAAGCATAATGCAAAAAAGCCGGCCTTTTCAGGTCGGCCCTTTATTCTCATCTGGTCTGACAGCATCACGTCTGGCCGCACCAGCCCTCGCCAAACCCGTAGTTACAAGATAAATTCCGGACGGACCTGATTTCTACCGCTGCTCTTGGCGATATAGAGCTGCTCATCGGCTTTGGTAATCGATTCGTCCAGACTGTTGACGTTATTGATATTGAGCGCGCTGATACCGATGCTGGCCGTCACGCTGAGATCGTTGCCGTCAAGCAGGATCTGGTTCTCTTCAATACTGTGACGCAGACGGTTGGCTAACAGAAAAGCGCGCGGCTGTGAAATCCCTTCTATTAATACCAGAAATTCCTCGCCCCCCATCCTGCACACCAGCGCTGACGCGGGCAATCCCTGACGAATACACTCCACCGTTTTTGCCAGCACATAATCGCCGCTGGCATGGCCGTAGGTATCATTAATGTTCTTGAAGCGGTCGATATCAATGACAAATACCGCACCAAAAAAGCCCTGTGGGCGGTTACGCGGGGTGACCAGTGTTTCCAGTTTGGAGGCGAGACCGCTGCGTGTCAGCGCGCCGGTCAGGAAATCATAGTCGGCACGCTTGGTAATCCGCGCCACCAGTTTACGGTTTGAGGCGGTACTCAGTGCCACAATCAGTGGGCTGATCAACATCGCTGCCACGCCCAGGCGCGCGGATGACAAACTGTCAATACGGAACAGGTCGTCTTTGCCCTGAATATTCAGCACGTTTCCCGCGACCAGAATAATTTCGCTAATACCGGTAAACAGCGTCAGGAAACAGGTAATAAACAGCGGATAGCTGATCGCACACCACAACAACGCCGGTAATGGGAACAGTAAACTGCCGCCGCCGCCGACCCAAATGCCGGTTACCGTGGTGAGCACCAGCGCCAGTATCGGTAGCACGCTGCTGTCGCGCAGGGCAGTAACCAGATGTACCAGTTCATCGCGTCTCGGCAGGCTGATCACCAACGGTAATAGCAGAATCGATGTCGACATCTGTTCGGAGAACCAGGAGAACCAGGCTTTAAACAGCTCATCTTCGAAGTAGCGCTCGCTGACGATGGCGCCGACCAGCGCACAGGCTGCGGCACCCAGCAGTGAAGCAGGAAACACATGCAACAGCGCCTGCAAGCGGCGGGGATGTCCGCGCGTGAAAAAAGGGTTACTCAGCAACACCCAGCGGGCGGTGGCGATAAAAAGAATATTAGCGATATCCAGACCGACGGCAATCCTCACCTGGGTACCATAAAGGATATCGGCACTGAGCATACCGAAATAGAGCACGACCAGGGTGCTGGGTTTGTCCAGTGATGGGAAGCGGATCAGCAGCCCCAGAAGAATGGCGTTACCCGGCCAGAACAGTGACAGTGAGGCTAAATTGCGCGATTCCAGGCCGATTGTGGATAGCAGCATGGCAAGGGCAAATAAGATGATGGCCCTGTTGAGGTTATATTTATAATTTGGCATCGTTAGGCTCAGGACGGTTAAAACGGGTCACTCTCGAGACGGTCGAGTTTACTGGCTGGCTGCAGTTAGATAACAGATCGACATCAGGGGATTGGCGCGAAATGACGCGCCCACAACATACGTGACAACCCGGATGAAAGCAATTCCTTAAGACTATTCCTGGTATTGCTATTAGCAGAATGGCGCAAGCACGATCTGACTATCACTTGCGCTACTCAATCAGTTAAGTATTTTTAATCTGTTTCCCGGCCAGCGCCGTTATGTGATGCCACATATAGCGCAAAACCCAGCAGCGATCGAATAAAAAAATACACAGTCAGGCGGTTTGGGAAAAATCCTGGTGATGCTAACTCACTGAGCTAAATCATAAAAGAAACTGACTATCCTGAGTGTTGCGCTATCCGCAGGGAGGCCAGCCCGCTGAAATAAGGGTAATGAATGGACTTGAGGACCCCGCCAGAAAGGCGGTTTGCGGCGGGGGGTGATGGACCGTAACGCGAGGCAGGAGGGGGAAAAGTGTTTCAGCCATTGACAAAACAATGTGCGGACTCAGGGGCTTAGTGGTTCCATAACGCAGTGCTAACCTTTATTATCCTCCCCAATTGTTTACTGCCATAAGAAAGACGGATGTCATGTATCAACCTGTCGCCTTATTTATAGGCCTGCGCTACATGCGCGGGCGTGGTTCAGATCGCTTCGGGCGGTTTGTTTCCTGGCTTTCCGCTATCGGCATTACGCTGGGTGTGATGGCGCTGGTTACCGTGCTGTCGGTGATGAACGGCCTTGAGCACGAGCTGGAAAAAAATACCCTTGGCCTGATGCCGCAAGCGTTGATCACCAGCGACACCGGGTCGATCAATCCGCAACAACTGCCCGCCAGTAGCCTGCACCTCTCCGGGGTCAGTCGCGTCACCTCGCTGACGACCGGGGAAGTGGTGATGCAGAGTGCGCGCAGCGTTGGCGTTGGCGTGATGCTGGGCATTAATCCCGATGAAGCCGATCCGTTAACGCCGTATCTGGTGAGCGTACGCCAGCAGCAGCTGGAATCAGGCAAGTACAATGTGATCATCGGTGAACAACTGGCAGGGCAGCTTGGCGTAAAACGTGGCGATCAAGTGCGTCTGATGGTGCCTTCAGCCAGCCAGTTCACCCCGATGGGGCGTATTCCCAGTCAGCGTCTGTTTACTATTATTGGCACCTTTGCCTCGAACAGCGATGTCGACGGTTATCAGATTCTGGTCAACCAGCAGGATGCCTCGCGTCTGATGCGTTACCCGGCCGGGAATATCACGGGCTGGCGTTTATGGCTGGACAAACCGTTACAGGTGGATAGCGTCAGCCAGCAAACCCTGCCGAAAGGGCTGGTGTGGAAAGACTGGCGTGAGCGCAAAGGCGAACTGTTCCAGGCAGTGAAGATGGAAAAAAACATGATGGGCCTGCTGCTCAGCCTGATTGTCGCCGTCGCTGCATTCAATATTGTCACCTCGCTGGGCTTGCTGATTATGGAGAAGCAGGGTGAAGTCGCGATCCTGCAAACGCAGGGGCTGAAACGCCGTCAGATTGTGGCGGTGTTTATGGTGCAGGGTGCAACGGCCGGTATTGTCGGTGCGTTACTCGGCGCACTGCTCGGCGTGCTGCTCGCCAGCCAGTTAAATAACCTGATGCCGGTGATTGGTGCCTTCCTTGATGGCGCCGCCTTACCGGTTGAAATTTCCCTGACTCAGGTTGCCACCATTACCCTGACGGCGATTGTCGTGGCGCTGTTGTCAACGCTTTACCCTTCCTGGCGCGCGGCCGCCGTTCAACCCGCTGAGGCTTTACGTTATGAGTAACAAGATCCTGTTGCAGTGCGACAACCTGTGCAAACGCTATCAGGAAGGCAGCGTGCAGACCGATGTCCTGCGCAACGTTACCTTTAGCGTAGAACCGGGTGAAATGATGGCGATTGTTGGCAGCTCAGGTTCGGGGAAAAGTACCCTGATGCACCTGATGGGCGGGCTGGATACGCCAACCTCCGGGGAGGTGGTGTTTGACGGGAAGTCGCTGAATAGCATGTCCTCGGTCGCTAAGGCCGAATTGCGTAACCGCGAACTGGGTTTTATCTATCAGTTTCACCATCTGCTGCCCGATTTCAGTGCGCTGGAAAATGTCGCGATGCCGCTACTGATTGGTCAGACCGCCAAAGCCGAAGCTCAGCAGAGAGCGGTCGACATGCTGAAAGCCGTCGGGCTGGATCACCGTGCTGCACACCGTCCGTCAGAGTTGTCCGGTGGTGAGCGTCAGCGTGTAGCCATCGCGCGTGCGCTGGTCAACAACCCTCGCCTGGTGCTGGCCGATGAACCGACCGGTAACCTCGATGCGCGTAACACCGATGCCATCTTTGACCTGCTCAACGAGCTGAATCAACGCCAGGGCACGGCTTTTCTGGTCGTCACCCACGATCTGCATCTGGCGAAACGTATGCGTCGTCAGATGGAAATGCGCGACGGGCAGCTCAGTGACCAGGTCAAACTGGCAGGTAGCTTCTGATGGCGGGTTCTCTCTCTCTTCTGCTCGGCCTGCGCTTCAGCCGTGGTCGTCGGCGCGGAGGCATGGTTTCGCTGATTTCCGTGATCTCAACGGTCGGCATTGCGCTGGGCGTGGCGGTGCTGATCGTCGGGCTAAGCGCGATGAATGGCTTTGAACGTGAACTGAATAACCGCATTCTGGCCGTCGTGCCACACGGTGAAATTGAGCCGGTCAACCAGCCGTTTACTGGCTGGCAGGGGCTGGTGCCGAAAATGGAACAGATCCCAGGTATTGCAGCGGCAGCACCTTACATTAATTTCACCGGGCTGATTGAAAGCGGCAGCAAGTTGCAGGCCGTGCAGGTGAAAGGTGTTGACCCGCAGCAGGAGAGCCGCCTCAGTGCGCTGCCCTCCTATGTGCAGGGCGATGCCTGGCAGAACTTTGGTGCGGGCAAGCAACAGATCCTGCTGGGGCAGGGCGTCGCCAACAGCCTGAAGGTAAAACAGGGCGACTGGCTGACGATTATGATCCCAAACAGCGATGCCGGGCACAAACTGTTGCAGCCCAAGCGCGTGCGCCTGCAAGTGAGCGGTATCTTAAAGTTAAGCGGGATGCTCGATCACAGTCTGGCGCTGGTGCCGTTAGCGGATGCGCAGCAGTTGCTGGGCATGGGGGACAGTGTTACCGGCATCGCCATCAAAGCCACTGATCCGTTCAATGCGGTCAGCCTTGTCCGTCAGGCGGGCGAAGTCACCCACGCGTATGTGTACATTCGCAGTTGGGTAGGCACTTACGGTTATATGTACCGTGATATCCAGATGATCCGCGCGATTATGTATCTGGCGATGGTGCTGGTGATTGGCGTGGCCTGTTTCAATATCGTCTCCACCCTGGTGATGGCGGTGAAAGATAAAAGCAGCGACATTGCCGTACTGCGCACCCTGGGGGCGAAAGACGGCCTGATCCGCGCTATCTTTGTCTGGTATGGCCTGCTTGCCGGACTGGTGGGCAGCGTGAGCGGCGTGGTGGTGGGGGTGCTGGCTGCGTTCAATCTGACACCGATCATTCATGGGATTGAAGCGCTGACCGGTTACCATTTCCTTTCCGGGGATATCTACTTTATTGATTTCCTGCCGTCAGAGCTGCACTGGCGTGATGTCGGGATTGTCCTGGTCACGTCGCTGTTACTCAGTCTGCTGGCAAGCTGGTATCCGGCGCGCCGGGCCAGCCGTATCGATCCGGCACGGGTACTGAGTGGGCAGTAAAAACACGAGGGCATTGAGGGCGGTCTCTCACTCTCAGGATGCGGATTTTCCTGGGGTGGATATCACGTTTATCGGCACACTCTCAGTGCACCCGGGTTAATCACCCGTTATTATCAGGGACAGGTTCCGCACCGTACGGTGCGCCATTCCTGCATATTAAGGATTAGAGGATTTGATGATGCGCACACCCCGTCGCCGCCTCAGGCTGGCACGCTACAAGAAGACCCGACGCCAGGTTCACCAGCGTTTTCGTCAGCGCATTTTCGAACGTGACCGCAATATCGAAATTGCCCGTCATCCGCTGCCGCGTGTGGTGGTGCTGACCGGGGCCGGGATTTCCGCTGAGTCCGGCATCCGGACTTTCCGCGCAGCCGATGGCCTGTGGGAAGAGCACAAAGTGGAGGATGTCGCCACGCCGGAAGGTTTTGCCCGCGACCCTCAGCGGGTGCAGGATTTCTACAATGCCCGCAGGCGTCAGCTGCAGCAGGATGATATCCAGCCTAATACGGCGCATCTGGCGCTGGCTGAACTGGAAGCCGCACTGGGTGACCATTTTCTGCTGGTGACACAGAATATCGACAACCTGCATGAGCGCGCCGGAAACCGTAACGTTATCCATATGCACGGTGAGCTGTTAAAAGTGCGTTGCTCCGGTAGTGGTCAGATCCTGCAATGGACGGATGATGTGAAACCCGACGATCGCTGCCATTGCTGTCAGTTCCCGTCCGTATTGCGCCCACACGTGGTGTGGTTTGGCGAAATGCCGTTGCAGATGGATGAAATTTACCAGGCGCTGGCGCAGGCCGATTATTTTGTGGCGATTGGCACCTCCGGGCACGTTTATCCGGCGGCAGGCTTCGTCCATGAAGCGCGTTTGCAGGGGGCTCATACCGTGGAGCTGAACCTGGAACCGAGCCAGGTGGGCAGCGAGTTTGAAGAAAAAGAGTACGGACTGGCCAGCGAAGTGGTCCCGGAATGGGTTCATGACCTGCTGAAAAACATCGCTGTACCGGTGCTGACCGGGGCCGATGCGCCTTCAGCGTTTGGCCAGCGAGAAGACCAGGTGGGCGATAACTCCGCCGACTAATCCCCAAAACGCGGCACCCACGCCAAGCAGGGTGAGGCCCGAGGCGGTGATCAGAAAAGTGATCACCGCTGCATCTCGCTGTTTCTCATCGCTTAATGCCCGTTGCAGACTCCCGGCGATGGTGCCCAGCAGTGCCAGCCCGGCAATCGTGTGGATCAGTGCCAGCGGCAACGCAGTAAACAGGCCGCTAATCGCCCCACCAAACACCCCTGCCAGCAAATAAAACACCCCGGCAGCGGCAGCGGCCCAGTAACGGCGCTGCGGATCGCTGTGCACCTCCGGTCCCATGCAAATCGCGGCCGTAATCGCGGCAATACACACGGTAAAGCCACCGAAAGGGGCCAGCAGTAGTGCCACCAGCCCGGTCCAGGCGATCAGCGGTGACACTGGAAGCGTATAGCCGTGTGCTTTGAGGGTGGCGATACCGGGTGCATTCTGTGATGCCATCGTGACCACAAAAAACGGTACGCCAATGCCCAGCAGCGTTTCGAGCGTAAAGTGCGGCATGATAAATTCCGGCATCACCAGGCTCTGCGTCTGCGTAGCATGAATATTGCCCTGGAGTGCCGCCATGCCTAACCCGGCCAGCAAGGTGAGAATAATGGCATAGCGCGGCAGCAGACGGCGTGACAGCAGATAGACCAGGCACATGGTGCCGCTCAGGGCGAAATTAACCTGGATCGCGGCAAATGCATCCACGCCAAACCGCAGTAAAATTCCTGCCAGCATCGCGGCAGAGATCGCCTGCGGTATGGCATTCATCAGGCGGGCAAACAGTCCGGTAATGCCGCAAAGAAAGATCAGCGCCGAGGCGAAGACAAATACGCCAACGGCCTCATTGAGTGATGTGCCGGGCAGACTGGTCACCAACAATGCCGCGCCGGGTGTTGACCAGGCGGTGAGTACCGGCGTGCGATACCACAGTGAGAGGCCGAGCGTGGTGAGGCCCATCGCCAGCCCAAGCATGGTCAGCCAGCCGCCCGTTTGAGACGCGGTGGCCCCGGCGGCCGCTGCGGCCTGGAAAATAATCGCCGCAGAGCTGGTGTAGCCGACGAGCACGGCAACAAATCCGGCGACGATGGCAGGAAACGTCAGGTGACTTAATGTAAGCGGTGGGCGCATAGCGAGTGTCCTGGCAGAGGCAGACCAATGTGCGTTATAACGTACAAGGTAGCATCGTGCGTTATAGCGCACAAGGCGTTATACTCGTTTCATGCTTACAGGAGATCACAACGTGGACAGTCTGCAACACCATCTGGCGCAAACCCTGAAGACCCAGCGTAGCGCACGTGGCTGGAGTCTGACCCAGGCCGCGGATGCCACGGGCGTGAGTAAAGCGATGCTTGGGCAAATCGAACGCGCGGAATCCAGCCCGACCGTGGCAACGCTGTGGAAAATCGCAACGGGTTTTAACTTGCCATTCTCTGCCTTTATCGATCCGCCAGCCGTTGACAGTGCGGCACGGCACCAACGTCAGCAGGGCTACACTGCCTTTGACAGTACGATGCAGGTGTTCCCGCTGTTTCCTTTCGATGCCGCCCTGAATTTTGAAATGCTGGTGATTGAGCTGGCCTCCGGGGCATCCAGTGCATCCGACGCCCATGAACGCGGTGTGGTCGAACATGTCATTGTCATCGAGGGCGAGCTTGAGTTACAGGTTGATGGTCAGTGGCAGCGCCTTTCCGCGGGGGATGGGGTGCGTTTTCACGCTGACTGCGCCCATGCTTACCGCAATCCGGGCACGGAGCCGGTGCGTTTTCATGATCTCATCCATTATCCGCAACGTTAATGCTGCGCCAGCGTACTAAACTGACCTGAAACAATATTTAACATTGTTCCGCTATCCATAATAAGCACTGGCATCCAAAGGGAAGACAGATGAATAACTTACTTGATCGCTTCTTAAACTATGTGTCTTTTGATACGCAATCTAAAGGTAACGTTCGTCAGGTTCCCAGTACTGAAGGGCAGCTTCGCCTGGCGCAAAGATTGTGTGATGAGTTACGTGCGCTGGGACTGAGCGATGTGTCCTGCAGCCCACGCGGTATTGTGATGGCCACGCTGCCGTCAAACGTAAGCTGGCCGACGCCGGTCATCGGTTTTATTTCCCATATGGATACGTCCCCGGATTTCACTGCGAAAAATGTTAACCCGCAGGTGATTGAGAATTATCGCGGTGGTGATATTGCCCTGGGAATTGGCGATGAAATTTTGTCGCCGGTGATGTTTCCGGTACTGCATGAGCTGACCGGGCATACGCTGATCACCACGGACGGTAAAACGCTGCTGGGCGCAGATGATAAAGCCGGAATTGCCGAGATTATGACGGCGCTGGCCCATCTCACCTCCGGAGAAGTGGCGCACGGCGAGGTGCGCGTTGCTTTTACTCCCGATGAAGAAATTGGCCGGGGTATCCAGCACTTTGATGTTGCCGCCTTTGCCGCCGACTGGGCTTATACCGTCGATGGCGGGGGGATGGGGGAGTTTGAATATGAAAACTTCAATGCGGCTTCGGTTACGGTAAAAATTACTGGCAATAACGTCCATCCGGGAACGGCAAAAGGCGTGATGGTCAATGCGCTGGATGTGGCGATGCGTTTCCATCGTGAAGTGCCGGAAGATCAGGTGCCGGAAAAGACGTCCGGTTACGAAGGTTTTTACCATCTGCATGGTATCAAAGGCAGTGTGGACCGCGCCGAGTTGCACTACATCGTGCGCGATTTTGCCCGCAGCGGCTTTGACGAGCGTAAACAACGGCTGGCAGCTATCGCCCACCGTTTAGAGAAAACGCTGCCTGCCCCGGCGGCGATTGAGCTGGTGGTTGAAGACAGTTACTACAATATGCGTGAACAGGTGGAAGCGTGCCCGCAAAGTATCGAGCTGGCCCTTCAGGCGATGCGCGATTGTGACATCACCCCGCATGTGAAACCGATTCGCGGCGGCACGGACGGTGCGCAACTGTCGTTTATGGGCTTACCTTGCCCGAATCTGTTTACCGGGGGCTATAACTATCACGGCAGGCATGAGTTTGCCTCACTCGATAATATGGAGCAGGCGGTAAGGGTGATCACCCGGATTGCTGCACTCACCGCAGAGCAGGCCAAACCCGCAGGCTGACGGGCATTGGATTCGTCAGGGTGCGATCCCTGAGCGATCCCCACAAAACAAGACCGACATTGCCTCTTGGCGGACTTGACCCGTGATGATGCTATGCACGACGCTCAAGGTCAAGATACAGGTCAACGTCAAGGGCGTTTCGCTTTCCCACTTCGTGGGCTGAGCGACCCAGGGCGGCCAGTCGCCGCCGCCCTGGGGACCCGGGCTTTGCGGCAGGCGCTGCGTCCACTGCGTGGATGCCTTCGCAAGCGCGGTTCACCGACGGACTGGTCGTGACGGCACATCCCTGTACCGGCTCTCCCTCTCACCGCCGTCCTGGCGGTTCGTCCTGGTTCACTGCGCTTCCTCAGCGCAGCTGAATGCCGCCTCAACGTCAAAACCTGGGTCTAAAACCAAAATCCTGATTCAAATTCATCCGCAGAGATCGTTATGTTGTGGTGGTTTTAAAACTAACAGCGAGCAACCATTCAGGGGGGATGGGGCCAGTTTGAGGTAAGCCGGACGTCACGCGGCAGGGACGCCGCGTGCCGAGGCCCGCAGGGATGCGGATTTTGCCGATCCGGCGTGCTCAAACTGGCCTCAGACCTGAAGTTAGACTGTCAGCGACAAAAAATGACTGGGAAGCCATCAGGGTACGACCCTTTTTCCGGTCGTCTCTGACGTAACCTCACTCGCGACAGGCTTCAGGCTGTGATGTTTTGACATCCGGCAGCAGCGTTAACAGCCCGCACAGCGCCATCCCGGCACCGATCCACAGCGGGGCGCTCAGGCCGAAGCCATATTCAATACTCAGCCCGCCCAGCAACGATCCCAGCATCAGCCCGAACGTCACCATCGACGTATGCAGCGTATTCACCAACTGGCGATTACCGGCCGCACCCATCACGCGGGTCACCATCGCCGGGTTCATTGTTACCCCGAACAGACCCACGCCGACAACGCAGGCTATCGCCACCGACGGTAGCTGAATAAAGCTGGCAAACAGGGCGAAAAAGCCCACCAGCGCCAGTAAACCGCAGGCAATGACCGGCAACGCATAGCGCCCGGCCAGACGCCCCACAACCGCATTCCCCAGCACGGTCGCCATGCCATACACCAGCAGTAACCCGGTGACCTGGCCGCTGCTAAAGCCGGTTTGCGCACTCAGGATCGGCGTAAAGTAGCTGAAGCCCGCAAAGGTCGCGCCAATAATCAGCAGACTGGTGGAATAAGCACGCCACAGCGTCGGATTTTTCAGTGCCCGCAGCTCTTCTTTCAGATTAATGTCATCCGGAGCCAGCGTGGAGGGCAACGTTTTGTGCGTCAGCCACAGCGCCAGCAGCGTAATCACCACCACCGACCAGAAGCTGACGCGCCAGCCCGCCAGGTTACCGATAAAACTGGCCAGCGGCAGGCCAATCACCGTACCGATCATCAGTCCACCCAGCACCACGGTAATCGCCGCCGGGATCTGCTGCTCGGGCACCAGCTTCACGCCGGTACTGACCGCACAGCCAATATAGGCCCCGGCCACGGCACCGGTAAGAATGCGCGCAATCACCAGCGGCAGATAGCTGCCCGCTACCGCCCCCAGCGCCTGACTGGCAATAAACAGCGTCAGCAGGATCAACAGACTGCTGCGCGGCGGGTGTTTCAGCAGCAACAGGGCGAGCAGCGGGCCGCCAATCGCCATCGCCAGCGCATACACGGTGATCAGATAGCCGGTCATCGGCAGGGTGATATGCAGGTCGGTGGTCATAATATTCATCAGTGCGGCAACCTGAAACTCACTGGTTACCAGCGCAAAAACACCAAAGCCGAGCGTATACACGGCAGCGGGAAGACGGGAGGGAGACGACGACATAACGTTTCCTGAAAAGAGATAAGTGAATACGAGTGTAGAGCCTGAGGCCGCTGCGTCCAGCTAGCCTTTAGTAGAGGGGGGAGGGCAGATAGTTCATTTCAAGCGCCCGGCGAATCGCATGTTTCCCATTACTGACGCCCAGTTTCCGCGTGACATTGGCGATATGAAACTTCACGGTACTGAGCTGAATCCCCAGGATGATAGCGATCTCTCCGTAGGTTTTACCCCGGCTGCTCCACAGCAACACCTCCTGCTCACGCGGCGAGAGCACCGGGCTGTTTTCGCGCCGCAGGTGGGTTTTTTCATGCAGCAGGATCAACAGCATCTGCAAATCCGCCAGCCGGGAAATCACGTCGTGGGAAAACGTCAGGTTGTCATGGCGGCGTATCACGCTCAGCAGTGACATCTGTTGCTGCTCGTCGTGAACCGCAAAGGTAAACCCCTTCACCCGCTGGCACTGGCTGCCTGCATCGCATAGCCCGGCGTTGGGGCGCGTGCAATCCTGCCAGTTAAAGGGGGAGATGCGCTGCCGGGCGGCCAGCGCCACCGGATCTTTCAGATAGCGGCGGCGATCGCGATAGTCGCTGATCCACTCCTCTGAATGACTGGAAAGCACCAGCGCCTCTTCCGGGGCACGCTTATTCTGGCGCAGATAAAGAAAATCCACAGCTCCCAGCTCTGCCAGTTTCTGGCTCAATACGGCCCCGGCCTGCACGATCTCGCTTTCGTTATCCACGCTGTATCCTTCTGGCTGACTCTGACGTTGCCTATCCTGACACACTCCCCGCACTTTTTAAAAACCTTCATCTGGCGTTAACCGCACTGTCACACAACATCTTCAATGTAACTGCCATCAGTAGCAGGGACCTTAACGCAAATAAGCCCGCTAACCGGCTTTGTTCTGTGGAGATTTTTTTATGCTCAACTTATCCAGACATCCGACCACTTTATATCAGGCCATTGCGGCGCAACTGGAGGATGAACTGCGCAGCCGTTACCGCTGTGGCGAGTACCTGCCGTCTGAGAAACAGCTGGCGGCGCACTATGCCGTTAACCGCCATACCCTGCGCCGTGCGGTGGATGAACTGGTGGATAAAGGGTTGGTACAGCGCCGTCAGGGGGTGGGGATACTGGTGCTGATGCGGCCCTATAACTACCCGCTCCATGCCCAGGCACGCTTCAGTCAGAATCTGATGGAACAGGGAAGCCATCCCACCAGTGAACGCCTGCTGGCGGTGCTGCGCCCCTGCAATGCCGAAGTGGCCGCCGCGCTGGCCTGCAACGAAGGCGACACGGTGATTCATCTGCGCACCCTGCGGCGGGTCAACGGCGTGCCGGTCTGCGTGATCAACCATTATCTGCCCGACCTGACGTGGTGGCCGCACTTGCAACAGTTCAGCAGTGGCTCACTGCACGATTTTCTCCGTCAGCAACTGACTACCGGGCTGACGCGTAAACAGACACGCATTACCGCCCGCCGCGCGCAGGCGAAAGAGAGCGGTCTGCTTGAAGTTTCCCTGCATGCGCCGCTGCTGTGCGTACGCACCCTGAATACCTGTACCGACAACGGCCGGATGGCGGAATACTCCGTCAGCCTGACGCGTGCCGATATGATTGAACTGACGCTGGAGCACTAAATGGAAGCACATAAGGCACGTCAGCACTGGCTTTCCGTGCTGGCTCATAGCCAGCCGCAACAGTTGCTGGCGCATTGCCCCGCCGATCTCCCCACCGACTATCAACTGCTGCGCGCACCGGAAACCGGCTTGACCCGTTTCCAGGCGCGAATGGGCGGTACGGGTCGTCGTTTTATTCTTGGGGATACCACCGTGACGCGTGCCGTGGTGCGCCTGACCAACGGACTCTGTGGTTACAGCTACATTCTCGGGCGCGACAAAGCCCACGCCGAACGCTGTGCACTGCTGGATGCCCTGTTACAGGGTGACCGCTCACCGCATTTATATCAGCAGATTATCGCACCGCTGGCGGCCCTGCGTGCAGAGCAGTTGGCGCTGCGTTCGCGCGAAGTGGCCAGCAGCCGGGTCGACTTCTTTACCCTTGTTCGCGGAGATAACGCATGACCTTACTGGCCAGTTTTAGCCATCCCGTTGCTGATGCTCAGCGCGCCTTCCGCCGTATTCTCAAGGCGATGAGTGAACCGGGCGTGATGGTATCGCTGCCGACGCTGCCCGCCTGGGGCAACGCCTCCTGTGCCGCAACGGCGGTCATGATGACGCTGGTGGATCGCGAAACGCCTCTGTGGATTGACGAAGCGCTGCGCGATGATGCCCTGCTCAGCAATCTGCGGTTCCACACCGGTGCACCGATCACCGACAGCACAGATGCCCCGTTTGCCCTGCTGCATGCCAAATCCGGCACCAGCATCGACAGTTTCTCCCCCGGCGATAATGTGTCACCGGAGAAAAGCAGCACGCTGATTATTGACGTACCGGCCCTGAGCGGCGGCCTGACACTGCGCCTGCGCGGCCCGGGCTTGCAGGAGCGCCGCGCCATTGCTCCGCAGCTGCCAGAAAGCGTGCTGAGTTACCTGCGCGATCGCCGCCACCGCTTCCCGCAGGGCATTGACCTGATCTTCACCTGTGGTGAAAACATGATGGCGCTGCCGCGCACTACTGACGTGGAGGTCTGCTGATGTATGTCGCGGTGAAAGGGGGCGAGAAGGCGATAGCCGCCGCCCATCAGCTTCAGGAGCGTTTGCGTCGTGGCGCGGATGACCAGCCGGAACTGACCTGCACACAGATTGACCAGCAGCTTGGCCTGGCCGTTGACCGCGTGATGACCGAAGGCGGTATTCACGACCGTGAGCTGGCGGCGCTGGCCATTAAGCAGGCGAGTGGCGACCTGGTCGAAGCGATTTTTCTGCTGCGTGCCTACCGCACCACGCTGCCACGGCTGGCCGACAGCCTGCCGCTGGACAGCGGTGCGATGCGCGTTGAGCGCCGTATCTCTGCGGTCTACAAAGATCTGCCCGGCGGACAGCTGCTGGGGCCAACCTATGATTACACCCATCGTCTGCTGGATTTCACCCTGCTGGCCGAAGGCAAAGCGCCCGTGACACCGCGTGCGGAACAGCCACTGGCAGCAGAATGCCCGCATATGTTTGACCTGATGACGCGCGAAGGGCTGGCGCTGCGCGAAGAGGACGATGGCAGCGAGCCGCTGGATATCACCCGCGATGCGCCATCTTATCCGATGCCGCGTTCAGCGCGTTTGCAACAGCTGGTACGCGGTGACGAAGGGTTTCTGCTGGCGCTGGGCTACTCCACGCAGCGCGGTTACGGGCGCACCCATCCCTTTGCCGGGGAAATTCGTACCGGATCGGTCACTGTTGAGATTATCCCGGAAGAGCTGGGTTTTGCGCTGGAGATTGGCGAAGTGATGCTGACCGAGTGTGAAATGGTGAACGGTTTCACCACCCCGGCGGACGATGCGCCGCACTTTACCCGGGGCTACGGGCTGGTCTTTGGTCGTGCGGAACGCAAAGCGATGGCGATGGCGCTGGTGGACCGTGCGCTGCAAACCGATGAACACGGCGAACGCATTACCAGCCCGGCGCAGGACGAAGAGTTTGTGCTATCGCATGCGGATAACGTTGAAGCGGCGGGGTTTGTCTCTCACCTGAAACTCCCGCATTACGTCGATTTCCAGGCTGAACTGGAACTGCTGAAACGCCTGCGGGCGGAATACCAGGAGAAGCAGCGTGACTGAACTAAGCGGTTATAACCCCGGTTATCTGGATGAACAGAGTAAACGTACGATCCGCCGTGCCATCCTTAAAGCGGTGGCGATCCCCGGTTATCAGGTGCCGTTTGGCGGACGTGAGATGCCGATGCCCTATGGCTGGGGCACTGGCGGTATTCAGCTCACCGCCAGCGTGATTGGCGAACATGACGTGCTGAAAGTGATCGATCAGGGCGCTGACGATACCACCAACGCCGTCTCTATCCGCCGCTTCTTCCAGCGCGTCAGCGGTGCCGCCACCACGGAACGCACCGTTGACGCCACACTGATCCAGACGCGTCACCGCATTCCTGAAACGCCGCTGACGGAAGATCAGATCCTGATTTATCAGGTGCCGATCCCGGAGCCGCTGCGCTTTATCGAGCCACGTGAAACGGAAACCCGCACCATGCACGCGCTGGAGGAGTACGGCATCATGCAGGTCAAACTGTATGAAGATATCGCCCGTTACGGTCATATCGCCACCACCTATGCCTATCCGGTCAAGGTCAACGATCGCTATGTGATGGACCCGTCACCGATCCCGAAATTCGACAACCCGAAGATGGATATGATGCCCGCGCTCCAGCTGTTTGGTGCAGGACGCGAGAAGCGTATCTACGCGCTGCCGCCCTATACCAAAGTGGAAAGCCTCGATTTTGACGACCATCCTTTTACCGTACAGCAGTGGGATGAACCCTGCGCGCTGTGCGGTTCACGCGACAGCTATCTGGATGAAGTGGTGCTGGACGATCAGGGTTCGCGCCTGTTTGTCTGCTCCGATACCGACTACTGCCATCAGCAACAAGAGAATCCATCATGACGCGCGAAACACCGCTGCTGGCGGTCAATCAGTTAACGCATCTCTATGCGCCGGGCAAAGGGTTCAGTGACGTCTCCTTTGAGCTCTTTCCGGGAGAAGTACTGGGAATTGTCGGGGAATCGGGTTCCGGTAAAACCACGCTGCTGAAGTCGATTTCGGCCCGGCTGGCACCGCAGCAGGGTGAGATTATTTATCAGGGCCAGGATCTCTATGCCCTGAGCGAAAGCGAACGCCGCCGTCTGCTGCGCACCGAATGGGGCGTGGTACATCAGTATCCGATGGATGGCCTGCGGGCGCAGGTTTCTGCCGGGGGCAATATCGGTGAACGCCTGATGGCGGTCGGGCAGCGTAACTATGGGCAGATCCGCGAAACCGCCGGGAAGTGGTTACAGGATGTGGAGATCCCGCTGTCGCGCATCGACGACCTGCCGGGTACGTTCTCCGGCGGCATGCAGCAGCGTCTGCAAATCGCCCGTAATCTGGTGACGCATCCGACGCTGGTGTTTATGGATGAACCCACCGGCGGGTTGGATGTGTCGGTGCAGGCGCGACTACTGGATCTGCTGCGCAGTCTGGTCCGCGATCTGAATCTGGCGGTGGTGATTGTCACCCACGACCTCGGTGTGGCGCGTCTGCTGGCACACCGTCTGCTGGTGATGAAAGAGGGGAAAGTGGTGGAGAGTGGCCTGACCGACCGGGTGCTGGATGATCCGCATCATCCGTATACCCAGCTGCTGGTCTCATCCATTGTTTAAATACCCCTACGGGAATCATTATGAATCTGAAACTGCGTGTCGAAAATCTGTCAAAAACCTTTGTGATGCACAATCAGCAGGGGGCAGAACTGCCGGTGTTACGTAACGCCTCCTTACAGGTGGCTGCCGGGGAGTGCGTGGTGCTGCACGGTCATTCAGGCAGCGGTAAATCCACGCTGCTGCGTTCGCTGTATGCGAACTATCTGCCGGATAGCGGGCATATCTGGGTGGATCATCAGCAGCAGTGGGTTGACCTGGTCAGCGCCCCGGCGCGCCAGATCCTCAGCATTCGCCGAGATACGATTGGCTGGGTCAGCCAGTTTTTGCGCGTCATCCCGCGGATTTCCACGCTGGAGGTAGTGATGCAGCCGCTGCTGGAGCGTGGTGTGTCGCGATCCCAGAGCGAAGAGCGTGCCAAAGCATTGCTGGGCCGCCTTAACGTGCCGTCGCGCCTGTGGGCACTGGCACCGTCGACGTTTTCCGGCGGTGAGCAGCAGCGCGTCAATATTGCGCGCGGGTTTATTGCCGACTCGCCGATCCTGTTGTTGGATGAGCCGACCGCCTCACTCGATACCGCCAACAGCGCTGCCGTGGTGGCGCTGATTGAAGAGGCGCGCCAGCGCGGCGCGGCGATTGTCGGCATTTTTCATGATAACGCGGTGCGCGATCGCATCGCTGACCGTCTGCATGTGATGCAACCTGTTGCCCTGGAGCACGCCGAATGATCATCAATAACGTCAAACTTATCCTGGAAAATAAAGTGGTTGAGGGATCGCTGGCCTGTGAAAATGGCGTGATCCGCGCCTTCTCTGACACACAAAGCCAGCTTCCGGCAGCAATTGACGGCGAGGGCGGCTGGCTGATGCCCGGCATGGTCGAGCTGCATACTGACAATCTGGATAAGTTCTTTACCCCGCGCCCGAAGGTGGACTGGCCTGCGCACTCTGCCATGAGCAGCCATGATGCGCTGATTGTCGCCAGCGGCATTACCACGGTGCTGGATGCGATTGGCGTGGGCGATGTGCGCGATGGCGGCCACCGCATGGAGAATCTGAACAAGATGATCGATGCGATTCGCCATGCGCAGAAGCACGGCCTGAACCGTGCCGAACATCGCCTGCACCTGCGCTGTGAACTGCCCCATGACTCAACGCTGCCGCTGTTTGAACAACTGATGTGTAACCCGGCACTGTCGCTGGTGTCACTGATGGATCACTCACCCGGGCAGCGCCAGTATGTGTCGCTGGCGGCGTGGCGCACCTATTTTGGCGGCAAATATCAGCTCAGCGATCGGCAGCTTGATGAGTACGAGGCCGATCAGCTACGCCTGGCGGCCCGCTGGTCCACGCCGAACCGTGAGGCGATTTCTGCCTGGTGTCGTCAGTATCACATTCCGCTGGCCAGCCACGATGACGCCACCTATGAACACGTGGTTGAATCGAAAGGGGTAGGCAGTGTTATCGCTGAGTTCCCGACCACCGAAGAGGCCGCACGCGCCTCGCGTGAAATGGGCTTACAGATACTGATGGGTGCGCCGAATATTGTGCGTGGCGGCTCGCACTCGGGTAACGTGGCGGCCAGCGAGCTGGCACAGCTGGGGCTGCTGGATATTCTCTCGTCGGATTACTATCCCGCCAGCCTGCTGGATGCGGCATTCCGTCTTGCCGCCGATGAACGTCACAGCATGACGCTGCCTGCGGCCATCGCGCTAGTGACGCGTAACCCGGCCCGTTCCATCGGCCTTGACGATCGCGGTGTGATTGATGAAGGCAAACGGGCCGATCTGGTGCTGGTGCGTGCGCACCGCGATCAGGTCTATGTATCGTCGGTGTGGGCGCAGGGCAGGAAGGTGTTCTGATGGGGCGGCTGATCTGGCTGATGGGCGCTTCCGGCTCCGGCAAAGACAGCCTGCTACTGGCGCTGCGTGAATGCGCACCAGAGCGGATGATTGTGGCGCATCGCTATATCACCCGCAGCGCCAGCGCCGGGGGCGAAAACCATATCGCCCTCAGCGAGCATGAGTTCCGACGTCGGCGTGAATACGGTCTGTTTGCCCTCGACTGGCAGGCGCATCATTTTTACTACGGGCTGGGTATTGAGATCGATCAGTGGCTGGCAAGTGGGCTGGATGTGGTGGTGAACGGTTCACGGCTGCATCTGGCGGCTGCCCGTCAGCGTTACGGTGAGCGGCTGTTGCCGGTGTGTTTGAAGGTGTCGGCGGAGATCCTCGCCGGGCGACTGCGCCAGCGCGGTCGCGAGGATGAAGCCGCCATTGAACAGCGGTTGCAGCGTGCGGCAGAGCCGGTGGCGGCAGGGTGTATGACGTTAAGTAATGATGGGCCATTGAGTGAGACGTTACAGGGTTTTTCGGCGTTGTTAACGCCGCCCCGTTGACGGCGGGCGGGTCATGACCCGCCCCTACGCAACCCCCACTGACCTGCGCTTCTGTAGGGGCGAGGCATGCCTCGCCCGCGTCCCGTAATGCAACACCCACTGACCTGTACATTCTGTAGAGGTGAGGCATGCCTCGCCGCGTCCCGTAATGCAACACCCACTGACCTGCACATTCTGTAGAGGCGAGGCATGCCTCGCCCAATGTCCCGTAATGCAACCCCCACTGACCTGCGCTTCTGTAGGGGCGAGGCATGCCTCGCCCGCGTCCCGTAATGCAACCCCCACTGACCTGCGCTTCTGTAGGGGCGAGGCATGCCTCGCCCGATGTCCCGTAATGCAACACCCACTGACCTGCGCATTCTGTAGGGGTGAGGCATGCCTCGCCCGATGTCCCGCTTCAGCAACATTGACGTTCCGGCAAATTCCTGACTTAATTCCCCCTCCAGGGGGAGCCAGGCAACTGGCTGAGAAATCGTAAAAGATTCAGCGCGATGACCCTTAACACCTGATCCGGATAATGCCGGCGAAGGGATGGGGCAACTTACCTCTCTTTTGCCGGTAGTCTGCTTATAAGGACTACCTGATGACCACTCGTTTTACTGACACACTCCGTACCCTGAGCCAGCCCATCTGGACACAGGCCGTCACGCATCGCTTTGTTCGTGAACTCTATGATGGCAGCGTGGATCGCCAGGTGATGAGCACTTACCTCACCCAGGATCACCGTTTTCTCGACAGCTTCCTCACCTTAGTCGGATCGGCCATTGCCAGTGCCGACAGCCCCGCAGCCCGCCTGCGCTTTGGTCGCTGCGCCGGGGTTGTCTCCGGTGAAGAGAACACCTATTTTCTGCGCGCATTTGAGGCGCTGGACGTCAGCGCTGCGCAGCGCGACGCCGAACCGGACACTTCTCCCACTGCGGGATTCAAGGCGATCATGCTGGAGGCCGCTGCCACGCGCTCCTATGCGGTGATCCTGACCGTGCTCAATGTCGCCGAGTGGCTGTACCTCGACTGGGCGTCACAGGCCCCGCTGCCATTGCCTGCCAGTTTTGTTCACGCCGAGTGGATTATGTTGCACGATAACCCCGATTTCCGCGAATTTGTCGCCTTTTTACGTCAGGAGCTCGACCGTGTTGGCCCGGCACAGCAGGCGCAGTGTGAGGATTTCTTCCTGCGCGCCGTGACGCTGGAAAAGGCTTTCTTTGATGCGGCTTATCAATAAACAGATCTGATTATTCGCAGTGGCCGACCTTTTCGGGTCGGCCTTTTTGCCGGAGTGATAATGCCGTTGTGCAGGTTGATGAGACGACGCTTAATCGCTCTTTAACGCGGCGGTGACGTGGCTGATGGCGCGTAGAATATGCCGAGATAAATCAGGCGGTAGCAGGACATAAGCTATTGTTGAGAAGTGGATTCTTTGACCCCTGGCCTCACTGTACAGAAAATTCCTAAGTAGTTGCCTAGCTGTACACTCGGCATGTATCATTGGTACAATTTCCGAATTAAATGATACTGAACACGCAAAATATGAACGCGTCCAAAAAAATAGTCTTTGTCGTTGAAATGCTCAATGGTCGAGGCGGCATGGAGAATGTAACTTGCCATCTGATTAACCAACTTAATTCTGATCGCAAAATTTCTGCCGGTTTATTCATCATTAACCAACAGATTAAGAGTCAATCAGATACCTGGATGCGAAGTATCGTTTGGGGTTCGAGTGCCAATATAGTCAGAAATCCTAAAATAACTCGTCTTATCCACAGCATACGACTGGCATTTTTTTTGCGTAAAGAGAAGCCGGACCATGTTATTGCCTTAAATACTATTTCATGTCTTATCTCTCGTCGCGCACTGACACTCTCCCTCCAGCGCGCCAGTTTATCAACATGGATGCATTTACCACCAAAATACCGATACCGTCCTCATTATTTGAAACTGGCCGACCATCATTTTTCCATCAGTACGGGAATTAAAGAGCAGTTGATTGAGTTGGGGGTTAGCCCTGATAGTATCGATGTTGTTTATAATCCTGTTAAGCGGAGTAATTCGGTTATTCCACGTTCACGTAAAGTAAAGTTTCTTTATGTTGGTCGCGTACATTTTGAAGATCAAAAACAGTTAAAGGATTTGATTGATGCAGTCAGTCAGCTATCTTTCGAGTGGTCATTAGATATTGTTGGTGATGGGAATGATATCCTACGGTGTAAAGATTATGCCGCTACCTGCAAGGTAGAAAATAGAATAACCTGGCATGGCTGGCAAGATGACTCATGGGGATATGTGAGTAATAACATTGGCGATGTTACTTGTTTGCTTTTAACCTCGAATAATGAAGGTTTGCCTTTAGTGTTACTTGAGGCCATGGCACGTGGTATATATTGTGTTTCATCTGATTGCATAAGCGGACCTGCAGAGATTATTCAACCGGGTGTCAATGGACAGCTTTATGAAACGAATAATGTGCAGCAACTCGTTAAGATCCTTAATGGGATAAAAGATGATGTATTAAAGACTTCGCAGAACGATATCAGGGAAAGTATTTCTGCATTTTATGAGTCGTCTTACATGGAAAGATTCAAAAAAATATTATATAATAAATTGTCAGGAAAATGATGAAAGTTGATCTTTATAAAGCTAATTTAGTGACTAAGCTGATTAATGTTGTGTTGGTCCTTTTATGTGTTTCATTGTCTTTTAATCTCATTACTTATGGTATTTCACAGAAGGTTTTTTATTTTTCTGGCTATCTTAGCATTGGATTGACACTGCTGGGTGTTGCAAACAAAGATGCCAGGAGTAGGGTGTCCAAACTCGGTTTCTTCCTTATTTTTTCTTTGGCGTTAATCGCGTTAATTCGATTGGCTTGGGTCGGTTATTTGAATTATCATCATTACGAACTGTCTTCTAATGCTTTGGGAATTATTCAAAACTACTTGCTGGGAGGCAAGCGACTGTTGTTAGGGGTGTTTGTTATCGCCGCGATAATGATGTTTGGTAACCGGATCTCCTTCAAAGTCGTGGGTTATTCCAAGGCTATTATTTTTTTAGGAATGTTCCTGACATTAATTTCGGGTGTTCATGAGCATTATCTGGTGACTCACAACCGAATCAAACTAACAGCGGATGCAGCTTCAAGCGCATCTTATATGGTCATATTTATATACTGTTGCTATCTGTGGTTAAGACGTTTTACTTGTCAGCCTGTATGGAAAACTATCGATTTTCTATTCGTAGTGACCTCATTATTCGTTCTGGTGCTCTGTGGTACCAGAATTACTTATCTTGCCTTCATTTTTATCTCAACGTATTACGCTATCTCAGTATTGGGATGGAAAAATATTATTTCCAGCTGGAAGAGTATTGTACTGGCTGTCGTATTCTTCGTTTCTCTGTTTTTTTTTACACAGCAGCGTTGGGTTCAAGCAATAAATAATATCGAAAGTTACAATGCCAATAGCTCAACCTCTGTAGGAGCGAGATTTGCCATTTGGCAGGGTGGGCTACATTTTATTGATGGTCGGTACGGTTTTTCCTCTCCTGATGAACGTACAGTGAGTGCACATGGATACATTCACGAAGTACAGCCCAAAAACGTCATCGCCTATACCAATGTGAAATACAATCTGCATAATGAATTCCTTGAAGTGACTAGTTTACAAGGAATAGCAGGATTTTTATCGTTACTGTTATTATTCAGTGTGGGCTTTGTCGCACTGTTAAAACCTTCCTTATATAAGGGGTTTTATCTACCAATCGCTTCACTGTTTATCACGGGGCTGACGGATTCTGTTTTAATTTACGGTCCAACAGTAATGATATTCGCCATCGCTATGGCTATCTGTAGTTTACGAATTGATGATACTTTGGAAAAAATGCAAAATTAAATGACAGAGGGTATACGCCTGACGTATGCCTTCAGCTTTGCTGATGAAGATCCTGTTGCGTTGGCCGACCTTTTCGGGTCGGCCTTTTTGCCGGAGTGATAATGCCGTTGTGCAGGTTGATGAGACGACGCTTAATCGCTCTTTAACGCGGCGGTGACGTGGCCGATGGCGCGTAACACATTATCTGAGCTGTCGCGGATATCGGCGATAACGCCGCCGGCTTCCTGCGCCAGTTCCACGCCACGGTCGGCACGTTGCAGGTTTGAGGTAATGCCTTTCTGCGCTTTGCTCGCCAGCAGGTGATTTTGCTGCACCATCTGTTCGATTTCGGTGGTGGCGCGGTTGATGTTTTGCGCCAGCGTGCGCACTTCGTTGGCCACCACCGCGAAGCTGCGACCCTGCGTGCCTGCGCGGGCGGCTTCCACCGCCGCATTGAGGGCCAGCAGGTTGGTCTGATCGGCAATACGACGAATACTGGTCACGATCTGGCCGATACTGTCTGAGGAATCCCCGAGCCCGGTGATATCGCCAGAGATCCCGTGCAGTTCACCTGCCAGTTCATTCATGGTCTGCACGCTGTTGGCAATCACGCTGGCACCGCGTTTTGTGCTTTCGCTGGTTTGCAGCGCCGTTTGATAAGCCTGTTGGGCTGCATCACGCTCTAGCTGGTTTTTCTCAACCTGGGCGGTGACATCGGTGGCAAACTTCACCACTTTATACAGCTCACCACTGTCGTCGAACACCGGGTTATAGGTCGCGCGCAGCCAGAGGGTAGACCCTTGCTTGTTGACGCGCTGAAACTGGCCGGAAATAAACTCACCACGGTTGAGCTTCTGCCAGAACAGTGTGTATTCCGGGCTGCTGCGCAATGTTGCGGAACAGAACTGGCTGTGATGCGCACCGATAATTTCACTGGCGCGATATCCCATGGTTTTAAGAAAGTTATCGTTAGCTTTCAGCACTTCGCCTTTAAGGTTAAAGGCAATCACCGCCATTGAGCGCTCGATAGCATTGGTCATTGCCCGTTGCTCCTGGGCATCCATAATGCGCGACGTGATGTCGGTAGCGAGCTTAATAATTTTGAACACGCGCCCGTTACGATCCCGCACCGGTACATAGTTGGCTTCGAGCCACACCGGACGGCCATTTTGCGCCACGCGCAGAAATTTATCGCTGAAACTTTCCCCGCGATTCAGCCGCATCCAGAAGTCCTGATACTGGCGCGACGCCAACAGGTCCGGCGTGCAAAACAGGCTGTGATGCTGCCCGACCACCTCATTCAGTTCGTAGCCCATTTTCTCAAGAAACAAGCTATTAGCCGTGATGATGGTGCCATCGGTCATGAATTCGATCATGGCGATAGAGTCTTTTAATGAGTCAAGCGTGGCAGAAGAGTGAGTGCGTTTCTGCCACGCAAGGCGTGACGTGATACCTGATGCAATAGTGGAAAACATGGTGGACCTTATTATTAGAGTTAGCTGTCCACAGGGTTATCGGCGGGAGGGGATAAACATTCAATCTTTGTTAATTTGCTCAGTGCCCTTTTCGGTCTGTCATGCTTCCATCACCCCTCTGTCATTAAACTTTCATCGCACAGGTGGTTAATAGGGCGCACAGCGGATAACGCGCAACCTGATAATGGACAACACATGGCACAGGCATTGTTAAAAATTGCCCCCCAGCAGCAGGCGATCCCCCACGCGGAGCATCGTGCAAAAGTGCTGGCAGTGAATGGACTCGGAAAATCATACGGCACACAGACGCGGGTCTTGCAGGACATTAACTTTGACCTGCATGCCGGTGAGCTGGTGGCGGTGATTGGTCGCAGCGGCGCAGGAAAATCAACGCTGCTGCATGTGCTGAATGGCACCCTCCCGGCCAGCGAAGGCGCCATCCTTCACTTCAATGATCATGGCAAACAACAGAACATTGTTGAGCTGAATACCCGGCAGATGCGCCAGTGGCGCAGCGAGTGCGGCATGATCTTCCAGGATTTCTGCCTGGTACCGCGGCTGGATGTGCTGACCAATGTCCTGCTGGGCCGTCTGAGCCAGACCTCGACGCTGAAATCCTTCTTTAAAATCTTCCCCGATGCCGATCGTGCCCGCGCTATCGGCCTGCTGGAGTGGCTGAACATGCTGCCTCAGGCCTTGCAGCGGGCAGAAAATCTCTCCGGTGGACAGATGCAGCGTGTGGCGATCTGCCGCGCGCTGATGCAGAACCCGAAGATTTTGCTGGCCGATGAGCCGGTTGCCTCGCTCGACCCAAAAAACACCCGGCGCATTATGGATGTGCTGCGTCAGGTGAGTGAAAACGGCATCAGCGTGATGGTGAACCTGCACTCGGTGGAGCTGGTGAAAGAATATTGTACGCGTGCCATTGGCGTTGCTAAGGGCCGCATTGTGTTTGACGGCCATCCGTCAGAACTGACCGATGATCTTTTGCATGTGTTGTATGGCGACGAAAACTCTGAACTTAACGATGCCCATCACGGCTGACGGTCACACCGCAGGCATGACGGGTAATAACACTTTTATGGGACACGGAACTCAGCAATGAAAAAAATGATTCTCGCAGCAGTAATCGGTAGTGTGATGGCAGCTAACGTCTCTGCCGCTGACGCACCGAAAGAACTGAATTTAGGTATCCTCGGCGGCCAGAATGCCACGCAGCAGATTGGTGATAACCAGTGCGTGAAAGATTTCTTCGATAAAGAGCTGAACGTTGATACCAAACTGCGTAATTCGTCTGACTATTCTGGTGTGATCCAGGGCCTGATCGGCGGCAAAGTGGATATGGTGCTGAGCATGTCACCGTCATCGTATGCCTCGGTCTACATCAATGACCCGAAAGCTGTCGATGTGGTTGGCATTGTGGTGGATGACGCCGATAAATCACGCGGCTATCACTCTGTTGTCGTTGTGAAAGCGGACAGTCCGTACAAAACACTGGCCGACCTGAAAGGCAAATCATTTGGTATGGCCGACCCGGATTCCACTTCCGGCTTCCTGATCCCGAACGAAAGCTTCAAGAAAGAGTTTGGCGGTTCGGTGGATGACAAATACAAAGGCCACTTCTCCAGCGTGACCTTCTCCGGCGGCCACGAGCAGGATGTACTGGGCGTGCTGAACGGTCAGTTCGAAGGCGCAGTGACCTGGGCCTCGATGATCGGCGATTACAACACCGGTTACACCAGCGGTGCATTCACCCGAATGATCCGTGCCGGTAACCCGGACCTGATGAAGAAAATTCGTATCATCTGGCAGTCACCGCTGATCCCGAACGGTCCGGTGCTGGTGAGCAACAAGCTGCCTGCTGATTTCAAAGCGAAGCTGGTCACGGCCATCAAAAAGCTGGATACCGAACATCACAGCTGCTTCGTCAAAGCCGTGGGTGGCGCCCAGCATATCGGCCCGGCTACAGTGGCTGATTATCAGGCGATCATCGATATGAAACGTGCGCTGACCAAAGCCCGTTAATCACCCGTTCTCTTCTCCGCTGATAAGGGTCGACTGCCGTCGATCCTTCACTCAGGTATCCGCATGACACATCCCGATTTTGAACGCTATTACCAGCAGATCCGCGGTAAGCAGAAGCGCGACACGCTGCTGTGGTCCCTGACGCTGCTGGTGCTGTACCTCGCCTCCGGCCAGATGGCGGAATTTAATCTGCACACCATCTGGGTGTCGTTGCCGCACTTTTTCGATTACCTCGCGGAAACCGTGCCCACGCTGAGCGCCTCACGCTTGTTTGCCGACAGCCATACGGAAGGCTCACTGGCTTACTGGGGCTATCGTCTGCCTATTCAGCTGCCGCTGATTTGGGAAACACTGCAACTGGCGCTGGCCGCGACCCTGGCATCGGTGATGGTGGCGGGCGTATTGGCCTTTTTCGCTGCCAGCAACACCCAGACACCGCGCAGCGTGAGTTTCGCCATTCGTACCTGTGTGGCTTTCCTGCGTACCATGCCGGAACTGGCGTGGGCAGTGATGTTTGTCATGGCGTTTGGTATTGGTGTGATCCCGGGCTTTCTGGCACTGGCGCTGCACACCATTGGCAGCCTGACCAAACTGTTCTATGAAGCGATTGAAAGTGCGTCAGATAAACCGGTGCGCGGCCTGGCATCCTGCGGTGCATCGTCGTTGCAGCGTATGCGTTTCGCGCTCTGGCCGCAGGTCAAACCGGTGTTTCTCTCGTATGGTTTTATGCGTTTTGAGGTGAATTTCCGTCAGTCCACGATCCTCGGACTGGTGGGGGCGGGGGGCATCGGCCAGGAGCTGATGACCAACATCAAACTGGACCGTTATGACCAGGTCAGTATGACGCTGATACTGATTATCGTGGTGGTCTCACTGCTGGACATGGTCTCCGGGCGGGTGCGCCAGCGCGTTGTGGAAGGAAACCGCTCATGATGGGATTAATCGGCAGTGACAAGCTGGAAGGCATGAAGCAGCAGCATCAGGCGCTGTTTGCCATTCAGCGCAGCTACCTGAGGCGCATCGGGCTGATTGCGGCAGCCATCCTGCTTTACTACGTGTTTTTCTTCACCCAGTTTGGCATCAGCTGGCAGCAGCTCACTATTGGCTTAGGCCAGCTGGCGCACTATTTTATGCGCATGTTTGTCTGGCATGACGTGGCGAACTGGCCGTTTGCCTACTATTTCAGCCAGATCTTTATCACGCTGGCGATTGTCTTCGCCGGTACGATCACCGCCACACTGCTGGCCTTACCGCTGTCATTTCTTGCAGCACGCAACGTGATGGCCACGCCTGTGCTGCGTCCGGTGGCGCTGGTGGTTCGTCGCCTGCTGGATATCCTGCGCGGAATTGATATGGCAATCTGGGGGCTGATTTTCGTGCGTGCTGTCGGCATGGGGCCGCTGGCAGGGGTGCTGGCGATTATCATGCAGGACGTCGGGCTGCTGGGGAAACTCTATGCCGAAGGGCATGAAGCCGTGGAACGTTCACCAGGACGCGGGTTAAATGCGGTGGGGGCCAACAGCCTGCAAAAACACCGTTACGGTATTTTCACCCAGTCATTCCCGGCGTTTCTGGCGCTGAGTCTGTATCAGATTGAGTCGAATACCCGTTCGGCGGCCGTGCTGGGCTTTGTCGGCGCTGGCGGTATCGGCCTGGTGTATGCCGAAAATATGCGCCTGTGGAACTGGGATGTGGTGATGTTTATTACCCTGATCATGGTCGTGATCGTAATGATCATGGACCATCTCTCGGCGAAACTACGCAAACGCTATATCAGCGGCCAACCCGTGCCGCTGTTTGCGCCAGAAAAATAGCAGCAGGGGCGCCTGATTTTGCAGGGGCTGGGCATGCCGCGCCCGGGTCAGACATGTCTGACCCCTACGATACAACTAATCTGGGCACGGGGCGGTACGTCGTGTGATTATGCGTAGGGGCGGGGCAAGCCCCGCCCGGGTCAGACATGTCTGACCCCTACGATACAGCGTTCCACCACAGCTTATTCAGCGTGTAATAGCGGGCATCAGGATCGGGTTGCTTCTCCCATGCATATGCGGCTGCACTTCGGCATGCCAGCGTGGCATTCTGTGCTCAGTTCCACACCAGGGGATGCTGGGGGGAAAGATGTGGCTGTCGGCGAGAATAGTCGGTCGTTTCGCGAGTCATTGACAGCTCCTGTTCAGGACAATAACGGGTGAATGGAGGGCGATGGCAGGCAGTTCAGCCAGACGCTAAGCGTAGACGAAAAACCCCGCTATGAGGGCATAGCGCTGAGGGATCCCCACAAAACAAGACCTGCATTATTGGCAGCCACCTTCTTTAATCCTGATTCAAATCAATCCGCAGAGACTGTCACATGGTGGGGGTTGTAATACCCACAGCGAGCAGACGTTCTGCGGGGATGGGGCCAGTTTGAGGTAAGCCGGACGTCACGCGGCAGGGACGCCGCGTGCCGAGGCCCGCATGGATGCGGCAGTTGCCGATCCGGCGTGCTCAAACTGGCCTCAGACCTGAAGCCGAATGATCAGCCATTCATTTTTGTGGGGATACCTCAGGGCATAGCGGGGTAATTGTGAGTTGTACCGATTTAAATGGGCTGTAGAGATTAGTGCTCAGGGCGCAGATAACGCAGCGTGGCATCCACCACTAACCGGCGGTTACGCGCCAGGCTCTGCTGTTCGGTTTCATTGCCGCCAAACAGCGTATGGAAGGTGTAATGGTTGCCGACGTTGTGGAAGCTGATGCTGCTGATCAGGCGGTGAACGTCCACGGTGGTGACATGCGGATCAAACTCACCGCTCTGTTTTCCGCGTATCAGTACCGCATCCAGTACATCCAGCGCGCTTTGGTTCAGCGTTTTTATCGTCTCTGACTGGCGAATATAGCGGCCACGCATCAGGTTCTCACTGCAGATCAGCCGCATAAAATCGGGATGCGAAATGTGATAATCGAAGCTGGCTTCCGCCAGGCGGGCAATGGCCAGGCCTGGTGACATCTCGGCCAGATTCAGGCCGGTCTCATGCTGGCGGATCTCGCGATACACCAGGTGCAGAACCTCGATATACAGCTGCTCTTTATTAGTGAAGTGATACACCACCATTCGCTTGGTGGTCTGTGCATCCTCGGCAATCTGCTCCATACGTGCACCCTGCAAGCCGAATTCAGCAAAGGTGGTGAGGGCGCTGGCAAGGATGCGTTTCTTTAACCCTTCCGGATCGTTTTTACGTTTGACGGGGGCTGGCATAGTGAATCTATATCCATCATTTTCAGTGGAAACCGCCGCCAGAGTAGCGCCTGAGGCGCTGATTTACAAATAGTGCCTCGCAAAATCGCCGTCAGCAAATAGCCAGATAAAGCGGTCTGCGATAAAATAATTGTTCACATATTGTGACCATGAAGGGATGTCTGTATACTTTGCAACCATGATAACGAAGAGGGATCTATGCATGTTATCTCAAGACGACCGTTTATCGAGGCTGCCCGCTGCTATCCGAACGCAGCACTCTCGCTTGATGATATCTGGAGGGTACTGAACTCAAGGGATTACATTACACCTGAGCAGTTGAAAGCCCAGTTTGCCTCACTGGACAGATTCAAGTATCGGCGTAAATGGTGGGTCATCAATGCCGCAGGGAACCACCTGCGCATCATTACCTATATCAAGTTTGAGACACAAAATGTATTTATTAAGCATATTGTTACGCACGATGAATACGACAGGTTAACGGACTACTATCGGAGGCACCCGGAATGAGGGTTGCAGAAAAAAAATTTCATACCGCACTCAGTGCCAGTGCTGCACTGATTCATGCGATTCCTTTCCTTGGTCGTCAAGCAACCACACATGACTATGAAGAGGCACTGGTGCTGGTGGAGTACCTGATCGATCACGATGATGAAAATCCACTGATCGATATTCTGGCGAAGAAAATTTCCGCCTGGGAAAATGTTGCACCGGCATTCGCGGATTTTAATGCGCGTATTGATGCAACACCGCGCGAGCTGTCAGTACTGCGGGTTTTAATGGATCAGCATGGCCTGAACCAGAGCAGCTTCCAACAGGAGATTGGCAGCCGCTCGCTGGTGAGTATGATCATGAGTGGCCAGCGGGCCTTAACGCTGGAACATATGAGAGCGCTGGCGAAACGGTTCAGCATTCCGCTTGCCACTTTTATCGAATAATAGCGGGCTGACTACACGGTTGAAAACCACGGATGCATGCGCTCGGTGACGCTGGTGTGATGCTCTTTAATGCGGGTTTTCAGCTGTGCCTCCGTGGGAAGCGGGCGGCCGCGTAATACCGCCTCAGCAGTGGCACCAAAGGTGATAATCCCCCGGGTGGCGATGTCGGCGGCGGCAACATATCCCGCCAGTGCATCCTGCTCGCCGCTGCTTTCTTCCGCCTTCTGGCGGCAACTCACCAGTAATCCTTCCAGCGCCCGGTACAGTTCACGCGCTTCACCCAGCACCGGGATCTTACCGCTGGAATCATTCAATACCTGCTCAAGCCGGGTAAACACCGCGGCATTATCGCCCGCGCTGAACAGGGTCTCCAGCGTTTGCTGCCAGTGGTGCCAGGTGCGGACAAACAGCGCATTCTGCACCAGCGGCAGGCTGGCATGCTGCCAGCGAAAGTGCTCACTCAGATGGCTGACACGCTGCTGCAGCTCACAAAACTGGGCTTCATTCACCAGCGCGGCAGGAACCACTGGGTTAAGCGCAGCAATAAAAGCGGCCACTTCATCTTCGGTTTCCGGGGTGATCAGCGGCAAAATTTTTCGCTGTTGCAGGAGCTTAAGCTGGCTGAGGTCATAAAACGCTGCACTGACCCGTTCTCCGGCCAGTAATGCACGATTAATGGTATGAATTACCTCTGCTGACTGCACCCGGGAACGTTGTTCCAGCAGGGCGCTGTGCAGTTGGCCGTAGGCAGGGGATGGGCTGAGTTCAGTATTCATCGGGCGCCTCACGGTGATGAGAATCCGGCCCGTAGCCGGGCAGTGCCACAGAGTATGGCAGAATCTCAGCCACCCATCAGGCCGGGCGGGCTTTCTCGCGCCGCCACTGCGTAGGGGAGCAGTGAAAATGTTGCTGAAATACCTTGGCAAACTGCATCTGACTGGTGTAACCCAGTGAATAGGCTATTACTTTTATTGGCAGGCTGGGGTCAGAGAGCAGCGAAGTGGCCACCTCCATCCGCAGCAACAACAGATACTGTTTCGGACCATAGCCGAACTGCTGCTGAAACAGGCGGCTGAGATAGCTGCGGTCAATATTGCAGTGGTCTGCCACCTCGCCAATCGCGAGATTACGGTGGTAGTGGCGTTCAATAAACTGAATGGCACTGTCCAGGTGTTTATTTCCGCAACGGGTTTCCTCACCGTCCTCGTGGTGCGCGTTGGCGATTAATGCATCAAGAAACAGGCAGGTTAACCCGGCGATACGCAGCGAATGTACCGGGTCCTGTGCCACCAGTTGTTGCAAATAGGGGTAGGCAGGGCAGGGAGAAAGCGTCTCTTTTGGCCGATACAATGGCATGTCACGGCGTAACCCGCATTTTTCCAGGCTTCTCAACGCAATCAATCCATCCAGTTCCACCCACATATATTCCCATGGCCGCTGTTTATCGGCGGTGTAGGTGGTGATCTCATGCGGATGGATAAGAAACGCCTCCCCCTGACGCACGGGCCAGCGCCGATCGCCGCTAAACAGCGTCCCGCCGCCGCGTATCACATAATGTAAAAGATAGTGCTGGCGCACTGCGGGGCCATAGCTGTGCTGGCTGGCGCAGACTTCATGCCCGTACTGATAAATGTTCAGACCAAACTGGGCAATGTCATCGGGGTGAATATCTTTCTGCATGGCATCTTCCTTTTATTTTTCAGCTTATTACAGCAGTGAATCGTCAGCTGGTTGCGTGAAATAAACCCGGGTTGTGACATTGCACCGTTATTTTGCTCGTCGGGGACGGTAATTAGCGAGCCAGATCACAGTTCGATTTGGCGGTCGTTTTTCACCATATCAATGTCAAAAAATGACATAGGCAGCCGTGCGCCTGCTGCCTAAAGTGAGTGCAACTTCACCTCATGGATTCAAAAGGGCACAACAATGAAAATTACGTTTCTCGGGGCAGGCAGTACGGTATTTGCGAAGAATGTACTGGGGGATATTCTGGCAACGCCCGCGTTGCAGCAGGTGGATATCGCCCTGTATGACATTGACGCTGAACGGCTTAATGACTCCTGGCTGATGCTGAATAATCTCAATGCCAATCTGTGCCAGGGCAAAGCTCGCATTGAGAAATACGCCGGCGTGGAGCAGCGCCGCCATGCGTTGCAGGGGGCCAGCTATGTGATTAACGCCATCCAGGTCGGCGGCTACGATCCCTGCACCATTACTGATTTTGAGATCGCAAAAAAGTACGGACTGCGCCAGACCATTGCCGATACTCTCGGTATTGGCGGGATTTTCCGTGCATTACGCACCATTCCGGTGATGCTGGATTTCGCCCGTGATATGGAAGCGGTGTGCCCGGATGCCTGGCTGCTGAACTACACCAACCCGATGGCGTCGCTGACCGGTGCCATGCTGCAACACACGGGGATTAAAACCGTTGGCCTGTGCCACAGCGTGCAGGTTTGTGCTGAGACACTGCTGAAGTCCGTTGATATGTCGATGGACGGTGTGAAATGGCAGATTGCCGGTATCAACCATATGGCGTGGTTGCTCAATATTACCCGTGATGGCGAAGACATTTACCCGGAGATCAAACGCCGCGCGTTGGCCCTGTCGGATAAACATGACGATATGGTACGTCACGAAATCATGCGCGTCTTTGGCTATTACGTCACCGAGTCCTCCGAACATAATGCGGAATATATGCCGTACTGGATCAAGCGCAACTATCCCGAGCTGATTGAGCGTTTTAATATTCCGCTGGATGAATATCCGCGTCGCTGTATTGAGCAGATCGACCGCTGGCATCAGCAGCGCGATAAGCTGACGCAAAACGAGAACCTCAGCCATACGCGCAGCCACGAGTACGCGTCGTGGATGATTGAAGCGATGGAAACCGATGTGCCGTATAAGATTGGCGGCAACGTTCTGAATCACGGGCTGATCACCAACCTGCCGTCCCAGGCTTGCGTAGAGGTGCCGTGTCTGGTGGATGGTCAGGGTGTGACGCCATGTTATGTCGGCGACCTGCCGCCACAGCTGGCGGCGCTTAACCGCACCAATATTAATAGCCAGCTGCTGACCATTGAGGCCGCGATCAGCCATAAAAAAGAGCATATCTACCATGCTGCGCTGCTTGACCCGCACACCTCTGCTGAACTGTCGATTGATGACACGGTGAAGCTGTGCGACGAACTGATCGCCGCTCACGGTGACTGGTTACCCACTTACCGTTAATCCCTGAAACGGGTACAGCGCTTTGGCTCGTGGCGGCCACTTATGGCCGCCATTTACGATGACACTGGCAGGGATTAATCACGATGACAGTTTCGGTAAAAACAAAAATCAGCTACGGGCTGGGGGCATTCGGTAAGGATTTTGCCATCGGCATTATCTATATGTATCTGATGTACTACTACACCGATGTGGTTGGGGTATCGGTCAGTATGGTGGCCTCACTGTTCCTGGTGGCGCGCATTCTTGATGCCTTCTTTGACCCGGTGATGGGCTGGATTGTTGAGCGCACCCGCACCCGCTGGGGCAAGTTTAAACCCTGGATATTGATTGGTACGCTGAGCAATTCGGTGGTGCTGGTCTCCGTTTTCTGTGCGCATAACTTCGAGGGCGGTGCGCTGATTGCGTGGATTTGGGCGACCTACCTGCTGTGGGGCTTTACCTATACCCTGATGGACGTGCCGTTCTGGTCGCTGGTGCCCTGCATTACCCTCGACAAACGGGAACGTGAAGCGCTGATCCCGTGGCCGCGTTTCTTCGCCAGTCTGGCGGGTTACACCACCGGGGTGATCGGTCTGCCGCTGGTGAACTACCTGGGTGACGGCAACAAAGGGCAGGGGTTCATGCTGTTCTCGCTGATCCTGGTGGTGTTTTTTATCCTCTCTGCGATCATCACGCTGCGTAATATCGAAGAGAAATACTCTTCCTCTGCCGTGCCGAATGCGCCAGAGCAGACCACCATTAAAGCCGTACTCAGCATGATTTTCCGCAACCGCCCCTTGTTTGCGCTGCTGCTGATGGCGCTGGCCTGGAATCTGGCACATAACGTGATTACCGCATTTGCCATCTACTACTTCACCTATGTGGTGGGCCGGGCAGAGCTGTTCCCGTGGTACATGATGTATGCCGGGATCGCCAACCTGATCGCCATCCTCTGCTTCCCGAAACTGGTGGCGCGCTTCTCACGGCGGGCGATCTGGATTAGCGCCTCGGTGCTGCCGGTGATGAGCTGTCTGCTGCTGCTGGTGGTGGGCATGTATGCGCCGCAGAGCGCCACGCTGATTTCGCTGTCCGGGATTCTGGTTAACATTGGCGGGGCTTTCTTCTGGGTGATGCTGGTGATTATGGTCGCGGATACCGTGGATTATGGCGACTACGCGCTGGGCGTTCGCATTGAAAGTATCGCCTTCTCGGTGCAAACCATGGTGGTAAAAGCCGGTGCCGCGTTTGCCGGGCTGCTGATTGGCGTGATGCTGGGTGTGGTGGGGTATGTTCCGGGGGCGCAGCAGTCAGCCAGCACCATCATGGGGATGCAGGGGATTATGATTGGCCTGCCGCTGGTGTTCTTTGTTCTCACGCTGTGGATCTACCTGCGTCACTACAAGCTGGATGGCGAAATCCTGCATGAAATGCAGCGGGCCTTACAGCATAAATATGGCGAAGGGCAGGGGGTGATGACTGCGCAGGTCAGGCCGCTGGAGAGTGACGCTGAGGGCAGATATACATCTGAGACGTTGAATCCGGGTCACCTCAAACCGTAGTGGACGTGCGCGATTGTCCAGGTCAACGTCAAGGGCGTTTCGCTTTCCCGCTGCGCGGGCTGAGCGACCCAGGGTGGGCAGTCGCCCCCACCCTGGGGACCCGGGCTTGCGGCTGGCGCATCGCCCGCTTTCAGCGGGTGCCTTCGCAAGCGTCGTTCACCGACGCACCGGTCGTGACGGCACATCCCTGTGCCGGCTCTCCCTCTCACCGCCGTCCTGGCTGTTCGTCCTGGTTCACTGTGCTTCCTCAGCGCTGCTGAATGCCGCCTCAACCTCAAAACCCAGGTCAACACCCAACCCGAAAACAACTCAGGGCGCGTAGATACCGTCTTGCCCGTAATGTTGAGCAGGACGCCAATCCGGAGTTACGGGGCGATCGGAAAAGATGATCGCCCCCTACGAAAGATCGCCATGCAGTCGGGGTTTTAAAATTTACAGCGAGCGCTATCTTGCGGGGATGGGGCCCGTTTGAGGTAAGCCGGACGTCACGCGACAGGACGTCGCGTGCCGAGGCCCGCAGGGATGCGGCCGTTGCCGTTCCGGCGTGCTCAAACGGGCCTCAGCCCTGAAGCCAGACTGCCAGCGACAAAAATGGCTGGGGATCCCTCAGTGGATGACCTTTTTTCGGTCGTCCCGTGGCAGGCGTTATCTCCAGGTACACAGAATCCCCCGTTAAATACGGGGAATTGTAACTACAGATTGCTAATTGTAATGTTATAAAGTAACAGTTATCATCCGCAGCGCGGGCGTCAGCCTGCGTTGTTCCCTTTCTCTGGATAAAGGATTGATAACGGATGCACAAATTTTTACGCTCACCGCTGCTGGCCCTGATGCTGGCGGCCATTGCTGCCCCAGCCAGTGCCGCCCCTGAGCGGGTCGCCGCGCTGGTCGCCCCCTTCGAAATCAAAGGTACAGACCCGACGCTTTCCGGCGATATTTTCCTGAAAATGTCGATTGTCGAAACCCTCGTCAACGCGGATACCGCCGGGCAGCCGCTGCCTGGCCTGGCGACCAGCTGGACGGTGTCCGACGATGGTCTGCTGTGGCGCTTTACCCTGCGTCCTGGCGTGAAATTCCATGATGGCAGTCCGCTGACTGCTGAGAGTGTGGTGAATGCGCTGGAAGTCTCACGCAGTAAACCCGGCCTGCTGGATAAAGCTCCGGTCACCGCCATCCGCGCCGAAGCAGGGCAGGTAGTGATTGCGCTCAGCCAGCCGTTTACGCCGCTGCTCAGTATGCTGGCGGAAAACCGTGCTCAGATCCTGGCGCCTGCTTCTTACGATGCCGCGCACAAAGTCGTGCAGATTATCGGTAGCGGCCCGTACCGGATGACCTCCTTGCAGGCACCGCAGAAGCTGACCGTGACCCGTTTCCACGACTACTGGGGCAAAGCCCCTGCCATTGAGCAGGCCAGCTACATGGCCGTGGGTCGCGCGGAAACCCGTGCCCTGCTGGCTGAAAGTGGCAATGCCGATATGGTGCTGAATCTCGATCCTGCCAGCCGCAGCCGTCTGAAAAACAACCGCAACGTGCAGTTGCTGTCAGTCTCGATCCCGCGCAGCGTCCTGCTGAAAGTGAATGCCGGGCATCCGCTGCTGAATGATGTGCGTGTGCGCCAGGCGCTGAGCATGGCGCTCGATCGTCAGGGCATTGCACGCGCCATTCTGCGTTATCCGGCGGCAGCCGATCAGCTGTTTCCCCCTTCCGTGGCGCAGTGGCATAACGCCAGCCTGACGCCTCTGGCGAATCAGCCGCAGCAGGCCCAGGCGCTGCTGGCGGAGCTTGGCTGGAAACCGGGAGCAGACGGCGTGCTGCAACGTAACGGCAAGCCATTCTCCCTGACGCTGACCACCTATCCTGACCGCCCGGAGCTGCCACTGATCGCGGCGGCCATCCAGCAGCAGCTGCGTGAAGTCGGCGTGCAGGTGGCGATCAACTCGACCAACTCCGGGGAAATTGCCGCGAAGCATCATGACGGCACGCTGGAGCTGGCGCTGGTGGCACGTAACTTTGCGCTGACGCCAGATCCACTGGGTACGCTGTTGCAGGATTATCCACCTCAGGGCGGAGAGTGGGGGGCAATGAACTGGAGCAACGCCACGTTCAATCAGACCCTGGCCGACCTGGTGCAGGGCCGCGACCCGGCGAAAAGCCAGGCAGAACGTCAGCAGTTAACGCGCATTCTGCAAACCGATCTGCCCACCATTCCGGTGGCCTGGTATCAGCAGACCGCGGCCGTGTCTAAACGTCTGAGTGGTGCCACCCTTGACCCGTTTGAGCGCACCTTCGGACTGGAAAAAATGAGGTGGGCTGAATGATACGGATGCTGGGCTACCGCTTGTTGCAGGCCGGACTGGTGGCGCTGCTGGTCGGCGGCCTGACCTTTGTGCTGATGCGCTCGCTGCCGGGGGATATTGCCTACCGTATTGCGGCGGGGCGTTACGGTTATGACCGCGTTGATGCGGCGGCGGCCAGCGCGGTTCAGCAAGAGCTGGGGCTGGATCGCCCGGCCTGGCAGGCGCTGGCAGACTGGTTTGTGCAACTGCTGCACTTCAATCCCGGTAACTCGCTGGTGTCCGGTGCGCCGGTGATGGAAGAGATAGGTCATCAGCTGGGGCAGACCCTGCTGCTGGCGGCCGTGGCGCTGCTACTGTCACTGCTGCTCGGCCCGCCGCTCGGCATTCTGGCCGGGTTGTCCCCCGGTGGGAAGCTGGATCGCGCGCTGCTGGCGATCTCCACCACGCTGCGTGCGCTGCCGCACTTTGTGCTCGGGCTGATTCTGGTGGTGATCTTTGCGCTCAACCTGGGCCTGCTACCTGCGGCCGGCTATGGCGATGTGCAGCATGTGCTGCTGCCTGCCCTGACGCTGGCCCTCGGGTTGGCTGCGGTGTCCAGCCGGGTGGCGCGCAACGCCATGCGCCAGGTGACTGACTCGGCCTGGTATCAGTTTGGCCGCACCAAAGGGCTGAAAGAGGGCACGCTGTTCTGGCGGCACGGTCTGCGCAACGTCAGCGTGCCGCTGGTGACGTACCTCAGCGTTCAGTTTATCTACCTGATTGAAGGCGTGATCGTGGTGGAGACGCTGTTCGCCTGGCCGGGCATTGGTCATGCACTGGTGCATGCGATTTTTGCCCGCGATGTGCCGATGATTCAGGGTACGGCACTGGTTATGGGGCTGATGTTTGTGCTGCTCAACGCACTCAGTGACGGGCTGTGTTACTGGCTCGATCCGCGAAGGAAAAATGCATGATGATGACGATAGTGCGCCGCAGTTCGCTGGCGCAACGGACCGGGGCAGCACTGTTACTGCTGTTGGTGGTGTTTGCTTTTGTGCTGCCGCTGCTGTGGCCGCAGGACCCGGTGCGGCAGAAGTTGATGCTGGCACTGCAATGGCCTGACCTCAGTGCCCCCTTCGGTTATGACCATCTGGGGCGCTCCCTGTTTGCCCGTCTGACAGCGGCGATCCGTCTGTCGCTGGGGCTGGCCTTTGTCAGCGTGCTGAGTGCGATGATCCCCGGCATTCTACTGGGCGTGCTGGCAGCCTGGCGCGGGGGGGGGTGGATCGTGGCGTCTCACTGCTGGCCGATGCGTTTCTGGCGTTGCCCGGCCTGCTGCTGGTGCTGCTGCTCACCGCGTTGGTGCCTGACTCGGCCGTGATGCTGTATGTCGGGATTTCCCTGCTGCTGTGGGTGGAGTATTTCCGTATCAGTCGTGCCATTGCACGCCCGCTGCTGAGCTCACCCGCCGTACAGGCATCGCGTCTGCTGGGCCTGAGTCCGTGGCTGATTTTCCGCCGTCATTTGTGGCCGGAGATGGCACCCGTGGTGCTGACCGTAGCGGCCTTTGGGGCAGCCAGCGCGATTATGGCGATTGCTGCGTTAGGCTTTGTCAGCGTTGGCGTTCGCCCACCGACCCCGGAGCTGGGGCTAATGATGACCGAGCTGCTGCCGTATTATGAAGAAGCGCCGTATGCGCTGTTGCAGCCCGTGGTGGTGGTGTTTTTACTGGTGTTAAGCCTGCTGTTGCTGGCAGGCAGGGAGAAAGCATGATCCTGATGGATATTGAACAGGCGGCCGTTAGCGGCGGCGATTTACCGGTGCAGCCGCTGTCGTTTACGCTGCGTGCCGGGCAGCCATTTACGCTGTTAGGGGAAACCGGATCGGGTAAAAGCCTGCTGGCGCAGGCGGTGATCGGCACGCTGCCCGCCGGACTGAAGGCCAGCGGTACGCTGCACGTTGATGGTCAGGCATTGCCGCTGGCTTTCCATCCGGCGCGTGCCTTCTGGGGGCATCGGCTGGGCATTCTGCCGCAGGAGCCGTGGCTGGCGCTGGACCCGACCATGCGTGCAGGCGAGCAGGTGGCCGAGAGCTACCGCTTTCTGCGTGGCATGAAAGCGCGACCTGCCCGCGAGGCCGCCCTGCGCGATCTGGATGCGCTGGGCGTGTCCGCCGCAGCCGACCGCCTGCCGCAGGCACTGTCCGGCGGGATGGCCCAGCGGGTGGCCTTTGCCGCGGCGCGGGCCGGTGGGGCGAACATTATTGTCGCCGATGAACCGACCAAAGGGCTGGATGTGGCGCGGCGCGATGAAGTGATCGCCTTGCTGTTGCAGGAAGTGCGCGCAGGCGGCGGGTTGCTGACCATCACCCATGATATTGAACTGGCCCGCCAGATCGGCGGTGAAGTGGCCGTCATGCTGCGCGGTGAAATCATCGAGCGTGGCAGTGCAGAGCAGGTGCTGACGCAGCCGCAGCATCCTTATACCCAGGCGTTGCTGGCTGCCGATCCGGCTCGCTGGGCCGCACGTTTACCTGCTGCACACGCGCGTGACGTGGTGCTGGAAGCCCATAACCTCAGTATCACGCGCGGAGGCCGTCAGTTGTTCAGCGACCAGTCGCTGCGCGTCCATGCCGGGGAGGTGATTGGCATTACTGGCCCCAGCGGCTGCGGTAAGAGCAGCTTCGGCGATATCCTGCTCGGGCTGCTGGCCGCTGACAGTGGAGACGTGGTGCGTGACCGCCAGTTAGCCGCGGTGAAGTACCAGAAGATTTTCCAGGATCCGCCGTCTGCTTTTGCGCCGCGTGTCACGCTGCGTGAGGCATTAAGTGATGTGGTGAAACGTCATCGCCTAGACGGCGCACGCATTGCGCCTCTGATGGAACGACTGAAGCTGCGCCCGCTGCTGCTGGACCGTTATCCTGGTGAGATTTCCGGCGGTGAGCTGCAGCGTTTTGCCCTGCTGCGCGTGCTGTTGCTCGACCCGGTGTTTCTGTTTGCCGATGAACCCACCTCGCGGCTGGATCTGCTGACCCAGCAACAGACCATTGAGCTGTTAGTCGAGGTCGCCGCAGAGCAGAACTGTGCGCTGCTGGTGGTCAGCCACGATGAAGCGCTGATTGATCATATCAGCCATCGGCGCATTCGTTTTGGGGAGGATGGGATCCGTAGTGGAGGGTAACACCGCCAAGGCATGGGTCACCTGTAATATTGAACGGCCCCATCGTAAACATTCATGTCAGGTCTTGATTGTGAGGGGCTGATGCTGGCTAATGTAGACTCAAAAATCTGTTTAAAAAGGATTTAGTGATGAGCATGATTGAACAATTAACCGTTAAGTACCCGGGCGCGATCGCATGGGCATTTGGGGACTCGCCAGAAATGGCAGATGAACTGGCTGAACTGGTCATCAAAGGCGTGAAAACGGCCACCTGTGGATCGCTTTCGTCGTTCAAAAACGAAGAGGGAGCACCCACCATTGGCGGTTACAGCATCATCCTTAACGGCAGAGACGAACCGGTATGCGTCATCAGGACTATTTCGCTGTGTATCGTTCGCTTCTGCGATGTCGATGAAGACCTTGTAAGGAAGGAGGGCGAGGGGGATCTCAGCCTGAAATACTGGAGGACAGAGCATAAAGCATTTTTCTCAAGAGAGGGCACATACCAGGAGGATATGGAGCTGGTTGCAGAAGAATTCGAGCGGGTTGAAGTCCTGTAGCAGGCGATTGTTGTACCCGTCGCGTGCGCAACGTCTGTTATTTCCGTCTTATTATTTTCCGGTAAACCGCAGGCGTGACGCCAGTCAGCCAACTGAAAACACGCCGCATCACGTCCGGCCCGGAAAAGCCGCATTCTGCGGCCAGTTTTTTCACGGGCAGCATTTCTCTCTCGATCAGAAGCCGCGCTTTTGATACCCGTCCATTTTTCTGTGGACGAGGGGTTACTGCGCTTTGACACGATAGATATCAGGCCGGGTTATCGCCCATGCATAATTCGGTTTATTGACAGGCTCATAACCGAACTTTTCATACAGCCAGGGCGCGGTGGTGGTGAACAGCGTGATCCTGCGGAGCCGGACAAAAACCGGGTGACTGTGGATGGATTGCATCAGCCATTTTGCCAGCCCCTGGCCCTGATGTTCTTCCAGCACGTAGACGTCGCACAGGTAGGCAAAGGTGGCGTAATCCGTAATAAGGCGGGCAAACCCCACCTGCACCCCATGGTGATAAAGGCCAAAGTTAAGGCTGTGACGGATCGCGTTCGTCACGGTATCTTTATCGATTCCGGCAGCCCACGTTGATCGGGTCAGATACTGGTGTATTGCCACCGCGTCTAACTTTTCGCTGTCGGTACTGATCAGGTAAGCGTTGCTGTGCCACTCATGTATCGCGTTTTCACCCATTTTTTGCCTGTTTATCCTGTGACAGTTTGCGTGATTTCAACCTTATCATGGGGCGGAAGGGCCAGGGGGAAAATTCAGGAGGTGAGGGGCGGGGGAGTAAGAGGAAGCTGGCTGATCCTAATAATTAGTGTTTGAGTTACTACTGGCAAGATCTGCAATCGGTTAAGACATTTGCCGGAGAAAGTTATCACGTCGCGGTGACTTACCCAGGTGACGAAGAATTTGAACTACTTTCCGATCCCTACGTTTTCCAGCATGTCGTGGAAAACGTTGTGCCGCTTTAGCTTCGTTTCCCGGGCAACCTGTCGGTTACCCGGATTTTGTATAATATCCATACTTATTCCACGCGCTAAGGTCTGCTCCTGGCACTGAGCGAGCGGACGCAAGTAGAGGAAGGTCAGCTGTGAGCGAGGTGCAGACGTTCTTGTACAAAGCATGTCGCCAGATTACAGTGAAGCCATTGATTGACAAGTGAGTCGAATCACACGCGCAACAGGCTTGCATGTAATGGTGAGCGCTTTAAAAAACGTGGTCGTCTCAGGCCGGACTGGAATCGTGCATTGTTTCATCCGTGTTGGGAAGACGTGCCGATTGTTGAGCCTAAAGGCACAGTTTCCTGTGCTGCTACATACAGATGAGGCGATCCTCGATTTCGACCTGTCCATAGAAAAGGCCCTCTTTCCTGGCAAGCTAAATGGTTCATTCAGATAATTGATCGGTTCCTGAGGACAACAAATAATGCTTTTCAATAATAAAAATCTGTTTATTACTCTCTTATCCCTCTGCACGTTCCAGACTTATGCAGCACAATGCACAGCGGAAACCATCGCTAAAAACAAACTGAACAACTTCATTCTCATGAGCCAGCAGACAAGAACAGAAATCCCCAAATCGGTTGAAATGACTATTGATAGTCCTAATGGGTATCTTCGTGCATCGGTTCAAGGCAACTTCAGTCAGTGCGGTGAGCTAATTGGCGGCAGTGTAAAAGAGGTCAAAACCTCAAGAGGCCCGAAAGCAGTATTCACGGCTACCAATGAAATTCAGCTGAACAGAACGGACTTTGGCTGGCGCATCCAGATGGATGCAAACGGGGTCATAGTCGATCACAACAGTAAGAAGACCACACAGCTGTACCAGCAGACTCTGGAGGGAATGTACCTGCTTAACAATAAAGGATTAATCAGCCACGCAGTTACACGCTCGACTATCGCGGCCACAAAAGCAGAAGATAAAGACAAAACCACAGTGAGCAAAATAGATTACGTTTTCAATTCATCAGGGTTGCTGGCAAGGATGGTAAGCAAAGGAAGTTTGCCGATAGATAACAATACGATTGTATACAGCTATGATGACAATCATCGCCTGATCAAAACCCAGTCCCCCTCAACCATAGAAGAGTATACCTATGATAACGAGGGCCGTGAGCTGACCCTGAGCAAGACCCAGACCTATTTCACCATCGAAAAAAACCTGTCCACGTGCGAGGAGTGGAACTCGCATGGAGAATGCACACGCGCCAATATGAACATCATGATTGTCCCAGTCGATCGGACGGGTAAACAGGATGTGGACAAATATAAAGCCGTTATAACGGCGAAATACGAATACTGGAACTGACTATTTCATCCGCCATATGGGTTGCCAAAATGATACTGGAACCGAAACTGGCTCCTTTATCACATCCTAATACTGAGCTGAGCAGCTCCGGTATTCATTCAGAGCATTAACGTCCGCTCCTGGCACACAGCAGACAAACACGTGGCGCTGAAGGTCCGCTCCGAGCGAGGAGCAGACATTAGAACGTACCTGTTAATCTGGAAGCTGACAATATGCTTCTTTAAATGACGTTAGGCTTCTCTCTGCTCTGGTAGTGGTTATAGGAGCGTATTGAGAGTAGTTGTCTTTTAGAGTGGCAATACGTTATGCTCATTTCGCTCGTCATATCTTATATGATGTCAACATACACCATAAAATTTCTAACCGGTATTGAAGATGGAAAATTCAGA
>NZ_JABANZ010000007.1:0-253512 GCF_013074405.1 Erwinia sp. JH02
TGTTTTCTGACCAAAAAATGCGAACCGACGGATTTTCAAAAAGTGGCTGAACTGGAAAAGTCATGGAGAAATTCTGACAAAGTGCATCAGATTGAAAAAGTGAAAAACTACCCTGATCGATTCCCGAGCAATGTTGATAGTATTGGGATCGAGATTGTGGGTGAGTCAGAAAAAACAGGACCAAAGAAAAAACTCATCTACGAACCCGTCAACGATCGGCAAAATGATTCACTTAAATGGTTAATTAAAGAGTTAACTACCACGTTAAATATTCCTATGCACGAAATATATCGTCATCCTGAAATAGGAAGGAAAAATGCCACGGAGGCGAGCACAGCAAAATGGTAATAAAAATAAAATCACTCTATTATATTATTTTCTTAGGCACATTCATATCAACACCAGTTCAGGCGAGAGTGGTTAAAGATATTGAGATTACAGAGACTGGTACACATGATGAAGGGCGTAATGATATAAATGAAATTGAAGCCTGCAAGGTATTTATACCCAAAAAAGAACAGTTAATTCGTTATTTTAATCTCGCCAAAGAGTCAAAGGAAAGCGGGAATATTCTTCATGAGTACTACTCTCCTTGTCTGTCTACCGGGTTGATCACATTCGAGGATGGTGATTCTGGGAGTTGGATTCTGCAATCCAGTGGTTTTGGCTATGTGACGTTCAGTAATAATGAAACAACCTATTTTTTCCATAATCAAGACAACCAATGGACCGATCCTTACGCCTGCACCTATGGTTTAAGTGACGAACCCTCATGCTAAATAAACTACTGCGCCGAGGCTGGCGCAGTTTTTTCATGTTAACAGTGAAAGGGAAATTTTCCTGTAAATGATAAATATTAAAATGACTTTTTATCTCGTGCTCTCTCTACTCCTTTATATATCTATTCAGGCTCAGGCAAGAGTAGTGAGTGAGATTACAATCGATGAAGTTGGAGCATATGATGAAAGGCGTGGAAATAAAAATGAAAAAGAAGCTTGTAAAGTCTACAGGCCAACAGAAAAGCAAATGATCCGATTTTTCAATCTTGCAAAAGAGTCGCAAGAAATTGGAAGCTTACTTCATGAATATTATTCACCTTGTCTGACAACAGGGAAAATAAAATTTAAAGATGGAGCGTCCGGGGTCTGGACAGTTCAATCCAGTGGCTTAGGGCTTGCTATTTTTGATAATGGCGACTCAGCCACTTTTTTCCTTAAAGACAACCAGTGGACCGATCCTTATGCCTGCACCTATGGCTTAGGTGATGATCCAATATGTTAAATAAACCAATGATAAAGGGTCGTTCGGAAAAGATGATCGACCCCTACGAGAAATCGCAATCGCGTTGGGTTTTTAAAACCGACAGCGAGTACGATTTTGCGTGGAGGGGGCCAGCTTGAGGTAAGCCGGGCGTCACGCGCCAGGACGGCGCGTGTCGAGGCCCGCATGGATGCGTCTTTTGCCGATCCGGCGTGCTCAAACTGGCCCCGGACCTGACGCCGGATGAGCAGCCACTCCTGTTTGTGATGCAGACCTGGCCCGTGGTACACACCATCCGCCCGGGCCGATCGGAAAAGATGATCGGCCTCTACATCATTCCTGAACTCTCCAGGATGTGATCCCCGCAGCAAAAATAGATACTCAGGTTTATATAAAATGAAACATCGTTTCATTTTGTTGAGTTTACCCCACTTTGCCGTTAAGCTGCCTGTATCAGTTTTGGTATCGGGCACTGTCCGCACACTTTAGGGTCACGGCAAGCGCCTGAACATGTTTGGTCAAACTCAAGGAAATAACATGATTCTGGATAATTTCTCCCTGTCGGGAAAAGTGGCGGTGGTGACCGGATGCGATACCGGTTTAGGCCAGGGCATGGCGCTCGGCCTGGCGGAAGCGGGCTGCGATATTGTCGGTATCAATATTGTCGAACCCACAGAGACCATTGAACGCATCGCGGCAACCGGGCGTCGTTTCCTCAGCCTGACCGCCGACCTCAGTGACACCAAAGTGATCCCGGGATTGCTGGAGCGCGCAGTCGCCGAGATGGGCCACCTGGATATTCTGGTGAATAACGCCGGGATTATCCGCCGTGAAGACGCCATCGACTTCAGTGAAAAGAACTGGGATGACGTGATGAACCTGAACATCAAATCCGTGTTCTTTATGTCGCAGGCGGTGGCAAAACAGTTTATCGCGCAGGGAACAGGCGGGAAAATTATTAACATTGCGTCGATGCTCTCTTATCAGGGGGGTATCCGTGTGCCTTCTTATACTGCCTCGAAAAGCGCGGTGATGGGCGTCACCCGTCTGCTGGCGAACGAATGGGCGAAGCACCAGATCAACGTCAACGCGATTGCACCCGGCTATATGGCCACCAACAACACTCAGCAGCTGCGCGCCGATGAAGCCCGTAGCGAAGAGATCCTCGGCCGCATCCCGGCCGGGCGCTGGGGCCTGCCAGCCGACCTGATGGGGCCGGTGGTGTTCCTCGCATCTACAGCATCTGACTATATTAATGGCTACACCATCGCCGTCGACGGCGGCTGGCTGGCGCGTTAATACCCCCTAATTCACTGATGTGCAGCGGGCGATCCCGCTGCACCCAAGAGGACGTTAAAATGAAAATTGCACTGATGATGGAAAACAGCCAGGCGGCTAAAAACGCGATTATCCTGAAAGAGCTGAACGCGGTCGCCGGGGAGAAAGAGTACCCGGTGTATAACGTTGGCATGTCAGACGAGCAGGATCACCACCTGACCTATATTCACCTGGGGATCATGGCCAGCATTCTGCTGAACTCGAAGGCGGTGGACTTTGTGGTGGCGGGCTGTGGCACCGGCCAGGGCGCGCTGATGTCGCTGAACCTGCATCCGGGCGTGATCTGCGGTTACTGCATTGACCCGGCAGACGCCTTCCTGTTTGCCCAGATCAACAACGGCAATGCGCTGTCGCTGCCGTTTGCCAAAGGATTTGGCTGGGGTGCCGAGCTGAACGTGCGCTTTATCTTCGAAAAAGCCTTTAGCGGTGCGAAAGGTCAGGGCTATCCGGCCGATCGTAAAGAGCCTCAGGTACGCAATGCCGGCATCTTAAATCAGGTGAAAGCCGCCATCGTTAAAGAGAACTACCTGGATACACTGCGCGCTATCGATAAAGAGCTGGTAAAAACGGCGGTCTCCGGCGAGCGCTTCCAGAAATGCTTCTTCGAGAACAGCCAGAACAAAGAGATCGAAAACTTTGTGCGTGAAATCCTCGCATAACGCGCTCTCTTTCTTCAGGCATAAAAAAACCGGTGCTGAATCAGCACCGGTTTTTTATTGGGCACGATAACTTATAAAAAGTCCTGCCGCTGCGGGGTGAAGGTATCTAACAGCACGCCTTTTTCCAGGCAGATGCAGCCGTGAACAATGTCCGGCTTTTTATACAGCGTATCGCCAGCGCCTACTTCATGAGTTTCGTCGCCGATGGTAAAGCGGAAGCGGCCGGAGAGCACATAGGTGAGCTGTTCATGCACATGGTGATGCATCGGGCCAATGGCGCCGGTCTCAAAGCTGACCTCCACCGCCATCATGCTGCCGCCGTGGGCCAGAACGCGACGGCTTACGCCATCGCCCAGGTCCTGTAAGGGTCTGTCTTGCTTGTAGATAAACACGGTTTAATCCTTCCTTAATGAGTGGCGCAGGGCATCCGGGATCTCCGCCAGATAGAGCGCAGGCAGCCCTTCATGGTCGGTCGTGAACAACACATGGCGATCGTCCGGAGAAAAAGAGGGGTGCGGATGGGTCACCTGGCGGTCACCGTCCAGCACCTGCCAGGAACTGTTATGTGCAGCCAGCGGCGCATACTGACGCGTCTGCGCATCGAAAATATACAGCCACGGATCGTTTTCAATGGTGTGGCTGGCCGTATCCTTCACATCTACCGGTGTACCGGAGCCATCGCCGACCAGCAGTGTGCCGTTGTCATTGCTCATCAGATGCGAGCAGGCAGGCATGGTCATCAGGCTGATGTCTTCACCCGTTTGCGGGTCGAAGCGGCGAATATGGCGGTCGTGCTGGCCCTTCAGATAGGAAACATAGATCAGCGCAGAGCCGTCCGGCACCCAGAACTCATGAGTGCAGCTTTCCCCTGGCGCGTGTTCTTTCACTTTACGCACGTTGCTGCCGTCTTCATTCACCAGCCACATACGCGCATCCACCAGATCGTGCGGGCCTTCATGGCAGAATGCCACGGTGCTGTCGTCAAACGGACGATAGATCGGGTGCCCCAGCCACTCATTTTTTTCATGGATGACGTGAGACTGGCCGCTGAGCAAGTCGATGCGCAGCAGGCGGCAGTGCGGGTTACTGTGATAGAACGACTGGAAAATGGTCCAGTCAGAGAGCGGCGTCCAGTCCTTGCGGTCGATCTCAATCCCTACCAGGCTGGTGCACTCGCTGTTGGCCACCCAGGTGCCGTAACCGACCCAGGCATCCGGCACCTGATAGACGGTTTCCTCACTGAAGTCAGCCAGCGTAACGCGTTGCAGCAGGCGTTCATTTTTAACGTAATAAAGGTGCTGGTCATCCGGCGACAGGAAACCGCCGAAGGTGTTATCACCTGCGCCCTCCGTCAGTTGTACCGCCTTCTGCGTCTTCAGGTCGAGCAGGTAATAGTTGCGATGACCGTCAAACTCTCCGGCAAACAGCAGCTTGCTGCCGTCGCGGGTAAAGCACTTCTGATAGAAGTAGTTACGGTGGCACAGCACATCAGGTGGCGTTAAGCGCGTCACCCGGGCGCCGGTCTGCGCATCCTGAACGGTGTGGAAGTTGAATTGGATCTGAGAACCTTTTGCCATGATTCACTCCATCGGTGGCCATGAGTGTCGCCCTGTGTTGAGCGTCTTCATTTAATTGAAATGCTGTTTCATAAATATGAAAACACATTACCACCGTGGAGAAGGCTGCGGGGTCAGTCGCTGCCAGAAATGCAAAGCCGATCACAAAACAGCCGCTTTTTGTTCAGAAAAGCGGGATAGATGGCGCAGGTAGTGGGACGTTTTTTTCTTTTCTCACCGGGATGCTTCGGACAAATTGTTATATTTAAGTGTCTGTATTGTAGTAAAAATAACAGCTATTTCATCATTTTTATGCGGCATCACGGTGGGCCAGGTGAGGCTGGCTTAGTCGTTTTATTGATAAGAATGTTACATGTCTCGCAAATCTGTCTGAGAAATCACCGCCCGCTGTTTTAAGTGTGAGTTAATTCACATCTATTCAGTGGGGAGATCTATATAAAACACCGTATCTATAAAAATAAAACAACGGTTCATTTTTATAAAATCTCTCTGGGCGGGGCTCACATGAACGTAGAAAAACCAATTCTCTTCAGACATCAGCTGGCATACGGCGGTGGTAATTTACTCGGTAGCGGGGCGCTGGCGATTGCCGGTATCTGGCTGCTTTACTTCTATACCACTTTTTGCGGGCTGACGCTGTTACAGGCGTCGGCGATCTTCTCTGTTGCCAGCATCATCGATGCGATCAGTAATCCGCTGATGGGCTATCTTTCGGATAACTTCGGCAAAACCCGCCTCGGCAAACGCTTTGGCCGCCGTCGCTTCTTTATCTTACTCGGCATCCCGCTGATGATGGTCTACCCGCTGCTGTGGGTGGAAGGCTTCGGGTTCTGGTACTACCTCTCAACCTACGTGCTGTTTGAGCTGATCTACACCTCGGTGATGGTGCCTTATGAAACCCTCGCCACTGAGATGACCACCGATTTCTCGGCGCGCTCGAAGCTGACCGGCTACAAGGCGATTTTCGGTAAGGTTGCCAATTTCCTCGCGGCATTTATCCCTGGCCAGTTCATTCTCATTTACGGTAAAGAATCTGCCGAGCCGTTCTTCTTCACGGCGCTGACCTACGGCGTGATTTTATGCGTGGCGATGATCATGTTGTATATCTCCTCCTGGGAACGCCCGGTAGAAGAGACGACGCCGGTCGATGAGAAGAAAATGACGCTGGCGAAAACCATGCTGACGCTGGTGCGCGATATGAAGTCGACCTTCCATCTGCGCGTGTTCCGCAAGCATCTGGGTATGTACCTGTGCGGGTTCGGCGCCGAGTGGCTGTTCGCCTCGGTCTTCACCTACTTCATCATCTTCGTGTTGCAGTACGACCCGGCGATGGTGGCGGGCCTGAGCAGCCTTAACTCTCTGTTACAGCTGTTCTCCACCGCGATCTTTATCGGCATCTGCGTCAAGCACGGTTTCAGTAAACCCTACATTCTGGCGCTGGGCATCGTGGTGTTCTCCGTGGTGTGTTACAGCCTGCTGCACTTCCTGCATTTGCCGCAGCAGTACGCCACCGCCGCCATGCTGGGCATCACCGTGGTATTCGGCATTGGTACGGGCGGCGTCTACTACATTCCCTGGACGGTCTATACCTTCCTGGCGGATATCGATGAAGCCTTTACTGGCCGTCGCCGTGAAGGGATCTACGCCGGTGCCATGACCTTCTCCGGCAAGCTGATGCGTTCGATCATTGTCTTCGCGATGGGCGCCATCCTCAGCTTCTACGGCTTCCAGTCTAAATCTCAAACGCAGCCGGAAAGTGCTATTACGGCAATTGCGCTGGTCTTCTGTGTGGGCGTGATTGCGCTGGCGCTGATGGCGATGGTCTTCAGCCATCAGATGAAGCTGAACCGCAAAACGCACCTGGTGGTGCTGGGCGAAGTCGCCAGAATCAAATCGGGTGGGCTGATCGGCCATGTTCAGCCAGACGTGCGCTTAGTGATGGAAGAGCTGATCGGTTACCCGTATGAAGAGTGCTGGGGCAACAGTAAAGTGTGCCGCAAAATCTTCGATACCCCTGCCGTTGAACTGGTTGAGGAGCCTGCACCGAAACCGCTGGTGAACCGCACACAGCATCCGTAATACCCCGATTTAACACGCGATTTATCCACCTACCGACTGGCCGGAAAACCCGGCCAGCGGTGCCCTGCGCCTAAAGGATGAGAATGATTATGTGGGAACGTCAACTCTGTATTATCACGTTGTCCCTCGGGCTGAGCGCGCCCGTTGCGGCGGCGCTGCCGGAGCCTGGCACGCTGGTCTGGCACAGCATCACCTTTGGTCAGTCGACCGACGTTAATTTTGCCACCAACGTACTGGCAGACAAAATCGGTCGCAATGAAACCCTGCTGGCCGGAGGCAAAGCGGTGCCGGCAGAAGGCAGCCTGCTCACCACGCCCTTCACGCTGGAAAGCCGTGGCGGCAAGGTGGGCAACAGCCACGATGGCCTGACGTACTTCTATACGCGCTTACCGGCGGACGCCAATTTCCTGCTGGAAGCCGATATCACGCTGAATCAGTTCGGCCCGGAAAACGGGGCAAAACCGGCCGGGCAGGAAGGGGCGGGATTGCTGGTCCGCGATATTTTAGGCCCTGCACGCGCGCCCGCTGTTCAGCCGGGGATTGAAGAGTTACCGGCCGCCTCGAATATGGTGATGAATACGGTGATGGCGATCGGTGACAAGCCGCCCGTGGTGGCGCTGGTGGCCCGTCATGGCGTGCAGCAGCCCTGGGGCAATACCGGCATCGGCATCGTGCGTGAGCCGTATCAATCGTTGAATACGCCACAGCATTTTTCACTGCGTCTGAGCCGAACAGACAGCGGGTTTGAGGTGGCGTATGCCCCTCAGGGCGGCAGCGCATGGAGCAGCAAAACGGTGGCGGGTGCAGACCGTATCGCCCAACTGGATAAAACGCAGTATTACGTCGGCTTCTTTGCGTCACGTAATGCCAGCATCACGGTGAATCACGCCACGCTGACGCTCAGTGAGGCACATACGCAGCCCGGTGCGCCGTATATCGCGCCTGTGCTGCAATCGCGTATTGAAGTGATGTCATCCCCTCGCCTCACCAGGCGTGACGGCGTGTTCCAGCTGCGCACCAACGGCAACGGTCTGATCACTATAGAACGTGGTGACACCGTGCTGCTGCGCCAGAAAAGAGTGCGTGGCGGCGACGTAGTGGCGCTGCCGGTGAAGGTCACATCGACGCCGCGCGATCTCAAGGTCACCTTTACACCGGATAACGGCCAGCGTTTGACGCAAACGTACCCGCTAAGCCTGGCGCAGGTCAGTCATCCGGATACGCTATACGCTTCCGCGCAGGGGGCTGCGGATAACGATGGCTCACGTGAACATCCGCTGGATGTAGCCAGCGCCGTCAATCTGCTGGCGCCGGGCGGCACGCTGTGGCTGGCGGAGGGCGAGTATCCGGCCACGGTGATCCCTGCCACGGCCAGCGGCACCGGGCAGCACCGTAAAATGCTGCGGCCGCTGGGCGACAACGTGGTGTTTAACGGTCTGACGCTCGATGCCAGCTACTGGCATATTCAGGGCATCACCGTCACGAAGAAAAGTTTCCATATTGCCGGCAGTCACAACCATATCGACCGCGTCCGTGCTCATCATGCCGATGATACCGGCATCTGGGTCGCCTCACCGGATGGCATCGGCCGCGCGCTGTGGGCCAGCCATAATCTGATCAGCAACGCTGAGTCCTGGGGTAATCAGGACCCGGGACGGAAAAACGCTGACGGTTTTGCGGTGAAAATGCGTGTCGGTGAGGGCAACCACCTGGTGAACTGCTATTCCCACGACAATATTGATGACGGTTTTGACCTGTTCAACAAAATTGAAGACGGCCCGAACGGCAGCGTCACCATCGAAAACAGTCTGTCGGTAAATAACGGCAGCAACGGCTTCAAACTGGGAGGCGAAGGGCTGCCCGTGGCGCATGTGGCGCGCAACAACATGGCACTGAACAACGGCATGGATGGCTTCAGCGATAACTTCAATCCAGGCGCGCTGATTATTGCAGGCAACCGGGCGCTGGATAACCAGCGGTTTAACTTCCTGTTCCGTCCGTCGCCTTACACCACGCCAGATAAACAGGGCACGTTTAGCGGCAATATTTCTCTGCGTACCGTGCCGGGGAAATATGACGATGTGGTCAGCGGTAATACCGATGACACGAATGTTTTTTATCACGTGAAAACGAGTGAATTAATCAAAAGTACGATCCAAAAATAACATCAAACTCTCTGGGATACCAAAATGAAAAATAACAGACTGCTGCTCTGCGGTCTGCTGCTGGCCAGCGCCAGTAGTCAGGCCGTCACTCTCGACGTTCGCCATGAGTGGCTGGACGACAGTAAACAACACAAAGATCGGTTCATGGTGTCACACCGGTTTGATAATGGCTTTGGTTTTTCACTGGAAGCCAAATGGAAATCGGGGGGCGATAATAAGAATAAAGCCTTTACCGATCTGGTGGATAGCGGTACAGAAAGTACCGTCAGTTATCAGTACAAAGTCACGCCCGCCTGGTTCCTGCAGCCGGGGTTCACCCTGGAATCCAGTTCGGATAACAGTATTTATAAGCCATTTTTAACCACCGGATACCAGTTTGAAAACGGTATTTATTTTAACGTGCGCTACCGTTATGAATATACGCGCTCGACGAAAGAAAATACGGATGATAAGAAAACGAACCGGGGTGAACTCTGGCTGGGTTATCGTCTGGCGGACTGGCGCTTTGAATATAACTATATTTATAAGCACAGTGACCAGGTGTTATACGACAACGACAAATGGGATTATGAGCAGGATCTGAAGGTGGCGTATAACATCAATAAGCAGTGGACGCCGTATGTGCAGGTGGGTGATGTTTCTGTCAGGAAAACCGCCGATGACAGGCAGACCCGCTTGCGCATCGGGGTTCAGTATAACTTTTAAAGCTCACGGCTGATGCGTTGCGCCCGCCGGGGTTCCGGTGGGCGCAACGTCTGATTTTCAGGTCTTTCACCGTCCCTGAAAAAATAACAGGAAAATTCGCTTTTTTTCGCCTCAAAATAGTATTTTTACTCATTGTCGCTATGACCTTGAACTGATAAGTTGCCACCGCGTTTGGGAACGCGAAAAACTCAGAAATCAAATGAATAACATGTTGAAAAATATAAAGGATTATATTTATGAAGGTTCTTTTTGTCGGAAGCGGTCTATCGGCCCAGCAGGCGCGTAGTGATAAATATCACGACCATATCAAAGTGTGCCTCAATAATGCCTGGCGTATCTATGAGGGAGGCGAGTTTGATTACTGGATACATCCTAATGATTTTCCGAAGGAGAATTTCCCTTCTTGCGTGAATTATCAACATGAGATCAGGCATGAAGAATACTCTGCGGTTATTCATAAAGGTGCCCGTCGTTTGGGTATTCAGGCGGATACAGGCTTTGATATTGAAATAAATATTGGCTACACCTCTTTTTTCCAGGGCCTGTACTGGATAATGCTGGGTTTATCGCCAGAAAGAATTGGTTTGCTTGGGTTTGACCACGACTATAACAAAAATAAAACGGATAAATGGGTCGCGGACGACAAGCCTAATATTCAGAATTTTTTTAATAATAAAAAAGAAAAAACCATAAAAGAGTGGGCGGATAATTATTTTCAGGGGTTTGAAAAAGACTTTTTCTATGGCCATGGTACGCCTGATCCAATGCGATATGGCCCGGAATATATCGAGAGAAAAATGGTCCTGGCGCAGGAGAATGCAAAAACCCTTGGGATCTCGATCGTCAACTATTCTGAGCGCGAATCGCCCTATAAAATATTTGAGCGTCATATTATTTAATATTCTTCTTTTCGTCATGCCGATTCTTGCTGCCGTCCGCCCGTTGCCGCAAGAATCGGATAAGTACTAATCTTTTGTCAGTATCCGGCTGATTTCATTTCCGTATCCCCTTACAGTCACGACGCCATCCAGCAGTTCCACCACCGCGTAAGGGACGTCTTCCGCGCCGTCGAGCATCCCTTTCATAATAATAAAATCGGTATTGTCGCGCCGCACATAGCCACCGCGATGGTCATGCCCGGTAAAGCAGGCACGTACCTGATAGCGGCACAGCAAATCAGCCAGTTCACCGCCATTCCACAGGATATGACCCGTATGCGGGGCCAGCGGATAGTGACCAAACACCACCACGGTTTCTCCCAACTGCTGGGCCTGTTGCAGCTGCGTTTCAATCCATGCCAGTTGAGCACTGCTCACCGCGCCGTTCCACAGCTCGGCCTGCGGTTGCTGACGGGCCACCAGGTCGGCCAGTATCGCTTTCGCCTGCTGACGGTCATCACCGTTGCCCTGATTGCAATACAGGCTGATGTCATTACCGTCGAACACGATAAAGCGGTAGCCCGCAAGGCGGAACTGATAATAGCTTTTCGGTAAGCCCGCTGGCGGCGTATGCGCCGATGTCAGGCGGTCAGAAATCACCTGCGCATCATGGTTGCCAATCACAATCGCATGCGGATGATGCAGTGTTTCATACAGCGGCAGTAGCGCCTGATAGCTTGACCAGTGGCGATCCACCAGGTCACCCAGCGTGACGACAAAATCGAGCGGCTTGCGGTTAAAGGTGGCAATCGCCTTAGGCAGCTTGTGCAGTGCATGGCGATAATAGAGATTTTTCGGCACATCTGCCTCCACATCAGCGTACTGCGGGTCGGCAATCAGGCCAAAGCGCAGCGTGCCGTCGGCGGGATGAGTGGAGCGCATCACCGGTGGCTGATACAGCATGGCCGCAGCGCCCAGCGCCTGACGTTGCAGAGAAGAAAGCGGGTGCGGTGTGGTTTCAAAAGACATATATCGCTCCGTTAGCGGATGCCGGCACGCATAAACGACTGAACAAACTGACGCTGGAAAATCAGGAACAGCACCAGCAACGGCAATGACGTCATCAGCGTTGCGGCCCCGACCAGCGCCCACTGTACCCCTTGTTCCGGGGCGGAAAACAGCTGCAAACCGACGGTAATGGGCCGCACGTTGACCGAGTCGGTGATCACCAGCGGCCAGAGGAAATCGTTCCAGTGGAAGCTGATCGACACCAGCGCAAACGCGATATACACCGGTTTGGCCAGCGGCACATAAATACGGCGCAGAATGGTCCAGCGGCTGGCACCTTCAACGATCGCCGCTTCTTCCAGCACCAGAGGAATACTTTTAAACGTCTGACGCAGCAGGAAAATAGCAAAGGCCGAAGCAAGATAGGGCAGTGCAATGCCCCACAGTGTGTCGCGCAGCCCCAGCGCGCCCACGGTTTTGTAATTGTTGAGGATCAGCACGTCGGGGCTGATCATCAGCTGTAGCAGGATCAGGGCAAACAGCAGACCGGAGAACTTGAGGCGAAAACGGACCAGCGCATAGGCAGCCATTGTCGCCAGCACCAGCTGGCAGATCACAATCATCAGCACCAGCAGCGTAGTGTTGAGGAAATAGCGGGCGAACGGTGCGGCGTGCCAGGCATCGATAAAGTTCTGCAATGTCAGCGGGGAGAACAGCACAAAGGTGCCCTGATCCGATGCAGGATGAATGGCAACCCAAACGGCCACCAGAATCGGTAGAAACCACAGCAGGGCGGCCAGCCAGATCGCCAGATTCAGGCACAGACGGCCCAGCGAAAACGACCGTGCGGGAAGCGTCATGGTCAGGCTCATTGGTAATGCGCTCGCTTATCCAGCAGGTGGAATTTGATTAAAGCAATCGCGCCGAGGATCACCAGCAACACCACGGTCATGGCGGAAGCGGCCGGTAAATCCCAGAAGCTGAAAGCGGTACGGTAGATGTAATAGAGCAGCAGACTGCTGCTGTTATTCGGTCCACCGTTGGTCATGGCGATCACCTGGTCGACAATGCGGAACGCGTTCATCGAGGCATTGATCAAAATAAACAGCGTAGTGGGCATCAGTAATGGCCACTGCACGCGGCGGAAGAAATAGCGGCGTGAGGCGCCTTCAATGTCTGCCGCCTCACTCAGCCGCGGGTCTATCTGCTGCAATGCCGCCAGATAGAAAATCATAAAGAACCCGGCCTCACGCCAGACGGAAACGGCCATCAGGCTCCAGAGCGCACTGTCGGGGTCCCCCAGCCAGTTGACGGGCGGCAGCGAAAACAGCGCCAGTAGCTGGTTGAGCAGGCCGAGCTGGGGCGTGTAGAAAAACAGCCACAGGTTGGCGATGGCAATCATCGGCAGCAGTGAAGGAATAAAAAAAGCGGCGCGAGTCAGCGCGCTGCCGCGCAGGCGGCGATTCACCGCCAGCGCCATCAGCAGGGCCAGCCCCACCGCCAGCGGGATCGTGACCGCGGCATACAGCAGGTTATTACGCAGCGACAGCATAAAAATGTCGTCATCCAGCAGTGCGGCGTAATTATCCAGCCCGACGAACCGGGCCGGATGCCCGTTGCGCGCCGCAGAGAACAGGCTCTCCCACATCGTGGCCACCGCCGGATAATGGGTAAACGTCAGCAGAAACCCCAGTGCCGGTAACAGCAGCAGGTAGCCATAAATCTGCATTGACAGACCCCGATTGCGGGCAGCCGGTGCCAGAGTGTGAAGAGAGCGCATAGGTGTCCGTTACTGGTAAGGTTTCAGCAAGCGGTCAGCCTGCTTCTGAGCCGACTCCAGCGCCTGCTCAGGGGTTTTCTCCTGAGTGACGGCGGCTTCAACCGCATGGTTCAGGGCATCCTGAATCTGCACGCTGTTGTAGGTCGAGAGTTCCGGTTGTGAATATTTCAGCTGCTCACGCGCGACCAGCGCCTGTGGCACCTGTTTGACGTAATCCTGCATCACCGTGGTGTCCCATGCGGCAGGTGAGGTTGCCACGTAGCCGGTGGCGATACTCCAGCGAGCGGCCTGCTCAGGTGCTGATACCCAGCGAATAAATGTCATCGCGGCTTTTTGCTGCTCAGGAGTGGCATTTTTGAACACGTAGAGGTTACCGCCGCCGGTCGGGCTGCCGCGCTGGGTTTTCTCCGGCAGCATGGCGACGCCGAACGGGAATTTGGCGTTGTCACGCACGGTGGTCAGGTTACCGGTGGTGGTCACCATCATGGCGGTTTTGCCGCTGATAAAGTCCTGAGGTGTGGTGCTCCAGGCAATTGCGCCTTTCGGCGACACGCCCTCTTTCTGCCCAAGGTTGGTCAGCCACTGCAAGGTTTCGACGTTGGCCGGGGTATTAAAGGCCACGGCTGTGCCTTTGCCGTTATCCAGGCGGCTGCCGTTGGTGGCCGCCAGACCCTGGAAGTTCCAGTAGCCGTTCGGCGTGGACGGGATCTCAATGCCCCACTGGCTGACGCCTTTGTCGTCTTTCACCACCAGTTTTTTACCGAAGTCGACCACCTGCTGCCAGTTAGCGGGTGGGGTTTCGCCGTCCAGACCGGCTTTCTCAAACGCCTGTTTGTTCCAGTACATCACTACGGTGGAACGCTGGAACGGGATGCCCCACACCTTGCCTTCGATATGGCGCAGGAATGCCGGGTAGAATCCTTCAATCCACTTTTTGCCATCGGCATCATTCGCCAGGTCGCTGGCCGCGGTAATCGCACCGGCGTCGATCAACGAATAGGCTTCGATATCCCCAATCACGGCCAGCTGTGGCGCATTGCCGCCGCGAAACGCTGTCAGGGCTTTGGTCACTGTCGTGGCATAGTCACCGGTATAAACAGGCTGAATGCTGACATCCGGGTGCAGTTTTTCAAAGTCAGCGACCAGCGTATCGACGGTGTGGCTGATTTTGCCCCCCACGGCAATCGGGTAATACATCTGAAGTTTTACAGGGTCGGCCGCGAAAGCAGATGAGGCAGCACAAAGTAACAGGACAGACGTCAGGCGTGAGAAACGGAGAACTGGAGACATGGTTTTCCCTTGAGCGATAAAAGAGTGGTTAAACAGCATATTTTTGTTCTGACGGTAAAACGTTCTGTTCCGCGCCGTAACAGCGTTTGCCGCTGGCGCTGACAAAGAAATAGTGTTTGCTCGCAGACCATTGCAGCCCGACCGGGCTGTGCTCGCTAAAGCGCCTCATGCCGGCCACTTTGACGGTGATTGGCTCCTGACAGGCGGCGATTTGGCAGACCAGCAACGTGTCTGCGCCCATGTATTCGTAGCTGAGCACACGGGCAGTCAGAGCGGCGTGTTCGGCTGAGGTCAGTTGAATATCCTCGGCGCGCAATCCGAGGCTCAATCCGGCTTCAACGCCGTACTGCACCACCGGGATCGGCATCTCGCCCAGGTAGTGATGGTTGCCTTCACGGCGCAGCGGGATGATGTTCATCGGCGGGGCTCCGATAAATTGCGCAGCAAATACCGTGGCCGGGTTGTTGTAGAGGTTATCCGGGGTGTCGTGCTGTTCGATGTTGCCGTCATTCAGCAGAATAATTTTATCGGCCATGCTCATTGCTTCGGTCTGATCGTGGGTCACGTAAAGCATCGTCAGGCCGAGCTTTTTCTGAATGGCGCGGATCTCGCGGCGCATGCTCTGGCGCAGTTTGGCATCGAGGTTGGAAAGCGGCTCATCCATCAGGCACAGTTTATTGTTGGCGATCACGGCACGGCCCAGCGCCACGCGCTGCTGCTGCCCGCCGGAAAGCTGGGACGGCAGACGGTCGAGCAGCGGTTCCAGCTCCATCAGGCGGCTGACATCGGCCAGACGTGAGGGAAAATGACGCTTATCTTCACCCCGGGCGCGCAGCCCGAACAGCAGATTTTCCCGCACATTCAGATGCGGGAACAGCGCGTAAGACTGGAACACCATCGACAGTTTGCGCTGTGAAGGCGGCAATGCTGTCACATCGGACTGCTGGAAATAGATCGCGCCACTGTCGGCCGATTCCAGCCCGGCAATGGTGCGTAGCATGGTTGATTTGCCACAGCCGGAAGGCCCGAGCAGCGCGATAAAATCACCCTCTGCCACCTCAAAGCTGATGTCGTTCAGCGCGGTTTTGGTGCCCCAGGCTTTGTGAATATGGTGAAGAGAGAGATAACTCATGCCAGCTGTGCGTCTTTGCAATAAGAAGTGGGCCTAAGCTAGCGGGACTGGATGAACTTTTTATTAACGCAGGATGACGCTTAGAAGACGGGGATCGCTGACGCCGGGCAGGGGGACGCCGCAGTAGCGTCCCGTCAGCAGGACACTGACGGGACGACAGGTTCAGACGCGGCGTTTTTCCTGACATAAGTAGCCGAAAGTCGCAAACAGGCAAAGTGAATACCCCAGCAGTTCACTGCCTTCTTCCGCCATGTTTTTCACCGTGCGGTTATAGCCATCCAGCATCAGATGTTCCCAGAGTTCGTGCATACCGAACAGCCGTGAGAAGACCAGAATTGTCAGTATCCCGGCAGACAACAGGCCCCATGCCGGTTGGCTCACAAAGGCGGCAAGACCCGGGATGATGCTACGTGGGTTACGCAGCGCGACTGCCACGCAGGCCAGGGTCACCGCAAGGGCAAACCAGAACCAACAGCCGTGTCTGATCGTATCAAACAAAAAATCCAGCTCACGAATGAGCATGCAACTGAAGAACCCGGCCACCAGAATCATCACCGGCCGCTGCGCCGGAGAACGCCAGGCGCGATGAAAAAACAGGCAGGCAGTGACTGCCAGCATGATTTCCTGCGCCATTTCAGTCAATGAGGTTTCATGGACGGCATTATTCATCCAGACGACATCAGCAAAGAGCAACCCCATCATCATGCCAAGAAACAAAGCAGCGCCTAAAAATGTGAATATCTTATTTTTTATAATCGATAAATCAGTCGACATGTTACCCCCCGGTCAATATTGGGGGGCAATGATAGGGATGTTCCATAACAGAACTGGTCATTTTATGCGGTTGTCTTATATAGAGCACATAATGACATGTAATTTGCATTTTTTTAATTCAACTAATTGTTATGGATGGTATTTTTTCTCCTGCTGTTCAAACCAGCTGGCGGGAACGTTATGGGGAGGTTGTCCAAGCTGCGCAATCCCCTGTTCGATAACCTGATCGGCCATCTGGTGCAGGGTGGCATGCCCTGCGGTCAGCAGACGGATTTGCACCCGTTTTTCAATCAGATAGACTCGGGCAAAATGCGGATCAAAATGAATAATTGAGCGGGTATTATCGATAATATCCGCCAGCTTGATGGTCTGCGCGTCAGCAGAGGCCTGTTGAGTATGGCGAAAATGGGCCAGCTTACGTGCGGTGCGGTTTTGTCCGGCAACGGCACCCTGGTTGGTCAGCATTTCAACCAGCGATCTCACCCGCTCGCCGAAATGGGTGCGGATATCCTCCAGCGTACTGCTGGTGTCTTCAACAGTATCGTGCAGCCAGGCCGCAGCCAGCATCTCTTCATCGTCACTGACGCTACGCACCAGTTCGACCACCGCAGCGGGATGCACGATATAAGGCTCATCGGTGTATTTTCGGCGTTGATCTGCTGCGGCATGGGCTTTGCTGGCGTAGCGCTGCGCCCGTTCTTCCAGAGTTTGCATCGTTTTTCTCCCTGCCTGTAAAGTCGCTTGCAATTGTATAGTGCGCTATCTATATTATTTTTCATGACTACAGATAAAGATGACAAAAAAGCGGCGGATGCGCCACTGTTGCTCGACCGGCAGCTGTGCTTCGCGATCTACTCCGCTAACCTGGCGCTGCATAAGATCTACCGGCAGCTGCTGGCCCCGCTGGATATCACCTATCCCCAGTATCTGGTGATGATGGTGCTGTGGGAGCGGGATGACGTCACGGTGTCGGAGATCGGTGAGCGGCTGTTCCTTGACTCTGCAACCCTGACACCGCTGCTGAAACGTCTGGAAACTGCCGGGCTGCTGCACCGTCTGCGTTCGCGTAAAGATGAACGTCAGGTGGTGGTGACGTTGACGGATAAAGGACATGAACTACGCCAGCAGGCGCGGGCTATCCCTGAATCAGTGATCGGTGCTACGTCCTGTGAGATGGAAAAATTACAGTCGCTAAAAGGCGAACTGGAAATTCTGCGCAATAATCTGAACGGCTAATCTGCCCTTGTTCTTTGAGTCAAAAAGCTTTATTAATATAAATAGTGTGCGATTTAATCGCGTGAAAACTAAAAAAGGAAACACACCATGTCGTTAGAAAAAGTTGTATACCGTGCAAAAGCAAAAGCCACCGGTGGCCGTGAAGGCCGCGCTACTTCTTCCGATGGCGTGCTGGATATCCAGCTGGGCCTGCCGAAAGAGATGGGCGGCGCAGGTGGCAATGTCACTAACCCTGAGCAGCTGTTCGCGGCGGGTTACTCTGCCTGCTTCCTCGGAGCGATGAAGTTTGTGGCGGGGCGTGACAAGTTCGCTATGCCAAAAGAGGCGTTTGTTGAAGGGGAAGTGGGTATTGGTCCATTGCCGACGGGCTTTGGCATTGAAGCGACCCTCAACATTCATCTGCCGGGCATGGACAGTGCTGAGGCGAAAAAGCTGGTCGATGCCGCCCATATCGTCTGCCCTTACTCCAATGCCACCCAGGGCAATATTGACGTGACGTTGAATATTATCAACTAAGCCGTCTGACCGGGGCTGTCGCCCCGGTTATCGTCATTCCTGCTGTATCTGATCCCACACTCTTGCATACCGTTCGCGGCACGATTCCGCACCTTCCTCTCAATGATACGTAAAATGCCGAAATTACATATCCTCACAGACTAACCCTGCTGAGTGTGTTTAACTACGCCCCCTGCGAAGGATTGTTACCCCTCATTTATCATCAGATTCCTCTGGTTATGGACGGCCTTAAGGTTTATCGGTATTGCGTCCGAACTCTGACGCCGTACCAGGGTCTGATTAGCGTTCAGATCGTGTTAGCAATTGTTTAGGTTACGCCAGGATTAAGGTCGAATGAATTCTATTAAATTGTTTACCCAGCAAAAGTTGTCGCTGTTGCTGGCTGTCTACATCGGGTTGTTTTTAAATCTTCCGGTATTTTATCGTCGATTTGATCCCTTCCTCGCTAAGTTTGAAATGATGCAATGGCTTTCAGCACTGGCAGAAGGGATGGCGGCGATCCTGCTGACCTTCTTCCTGTTACGTCTGCTATCGCTGGGTGGAAAAATGTTCTGGCGCGTTACCGCCAGCCTGCTGGTGCTGATCTCTGTCTCAGCCAGCTACTACATGGCTTTCTTTAATGTCGTTATTGGCTACGGCATTGTCGCTTCCGTGATGACCACCGATACCGACCTGTCTAAAGAAGTGGTGGGTTATCACTTTGTCCTGTGGATGGTACTGGTCAGTCTGATCCCGCTGGCGTTGATCTGGTGGAGCAGCCTGCGCATGACGCTGCTGGAGCAGCTTAAAACGCCCGGCCAGCGCATCAAGCCATTACTGACGCTGCTGCTGGCGCTGCTGCTGACCTGGGGCCCTATTCGCTATTTCGATAAGGTGCAGAGTGCCAATGAGAAGCTGACCAACGTTGACCTGCCGAGCTATGGCGGGGTGGTGGCGCACTCTTACCTGCCGTCCAACTGGCTCACAGCGGTCGGGCTGTTTGCCTACACCAGCTATGACGAAAAAATGGACAGCGATGATCTGTTCGATCCGGCAAAAAACTTTACCTATAAGGCGCCTGAAGGGCTGGATGATACCTATGTCGTGTTCGTGATTGGTGAAACCACCCGCTGGGATCATATGGGGCTGCTGGGCTATGAGCGTGACAACACGCCAAAGCTGTCAAAAGAGAAGAACCTGGTGGCGTTCCGCGGCGAGTCCTGTGATACCTCCACGAAACTCTCCCTGCGCTGCATGTTTGTGCGTGAAGGGGGAACGATGGATAACCCGGGACGCACGCTGAAAGAGCAAAATGTCTTTTCGGTGTTGAAATCGCTGGGCTTCAGTTCGGATCTGTACGCCATGCAGAGTGAGGTGTGGTTCTACAACAACACCAATGCTGACAGCTATGCCTTCCGCGAACAGATTGGCTCAGAGAAGCGTAACCAGGGGAAATCCGTGGACGATATGCTGCTGATCCCGGAGCTGAAATCGTCGATTGACGACCACCCGAAAGGTAAGCACCTGGTGATCCTGCATACTAAAGGCTCTCACTATCTTTACTCTCAGCGCTATCCGCGTGAATTCGCTCGCTACCAGCCGGAGTGCATGGGCGTGGATGATACCTGCAGTAAAGCGATGCTGATTAACGCTTACGATAACTCCATTCTGTATGTTGATACGATGCTGGACAGCGTGTTTGACCAGCTGCGTGATAAGAAAGCGATTGTGTTTTACGCCGCCGATCATGGTGAGTCCATCAGCGAAAACATGCACCTGCACGGTACGCCACGCAATATGGCGCCGCCGGAGCAGTTCCGTGTGCCGATGATTGTCTGGGCGTCGGATAAATATCTGGCAGACCCGGCCAATAAGAGCGCGTTTGAGCGCCTGCAGGCTGAGCAGAAAGCGGGCAAGACGCACCGCCATGTGGAGCTGTTTGACACCATCATGGGATGCCTCGGCTATACTTCTCCCGATGGTGGAATAAATCCGGCCAACAACTGGTGTGCTAAACCATAAACAAACGTAGGGGTCAGGCATGCCTGACCCTGACCTGGGCGAGGCATGCCTCGCCCTACGTTTGCCATCATCCAACCGAATAATCTGCTGCCGCTCAACCTCTGAACAGCCCCCCTTTTTTGCAAATCAATTCCCATAAAACCGCATAAATCCTTATCCCGCCTGTATTGCCACTTAATTCGCAACGCGTTTTTCTTATGACCGAATGTGACTTGTTGCCTGTTTCTTATCTTAGCGTTGCAGCATTTTTATCTATAAGTTAGCCATATAGACCATTTTATCGGGTGGAAATTGGTTGTTTGTGGATTATTTTGTGGGTTTTTTTTCGGCGTGATGTTCTGTAGTTCTGCCATTAACCCAGGGTTTAATGTGGTAGTCATCACACGTAATAACGTTTTACGCTACAAATGTTATTAAATTGTTTTTTTTATATTTGCTTGCTGTTTCTCACACTCTGAGTAAATACCCTACGCTTGTATTGACGTTCCCTGAAACAATTGACAAATTGAAGCCTCAGTACAAAAGGTAAGGGGATTTTTCTGATAGTTTCTGCATCGTCAGAACGTCTCCACATCCCGTCAGATTGACTGATGCCGCAAGGCACCACGCACAGGCCACTCAAAAAAATTATCGGCCGGCGTAACTACTCCTCTTTCTGCCAAAAACAGTAAGTCGGGTATGCACACAACAACATCACATCACTATTGGAGCATAAGCATGAGTATTTCCCTGGCTAAATCCGGGATGCTGAAAGTCGGTCTCAGCGCGATCGCGTTGTTAATGGCTACAGGTGTTCAGGCGAAGACCCTGGTGTATTGTTCTGAAGGTTCGCCTGAAGGTTTTAACCCGCAGTTATTCACCTCTGGCACCACCTATGACGCCAGCTCGCGTCAGATCTATAACCGTTTGGTGGAATTCACCATTGGTACCACCGAATTACATCCTGCGCTGGCAGAAAAATGGGATGTGAGTGCTGACGGTAAAACCTACACCTTCCACCTGCGTAAAGGCGTGAAGTGGCAGACCACCAAAGACTTTAAACCGACGCGCGACTTTAATGCCGATGACGTGGTATTCACCTTTGAACGTCAGCTGGATAAAAATAACAAGTATCACGGCGTGTCTGGCGGCAGCTACGAATACTTCGAAGGCATGGACATGCCGAACCTGATCAGCAAAATCGTGAAAGTGGATGACTCTACTGTACGTTTCGAGCTGACCCGTCCTGAGTCGCCGTTCCTGGCCGACCTGGGCATGGATTTTGCCTCCATTCTGTCGGCTGAATACGCTGACAATATGATGAAAGCCGGTACGCCGGAAAAACTGGACCTTAACCCGGTCGGTACGGGTCCGTTCCAGTTACAGCAGTACCAGAAAGATTCGCGCATTCTGTACAAAGCCAACCCGGAATACTGGGGTACTAAACCGAAAATTGATCGCCTGGTGTTCTCCATCACTCCAGACGCTTCCGTACGTTACGCCAAAATGCAGAAAGGCGAATGTCAGGTGATGCCGTACCCGAACCCGGCTGATATTGCACGCATGAAGCAGGATAAAAACATCAACCTGCTGGAGCAGCCAGGTCTGAACGTCGGTTATCTGTCGTTTAACGTTGAGAAAAAGCCACTGGATAACCTGAAAGTTCGTCAGGCGCTGACCATGGCAGTGAACAAGAAAGCGATCATCGAAGCGGTCTACCAGGGGGCGGGCCAGGAAGCGAAAAACCTGATCCCACCGACCATGTGGGGCTACAACGATGCCGTTCAGGACTATCCGTACGATCCGGTCAAAGCTAAAGCCTTGCTGAAAGATGCCGGTATGGCAGACGGCTTCGCTATCGATCTGTGGGCGATGCCAGTACAGCGTCCGTACAACCCGAACGCACGTCGTATGGCTGAAATGATTCAGAGCGACTGGGCGAAAATTGGTGTGAAAGCCAAGATTGTCACCTACGAGTGGGGCGAGTATCTGAAGCGTGCTAAAGCCGGTGAACACCAGACCGTCATGATGGGCTGGACCGGCGACAATGGGGACCCGGATAACTTCTTCGCCACCCTGTTCAGCTGTGCAGCCGCGAAAGATGGCTCGAACTATTCACGCTGGTGCTACAAGCCGTTTGAAGATCAGATCCAGCCAGCACGTGCCACCGACGACCACAACAAACGTATCGAGCTGTACAAACAGGCTCAGGTTGTGATGCATGACCAGGCACCAGCGCTGATTGTCGCGCACTCTACGGTCTACGAGCCAGTGAGTAAGAAAGTGTCAGGCTATGTTGTTGATCCGTTAGGCGGGCATTACTTCGCTCAGGTTGATATCCAGGAATAGTGTTCAGGGACGGGACTGACCCGTCCCACATCATTATTTGTAGGGGTCAGGCATGCCTGACCCTTCTTGCCAGGAAGCAAAAAGGTCGTCAAGGCGCGGTTCGCTGCGTCGCGGGTGGATGTCCCCTGAGGATTTTCGCGCGCAAGATGTGAGCAATAATAATCCTGTTGGTTACGGCTGGCAGGAACTAATAGAGAATGCGGAATATGCTGCAGTTCATACTCCGACGCTTGGGGCTTGTCATCCCAACGTTTATCGGTATCACCCTGTTAACCTTCGCGTTTGTTCATATGATCCCCGGTGACCCGGTGATGATCATGGTGGGCGAGCGCGGTATCTCCCCTGAACGTCATGCACAGCTGATGGCCCAGCTCGGTCTGGATCAGCCACTCTGGCAGCAATATCTCTCCTATATCAAAGGCGTGATGCATGGTGACCTCGGCATCTCACTGAAAAGCCGTGTCCCGGTGTGGGAAGAGTTCGTCCCGCGCTTTAAGGCCACGCTTGAGCTGGGTATCTGCGCGATGCTGTTTGCCGTTGCCGTCGGTATCCCGGTAGGCGTGCTGGCTGCGGTTAAACGCGGTTCCATTTTTGACCACACGGCGGTGGGCATCTCCCTGACCGGTTACTCCATGCCGATCTTCTGGTGGGGCATGATGCTGATCATGCTGGTCTCGGTGCAGCTCAATCTGACCCCGGTATCCGGGCGCATTGGTGATACGGTGTTTCTTGATGACACCATGCCGCTCACCGGCTTTATGCTGATTGATACCCTGATCTGGGGCGAACCCGGTGATTTCAAAGATGCTGTGATGCATATGATCCTGCCCGCCATTGTGCTGGGGACCATTCCGCTGGCCGTGATTGTGCGTATGACGCGCTCGGCGATGCTGGAAGTGCTCGGCGAAGACTATATCCGTACTGCACGTGCCAAAGGGCTGACGCCGATGCGGGTGATTGTGGTGCATGCGTTACGTAACGCCATGCTGCCGGTGGTCACGGTGATTGGTCTTCAGGTCGGTACGCTGCTTGCGGGTGCCATCCTGACGGAAACCATCTTCTCCTGGCCAGGCCTGGGGCGCTGGTTAATCGACGCACTTCAGCGCCGCGACTATCCGGTGGTTCAGGGTGGGGTGCTGATGGTGGCCACGCTGATTATCTTCGTCAACCTGCTGGTCGACGTGCTTTACGGTGTGGTTAACCCACGCATCCGTCACAAGAAATAAGGGGCCAACATGTCTGTTGTGGATCCAGGCAGCGTCAACGCTGCACCCAAGCCGATGACCCCGTTACAGGAATTCTGGCACTACTTTAAGCGTAATAAAGGTGCAGTGATTGGCCTGGTTTACGTGGTACTGATGATTATTATCGCGGTGTTTGCCAACGTGCTGGCGCCCCACGCGCCTGCTGAGCAGTTCCGCGATGCGTTACTGCGTCCGCCAGCCTGGCAAGAAGGTGGCAGCTGGCAGTATGTTTTCGGCACGGATGATGTTGGCCGTGACGTTCTGTCGCGCCTGATGTACGGCGCCCGTCTCTCGCTGCTGGTTGGCTGTCTGGTGGTGGTATTATCGCTGATCTTCGGCGTCATTTTCGGCCTGATTGCTGGCTACGTTGGCGGTTCCGTGGATGCGGCGATTATGCGTCTGGTGGATATCATGCTGGCGCTGCCAAGCCTGCTGCTGGCGCTGGTGCTGGTGGCGATCTTTGGTCCATCGATTGTTAACGCCTCGATAGCGCTGACCTTCGTTGCTCTGCCGCACTATATCCGTCTGACCCGTGCGGCGGTGCTGGTGGAGGTGACGCGCGACTATGTGACCGCCTCCCGCGTGGCCGGGGCCGGAGCTGTACGTCAGATGTTCGTCAATATTTTACCAAACTGCCTGGCACCGCTGATCGTGCAGGCGTCTCTCGGTTTTTCCAACGCGATCCTCGATATGGCCGCGCTGGGTTTCCTGGGTATGGGTGCGCAGCCACCAACACCGGAGTGGGGCACCATGCTCTCCGACGTGTTGCAGTTTGCGCAAAGTGCCTGGTGGGTGGTCACCTTCCCGGGTGTTGCCATTCTGCTGACGGTACTGGCATTCAACCTGATGGGCGATGGTTTACGCGACGCTCTTGACCCGAAACTCAAACAGTAGGCAGCGAGATGGCACTTTTAACTGTAGATAAGCTTTCGGTGCATTTCGGTGACGAAAAAGCACCTTTCCGCGCCGTCGACCGCATCAGCTACCAGGTTGAGCAGGGGCAGGTGGTGGGTATTGTCGGTGAGTCCGGTTCCGGTAAGTCCGTCAGTTCGCTGGCGATCATGGGGCTGATTGATTACCCCGGCAAAGTGATGGCTGACAACCTGGTGTTTAACCAGCGAGACCTGAAACGCATTTCGGAAAAAGAGCGCCGCCAGCTGGTGGGCTCCGACGTTGCGATGATTTTCCAGGACCCGATGACCAGCCTCAATCCGTGCTACACCGTGGGTTTCCAGATTATGGAAGCCATCAAGGTGCATCAGGGCGGCAACAAACGTACCCGTCGTCAGCGTGCTATCGACCTGCTCAACCAGGTTGGTATTCCTGACCCGTCGTCGCGCCTTGATGTTTATCCGCATCAGCTTTCGGGGGGGATGAGCCAGCGCGTGATGATCGCCATGGCGATTGCCTGCCGGCCTAAGCTGCTGATTGCTGATGAGCCGACCACGGCGCTCGACGTGACCATTCAGGCGCAGATCATTGAGCTGCTGCTTGACCTGCAACGCCAGGAGAATATGGCGCTGATCCTGATTACGCACGATCTGGCGCTGGTGGCGGAAGCCGCGCAGCACATTATCGTGATGTACGCAGGTCAGGTGGTGGAAACCGGCAAGGCGGTAGATATCTTTAAAGCTCCGCGCCATCCTTATACCCAGGCCTTGCTGCGTGCGCTGCCTGAGTTCGCGGCGGATAAAGCGCGCCTCGCCTCGTTACCGGGGGTGGTACCCGGCAAGTATGATCGCCCGAATGGCTGCCTGCTGAACCCACGTTGCCCGTATGCCAAAGATCGCTGCCGCAACGAGGAACCGCCACTGCGTGATATTGCCGGGCGTCAGTCCAAATGTCATTTCCCACTGGATGATGCCGGGAGGCCCACTTATGAAGCCTGAACACGATAAATCGACGCTGCTGATGCAGGCGATCGATCTGAAAAAGCACTATCCAGTTAAAAAAGGCTTGTTTGGTCAGGAGCGTCTGGTCAAAGCGCTGGATGGGGTCTCGTTCGATCTGGAACGGGGCAAAACGCTGGCCGTGGTGGGGGAGTCCGGTTGCGGAAAATCAACGCTCGGCCGTCTGCTGACCATGATTGAAACGCCAACGGAAGGTCAGCTGTTCTATCAGGGGCAGGATCTGCTGAAGCATGACCCGCAGGCGCAAAAGCTTCGTCGCCAGAAAATCCAGATCGTTTTCCAGAACCCGTACGGTTCTTTGAACCCGCGTAAGAAGGTCAGTCAGATCCTCGAAGAACCGTTATTGATTAATACGGACTTTACGCGCGCCGAGCGCCGGGAGAAAACCCTGGAAATGATGGCGAAGGTTGGCCTGAAAACCGAACATTATGATCGCTACCCACATATGTTCTCAGGCGGCCAGCGTCAGCGTATTGCGATCGCACGCGGGTTGATGCTGGACCCGGACGTGCTGATTGCCGATGAACCGGTATCAGCGCTCGACGTGTCGGTGCGTGCGCAGGTGCTGAACCTGATGATGGACCTGCAGCAGGACCTCGGCCTCTCTTACGTGTTTATCTCCCACGATCTGTCGGTGGTGGAACATATCGCGGATGAGGTGATGGTGATGTATCTGGGCCGCTGTGTGGAGAAGGGGAGTAAAGAAGAGATCTTCGCCAATCCGCGCCACCCTTACACTCAGGCGCTGCTGTCAGCGACGCCACGTCTCAACCCGGATGAGCGGCGTGAGCGTATTAAACTGACCGGTGAGCTGCCAAGCCCGCTGAATCCGCCGCCGGGATGTGCGTTTAACGCCCGCTGTCGCCGCCAGTTTGGCACCTGCGTCCAGCTGCAACCGCAGTTGAAAACCTTCGGCGCACAACAGGTAGCCTGCTTTGCCGTGGAGCAGGACGAAAACAGTCAGGCCTGACCTATCTGGCTACCCTGAAAATGGCTCTTCTCCGGAAGGGCCATTTTGCATTTCCCGCCCGCTATCGACCGGGCGCCGCCGCCCCAACCAGTCTTTTCCCTTCTTATTTTTCAGATGCCTCTACTCATAAGCCGGATGAAATGCTTAAGAGAAATACGAGATTCATGAAGTACTGCTATGCTGTATGAAAAGCAGGCTAATGTATCGATTCTAAGTCCAGGTGCTCAGAAATGAGCAGAACACGCGCAACAGACGTTTCTTTTCAGTAGGTTAGGTAGCCTGTACGCGAAAAGAGAAAAAACGATGTACTGGAAAGAATATTACAGAGGTAAATGAACCGCTATGAAAGAGTAAGAGTTAGCAGGGTATTTCATTTTCACGAAATAGCTCACATCAAAATGTCATAAGTAGACGATTAAGACAAATAATCACCCGGCTGATATATCACTTATGTAATTATATTTTTTTATTAAATTTCAGGTTATTAGCTCATTAAAAGTGTTTCTTCTATGATATGAGAATAGTCTGAACTATTTAAAAATGTATGTTATATTGCCGCGAAATCATCCACCTTGCGCGATCAGACATATGAACAGTTATGATGACCTGCAGCGTTTTAAGGAAAAAACGCAAACAAACCACATTGAATTCAAAGATATGTCTGAGCAAACGCTGAACTCGACAACCACCAATTGGGCCATCATCAAACAGTTGCTGAATGAGGGCGCAGGGTCGGTGCTGGATAACAGTCAGCGTATTGATCGGGCTGTTCCTCAACCGGTTGATTTTGCTGCTTTTACATCGTCATCGGTGGAAAACGCGCCGGCTATATCATCGCTGCCGGTTCAGTCCTTTGTGCCTGCCACGCCGGGCGCTTCAGATCGTGTTGGCGCCTCGCTGCTCGACAGTATTTCGGCCTCGTTGCAGCCTGCCGCTGCGTCTGCTGAAGCGGTTGAACCCACGACGGTTAAGGCACCGGCAGCCGAGCCTGCTCCGCTGCGCGCCATGCCGGTTGCACAGCAAACGGCGGTATCCGGTAGCTCACTATTAGCGCAGTTGGCCGTCAGTACCGCGCCTGCACCACAGCCAGCCGCTGTCGTTCCGGCACAGCCAGTGTTCCAGGCCGGCACTGCTCACGTACCGCAGGCTGTTGACGCTCAACCCGTTATGCCGGCACATTCGCCTGCTGTCGAAGCACCGGCGAATGTGAGCTACAAACAGTTGTTTAGCACGGCAGCCGCGCCGGGCTCCGCTGCACTTCCGAAAGATATGTTGTTACATCCCTTGCTGGAGAAAATTGCCTCATGCCGTTAGTTTGTGTTTGCTCCCCTAAAGGCGGTGTGGGTAAAACCACCATGGCAGCCAACCTTGCTCACGCCCTCGCTCGTGGCGGCAGTAAGGTGCTGGCGATCGATTTTGACGTGCAAAATGCGCTGCGCCTGCACTTTGGTGTTCCGCTGGCCGATAGCCGTGGTTTTGTGGCGAAGTCCGCCGAATCTTCTGACTGGAGTCAGTCCATTCTTACCACGGGTGGCAATATTTTTGTTCTGCCTTATGGCGAGGCGACAGAAGAGCAACGTGTTGAATTCGAAGAGAATTTAACCAAGGATTCTAACTTTCTTGCGCGTGGTCTGCATACGGTCCTGAACTATCCCGGGCTGGTGATCATCGCTGATTTCCCTCCGGGTCCGGGTCCGGCCCTTAAAGCTATGGCCGCACTGGCCGATATGCATTTAGTGGTTATGCTGGCAGACACGGCCTCACTGTCTCTGTTACCACAAATTGAAAATGAGAAAATGATTGGTGGCCCACTCAACCACCGTGATGGTCATTATTTCGTTCTTAATCAAAGCGATAGCCGCCGCAATATCAGCCGGGATGTTACCGCTTTCATGCAGCAACGCCTCGGCGACAAGCTGATGGGCGTCGTCAACCGCGATGAAAGCGTGGCGGAAGCCAATGCTTCCCAGCAGTCTATTTTTGATTTTAGCCCGGTCTCTGCCGCGGCATTTGACATTGAGCTGATCGGTAAACGCCTTGCCGCGTTGCTTGACATCAAAGTCGGTGACGGTGAAATGCACGCCCCGCTAAAGTCCCGCTAACCGCCGGAATATTGCCAGGCAGGGATGCCTGAAGACGCGCGGTCCGATTATTTGGGGCTGCCACGAACTATAACAATCCGTATTCAGGATGACTTATGAATAAAGTCATGTTTTATCTGCTGCTGCTGATATTATCCCCCTTAGCCGCAGTGATCATCATCACGCCGATGGATAGTCAGAAACAATATATTTTCGGCTTAATCTCTATCGCGATCCTGTTCTTATTAGGGATCAGTAAGAGCAAAAAAATCTCGCTGGTGATGGTGATTCTCTCCGCAATGATGTCTACGCGTTATATTTACTGGCGCGCAACGGAAACGCTGCATTTTAATTCTGAAGTAGAAGCCATTCTCGGTATCGGGTTATTTATTGCCGAACTTTATGTCTGGCTGATATTAATCCTCGGTTATCTGCAAACCTCATGGCCGCTTAAACGTACTATTGAGCCAATGCCGGACGATGTCAGCCTGTGGCCAACCGTGGATGTTTACGTCCCCAGCTATAACGAAAGCCTGGATGTGGTGCGTGATACCGTGCTGGCCGCCCAGTGCATCGACTACCCGCGCGATAAGATTAAAATTTATCTGCTTGATGACGGTAAGCGCAGCGAGTTTGCCCGCTTTGCCGCCGATGTGGGCGTGGGTTACATCACCCGTGATGATAACCGCCATGCGAAAGCCGGTAACCTCAACCACGCGATGAAAATCACCAAAGGTGAACTGATCTGCGTGTTTGACTGTGACCACGTCGCGACCCGTACTTTCCTCCAGGCGACCGTGGGTGCCTTCCTGAAAGATGAAAAGCTGGCGCTGCTGCAAACGCCTCACTACTTCTATTCACCAGACCCGTTTGAACGCAACCTCAAAGCCGCGCGTGACATTCCTAACGAAGGCGCATTGTTCTACGGCCCGGTACAGCAGGGTAACGATAACTGGAACGCGACTTTCTTTTGCGGTTCCTGTGCGGTGATCCGCCGTTCAGCGCTGGAAGAGATTGGCGGCTTTGCGGTTGAAACCGTCACCGAAGATGCGCATACCGCGCTGAAAATGCAGCGTCTGGGCTGGGGCTCTGCCTTCCTGGCAATCCCGCTGGCGGCCGGTCTTGCGACCGAACGTCTGGGCCTGCATATTGTTCAGCGTACCCGCTGGGCGCGGGGCATGACGCAGATTTTCCGCGTCGATAACCCACTGCTGGGCCGGGGTCTGAAATGGCAGCAGCGTCTGTGCTATCTCAACGCCATGCTGCACTTCCAGTTTGGTCTGCCGCGCGTCATCTTCCTGACGGCACCGCTGGCCTACCTGCTGTTTAACCTGAACATTATTCACTCATCAGCCAGCCTGATCTTTGCTTATGTGCTGCCGCATCTGGTGATGTCGCTGTATGTTAACTCCCGAATGAATGGTCGCTTCCGTGCCACCTTCTGGGGGGAGATATACGAAACGGTGATGGCATTCCATCTGGTGATCCCGACCTTCCTGACCATGATTTCACCGAAGCACGGTAAGTTTAACGTGACGGATAAAGGCGGCCTGCTGGATGTCGGTTTCTTCGACTTTAACATCGTTCGTCCACATGTGATCTGCGCCCTGCTGCTGCTAGTGGGTGTGGTCAGCGGCATCATCCGCGCTACCGCCCATGATTACTTTGGCGTTGACCCTTACGTGATTGCGCTAAACGTCGGCTGGGCTTTCTTCAGCCTGATTATTCTGATGGCCGCCATCGCCGTTGCGCGTGAGACCAAGCAGGTGCGTAAAACCATCCGTATTGATGTCAGTCTGCCGGTCGTAGTGCATTACGCCAGCGGCATCTCTTCGCGGGCCACCACCATCAACCTGTCGATGGGGGGGGCGCAGATTCAGGCCCCGGACCAGCGTCATGAAAACGATGAGATTGAAGCGATTGATGTCATCCTGCAATCCGGTGTGATCTCCATCCCTGCGCAGTTTATCGGTGCTGAAGATGACGTCATCCGTCTGCAATTCCACGAAATGCCGCTGTCGCGCCGCCGTGAACTGGTGCGTGTGGTGCTGTCGCGTGCCGATGCATGGATTCAGCCGGAAGGACGTAAAGATAATCCGCTGCGTTCGTTGTTAACCATTATTCGTACGGTATTTGAACTGTTCTGGCTAACGTGGAAAGACCGTCGTGCCAAGAAAAAACGTCTGGCACAAGCGGAAGAGGATAGTGTGGCATGAAGCATTTATTACTGCGCGCACTGTGCCTGAGTACAGCGCTTACCCTGGGCAGTGTTCAGGCCGATCCGACCAGCGTGACCCAGGACAGCAGCGCGCTGTCTGATATTCCGCCGCCGGCCGATGTCGGTGCGGCTGCGGAACCTGTTGCACCGTCTGCTGAGTTACAAGAAAACGATCAGCCTGCCGCTGCTGCGGAAGGCGACTTACCTGCGGGCGAAGAAGCCGCACTGCCGCCGGGGACTAATGAGGGGCTGCCTGCGGGCCTGCCACCGTTACCGGCCCCGGTGATGGACGATGCGGCGCCAGCAGAAACGGTGATGCTCAACCAGCCGCTGACCAGTACGGTCAGCGTGGCGCAGATGGGCCAGACGCAGGGTATTACACTGACCGGCGGACAGTTGCAGTCAGGCATCGTCTTTACACTGCCGACGGATGAAGTCATCACCAATGCGCGTCTGAACCTGTCGCTGAAAGTGTCACAGGCACTGGCAGCGCGTAACACCTCGCTGCAACTGATGCTGAACGGTCAGCCACTGGGCACCTTGCCACTGAGTGCGTCCGACCGTGCCAGCGAAGATTATCAGCTGGATATTCCCGCTGCGATGGTGGTATCGAGCAATAACCTGAGCTTCAAAGTTAACGATGCAGACCAGTTAATCTGTGAGCGCGATAGCGATCAGCTGTATCAGGTGACAATCCTGCCGAAAACCACGCTGTCGCTGGAAGGCCAGCAGTTGAACATCGGCACCAGCCTGCGTAATTTCCCACGTCCGTTTATTGATCCCCTGCGGATGAGTCCGTCCAGCGTTGCCATGATCTTCGGCGAAAATGTGACGCCAGGTGAAGTCAGTGCAGCGGCGATCCTGTCATCCTGGATGGGGATTCAGGCAGACTATCGCGGCATCAACTTCCCGGTGATTCGTGGACAACTGCCCGAGAAAAACGGCGTGGTGTTTGGTCACCCCGGCGAGAAAATTGGCAGCCTGACGTTACCGGACAGCGAAGGTCCGTCACTGCAAATCGTGAATAACCCGGATAACCCGGTCTATAAACTGCTGCTGATTATCGGGAAAACCGACGACCAGCTGCGTCAGGCGACCTGGCGACTGATCCAACCCCTCAGCGTGGATGAGTCTACGCTGGCCGTGTCTCCGCAGAGTATGCCGCTTCGTCAGCCTTACGATGCGCCACGCTGGATTAATACCGACCGCCCGGTTCGCCTGAGCGAGTTGCTGCGTAAAGATCAGAACCTGACCACCACCGGCCTCTGGCACGATGCGCTGCGCGTTAACTTCCGCGCCGCGCCAGATCTGTTCCTGTGGGACGGTGACAGCATTCCGGTGCAGCTGAACTATCGCTTCCCGTCAGAAAGCTGGATTGATGAAGATCGTTCCCTGCTCAACGTCACGCTAAACGGCACCTTCCTGCGTAACCTGACGGTGAACAAAGTGGGCCTGCTGGAGAACATCTGGCATCGCCTTGGCGGCGATGCACGTCAGGAGAAATACAGTCTGAGACTGGATCCGTACCTGATTTACGGCGACAACCAGATGCAGCTCTATTTCAACATCAAACCCAAGGCCAGCGCCCCCTGTAGCGTGCTGACCAATAACAACATTAAGAGCCGGATTGAGGATGATTCGTTTATCGATCTGAGTCATACCCGTCACTTTACGCTGTTGCCGAACCTCTCTTACTTCGTGGGTGCCTCTTTCCCGTTCTCGCGTCTGGCTGACTATTCGCAGACGGTGCTGCTGCTGCCCTCAAACCCAACCGATGCTGAAATCAGCACGCTGCTGGATATGGCAGGGCGTTCGGGTAATGCAACGGGTGCGGCGCTGAGTCAGAACAGCGTGATGTTTGGTATTCCGACGACCGGCACACTGCGCGGTCGTCTGGAAAACAGCGATATTCTCTCGGTATCCACGCTGTCGCAGGCCAGCTTTAACCGCGAGATGCTGGAGAGTTCACCGTATGAGCTGAATAACCATACGCTGGGCGTTAAAGTCCCGAATATACTGGATAACCTGCGTGGCTGGCTGACGGGTGACTGGTATCGCCAGACGCTGGATGCTGACCGTTACTTCTCGTCAAATGAAGACTGGCGTGGCTTTATCAGCTATCGCTCACCGTGGAACAGCAGCCGCCTCGTGGTCATGACGGTGGCAACGGATGATAACCAACTGGCCCGTTTGCATACCGACATGACTTCATCGCGGATTAACGCCGGTATTCGTGGCGATACGGCGATCATTACGGATGAAAACGGTATTCGCAGCTTCCGCGTTGGCGCGCAGTTCCCGAGCGGGCAGATGCCGTGGTACATGATGGTCGTGTGGTATGCCAACCAGCATGCGGTATTGCTGTCGTTGCTGGCGCTGTTCTGTTCAACGGTGGTGGGCCTGAGTGTCTATGTCTTGCTGAAACGCCATGCACGGCGTCGTCTGCAACCGAATAATAATTCCAATAGCTCTGGCGAGACAAAAGAATGATGAAAACCAAACTCACCCCATTAACCGCCAGAATTCGTCATTGCTGGATGATTGGCAGCGGGCTTGCGCTGTCGGTGATGGCATCCCCATTGTTTGCCGCAGAGAGTAACCCGGCGATTCAGGCGCTGTTTGACCAGGCGAACTACTGGCATCAGAAAGCCCATGATGAGCTGGCGCGTGATGCGTTAAACAAAGTGCTGATGGTGGACGGCAACAACACCCAGGCGCTGTATCTGATGGCGCTCTGGTCCCAGCAGAGCGGTGACGGGGCAGCGGCGGCTAAATGGCGTGCACGCCTGAGTCAGGTGTCTCCGCAGGATTCGCGTCTGTCTGAGCTGGATAACGCACGCCAGTTGCAAACGATTCCGGCGGCGCAGCTGTCGCTGGCACGTCAGCAGGCGCGCAGCGGCAACACCGCCGCCGCATTACAGACCTGGCGTAATACCTTTAAAGGCACCGAGCCTCCTGCCAGTGTGGCGGCGGAGTATTACCTGACAATGGCCGGTGACCGCGCCATGCTGCCGCAGGCGGTAGACAACCTGCGCCAGTTTGCAGCACAGCATCCACAGGATACGGGCGCGAAGCTGGCACTCGGTAAAGCGCTAACCTATCAGGAAGCGACCCGCCGTGAAGGTCTGCAAACGCTGGAAGGGCTGGCAGGCGGCAATGCCGATGCTGACCGCTCTCTGCGTCAGGCCCTGCTCTGGCTGGGTCCGCAAGCCGGGGATGCCCCGCTGTACCAAAATTACCAGCAACGTCATCCGCAGGATAAGACGGTGATGGACTACTTCCGTAAAAACGTGGGCGGCGCAGCGAAAGGCCAGGGCTTTAACGCACTGAACAGCGGCGACGTCACGGGTGCGCAAACCGCGTTCGACCAGGTCCTGCAAACCAACCCGGAAGATGCGGATGCGCTGGCCGGCCTCGGCTATGTGGCGCAGCGCAGCGGTAATTACGCCAAAGCGGCTGATTACCTGGATCGTGCCGCGAAGCTGGGTGGTACTAACAGCGAGCAGCGCCAGCAGCAGGCAACAGATGCCCGTTTCTACGGTCAGCTAGCCAGTGCGCAGCAGGCGATGAAATCCGGCGACAGCGCCCAGGCGCTGAGCCTGAGTGAACCGTTAACGCAGGCGGCGGGCGAGAAAGGCGTAGCGGCGAAGCTGTTCCGCGCTGACGTGCTGCGCCGTAATAATCAACTGGATCAGGCCGCACAGAGCTATCGTGATGTGCTGGCGAGTGATGCAGATAACCGCCCGGCGAAAGAAGGGCTGTTCTATGTGCTGCGTCAGCAGGGCAATACCGCCGAAGCCAACACGCTGCTGGCCTCGCTGCCTTCCAGCGTGCGCGAAGCGGTGACCCCACGTCCGGTGGCGACCAGCGAGCCGGTACGTCGTGAAGCGAAACAGGCGCTGGCTGCGGGTAATCCACAGCGCGCCATCAGCATCCTGCAACAGGGCATGCAGCGCTTCCCGGCTGACGGCTGGTTGCGCCTCGATCTGGCGCGTATTTATCAGCAGCAGGGCAATACCGCCGCCGCATCGGGTGTGATGCAGCCTGCCTTCCGTAACGGTGCCAGCAGCAATGAAGTGTATGCTGCTGCGCTGTTTGCCAGCGAAAGCGGTGCCTGGGCACAGGCGCAGAGCCTGCTGTCCCGCATTCCTGCTCGCAGCCAGAATGCTGATATGCGTGCGCTGGTGCAACGTGTGAACTTCAATCAACAGATGTCCGTCGCTCAACAGTATCTGGCGCAGGGCTCGAATGCGGCGGCAGCGAATACGCTGAAAGCGCTGGCGGCGAACCCGCCACAGAACCCGGCCGATGTGGGTAACCTGGCGAAAGGGCTGGCGCAGGCGGGCGATATGTCCACGGCGGTGGCTCTGGTGCGCGCGAATATGCAGCGCGGCGTGCAGGGTAATGCCGGTGACTACGCGGCACAGGTGGCGGTACTGAACCAGGCGGGCCTGGGCGCAGAAGGGCAGGCCTTCCTCAGTAACCCGGAATTGCAGTCACGCAGCACCAGCGAACAGCTGGCAGGTCTGCGTAACGGCGGGGTGATCAATGAAGTGGATAACCTGCGCGAACGCAAACAGTATGCTGCGGCCTACGACAAGCTGATTGGCGCCCTGCAGAAAGATCCACAGAACACCGATCTGATGTTCGCGATGGCGCGTCTGTACCAGTCCGGCAAAATGAACAAAGAAGCGGCGGTGGTTTACGACTACCTGATGACGCGCGACACCGAGACCCAGGACGCGCGCGAAGGGGCAATCAATACTGCCCTGGCGCTGAATGACGTGCCAAAAGCACGCGGTCTGGCCAGTGGCCTGCGCGGTGAACCTTCACCGGAACGTCTGCTGCTGCTGGCGCGAGTGTCCGAAGCGGAAGGCGACCACAACCAGGCGCTGAGCTACCTGCGCACGGCGAAAGGCAAGATGATTGGCCTGGATGGCAGCAGCGTGGGCAGCACGGCCGGTATTGGCGGGCTGACGTTATCAGATAACCCGTTTATCAACCGCACCACCATGACAGTACGCAAATCACCTTCGGTGTATGGCAATACCATGCCCTGGCAGCAGGCACCGGATGCACGTGACTACCGTGATATTGAGGGTGTCAGCGGCGGCCTGACGGTGGTTGGCGGTGGCTCAGAGGCCGCCCTCAAGCAGAACCAGACGCTGCACCAGATCGACACCATGATGGACGATCTGACGAAAGATACCGGAACCTGGATGCAGGGGGGGTGCAGATCCGTGGACGTGACGGCGAAAACGGCTTAAGTAAGCTGACCGAAGCCAAAGCCCCGCTGGTGTGGTCAAGTTCTCCGCTGGGTGATGCGCGTTTTGAGTTTACCGTAACGCCAATGACGCTGAGTGCGGGTAGTGCTGATGGGGATGCTTATCGCCGTTCAGGAACAGGTGCGATCCAGCAGGGTATTTCTAACCTGCGTACCACAATTCTTGGCGAGCAGGGTGCCTTCGAAAAATTAACGGCGACTCAGTTGACAGAATTCCAGGCATCCAATCCTGAACTGTATGCGAATCGTGCTGAAATTATTAGCCGTCTTGAAGATGTTAAGTTTGATGATCTTAATCCGCTGACCTCAACCGGAGCAGATAATCTCGCTTATATTAATAATTTCTCACAGCTAAAAAAATATCTGGCAGCGTCTTCATATAAGCCTAATGTTGACAGCGACGGGAACGGTACGGGTGATTCGCAGACAGAAAGCGGTGTAGAACTGAACCTGGCGTTAACAGGGGATAGCTACAAGATCGATATCGGTAGTACGCCACTGGGCCAGGATCTCAGTACTTTGGTCGGTGGTGTGAAGTGGGCACCGAAGCTGACTGACTACCTGACACTGGTTCTGACCGGAGAACGCCGTGCGGTGACAGACAGCCTGCTCTCTTATGTCGGTGTAAAGGATAAGTTCACGGGTGAAAGCTGGGGCCGCGTGACCAAAAACGGCGGTAACGCGCTGTTAAGTTATGATGATGGCGATGCCGGATTCTATGTGGGCGCAGGCGGTTACAGCTATATCGGTGAAAACGTCGCCAGCAACACCTCGTTAGTGGGGAACGCCGGTGCCTATGTGCGTCCGTTCCACTTTAATGACCGCGAGCTGAAAACCGGTATTAGCTTGAGCTGGATGGACTTCTCTAAAAACCTCAGTTATTACAGCTACGGCCAGGGCGGCTACTTCAGCCCGCAGAACTATGTCAGCGTGTCGTTCCCGGTCGAGTTTACGCAGACCTATGATGACCTGAGCGTGAAGATCGGTGGCGCGGCGGGCTATCAGTCCTATACGCAGGATAAAAGCGATTATTTCCCGAATAACAGTGATTACCAGGCATTGCTGAAAGAGCTTGTTGACGACGGATATAGCAAAGAAGATCAATATTCCGGCGGCAGCAAAAGCGGCATCGGCTATAACCTGCATGCGGGTGCCGATTACAAGATCAACAAAGACGTTACCATTGGCGGTCAGTTGGGCTATGACACCTTTGGCGACTATAACGAAAGTACAGCGCAGCTCTACTTCCGCTACATGCTGGGAGGCAAATAAGCATGAGTCAGTTACAGGAACGCACCCTGCAATATTACCGTCAGCAGCAGTATCAGCCGGGCTGGTTTGATCTGCTGAGTGTGATGATTAACGGGATGCTGAATAACGCCGGTGAGCGCGAAAGTCAGGCTTTTTTACGTCAGATGGGCGATAACCTGGCCCACCGTTACCCGCTGGGCGCGATCGCTACCGTGGCGGATCTGGAAGCACAGATCAATCAGGTGCTGGCGCGCTTCAACTGGGGGTTTGTTGATCTTAAACCGTCGGAGACGGCGATTGTTATCGATCATCTGGCGCTGCCGCCGGGCGATGGGGTGATGCCAGACCGTCAGTGGCGTCTGGCGTTGGGTGCGGTTCTGCTGGGCCTGTATGCCCGCTGGCTGCGCGGTCAGGGAGGGAGCGATAACGTTGCCCTGACCTGTGAAGAAACCGGTGAAAGCTCACTGCGCTTTCGTTACCAGGCATGAGGAATAGGATGATGGCAATGCTCAGGACAGGCATGATTCTGCTCGCACTGGTGCTGGGGATGTCCCAGGCCAGTGCCGCAGACGGTTGGAGCACGTTTAAAACGCGTTTTATGACATCCGAAGGACGTATCCAGGATACGGGCAATAAGAATGTCAGCCACACGGAAGGCCAGGGCTATGCGATGCTGATGGCGGTGTATTACAACGACCGCAGCAGTTTTGACAGCCTGTGGGGCTGGACGCAGAAGAACCTCAGCAATCCGAACAACGGTCTGTTCTACTGGAAGTACACCCCCGGTGCCAGCGACCCGGTCAGTGACCGCAACAACGCTTCTGATGGTGATGTGCTGATCGCCTGGGCCCTGCTGAAAGCGGGCAATAAGTGGAACGTACCGGCGTATTTACAAGCGTCCGATCGTCTGCAAAAAGCGATTATTGACCGCAATGTAATCACCTTTGCCGGGCGGACGATTATGTTGCCTGGCGCCCAGGGTTTTAACAAAACCAGCTATGTGATCCTCAACCCGTCTTACTTTGTTTTCCCGGCATGGCGTGACTTTGCTGCCCGCAGCCATTTGAAGGTGTGGAACGCTCTGATTGACGATGGTACGCAGTTGCTCTCTGAAATGCGTTTTGGTGACAGTGGCCTGCCAATGGACTGGGTGGCAATGAACGCCGACGGTTCAATGGCTCCGGCTACCGCCTGGCCGCCGCGTTTCAGTTATGATGCAATCCGTGTTCCGCTTTATCTGCACTGGTATGATCCTGCCTCGCTGCAACTTGTGCCGTTCCAGCGTTTCTGGATGAACTTCCAGCGGCTGCAAACGCCGGCCTGGATTGATGTGCTGAGTAACGATAAAGCGCCGTACAATATGGCGGGCGGCCTGCTCGCGGTACGTGATTTGACGCTGGATGATACCGGTTATATTAATGATGCGTTGAACAGCAGTGAGGATTATTATTCGGCCAGTCTGCGTCTGTTGACGTTCCTGGCGCTGAACGACCGCTAATGCCTGTGGGTCGGGCATGCCCGACCCCTACAACGGACAGGCTACCCACCCTCATTTTGCGTAGGGGCGAGGCACGCCCGATCCCTACAACGGACAGGCTACTCATCCTCATTTGCGTAGGGGCGAGGCACGCCTCGCCCTGAAACGGGTCGGGCATGCCCGACCCCTACAACGGACAGGTCACCCACCCTCATTTTGCGTAGGGGCGAGGCACGCCTCGCCCTGAAACGGGTCGGGCATGCCCGACCCCTACAACGGACAGGTCACCCACCCTCATTTTGCATAGGGTCGGGCATGCCCGACCCCTACTGTGGATACGCCACCCAATCCCCACCGTTCAGCCGAATCCACGGTTTACCCTGATACATCATCACCACCGCATTATCATTCTCGGAGATCACCGGGGTCTGGGGTAAATCAGCCGTCAATGTCGCCATATTCACATTGGCGGCATTAAACACCTGACCATCAACCACGCGGGAAACCAACTCGGAAATCGCCAGCAGGCTGGTCGGTGTACTGACATCCAGCGGCTGTGCCGCATGGGGTGCCTTCATACCAACAAACTTGATGCCCACCGGAACATGGGTAATCGACGGGCTGGGAATATCGCGCAGGCCGGACATCTGCATCCGGTCACCTTCCAGCGCCGCACCGTGCTCTGGCACCACCAGCACCATCACCCGGCGGCCGGACTTATCCAGATTGGTCAGGAAAGCATCCAGCTGATCGAACAGCTTTTGCGCCCGTGGCTCCCAGGGGGCGGTTTTGTTGCTGCCCAGTGCACGTGTGCCGTCGTGCAGCGGAATCAAGTTATAGAAAGTGGCGCTGCGGGCATCGCTGCTTTTCTGCCGGTCATCCAGCCAGCGCTGCATTACCTGGGCATCATCAAACACCGGTTCCCCGTCAAACGAGGTTAACTGAGGTTTCAGCCCGGCCTGTGACATCAGCGGGGCCTGTAAATTGCCGTCATCACGCAGCTCCTGCAAATAACCGCCAAATACGCCCGGATGGTCCAGCATCAGCTGCTGCTTAAAGCCGAGCTTCGCCAGGTTATCAAACAGATAGCAACGCTCATCAACCGGTTTGTACAGATCGCTGTGCGAACTCTGACCACAGCTGGCACGCAGCAGGCGGATCCCCGCCGGCCCGCTGTAGCCGGTCGCGGCATTGTAGTTATCCAGCACCACATCAAAGTGCTGCCACAGTGGGTGATTGCGCAGTTTCGCAAACTCGATGTCCGACCAGGCCAGCGAGCAAATATTGATCACCAGAATATCAAAGGGCGCGGAGTCCGCAGGCAGCGTCTCCGGGAACTGCGTAATACGCTGTTTTTCGCTGTTATAGAAGGCGTTGAGATGAGCCGTCAGGTTGGCGCTGGTGGGAGGAAGCGTCTCTTCCATACCGCTTGCCGCACTTTTTGTGGCCTCAGGTGCCGGGTTTGTTGCCACCGGCGGTGTGGCTTCCCCGGCTGGCAGCAGGGTAAATGCCGGTCCGGCGAGGTTCACCACGTTCACCCACACCAGCATCAGCGAAACCACTACCGTCACCCGTACCCATTGGGCAAGGAACAGGTACAGCACCAGAAGAATAAAGGCACCACCAACCATCTGCCAGTTAATGAAGCGGGTCGCTAAGTCCAGCAGATAGTCGGCGGAAAATCCGGCGAGCTGCCCGCCCTGGCTAAGCAGTGTTTGCAGGCCCGGTAGCCAGGTATCCTGCCAGAACAGGGCAATACCAATAGGAATGGAGACCCAGTGACGCAGCCGGTGCAGCTTCACCGATGGGATCGGCATCAGCAGCCACGCCAGGAAAATCAGATTGTTCAGCGCATGGAAATTAAGGTAGCCAAACCACAGCAACCCAAACTTGAGCAGAAAGTAAAAATTCCAGCCGCCCAGCCCCCGCCAGTAGCGCCAGACAGGGGGGGAAGAAGAAGTGACAGGTTGGCGATCGTTCATCGTTTCTTGGTTTCCGAATCAGGAGATTTTCGCCGCCAGGTCCCTTCATATTTCAGGGCGCGGGGGGGCAGAACACGGTGCAGGATCCCGCGCCATTTTTTGGGCAGCCAGCGGCTGTAAAAAGGCTTCAGTAATAACAGGATCAACAGCAGCAGAATGACGATCTGCACCCCATCCATCAGTGTCATTGCGGGCCCTCTTTATCTGAACGGGTGGCGAGCGTCACTTCTTCCGGCACCAGGCGGATCTCTGGCTGTTTGGTATCGGCCGCCAATTCGTGGGTCTCAGTCGGTGGGGCATCACGCCAGGCGCTGGGCAACATACTGGTTATCTGCCTGACTTCCGAGAGGATTTGTAAATCTTCAAACCACACCATCCGGTTGGTGAAAATCTCGTTGGGTGGCAGATGGAAAATGTACTGCAATGCCGTATCCAGGTCGTTGTAACGGCAGGAAGAGAGGAACAGATACACCCGGTCCTCTATACGCGTCACAAGGTCACCGTAGCGTCGCGGCTTGCACAGCGTCAGTGCCTGTTCCGGGCTGAGTTCCGGAACGGGACGCAGGGCCACCAGCAGACCTTTGCCATCCTCCGGCAGCATGGTGTTATCGATCAACCGTGCCACTGAGCGGCAAAAATGCTCCAGCGGCAGGTAGCCTTTCTCCTGCAGTGGCTGCATGGAGCGCAGTAAAACGCCAAGGTCAGCAGGCACATGGCGGTTATAGAACTGCCCCTGCAACCCTTCCAGAGTGGTCAGAAAACGCGACATAGTGGCATTGAAGGGCACGATGGCATTCACGCCGCAGGCCAGCAGCAGGCGTTCATCGCTGTAGCGCAGGGATGTTTGCATTTCACGCACCACAATTTTCAGGGCGCTGCCGCGCGTGCGGCGCAGGCCGTGAATATCACCCGCCAGAGTCGCGATCTGGTCGTTATGATGCAGATTAAAGATCACCGTGGCGGCACTGGCCTGCTGTGCCCGGCTGGCAAGCTGGCTGTTATCATCAAACAGCGTCCATGCGCTGGAAAGAGGGGGCGCACCTTCCAGTACCGTTTTTTCTGCCAGATAAAGATATTCATCATTTAATGTTAACGGTGTGTTTTGCTCTTCTTCATTAATTTGCTGGAAAGCATCCTGAATCAAAGTGAGGCGCAGCGCACGATCTGCCAGCATGCCACTTTTATTACACCACCAGTTAACCCGGTAATTCCAGCTGTCCTGTTGCCATTCAAGATGCGACAAACCATCCAGATGGCGATAGCGTGTCTGTAAATCATTGCGCAGAAGATTAACGCCGGGACCGGAGGTGATAATCAACAATGTTGATTTTCGCGCGGTTAACCATTTTTGAATCCCCTTCAGCCAGTTATTTAACTCAATGGACGATAACGTCTCCCACGTACTGAAGGCGGTATAAAAAATCAGGAATCGGGGTTTATTGGCTAATACCCGGGAAAAATCTTCCGCTAAATCCATCAGCGCTTCGGTCGTTTCAGGCAAAGAGAATAACGGGATCTTATTCGGGCCGCCTTGTGGGGCAGGTGTCAGCAGGCTGTGGGGAGGTTCAGTCGTGCTGATCAGGGTCAACGCTCGTTGAGCGGCTATCGTCTGGCGCACCAGCAGGCGTGCATCTTCCTGCCTGTTTACTGTGACCCAGTAGCAGCCTGGCGGTTGCATCAACACTAATTCATTTTGAACCTGTCCAAGCCCTAAGGTAAATGAAATCGTCATAAGATTTTTTTGCACCAGGAATAATCCAGCGTGATGGCAGCCTGGAAAAAATTTTTCATACCGCTTGTTATACTGTAAATATACATTACTACTTAACAGGTGCCAGTGAATCATTGATATCGCTTTCACATTTTTATGCATTAGATTGTCGGGATAGTCTGACCACTGACGGCGGTCAGTGTGGGGTCGTGCGCCATCGATGGCTTTTCTGGCATGGTAAAGCAATGAGCTTTAACTCATTAACGTGACAAATGTGTATTATTAAATCGACCTGTTCCTGCATAATGGCTGGCAAAGATGAATAAAAATCAGCGTCCTGCTTTACAAATCGAGAGTGAGCCACCTGATGATATTAGTGCATTGGGGGAGGCATTTTCACTCGGCGCATTTCGTTATATCGATATTGCCCGTCAGGAAAGACTGGCTGCCATTTATGCGCGATGGCCACTACTGACAGAATTGGGTGCACTTCAGAATAAGGAAAGTTAATGCCGATCGTTGCATTGTCGGGATTACGTGGCGGTGTGGGTACCACTTCTGTCACAGCAGGGCTGGCCTGGGCGCTGAACCGCCTTGGGGAAAGGACTATTGCCATTGATTTTTCACCACATAATCAGCTGAGTACCCATTTTAATTCTCCCGTAACACAGTCCCGTGGCTGGGCACACAGCATGCGACACCAGCAGCCGTGGCAGCAGAGCGCGATGCGTTATACCGCGCAACTCGACTTTATTCCCTTTGGGCAGCTTCCGCGTGAAGAAGGGCAGGATTATTTTCGTCAGCCTGAAGCGTTACTGACCCCGTGGTCCACGCGTCTTGAAGCCCTGCGTAGCGAGTATCGCTGGGTACTGCTGGATATCCCGGCGGAGTTATCCCATCTGAATCCTCCGCTGCTGCAGGCCGATCACCATTTACTGGTGCTCAACCCGGATGGCAACTGCCATCTGCGCCTGCATCAGGCGAGCTTTCCTGCCAACACCCTGTTCCTGATCAACCAGTTTACTTCCGTCAGCAAGGCGCAGCAGGATTTGCACCAGCTGTGGTTAAGCTCGCTCAGGGCGATGGTTCCGCTGGTGATCCATCGCGATGAGGCAGTGGCCGAAGCGCTGTTGAGCAAGCAACCGCTGGGCGAATATCGCCCACTCAGCCTGGCGGCAGAGGAGATGGCGACACTGGCGACCTGGTGCCTGGTCAACCTTAAAGGTAAAGCGGCATGAACCCGCTGCGCTGGCTGTTGATCCCCCCGGTGTGGCAGGCATTACACCAGCGTTATCGCGACTATCGCCGTCATCGTACCCCGGTGCTGGCCGCCGCGCTCCAGTGCCTGCTGGTGATGTTGGGCTGGACGCTGCTGCGATTTGAATCCCCGGAGTGGCAGTCCGTGCGTGCCCGCCGTCGCCATCTTTACCCGCAGATTTCGCCGGAACGTCCACGCCCGGCGGATCTGTTGCGTTATCTGGTGCAGAGCCTGTGGCTGATGTTGTTTATGCCGCTTGATGCTTCACCGCGCAGTGAGCGCGTGCGGCTGAATGCGTTCCGCCCGCTGGCACTCAGGCGCAAACTCTTTCATCGCTGGCTGCACCGCCTGTCGCAAAAAGCGCAACGCAGCAGGCTGGAGAGCCGGGGTGAGCGCTGGTTAAATCAGCTGCATCCGTGGCTGCGCAAAGCCTTGTTCAGCGTGGCGGTGCTGGTGGCTACGGCGCTGGCCCTGCTGTGCATCTCGCAGCCGTTTGATATCTGGACGCAGTTTATTTTTGTTATGGTGCTGTGGATGGTGGCGATGGTGGTGCGGCGCATTCCGGGCCGCCTGCCGGTCATGATGATGATTGTCCTGTCACTGACCATCTCCTGCCGTTATCTGTGGTGGCGCTATACCGTTACGCTGAACTGGGATGATCGGCTAAGCCTGTTTTTTGGTTTGCTGCTGATTGCCGCTGAAACTTATGCCTGGGTGGTGCTGTTACTGGGATATTTCCAGAGCCTGTGGCCACTGCACCGTCAGCCGGTGTCGATGCCGGAGGATACTCATAGCTGGCCGACGATTGACCTGCTGGTGCCAACCTACAATGAACCGTTAAGCGTCGTTAAGCCGTCCATTTATGCTGCACTGGGCCTCGACTGGCCGCGAGAGAAGCTGACGATCTATCTGCTGGACGATGGGCAACGCCCGGAATTTCGTGAATTTGCCGCCAGCGTTGGCATTCAGTACGTGGCGCGTGAAACCCACGAGCATGCGAAAGCCGGCAATGTTAACCATGCCCTGCGCACGGTGTGCCGCAGTGAGTACGTCGCCATCTTTGACTGCGACCACGTGCCGACGCGCTCGTTCCTGCAAATGACCCTGGGCTGGTTTCTCAAAGATCCTAAACTGGCGATGTTGCAGACACCGCATCACTTCTTCTCGCCGGACCCCTTTGAGCGTAATCTCGGACGATTTCGCCGCACGCCCAATGAGGGCACGCTGTTCTACGGGCTGGTCCAGGATGGGAATGATGTCTGGGATGCCACTTTCTTTTGCGGTTCCTGCGCGGTGCTGCGCCGTAGCGCCCTGGAGGAAATAGGCGGGATTGCCGTTGAGACCGTCACGGAGGATGCCCATACCTCGCTACGCCTGCACCGTAAAGGCTATACCTCGGCCTATATCCGCATTCCGCAGGCCGCCGGGCTGGCAACGGAGAGCCTGTCGGCGCATATCGGGCAGCGCATCCGCTGGGCGCGCGGGATGGTACAAATTTTCCGCCTGGACAACCCTTTGCTCGGCAAAGGGCTGAAGCTGGTTCAGCGCCTGTGCTACGCCAATGCCATGCTGCACTTCCTTTCGGGCATTCCCCGGCTGATTTTCCTGCTGGCCCCGCTGGCCTTCCTGCTGTGCCACGCGTTTATTATCTTCGCCCCGGCGCTGGCGATCGCCATTTACGTGCTGCCACATATGCTGCACACCAGTCTGACCAACTCGCGTATCCAGGGACGCTGGCGGCACTCCTTCTGGAGTGAGGTCTATGAAACCGTGCTGGCCTGGTATATCGCGCGCCCGACCACCGTGGCGCTGCTGAATCCGCATAAGGGGAAATTCAACGTTACGGCCAAGGGCGGGCTGGTCGCGGAAGAGCACCTCGACTGGGTGATCACCCGCCCCTATATGTGCCTGGTGCTGATTAACCTTGCCGGCGTTGTCGCTGCCGTCTGGCGCCTTGCATACGGCCCGCCCAGCGAGATCCTGACGGTGCTGGTCAGCCTGATCTGGGTGTTTTACAACCTGATTATTCTGGGGGGCGCGGTGGCGGTGTCCGTTGAGGCCCGGCAGATCCGTGAAGCGCATCGCGTGGAGATTGCGATGCCTGCGGCGATTGCCCGCGCAGACGGGCATCTGCTGCCCTGCACGTTGCGTGACTATTCAGACGGTGGCGTTGGGGTGGAGCTGCGTGAAGGCAATGCGCTGAGCGATGATGAGGCGGTATTTTTACTGCTTAAACGGGGCCAGCAGGAGTTCAGCTTCCCGTGCATTGTGCAGCGCACCTTTGGCCGCCGGGCGGGCATCCGGCTGGATAACCTGACGACGACGCAGCACGTTGAATTTATTCAGTGCACCTTTGCCCGGGCCGATACCTGGGCACTCTGGCAGGACGGCTTCCCGGAAGATAAACCGGTACAAAGTCTGGTTGATATCGTGGTGCTGGGCTTTAAAGGCTATCTGCGTCTGGCGGAGTACGGGCCACCGCGCCTGCGCCAGTTATTTGTTGGTTTAACCGCGCTGGCAGCGTGGATAACCTCTTTCCTCCCTCATGGTGTGGGGCGCGTGCGCAGCCCCGTGACGCAACAGTGAAGATAAAATGATGATGATAAAAAAAAGCTGGTTTACTGCGCTGTTGATCGGGGTGATGCCACTGAGTCAGGCGGCCGATATCCCCACGCCACAGGCGCCTGTGATATCACCGCTGCCCGCTGCACCGCTGCGCGAGTCCGTGCTCAATTTTGCAAAAATCGCGCCGCCGCCCGGGGCTTTCTCCCTGCGCGGCACCCATCCCGAGGGGCAGATTGAATTTGGCGTGCGCAGCGATGAGGTGGCGACAAAGGCGCTGCTGATGCTGAGTTTCCGCCCGTCACCCGCGCTGCTCCCGACGCTGTCGCACCTGAAAATCTACCTGAATGACGAAATGGTCGGACTGGTGACGCTCACCGCCGAACAGCTGGGAAAAGAGAACCAGGTGGAAGTGCCGATTGACCCGCGTTTTATTGGTGATTTCAACCGTATTCGTTTTGAGCTGGTGGGACATTACACCAACGTCTGCGAAAATCCGGCGTACAGTTCGATCTGGCTGGATATCGGTAAAGAGAGCCGTCTGGCGTTGACGCTGCAAAAGCTGCCGCTGACCAACGATCTTTCACATTTCCCGGAACCGTTCTTCGACAGCCGCGATAACCGTCCGATGTCGCTGCCGGTGGTGTTTGCCTCAGCGCCGGACCTTGCCGAACAGCGTGCGGCGGGTATTCTGGCGTCCTGGTTTGGTACCAAAGCGCAGTGGCGCGGGCAGAACTTCCCGGTGATGTACAACCAGCTGCCGCAGGATCAGCATGCCGTGGTGTTTGCGACCAACGCTAAGCGCCCGGATTTCCTGAAGGATCTTCCGCCGGTGAATAAGCCGACCGTGTCGATCGTCAGCCAGCCAGACAATCCCTATCAGAAAATGCTGCTGGTCATGGGCCGTGACGATAACGATCTGATTATGGCGGTTCAGGGGATCGCGCAGGGGGAGTTGCTGTTACGCGGACAGACGTCCATCGTTGACTCACTGAAACCGCTGGCTGACCGTCAGCCTTACGATGCCCCCAACTGGGTGCGTACCGACCGCGCCACCACCTTCGCGGAATTGCAGCAGTATCAGGGGCAGTTGCAGTCTGATGGCCTGCAACCTTCGCCGCTCAATTTCACCCTCAATCTGCCGCCGGACCTGTTCCTGATCCGCGCGCGTGGGATTGATATGGATCTGCGCTATCGCTACACCTCGCCGATCCTGAACGACAGTTCACGACTGGCCGTTCACCTGAATAATCAGTTTGTTCAGGACTACCCGCTGGTGGTGAAGAAAGACCGCAGTCAGCAGCTGCTACACATTCCGCTGATCCAGGGACTGCAGGATGGCAGTACTAACCTGACGATCCCGGCACTGCGCCTGGATGTGGTCAATCAGCTGCGCTTCGATTTTGACTATGCCCTGACCTTTATTGGTGGAACCGCCGACGGGCGCTGTGAAACGGTGGTGCCGGTTAAAAATCACGTGGTGATCGACGGTAGCTCCACCGTCGACTTCTCGGGTTATCGCCACTTTATCGAAATGCCGTCCCTGCGTGCTTTTGCCTCCGCCGGGTTCCCGTTCAGCCGTCAGGCCGACCTGGCGAAGACCCTGGTACTGGTCAACGCGCAGCCGCAGCCTGAGCAGGTGACCGCAATGCTCGACGCACTGGCCACCATCAGCGCACAGAGTGGCTATCCGGCGATGAAGGTTCGCCTGACTGATAACTGGTCGCAGGCGAAAACAGAGGATGCTGACCTGCTGATGATTGGCAGCCTGCCCGCAGACTTAAAAGATGACAGCAAAATTAATCTGCTGGTGGATGCGGCAAAAAGCTGGGTTAACAAACCGCTGCGTCAGCCGGTACTCAGCAGCGTTGACGGCCCGGCGGTCGATCGGCAGCCGGAAAGCCAGACCACCATTGTTTCCGCCGGGCCGATGGCCGCCGTTGTGGGCTTCCAGTCGCCGTTCTTTGAGCAGCGTAGCGTGGTCGCTCTGCTGGCCGACAGTCCACAGGCCTGGCGACTGCTGGCCGATGCCATGAATGACAGCGGCAAACGGGACGCGATGTTTGGGTCGGTGTCGATTATTCGAGAGTCCGGCGTTAACAGTCTGCGTGTGGGTGAGACCTATTATGTCGGGCACCTGCCGTGGTGGGAGCGCCTGTGGAACCTGCTGGCGACGCACCCGCTGTGGCTGGCAACGCTGGCGGGTGTGGTGGTGATCCTGTTCGCGGTACTGGTCTGGCGCGTGATGCGCGGCATCAGCCGTCGTCGTCTGTACGACGAGGATGACGAAGAGTGATGCGCCCGCTGCATGGGCTGCTGCTGCCTGTTCTCCTGTTGCCGCTCAGTGCCGTTTTTGCGGCGGACAGTGTGGCGCCGGTAGCGTGGCTGTTACAACAGGTGCGTACCGGGGAGGCGACCAATAAGTACGACCTGGTCGCCCAGTCACTCTACCGACTGGACAAAATTGCCCCGGATAACCCGGATGTGCTGGCGGCAAAACTGCGTCTGGCGCTGCGCCAGGGCGATCAGGCCACCGCTGCCCGGCTGATGAGCCAGCTTAATCAGATTGCCCCGTCTTCGGCGGCAGCGCGGCAGGCAGCAGCCAGTATGCTGCTGATCACGCCGGAAGGGCGTCAGCAGTTCCAGCAGGCACGGCTACTGGCGGCGTCAGGTCGGCTGGAGGAAGCCCGGACCGCCTGGGACCAGCTGTTCCACGGCGCGTTTCCGTCAACTGATATTGCGCTGGAGTACTGGCGTCTGGTGGCGCGGCTGCCCGGCCAGCAGGCGCTGGCGCTGGCAGAAATGCAGGCACTGGACGGCCAGGCACCGGGCAATGCAGAGCTACAGCAGTCGATTACTCTGATAAAGCAGGATGTCGGCCGCACACAAGCGGATACCCGTGCCGCGGCGCTGGGCGCACGCGGCCAGGCGCTGACTCAGGCCGGTAACCGTGCGGCTGCCACGACCTGGTTTCGTCAGGCGATCGCTGCTGCCCCGGAGGGTGACGACGTGAGTAAATGGCAGAGCCTGCTGCGTTCGAATCAGTACTGGCTGGCCATTGAACAGGGCGATAAGGCGCTGGCGCAGGGGGATACTCGCGCGGCAGAGCGTTACTACCTGCAGGCACGGCCGCTTGACCCGCGTGACGGCTATGCGCGCATTGGCCTGGGCGATGTGGCGCTGGCCCGTAAGGACAATAGTCAGGCCGAACAGCATTACCGCGAAGCGCTGCGCGTTGAGCCGGGTAACACCACGGCGGTGCGTCGGCTGGCCGCTGTTTATCAGCAACAGTCCCCGCAGCGGGCGCTGGATTTCCTGAATACCCTGCCCGTTGCGCAGCAGCGTGCGCTGGGCGATACCCTTGCCAGTCTGCGTAGCAGTGCGCTCAGTGATGAGGCCGATCGGCTGGGGCAGCAGGGGAAATGGTCGCAGGCAGTAGCAAAATATCGCCAGGCGCAGCCGGATGCCCCGGATGATGTCTGGCTGAATTATCGCTACGCCGGAGCGCTGCGCGAAAACGGCCAGACGGCAGCGGCAGAGGCGGTGATGGCGGCGATGGCCCGGCGCCAGCCGCAGGACCCGGCACAGGTCTATACCTACGGGCTGTGGCTCTCCGGGCGTGATAACGATGATGCCGCGTTGAAGCAGCTAAATACTCTGCCAAAATCCCGGTGGACGCCCGATATTCAGGCGTTGTCAGACCGTCTGGAAAGCCAGCGTCTGCTCGACCAGATTGATGCTCAGATAGCGCAGCAGCAGCCTGCTGATGCGCAGCGTCTGTTACAGGCGTTGCCCCCTGTGGTCAGTGCAGCCAGCCTCAGCAACGGACGCCGGGTGGCGAATGCCTGGGCGAGCATCGGTGAAACCGATCGTGCGCGGACACAGTATGCCGGGCTGAAAGCGCAGGCAGAAAAAGAGAGCCCGTCGGAGCTGAGTGCGCTGGTCCTGCGTGATGCCGCCAGGCTGGAGGCCGCACAGGGCCAGTCCGCGGCCGCACTGAACGATTACCGGCAGGCGATGGTGTCCAGCGGTATTGCTGCACAGCCCCCGGTCGATAACGATACCTTTACCCGGCTGACGCGTAACGATGTGCGCGATGACTGGCTGAAACGGAGTATCCGCAGCGACAGTGCCGACCTGTATAAGCAGCAGGATACGGTGTTCACGCTCGAAGAAGATTACTCGCGTAATAAAGGCACCGGCGGTATTTCAGATTTCACCGCACGTACCACCATGTTGCAGGCGGAAACGCCCTGGGATGAGGGCCGTAGCTGGCTACGACTGGACAATGTCGATGTGTCGGCGGGGACCTTTTCACGCAATAGCAGCGGTAATATCACCGAAAATTTCGGCACCTGCGCCAATGACGATGCGCAGTGCCGCCAGGACGTTAAACAGCACCAGAATGGCACCAGCATCGGCGCAGGATATCGCAGCGATCGCTGGTCAGCCGATCTCGGCACCACCCCACTCGGTTTCGAGGTCACGAACTGGGTAGGGGGCCTGACCTGGAATACCGATATTGATGAGGTGGGTGTTTCGCTGACCGCCTCACGGCGACCGATTTCCAGCTCGTTACTGGCTTTTGCCGGGGCGCGCGACCCGAACCCGGCCAGTGGAAAAACCTGGGGCGGGGTGGTGGCTACCGGGGGTGCCATTGGCCTGAGCTATGACCGGGGTGAGGCACATGGCATCTGGGCCGATATCAGCGCTCATCAGATCGGCGGCACTAACGTGGCGGATAACTCTCGCGAACGCCTGATGAGTGGCTACTACTATAAGTGGATTAACGAGGATAACCGCCGCGCAACGATTGGCCTGAATGGCATGCTGTGGCATTACGCGAAGGATCTCAGCGACTACTCTCTCGGCCAGGGCGGCTACTACAGTCCACAGCGTTATGCGTCAGTGTCAGTGCCTGTCACCTTCCGTCAGCGCACAGAAAACTGGTCATTTGACCTTGGCGGTTCGGTTTCGCTGTCCCACTCAAAAACCCGTGCTCAGCCGCGCTATCCTCTCAGTTTTGGCGACCTGACCCGCGATAATCCGCCGGGCAGTGACGGGGGCGGCAGCGGCGTTGGCTACACGTTACAGGCGCTGGTGGAACGGCGGTTATCGTCACACTGGACGCTGGGGCTCGGGGTGGATATTCAGCAGGCGAAGGATTACACCCCCAGCCACGGATTGATGTATCTGCGCTATTCGATGGCGGGCTGGCAGGGCGATCTGGATATGCCGCCGCAGCCGCTGATCCCCTATGCAGATTTTAAATAATGCGCAGGGAGCCTGAAAAGGGGACAGGAAGACCAGGAAAACCCCTAAACGAACGATTGCGAGGCGTGATAGCTTAAAATACGCTTGCCTTAGGATATACTCGGGACTGTTTTTTTTGCCCTATATGCCCTGAATCAGAGATTCGGTGCTTCGGAGAACAGGCTTGCGCGTCAGTCGTTCGTTAACGATTAAGCAAATGGCGACGATTTCCAGCGTTGCAGTCGTGACCATTTGTATTTTTATCGTCATACAGCTTTTTCATTTTGTGCAGCAGCGCAGAATCGACTACGCCCAGCAAATGGAGAACGTGGCACATACCGTTCGCCAGCCGTTGTCACAGGCGGTACTCAAAGCGGATATTCCTCAGGCTGAATATATTCTTAACTCGCTGCGTCCGGCCGGTATTCTGGCGCGCGCAGAAGTGGTGCTGCCCAATGGGCTCCAGGCGCTGCATACGGACTTTGAGCCCGAGAAACCGGTGCCACGTTTTATCATGGAGTTGTTTGAGCTGCCGGTGCAAATCACGGTCCCTCTCTATTCTGTCCAACCGGCCAACCCTAAGCCCCTGGCGATACTGGTGTTGCAGGCCGATTCCTGGCGCGTGTATCAGTTTATCCTTAGTGCTGTCTCGACGATGGTCACCGCCTATCTGCTGCTGGCGCTGATCCTCTCTGTCTCTATCAGCTGGTGTATTAATCGGTTGATGGTGCGCCCGCTGCGCAATATTGCCCACGAGCTGCGGGACCTGAGCCTGCAACAGGCGATCGGTCATCAGCTGTCGTTGCCGCGTCATCATCGTGATGATGAAATCGGCATGTTGATCCGCCACTACAACCGTAACCAGAAGATGCTGGCATCGTCCTTTGATGAGATGAGCCACATGAGCACCCATTTTTCTCTCACCGGCCTGCCGAATAAAACGCTGTTCCTGGCGCTGCTGGAGCAGCATCTGCGCGCTGTTGGCCCGGCGGGTATGTTTACTCTGATCGTGGTGCGTATTGAAACGCTGCTGGAGACCAACGGGCTGGTCACCGACGAACAACGTCATGCCATGCTGCTGACGCTGGTGGAGAAAATGCGCGAGTGTATTGATGAGCGTACGGTACTGGCGCAGCTGTCGATCTGCGATTTTGCCCTGCTGGTGAAACGCGCGAATAACCCGTTCCGTGGACTGCGGCTGGCGCGGACTCTGATGGTGCGCCTGAATCAGCCGATCGGTTTGCAGCATATGCAGCTGCGGCCGAATATCAGCGTGGGCATGGTACTGCGTGAAGCCGACAGCCTGAGTGCCGCCGATCTGCTGGCCCGTGCGACCTCGGCCATGATGTCGGCACGCCATCAGGGGAAAAATCAGATCCTGTTCTTCGACCCGGCATTAACCGAGCGCGCGCAGAAACGTCTCACCCAGGAACATGATATTTTGCAGGGGCTGGAGCAGCAGCAGTTTGCGCTATGGTTGCAGCCACAAATTGATATGAACAACGGCAAGCTGGTGGGCGCTGAAGCGCTGCTGCGCCAGCGTCAGCCCGATGGCTCCTGGTGCCTGCCGGAAGATCTGATTACTAACGCGGAAGAGATTGGGGTGATTACCGCACTCGGCCGCTGGGTGTTTGAAGCCTCCTGTCGTCTCCTGGCCGACTGGCAGCAGCAGGGGATCGAATTGACGCTGAGTGTGAATCTCTCGGCCATCCAACTGCGCGAAGCCACAATGGTCAGTCATTTACAGGAGCTGATTCAGCGTTATGACATCCGTCCTGGTCGTCTGATGCTGGAGATCACTGAAACCGCCCAGATCGGTGAGCCAGAGCAGGCGCTGCACCTTTTGCAGGAATTACAGAAAACCGGCGTTTCCATCGCGCTGGACGATTTCGGTATGGGCTATGCCAATCTGAACTGGCTGAATCAGTTTAAAACGCTGCCGATTAGCAAACTAAAAATGGATCGCAGCTTTGTCGCCGCGTTGCCGAATAATGACAGTATGGTGAGAATTGTTTCTTTCATCGCTGAGATAATGCATCTGGACGTCGTGGCCGAGGGTGTGGAAACCGAAGAGCAGCGTGACTGGCTGCTGGCACGGGGTATCTCTATTGGTCAGGGTTATCTGTATTCAGAGGCGCTGCCGCTGCCGCAATTTGAGCAACGTTATCTGTCACAATCCTGAGACGCGGGTCTACCTTCTACTTTCTTTAGTTATACAACTTTCTGCTGACGTGATTCAGCTCTTATAAATGTCGATTAGGTGGCCCCACGCCGGGCCACCCCGTACCAATCCTGTTAACCGGATGTTACTTTCGCGCTGTCGTTGGACTAAAAAACAACAATTAACGCGGTTAACGGATACCTTTATGAAAACTTCCCTGTTCAAAAGTCTTTATTTCCAGGTACTGACAGCTATCGCCGTCGGTGTTCTGCTCGGGCATTTCTACCCGGAGCTGGGCGCGCAGATGAAGCCGCTGGGTGATGCCTTCGTCAAGCTGATCAAAATGATTATTGCCCCGGTGATCTTCTGTACCGTGGTGACCGGTATTGCCGGTATGGAAAGCATGAAAGCGGTCGGGCGCACCGGTGCCGTGGCGCTACTCTATTTTGAAGTGGTCAGTACCATTGCGCTGATTATCGGCCTGGTGGTAGTGAACGTGTTGCAGCCTGGCGTGGGCATGAACGTTGACCCGGCTACGCTGGATGCTAAAGCGGTGGCGATGTACGCCCAGCAGGCTGAACAGCAGGGCGTGGTGGCATTCCTGCTGGATGTGATCCCGGGCAGCGTCATTGGTGCCTTTGCCAGCGGCAATATTTTGCAGGTGCTGTTGTTCGCGATCCTGTTTGGCTTTGCTCTGCACCGTATGGGCGATAAAGGCACGCTGGTGTTCAACTTTATCGACAGCTTCTCCAAGGTCATTTTCGGCATCATCAATATGATTATGCGCCTGGCACCGATCGGGGCTTTCGGTGCGATGGCCTTCACCATTGGCAAATACGGCGTGGGTTCACTGGTACAGCTCGGCCAACTGATCATCTGCTTCTACATCACCTGCCTGCTGTTTGTGGTGGTGGTGCTGGGGCTGATTGCTCGCGTGGTTGGTTTCAATATCTTCAAATTTATTGCCTATATCAAAGAGGAGCTGCTGATTGTCCTGGGGACGTCCTCTTCTGAGTCGGCGCTGCCACGTATGCTGGATAAAATGGAGAAGCTGGGGTGTAAGAAATCGGTCGTCGGCCTGGTGATACCCACCGGTTACTCCTTCAACCTCGACGGCACCTCGATTTACCTGACGATGGCGGCGGTCTTTATCGCTCAGGCCACCAATAGCCATATGGATATCTGGCATCAGATTACCCTGCTGGTGGTGTTGCTGCTCTCCTCGAAAGGTGCAGCAGGGGTGACCGGCAGTGGTTTTATCGTGCTGGCGGCAACGCTCTCGGCCGTTGGGCACCTGCCGGTGGCGGGCCTGGCACTGATTCTCGGCATTGACCGCTTTATGTCCGAAGCCCGCGCACTGACGAATCTCGTGGGTAACGGCGTGGCGACCGTGGTGGTGGCCAAATGGGTGGGTCAGCTGGACGAAAAGCAGTTAAAAGAGACGTTGAATGCGAGTAAAAAGCAGCAAAAAGTAGCCTGAAACATCGCGATAAGTACTTAATTCACAAAAAATCACCTCAAATGCCCGTCGTGACTTGCCCTCACGGCGGGCATTTGCATAATAACCCTCATATTATTTTATGATTTTTCATTCCGCTGTGTGACATCCTCGTCGATGCGTGGTCTAAGAGCTGTTCCTTTTAAAAACAGTGGCTTTCCGGAGCCATCTGTCACCGTGACAGAATCAGGCCGTAGACCGCCAGTGATAATTATTTGGTTTGTGATTGAGTAGGGGTTCACATGCAGGGCACCAGAATTCGTTTATTGATTGGTGGAATCTTACTGGCAGTGGCCAGTAGCACTGTACAGGCTGAAACACTCCAACCCGATCCTGCCTGGCAGCAGGGCAAACTGGAGAACGGTTTTAGCTGGCAGTTGCTCACCACCCCGCAGCGTCCAAGTGACCGCGTTGAAATTCGCCTGTTAGTTAACACGGGCTCGCTGGTAGAAAGCGCCCAGCAGGCTGGCTACAGTCATTTGTTACCCCGTCTGGCGCTGGTGCATAATGCCACGCTGGATCCGGCGCAGCAGCGCTCACTGTGGCAGCAAAGTATTGATCCGCAGCACCCCCAACCGCCAGCCATCACCTCATACGATTACACGCTTTACAATCTGAGCCTGCCGAATAACCGCCCGGAAATGCTGAAAGAAGCCCTGACCTGGCTGGCGGCAACCGCAGGTAAAATGACGATTAACGATCAGGTGGTGAACACCGCCATCAATGCTGATGACCCGATTGCCACCTGGCCGGGTAATCCGCAGGATGTCTGGTGGCGTTACCGTCTGAAAGGCTCTTCGATGCTGGCGCATGACCCGGCCGCCGCGGTAAAAACCCCGGTCGAGATGGCGCAGCTCTATGCGTTCTATAAGCAGTGGTACACGCCCGATGCCATGACGCTGTTTGTGGTGGGTAACGTAGACAGCCGCAGTCTGGCCGAGCAAATCAATAAAGTGTTCTCCCCGCTGGAGGGCAAGCGCGATCAGCCTTCCGCGATGCCAACGCTTTCGCCGTTGCCACAGCAGCCGGTGAATCTGGTGAACAACGGTATTAGCCAGGATCGTCTGTCGCTGGTGTGGGATACGCCGTGGCAGCCCATCCGCGAATCACAAAACCTGCTGCGCTACTGGCAGAGCGATCTGGCGCGTGAAGCGCTGTTCTGGCATGTGCAGAAAGTCCTGAGTGATAACAAAACCCAGGGAATGCAGGTTGGCTTCGATTGCCGGGTGCTGTATCAGCGCGCCCAGTGTGCCATCAATATGGACGCAGACAACGCGGCACTGAACAACAACCTGGAGCTGATCGCCAAAGAGATGGTCAACGTGCGTGATAAAGGGCTGACTCAGCAGGAGTTCGATGCGTTGATGACGCAGAAGAAAAGTGAACTGACCAAGCTGTTTGCCACCTATGCACGCACCGATACCGATGTTCTGATGAGCCAGCGCCTTCGCTCTCAACAGAACGCAGTGGTGGATATCGCTCCTGAGCAGTATCAGAAACTGCGTCAGACTTTCCTGTCAGAGTTAACCCTCGACCAGCTCAACCAGGAGCTACGTCAGCAGTTAACCCAGGATATGACGATGGTGCTGATGCAGCCGCAGGGCGAACCTGAAACCAAGGTGAAGATGTTGCTCGAAAGCTGGCAGAAAATTATGACGCCGATAGCGCCAGTGGCTGCCCCAGCGGACGCGGCACAAACGGACGGCAGCGCACCGGCACAGTGACAGGTGTGATCACGGGGCGGACCCGCTGTTTTGGCCCGCCCGTGATATCACCATTTCCGCGCGCGTAGCCATTCGTTGACCAGCATCGGCCAGCTGGCGAGCGGCAGGTCGGCCACGTTGCGAATGCCAAAGCCGTGGCCGCCTTTTTCATAGAAGTGCAGCTCGCACGGCACCTGATGTTCACGCAAAGCGCTAAACATCACCATGCTGTTATTCACCGGGACTGACGCGTCATCAACGGCGTGGATCAGCAGCGTCTGCGGTGTGTTATCGCTCACGCGATTCTCCATTGAGTACGCGTCAATTTCCTTCTGGCCTGGGTTTTCACCCAGCAGTTGCAGACGCGACCCGCTATGAGCCAGCCCGTCACGCATACTGATGACCGGATAGATCAGTACCAGCGCATCGGGGCGCGGAGAGCGCGCATCAGCAGCATCCTGCACCGGATAGAGTTTTTCACCGAAACGCGTTCCCAGACTGGCGGCGACATGCCCTCCGGCTGAGAAACCCATCATGACAATTTTCTCACCATTGCGGCCACGCAGCGCACGTTCACGCAGCACTCTGACGGCGCGCTGGGCATCGGCCAGTGGCGCATCAGCACCTTCATGGTGACCATCTGCGGGCAGACGATAGGTCATGACCGCCAGCGTATAGCCCATAGAGGTAAAGAACATCGCCAGGGCGCTGCCCTCTTTATCGATCATGATGCGCTGGTAACCGCCGCCAGGGGCGACCAGCAGCGTGATGCCGTTCGACTGTTCCGGGTACCACACCGCCAGCTCCGGACAGCGGACGCCGCTGGCAGCACGGTCGAAGGGCTCATAAGGTTTGGCCAAATCAATAATCTGCGGCTGCGCCCGTGAATCGCTGGCGCCTGGCGCATCGCCGTGTGGCCAGAGGTTGAAAATTTCTGCGTTCATAGGCGCCTCAATATTATTGCTGCAACAATAATTAGAAATTATAGAAGCCGTAGAAAAAAGGAAGGTGATATTTATCACGGCGTATTGAACAGAAACTGTGCCGCTTTATTTTTCCGCCGTCTACTATTTCACCTCATCGGTAATCAATTTCGGAATATACTCAATTCTTTCTTTTTTCCGGCCTGATGCACTGTCATTGCTGCTCTGGGCAGCTTTTACATTAGATTTTTTTAAATATTGACCTAAACACAAACTATTTATGCGGCTGCTGTTTTTACTCATTAATAATGGTTCTTTGCTCAGGAACTTTCCCCGGTAATAATTTGACTTAATATTATTGATTCATCAGAACGGCATATTTTACTGTCAGAGACTATGCTGTCAGACGGAATCTGAACGGAGAGTGAAGATGAAACGCAGTGTGCGTTATATCCTGATTTTATGTCTGGGGATGTTCGTCAGTTTGCCCCTGTTTGCGCAGCAGTATGCGTTTCTCAACCAGGATGACCTGGTGCTGAATAAAACGCGGTTGCAGCAGCAGCAGGCACCCACGCTGACACTGAAAGCCTGGCATCAGCTACAGCACGAGGCCGATAAGGCGCTGGTTGCGCCACTGCTGAGCGTGACAGAGAAAGGGCTTACGCCTCCCAGCGGTTCAAAACACGATTACCTGAGCCTCAGTGCCTACTGGTGGCCAGATGACGCGTCTCCGGATGGGCTGCCGTGGGTACGCCGTGACGGTAAAATCAACCCTTCAACTAAGAACAATGACAGCGACGGTGTGCGGCTGGCGACGTTTACCGCCCGGGTACAGACCCTGACGCTGGCCTGGTATTTCTCCGGCGATGAACGGTATGCCGATCGCGCGATCGCCCTGATCCGCCACTGGTTTCTCGATCCTGCCACGCGGATGAACCCTAACCTGAACTGGGCCCAGAGCGTACCGGGCAAGGCGGAAGGGCGGCGCTCCGGCGTGCTCGATGGACGTTACTTTGCCACGCGGATTGTGGATTCCCTGCTGATGCTGCGCACCGCGCCTGGCTGGCGTGCGCAGGATGAACAGCAGATGCAGCAGTGGATGAGTGATTACCTACACTGGCTACAGACCAGCAAACAGGGTAAGGGGGAAGCGCAGGCTGAGAATAATCACGGTAGCTGGTACAACGTGCAGGTGGCGGGTATTGCCTGGTATCTGCAACGGCCTGAGGCGATCACACCCATGCTGGAGCAGGCAAAAAAACGCATGAGTCACCAGTTTGCTGCCGATGGCAGCCAGCCGAAGGAGCTGGCACGCACCCGATCTTTCCACTACAGCTGGTTTAATTTGCAGGCACTGACCGCGCTGGCCACGGTGGCGCAGAACAGTCATACCGGCGATCTGTGGCATTACCGTACCCCGCAGCAGGCCAGCCTGCTGACAGCGCTGGATTTTATGGCACCGTACAGCGGCAACAACAAAATCTGGCCCTACCACAGCCTTGACCGTATTGGCGTGCGCCTGATCCCGTTGCTGTCGCAGGCCGATAATCAGCGTAATAGCGATCGCTATCAGGCAGCGATCCGTCAGGCTAACTGGGATCTGCCCAATGGCGGAGAAGGGCGCGGGGCAACGATCTCCGCGCTACGTGATACCTGGCTGCTGGCCGTGCCGCGCGTTAGCGAGGCGCAGGCATCCGCTCACGGGGAATAATCGCCCCGCGATGCTGGATCACCGTACTGGCGGTGAGGTGGCCGCGCTGTGCGGCTTCGGTTGCGCTCCCGCCGGTCAGACGTACGGCGAGGTAGCCAGCGCTGAAGGAGTCCCCTGCTGCCGTGGTATCAACTATCGCTGATGCCGGCAGACGCACCGCGGGGATCTCCAGCAGCGGCTCGCTGCCATTCGCTACCAGGCAGGCATCGGCACCGCGTTTAATCACAATCTCACTGACGCCCGCCTGCTGCGTGCGTGCAATCACGTCTGCTACGCTGGCTTCGCCCCACAGCAGGGTTTCATCGTCCAGCGTCAGGAACGCGATATCGGTGCAGGCGAGGATTGCCTGATAGGCACTCTGCGCCTCTTGCGGGTTCTGCCACAGGCGTGGGCGGTAGTTATTATCGAAAATAATCTTGCCGCCGTTTTTGCGGCAAGCGGCCAGCAGGGCGTAGAGGGTTTCCCGGCTCTCTGGGCTTAAGATCGCGAGGCTGATCCCGCTCAGATAGAGATAGTCATAATGGGCCAGCTGCTGACAGATCGCTTCTGCACGCTCGCCTTCCAGCCAGTAACGCGCGGCAGCATCGTTGCGCCAGTAGTAAAACGTACGCTCACCCTGCGGGTCGGTTTCAATCACATACAGGCCTGGCAGTTTGTTCTCCATGCGCTGGATCAGGCCGGTCTGTAGCGACTCGCTTTGCCAGGCGGCGATCATCTCACTGCTGAAGCTGTCCTGACCCAATGCGGTCACATAATCCACCCGCAGCGCCTGCTCTGGTACCTGGCGAGCTACGTACACCGCGGTATTCAGCGTATCGCCACCAAATCCCCGGCTCATATCGCGACCCTGCTGGGAGAGTTCAATCATACATTCGCCGATCACGGCCAGTTTCTGTTGCGTCATGGTCATTCGCTCAATGAAAAGTCTGCGTTCAGTCTCGCTGCGTGCGGGGCAACAGTCAATGATTTAAAACGATGTTTTAATTTTATTGTGACGTGGGTTTAGTCCGGGCCAACTGATGATAAAACGCCCTAAACAGCGCCTGTTTTAGCGATTGAAAGGGCAAAAGATGGGTAATCTTAGCAAGGCTAACGTGGCTGTATGTCGATAAAGTTCTCAGGGACAGTGCCGATACTTGCAACACGGGATGCCATACGAAGGCGGTCTCACAAATAAAGGATCATAATAATGGTGCTGAATAGCCTCAGTCACCGGTTACCGAACGCAATCGTCGAACAAGAGCAGCTTAAAGAACCTGTTTACTGGCAACAGTGTCAGCGTTCCTATAACTTCCAGCCGATTTACCGGGTAGACGGTAGCCTGATGGCAATTGAGTTGCTCACAGCGGTGTTTCACCCATCCGCGCCGAGCCAGAGAGTTTCGCCGGAGCTTTATTTTGCAACGCTTGAGATCCCTCAACGCCTGCATATTGTGGCCGAGCAGCTGACGCTGCTGGCTAAATGGGAAAGAAAATTTGCCAGTACTAACATCGTCGCCTCCGTCAATATCGACGGGCCAACGCTGTTGGAAATCCAGCATAACAGAACCGTTCGTCAGTTAATTGCACGCTGCCCGTGGGTGCGTTTTGAACTGGTCGAGCACCATGTGTTGCCACAGGAAGTGATTGTTGCGCAGATGCCTGAACTGGGGCCGCTGTGGCTGGATGACTTCGGCTCCGGCATGGCGAACTTCTCCGCGCTGACCGAACTGAAGTACGACTACATCAAGCTCGCACGCGAGCTGTTTATCCTGCTGCGTGAAAGCGAAGAGGGCCGAAATCTGTTTGGAATGCTGCTGGCCCTGATCAATCGCTACTGCAAAGGGGTGATTGTTGAAGGGGTAGAAACACCTGAAGAGTGGGAGCAGGTACGTAACTCTCCTGCCTATGCTGCACAGGGGTATTTCTTTGCCCGTCCTATGCCGTTTGAACAGCTTGAGGCATTGCCGCTGAACCTCGTCTGATCCCATGTGCTGTCGTCTCGACTATCTTTAACCAGAGACGGATAGCCATCAAGGAGACGACGAATGTCGCGTACGGGGAAAGTCATTAGCTGGATTGCCGGGATTTTTGTGCTGTTGGTGGTGGTGATGGTCATTGTGATCGCCACCTTCGACTGGAATCGCCTGAAGCCCACCATCAACCAGAAAGTTTCTGCCGAGATTAACCGCCCGTTTGCCATTCGTGGCGATCTGGGTGTGGCGTGGGAGCGCAACCGCAGCGAACCTGGCTGGCGTCGTTGGGTGCCCTGGCCGCACGTCCATGCCCAGGACATTATGCTGGGTAACCCTCCTGACATTCCTGATGTCACCATGCTGCATCTGGCGCGTATCGACGCCACTCTCTCACCCCTGGCGCTGCTGAGTAAGCAGGTGTATCTGCCGTGGATCAAACTGCAACAACCGACCGCAAAGCTGGTGCAAACGGCCGACCGCAAAAATAACTGGACGTTTAACCTCGCGGGCAGTGACTCAAAACAGGAAAATCAGCCGCCTTCCGCATGGTCGTTCCGTCTGGATAATATCGTTTTTGACCAGGGGAACATCGCTTATCGTGATGCGATCAATAAGGCGGATGTGCAGATCACCGTCGATCCGCTGGGTAAACCGGTGCCTTATGCCCAGTTGGCAGGAGGCAACGACCAGCAAAAAGGGGCGGCAGATTTTGTCTTCGGCTGGCGAGTCAGCGGGACGTACAACAACGAGAAACTGAACGGTGACGGCAAAATGGGCGGCATGCTGTCGTTACGCAGCCAGAATACGCCATTCCCGATTCAGGCTGATATCCGCAGTGGCACCACGCGCGTGCGGGTGGCGGGGACCGTGCAGGACCCGATGAACCTCGGCGGGGTAGATATTCGCCTGCGTTTCTCCGGTGATACCCTGGCCAACCTCTATGGGTTGACGGGCGTTCTGCTGCCGGATACGCCGCCGTATGAAACGGATGGCCATCTGACGGCGCGTTTCCAGCAGGCCGCCGGTGCGGTGTTTCGCTATCAGGGCTTTAACGGCCATATCGGCGACAGCGATATTCATGGTTCCCTGACCTACAGTCAGAGCAAACCCCGACCTAAGCTGGAAGGGACGCTGGAGTCGCGTCAGCTGCGTATGGCCGATCTCGGCCCGCTGATTGGCGTCAATTCCGGTAAAGGCAGTGAAAAGACCGAAAAGGCCAAGGCACAACGTGGAGAGGCCGCCACGCAGCCTGCCGATCGCGTGCTGCCGCATGATAAGTTCGACACGAAAAACTGGGATGTGATGGATGCGGATGTGACATTCAAAGGTCGGCGCATAGAGCACAGCAGCTCATTGCCGATCAGCGATCTTTCCACTCATCTGATCCTGAAAAACGGCGATCTGCGCCTCGACCCGCTGCGCTTCGGCATGGCGGGAGGAAACCTGAATGCCAGCGTCCGGCTGGAAGGCGACAAATCGCCAATGCAGGGACGCGTGGATCTCCATGCCCGCAATCTGAAGCTGCGGCAGCTGTTCCCGGGCGTGGAAGCGATGCAGAGTGCGCTTGGCCAGATGAACGGTGATGCGACGCTGAGCGGGCGCGGTAATTCAGTGGCCGATTTGCTGGCAACCAGCAACGGTGACCTGAAGCTGCTGATGAACGATGGCCTGATCAGCCGCAGTCTGATGGAAATTGTGGGTCTGAACGTGGGTAACTACGTGGTGGGTAAGCTGTTTGGTGATGATGAAGTGAAAATCAACTGCGCGGCCGCCAATCTTCAGGTGAACAACGGGCTGGCCTCGTCACGGTTGTTTGTCTTCGATACTGAAAACGCGATTATCAATATTACCGGCACCACCAATTTTGCTAACGAACGGCTGGATCTGTCGATTAACCCGGACAGCAAAGGCATCAGGATTATCACGCTGCGCTCACCGCTGTATGTGCGTGGCACCTTTAAAAATCCCGATGCCGGTGTGAAACCCGGGCCACTGATTGCTCGTGGTGCGGCGGCGGTGGCATTAGGTGCCGTGGTGGCCCCGGCAGCGGCGCTGCTGGCGCTGATCTCACCGAGTGACAACGACGATAATCAATGCAGCCGCGTATTGCAGCAGATGAAAAGTGGGAAATAACGTCGTGCAGGGCGGATATTGATAAGGACGAGGCAGACCTCACCGCTACAATCATTGACACGGGCGAGGCATGCCTCGCCCCTACAGTCATCGATACGGGCGAGGCATGTGGTCGGTCTGTACCCATGCCTCGCCCCTACGGTCATCGATACGGGCGAGGCATGTGGTCGGTCTGTGCCTATGCCTCGCCCCTGGATCCGTTGTAGGGGTCGGGCATGCCCGACCCGCCATCAGGCAATATCAATCAAACAACGATTCGTGACGGGTTTCTTTGCACAGGATCAGCGCAATCAGCGTCAGGCAGGCCATCGACGCCAGGTAAACGCCGACATAGAACAGCCCGTAAGTGTGCGCTAACCAGGTGGCAATATATGGCGCGATGGATGCACCCAGAATCGACGACACGTTATAGGAGAACGATGCTCCGGTATAACGGACTTCGGTCGGGAACAGCTCCGGTAACAGTGCGCCCATCGGTCCGAAAGTCAGCCCCATAATGCTCAGGCCACAGACCAGGAAAGCCATAATCAGCATCTGATTACCGGAACCCAGCATCGAGGGGAAGATCATCGAAAAGCCGATAATAATCAGGGTAATGACGATCATCGTCCTGCGGCGACCAAAGCGGTCGGCCAGCAGCCCGGCAATCGGCACCATGATGCCAAAACCAATCACCGCCAGCATCAGCATCCACAGGAAAGTATTACGTGGAATACCCAGTCCGTTAGGCGCGGGCGTGGTGCCGTAGGTCATGGAGTAGACGGTCATGATATAGAACAGGGTGTAGGTTGCCAGCATGATGAATGTACCAATAATGGTGGTACCCAGATGCTTGCTGAACAGGGTGCCAATCGGCACTTTCACCTGTTTCTTCTCTTTCTGTACTTTGGCGAAAACCGGTGACTCATGCAATGAGACGCGCACATACAGGCCGATCAGCACTAATACCGCTGAGAGGATAAACGGCACGCGCCAGCCCCAGCTCATAAACTGTTCGTCGGTCAGCAGCCAGGAGAGCAGCAGGAAGGTGCCGTTGGCAAAGAAAAAGCCAATCGGCGCGCCAAGCTGCGGGAAGGAGCCATACAGGGCGCGTTTTTTCGCCGGAGCGTTTTCCGTGGCCAGCAGTGCAGCACCGCCCCATTCGCCGCCCAGTCCCAGACCCTGACCAAAACGTGCCAGCGCCAGCAGCAGGGGGGCAAACACGCCAATCGTTTCATAGCTCGGCAGCAGGCCGATCGCCACGGTTGAAATTCCCATGGTCAGCAGCGAGGCGACCAGCGTCACTTTACGCCCGACACGGTCACCAAAGTGGCCAAACACCGCTGAACCGATAGGGCGCGCGATAAAGGCAATGGCGAAGGTGGCCAGTGACTGCAGCGTGGCAACGGTGGCATCACCCTGTGGGAAGAAGATATGCGGGAACACGATTACCGCGGCAGTAGCATAAATATAGAAATCGAAGAATTCGATAGCAGTGCCGACCAGTGAAGCAATAACGACTTTACCGCGAGAGTTGACGGGCGTGGCGTTGGGATCGGTGTCGATGGATGGCGCGATGGAAGCTTGCATAAATTTTTCTTATTTGAATGTGAATGTAAACGGCGTAACAACGAATCTTACGCACAGGCAAAGCCGCATTCAATGACGAAAAAGCACCGAAAAGGCGGGTTAATCCAGCGAAAAGAGGATAATTTTCATTCCGCGATATTTGCGGGTGGATGGCAGGGTGAAATCGACTATTTCTGGCGTGAATCACTGCAAAATAGCCAAATTAAAGTTATGTCTCAGCCATTAATGCTGTTCTTTGGCGAATTAATCACCAGGTATCGAGATTTTCAACTGGCTACCTCCTCAGGTGGCGACCTGGCAGATAAGGAGATTCTTAGTATTGTTGATAAAAGGTTTAGAAAGGAAACTATCAGCACGGTTTACAACCTGGTTTCGGCGGAATAGAATCTCGTCACTTTCTTCTCAGGAGCACACAATTGGACAGTCACCCTGTAACTCACGCGTTATAAAGGCAGGCCCACTCCGTTGTGCGCCTGCCGTTAATCGGCGGGCTATGTTTCCTCTCTTCTCAGAGCAGTAGCATCCCGTATAAAGAACTTTAAGATGTCCAGCCTGTGGCCGGACTGGGATTGCGTATGCGCTTTTTTGTTTTCACACCACAACGTCATCATCTTTTTCCTCCGGGCTGCCTGCGTTAATTCCTGTGCAACCGGTGCGCCTGTGCGCATCTCAATTCCCGTCGTGAGACGACAATGAGAACGACAAAGATGACATGGACTCCTTTTATCCTGCATTTGACCCTGGCGGTAGCGCTGGGGGCGATTATTGGTGCCGAGCGCCAGTGGCGACAGCGTATGGCTGGCCTGCGTACCAATGCGCTGGTAGCCACCGGTGCGGCTATTTTTATTCTCAGTTCGGTCAGCACCTCGCCGGACAGCCCTGGGCGTATCGCCGCACAGATTGTTTCCGGTATCGGTTTTTTAGGTGCCGGCGTCATTATGCGCCAGGGAATGAACATCTCCGGGCTGAACACGGCAGCAACGCTGTGGTGCTCTGCGGGAGTGGGCGTGCTGTGCGGTCTTGGGCAGTTTGCCAATGCCACCGCAGCAACCCTGGTGCTGCTATGCGCCAATATCCTGCTGCGTGAAGCGGCCCAGCGTATCAATACCCGGCCCAGCGCGACAGAGCATGAACCGGAGCAGCGCTACCGCATTCAGATTGTGTGCGGCAGTGAAGATGAAATTTTGGTGCGCACGCTGATCCTGCAGGCGCTGAATGGAATGGCGCTGCGCCTGCAGTCGCTATACAGCGCGGATATCGCCCGCCCGGGTCATCTGGAAGTGAGCGCTGACGTGATGGCATTTCCCGCCGCGCAGCGGGAGATTGAAAGTATTGTCTGCCGCATCAGTCTGGAAAAGAGTGTCAGTGCGGTGCACTGGCGGATAGCGCCAGACCAGGCGATTTAACCCCACACAGGAGTATAACGATGAAAGAACCTCCGTCCCGAGAGAGGCAGTGGTGTGATAACAGGAGGCGCGTGCGGAAATAATTCCAGCCTGCTGTTCATCCTGCCCGTCGCCTCCCCCCTGAATCAATAAAAAATCCTCGTGTGCAGGCGTGCTATGCCTGCGTGTGAAACACCTTTGTTCAAGGAATGGCATGATGAAAATGCACCAGAGCAACCTGAAAATGGCACGTGACCTGGCGATCGCCAGCGCGGCCACCCAGAGCCAGGATCACACCCTCGCTCGTCTTAATACCCAACGCCAGGGCCTCACCCGTGAAGAGGCGGCGGCACGGTTACAGCAGTACGGCGCCAACCAAATCGCCAGTGATAATGCCCCGGCAGCGCTGACCCAGCTGTTGCAGGCGTTTAATAATCCGTTTATCTGGATCCTGATGGTGCTGGCGGCCATCAGCGTGCTGACCGACTACATCCTCCCGCTACGCCGGGGAGAAGAGACCGATTTGACCGGTGCCATCATTATGCTGGTGATGATTAGTCTCAGTGGATTGCTGCGCTTCTGGCAGGAATATCGCACCAATAAAGCCACAGAAGCCCTGAAATCGCTGGTCAGCACCACCGCTACGGTACAGCGCCGCAGCCATGCCGACAGTGAAGCGGTCAGCATTGAGGTGCCGCTGCAGGAGGTGGTTCCAGGCGACATCGTGCTGTTATCAGCAGGCGATATGATCCCGGCAGACGTGCGGCTGCTCTCCTCACGCGACCTGTTTGTCAGCCAGGCGGCGCTGAGCGGTGAAGCGTTGCCGATCGAGAAATACGACAGCCACAGTCATCTTCATCGCGCCAGCCCGCTGGCCGATGAGCAAGATTTGCTGAGCCAGCCCGGTATCTGCCTGATGGGTACCAATGTGGCCAGCGGCAGTGCGACGGCGGTAGTGGTGGCAACGGGCAATCAGACCTGGTTTGGTTCCCTGGCGAAGTCGCTGGTCGGTGAGCGCCCACAAACCTCCTTCGACCGTGGCGTCAACAGTGTCAGTTGGTTACTTATCCGTTTTATGCTGGTGATGGTCCCGGTGGTCTTGCTGATTAATGGCTACACCAAAGGCGACTGGAGCGATGCGCTGCTGTTTGCGCTGGCTGTCGCCGTTGGCCTGACGCCAGAAATGCTGCCAATGATTGTCAGTTCCAATCTGGCGAAAGGGGCGATTGCCCTGTCGAAACGCAAAGTGGTAGTGAAGCGTCTGAATGCTATCCAGAACCTGGGGGCGATGGATGTGTTATGCAGTGATAAAACCGGCACCTTAACCCAGGACAAAATCATTCTCGCCGGGCACCTCAATGTGCGGGGCAACAGTGATGATGGCGTACTGCAACTGGCCTGGCTTAACAGCCGTCATCAGACCGGGGTAAAAAATCTGATGGACCGCGCAGTACTCGGGTTCAGCCAGGGTAACGCTGCCGTCAGTGGGCTGTGGCGCTTTCGTAAAATCGATGAACTGCCGTTTGATTTTGAACGCCGCCGCCTGTCGGTGCTGGTCGCAGACGATGGCCAGCAGACCCTGATTTGTAAAGGGGCGGTGGAGGAGATGCTGGCGGTGTCAGCCTGGTGGCAGGATGAAGGAGAAGTGCGTCCACTGGATGAAGCAACATGCCGTCAGATTCGGCAGTTAGCAGCGGACTATAACCAGCAGGGCTTCCGTGTGCTGTTGGTGGCAACTCGCCAGATAAGTGAGCACTCGCTAATCACTCAGCTCAGCGCCGCCGATGAACGTGAACTGGTCATTACTGGCCTGCTGACGTTCCTCGACCCGCCGAAAGAGAGTGCGGCTGCCGCGATAGCCGCACTGCATGAACAGGGTGTGACGGTCAAAGTACTGACCGGGGATAACGCAGTGATCACCAGCAAAATTTGCCGGGACGTGGGGCTGGAGCCGGGGGAGCCGCTGTGCGGCAGTGAGCTTGCGCGTATCAGTGATGCTGAGCTGGCACGTCTGGTAGAGCAGAGAACCCTGTTCTGCCGTCTCAGCCCGCAGCAGAAAACGCGCGTGTTGCAGGCGCTGCAAGGTAACGGGCACACCGTGGGTTTCCTCGGTGATGGGATTAACGATGCCCCGGCGCTGCGCGCGGCGGATGTCGGGATTTCCGTCGACAGTGCAACTGACATCGCCAAGGAGTCAGCAGACATCATTCTTCTGGAGAAAAGCCTGCTGGTGCTGGAACAGGGGGTGATCAAAGGCCGCGAGACGTTTGGCAACATCATCAAGTACCTGAATATGACCGCCAGCTCCAACTTCGGCAACGTGTTCTCCGTGCTGGTGGCCAGCGCCTTTATTCCGTTTCTGCCGATGATGGCGATTCATCTGCTCTTGCAGAACCTGATGTATGACCTGTCCCAGCTGGCGCTGCCGTGGGACAAGATGGACAAGGAGTTTCTGCGTAAACCGCGTCAGTGGGATGCGAAGAATATCGGTCGCTTTATGCTGTGGATGGGGCCCACTTCATCGATCTTCGATATCACCACCTTCTGGCTGATGTGGCATGTCTTTGCCGCGAACAGCGTTGAGGCGCAGGCGCTGTTCCAGTCTGGCTGGTTTGTTGAAGGGTTGCTGTCGCAGACGCTGGTGGTGCATATGCTGCGCACGCAGAAAATTCCGTTTATTCAGAGCCGCGCCGCGTTGCCGGTGATGCTGATGACCGGACTGGTTATGGCGCTGGGTATTTTGATTCCCTTCTCACCGCTGGGCCATGCGGTGGGGCTGGTGCCATTGCCGTGGAATTACTTCCCGTGGCTGCTGGCGACACTGCTGGGCTACTGCCTGGTGACGCAGGGCATGAAACGTCTTTATATGCGCCGTTTCGGTCAGTGGTTCTGAGGAGAAGAGATCATGAAAAATTCGAATGCCGTTACGGCTATCGTGCTGTTTTTCGTTGGATTGCTGATTTTTTCCAGCAGTATTGCGATGATATTTAGCGGATAAATAAAACGGGCGGACCGAAAGAGAAGGTCCGCCCCTACAGAATCCAGGTTGCCGCGAACCGATAGTTTGCACCCACCGTAATGAAGACCATTTTTCCGGTCGCCCCGTTCCGATGATTTGTACCGGCACCTCGGGTTTTATCCATTTTTCATTAATACAATGGACTGAACTTGACGACTGAATAAAAAGAAATCAACCTGAGCCCTCTTATGGAAGATGAAAAACAAGAGGGATATAATGCCGATAAAATCATTTCGTTTTACTCACGGGTCAGGGAAAGTCATACCCTGGTGTACAGTAAAAAATAATGTTAATCATAATAAATATATACTTTATACCAAAGGTAAATCATTTTCCCTCGGTTTAGATGAAATACTTATCGGTAGTTCGATTTTTATAATTCCATATAAGAAAAACATACATCCAATTTTAGAAGTACAGGCGGGATATGTTTTAGATACGGGTTATACAGGAACAGTAAGGCCTTTTCCCTTAGACATGACTCAACGTATTTCATTAAATAAATTCAATATGGATTCTTATGAAAAGCAAAATTGACTCTTCGGTTTTTTTTGTTTTATTTATCTTTGTGATGGTCTTTCTTTGCTCTTGTGCATCAGCGAAGGATGGTTCTTTATCCAGAGATGAACCCACCCAGGAAGCCGTTGAACTCACGAAAAAAATGATTTTTTCAGATGAAGAAGAGAAGAATAAAATCTTCTCTTCTTTTAAAGAATTAATGGATGAAAACCCAGGAAATATCACCATCAGAAATATGTATATCAATAATCTGATTGCAGAAAAACATTATGAAGAAGGGTTGAAATATCTCCGTGCGATGAACAAGAAAAACCTCACGCGGACTAACTTACTCACTCAGTGTATGTTGCAGGAACGGCTAGAGAAAAGAGACGAGGGGTGCTATAAAAAAGTTATTGCTCTGTCTGAAGAAAACAATGCTATTGATTCAGACTATATCAGTGCCCTGTTTTTTATGGATGACAAAAGATTTGAAGCGTTAAGACACGAACTAATTAAAGAAAATAAGTTTAAAGAATCTGATTTCTTGGTCTTTACGCTGGGAAAAGAGAAAATGTTACATGAGTTCTTTCCATAGTTCTTTTGTTGAACGGGCCGACCGAAACAGAAGATCGGCCCATTTTTTTTACGGGCGAATAAACCGCACGTAAATAAAGCGGATGATGTAAAACTCAATCACGCCCAGCAGCAGGAACCACAGGCAGAACACCAGCGTATACAGCTGGCCGATATCTGCCAGGTGGAACATCTCTACCAGCCTGCGTGCCAGCGTCAGACCGAATGAAGGCGCAGGCAGCAGCAGCGCAGAGAGGAAGCCGAGCAGCAGGGCGCTCATTGGCATCAGGAAAGTTTCAAACGGGTTTTTCATCACAATTCCGTGTTAGTCAGTTGCGGCTATTTTCTGTTAATCCCAGACCGTCTTCAATCATTAACCACCAGGGCTGCGGGCACTTGCTCACGCATCCAGCGCACAAAGCTGCTACGTTTTTCCGACGGGCTGAGGTCCTGGCGCCACAGCAGATTAATCGGGCGACTGGCCGGTTGCCACTGTTGCAGCAATGGCACCAGCCGACCCGCAGCAATATCCTGCGCCAGCAGAATACGCGGTTGCAGTATCAGCCCGGCACCGGCCAGCGCCGCCTGACGCAGCGCCTGACCATCGTTACAGGTAAAGCTGTTGTCGAAAGGCCAGGTGACATCGCCCCACTGCCAGGCGTTATTCTTATTCCATGCCATATTGGCGAGGCAGCGGTGCCGATGCAGATCTCCGGGCGTTTGTGGCGTGCCTTGTTGTGCCAGATAGTCCGGCGCTGCGCACACCACCATCTGATACTCTCCAAGAAACTGGGCAACCAGCGGTTCATTATGCTTCAGCCCCCCGATACGGATGGCAAAATCAAACCCTTCGGCAATCAGATCGACAAAGCGGTCGTTGAGATCCAGCGCGATCTTCACCTGTGGATAACGTAACTGATAGCCGGTGACGACGGTCGCGATAGCGCTGGCCCCCAGATTGAGCGGGGCGCTGATACGCAGCAAGCCGGACGGCGTCTGCTTCATATTTTCCACGCTTTCATCCGCTTCCCTGAGCAGGACCAGTGCCTGTTTGCACTGCTGGAAGTAACGTTCTCCGGCTTCTGTCAGATGCTGGCGTCGGGTGTTTCGCTGCAACAGGCGGGTATTCAGCGCGGTTTCCAACTGGCGAACATGTTTACCGACCATCACGGCGGTGATATCCAGCCGCCGCGCGGCTTCGCTGAAGTTGCCGCTCTCAACAGCGCAGATAAAGGCTTCAATGCTGCGTAATTTATCCATGATTGCAAACTCTGGGTTTGGAGTTCCCGAAAGTATCGCGCATTTATCCCGCAACTGCACTGCGTCACACTGACCGGACTCATTCATCAGGCAGGAGACACAACATGAAAATTTTAGTGATTGGCGCATCAGGTACGGTGGGTCAGGGCATTGTGCAGGAGTTGGGGCGCGACCATCAGGTCATTCGCGTGGGGAAAACCCGGGGCGATTTTCAAGTCGATCTTACACGTGAGGAGAGTGTCAAAGCGCTGTTTGCCCAAACGGGTAAGGTAGATGCGGTGATCTCAGCGGCAGGCGGTGTCCACTTTGGCCCGCTGGCTGACATGAGCAGTGAACAGTTTAACAGCGGGCTACAGGACAAGCTGATGGGGCAGGTGCGGCTGGTGCTGATCGGCCAGGCATTCGTCAATCCCGGCGGTTCCTTCACGCTGACAACGGGGATTCTGGCCCAGCAGCCGATCCGCACTGGGGTCAATGCCACCGCCGTCAATGCCGCGCTGGAAGGCTTTGTACTGGCGGCGGCCAATGAACTGAACGGGTTGCGCATTAACGCCGTCAGCCCAACGGTCTTAACCGAATCGCTGGAAAGCTACGGCCCGTTCTTCCCCGGTTTTGAAAGCGCAGCGGCAAGCCGTGTGGCACTGGCCTATCGCCGTAGTGTAGAGGGAATCGATACCGGACGTGTTTTCCGCGTCTGGTAATGTCCGTCATACTTGACGCTGGCTCTGCGTTGGTTGCATGCACTTACCCGAGTCACTGACTTAAGTCAGCTCATCGGGATGCATTTATTTACCGCCTTGATCCAGCGCCAATTATTCAGGACATATGAGGTGGGGATATTGATGCTGAAAAGTGGCGAAATATCCCCCAACCCCCGCAGGGATGTATATCCCTACACTTTTTGTAAGACGGTAATTCTTTTAGAGTTTTCGCCCACATTTTCCCCGCTAAAATAGCAATCGTTAAAAAGTATAGCCAAGGCTATACTCAAATCCCTGATTTTACTGTCTTTTTTTCTGGCGATTAGCGTGCTAGGATGCGCTTCACTTGAACGAGCTTGTGATTATTTTTCCAACATAAGCTGATGTTTTAACGAACTGGAACGCAACTGCGGTTTCAGACCGGATAAATACAATGAACCTATACGCCACTCTTATTCTGGCTTTTGCTATGTCGATGGATGCCTTTGCGGCCGCTATCGGCAAAGGGGCCAGTCTGCATCGCCCCAGCCTGAAAGAAGCACTGCGTACCGGTTTGATCTTCGGTGTGATTGAAGCACTGACACCGCTGATTGGTTGGGCGATTGGTCTGGCTGCCAGCCAGTACATCATGGCGTGGGACCACTGGGTGGCCTTCGGACTGCTGTTTATTCTTGGCAGCCGGATGATCGTTGAAGGTGTGCGTAAGAAAGAGTGCAAACCAGAAGAAGCGCCAACCAGCCACGGTTTCTGGCTGCTGGCCTGTACGGCTGTCGCCACCAGCCTGGATGCTATGGCAGTCGGCGTCGGCCTGGCCTTCTTGCAGGTGAATATCGTCACCACTGCGCTGGCGATTGGTTTTTCCACCATGGTCATGGCCTCTGCGGGTATTCTGCTGGGGCGCTTCCTTGGCCCGGTGATGGGAAAATGGGCAGAAATTTTCGGCGGCGTAGTGCTCATTGGTATCGGCTGTAGTATTTTGATTGAACATCTGGGCCGGTAAACAGAAATTCCGGCCTCTTTCTGGGGCGGAGTGGGTATGGCGTTATCGGTAGTCGACTGGAACAGCCGTAATCACATTGAATGTTCACATCTGACCGCCAGTCATGCGGCCTTCCCGCTGCACACCCACGAAGAATATGTCATCAGTGCGAATCTCAGCGGCATTGAAACCCTCAGCCTCCATCAGCAAACCCTGTCAGTTCATGCCGGGGATATCACCATTTATAACCCTGAAACGCTCCAGTCTTCGCAGTTTGGAGCCGAGCCGGTTGAGTTTTTTAGCATTCATTTACCGCAACAGGTTTTTGCCGATCTCACCGATCGATCACTGCCGATCCTGCGGGAAGGGGTGCTGCGCGATCCCGCATTGTTCGCGGCGATATGTGGTTATGTGTTGTCGCCGGATGAAGAGCAGGTTCAGCAGCAAAACCTGCTGTGGCTGACCAGCCAACTGCTGAAACACAGCCATGGGGAGGAGACCCCGCTGGCACCCGTCACCATCGGGCGGGCGCTGGAGTGCATGCGTGACAATCTGACGATGAAGATGACGCTGGATGAGTTGGCCGCCGCCGCCGGGCTGAGTAAATATCATTTTGTGCGTCAGTTTCGCCAGCAGATCGGCATTGCGCCGTTGCAATATCATATGCAGCTGCGCCTGCTGGCAGCGCGTAACCTGCTACGGCACCAGCACAGTGCGCTGGATGTGGCGCACCGGCTGGGTTTCTACGATCAGAGCCATTTTATTAACAGCTTTCGGAAGATGATGGGCATTACGCCGCATCACTATCTGCGTATCTTCAGCCGATAAATTCACGGTAACCGGAAAGGATAACGTAACCCGCGAAGTAGCAGAAAATCACCGCTGACGCGATGTACGACCAGCGTAGCATCTTTGCCCCCAGCATCCGTCCGCCCACGCTGCCCACCGTGCACAGCACGGCCGTCCAGACAACGCCTGCAAGGAAAAATCCGCTCAGGAACCAGCCTGAAGCCGCGGTGCCGTTGCTGCTCATCCGCGAAATCAACGCCCCGCCGACGGCGGCAAACCACAGGATTGCCGTGGGTGAGGACATGGCAAGGAAGATGCCACGGAAAAAATTCTGGCGCAGACTCAGTGCTTCACCGATATCCCCGGCGCTCAGTTCTGCGGTCGGGCGCAGGGCGCTTTGCACCATCTTCCAGGCAAACCACAGCAGGATCAGGGAGCCGCCGATCCACAATACCCAGCGTACCGGAGTGAACTGCAGCAGCACCGCCATTCCGGCCATCGCGAGGATCGCATAGATCAGATCGCCCACGCAGGTGCCGATCCCCAGCCAGAAGCCATGGAAAAAACCGCGCTGCATCGCCAGGGTGATCATCGCAATGTTGGCGATGCCGATATCCAGGCACAGGGAAAGACTGAGGAGAAAACCATTAGAGAAGGGCATTGGCGTCCGATCCAGGATGAGTGAGGCCGCCATTATCATCAGGCATCTTGCAGAAATATTGGAAAAAATTGCGCAGCAAGTCGGGATTTCATCCCGGGCCGGGTTTGCCGTTTAGCAACGGTTTACCTTTTTATCGGCATAATTAACTCAATTTTGTGATCTGGCTCATAAAATATTGCCTGAAAAACGCGCGGCATGTATAATTTTTTAGCGATTTTCAACAAAAGCTGCAAACAGGTCATCATGAAAAAATTCTTCAAATACGTGTTCCGGGTTTATGTCGACACCTTCAAACACGTACCGCCAGGCGCTGTTCTTTAAGCGCCGGCTGCACCGAACACCCTCGATAACGCGTCGGTCAGGGATTTGACCGATGGTTATCACCTCTTCTGATAATCACTTTATAAAAATATTGCATCATCGTGCGTCCTGCGCGAGTCTGTCTGCTATGCAAAATACTCAGCTGTTCCTCACCATCACGACCACCACCACCGCTTCTGGCGGAGAGTGGCGAGTTTGCGTGGCTGAGTAGTTAGCAAACCTTTCCCCTCCCGCCGGTTACCGACGGGGCTGCATTGTTCTCCGTTGTTGCCGGTTCAACTGAAGCCAGAATAAAGGAGAAATGCCATGTCTGACGCCTCCGCGTTGCTCGTGATCGATATGCAGGCAGGTTTACTGCACGGCCCGCAGGTGCCCCATAACAAAGCACAGTTGCTGGATCACGTTTCCTATTTGATCACATCGGCGCGCGCGCAGCAGATACCGCTGTTTTTTGCCCAGCACACCGGCCCGGCGGGTTCACCGATTGCCGCAGGCAGTGAACTCTGGCAAATCGCACCTGAACTGCCACTGCTGGATTCTGACCGCTGTTTTAACAAAACGCGTCCGAGCTGTTTTGCCGACACGCCGTTACTGGCCTGGCTACAGAATGCCGGAATAAAACGGCTGGTGATCGTGGGGATGAAGACCGAATATTGCGTGGATACCACGTGTCGGGCGGCGGCAGATCGGGGATTTGAGGTGGTGCTGGTAAGCGATGCTCACAGCACCACGGATAATGCGGTGTTAACGGCAGAGCAGATTATTGCCCATCATAACGCGACGCTGTCGGGGCCATTTGTGCAGCTGCTGACGACGCAAGAGATCCGTTTTTAGTCAGTTATCGGCATTGAGGCAGAAAAAAGCCTCAATGCCGGTTTCACCTGTTATGTGGTCGGGCCTGCCTGGGCGATGCGTGCACCCTCTTCCGTGCGGGTGTACTGCTCAAAATTCGCGACAAACAGCTGGGCTAATTTTTCGGCTGCCTGCTGCCACGCTTCTGCGCTTTCCCAGCCATTACGTGGGTCGAGCAGCGCATCGTCAACACCCGGCACCTGCGCCGGGATGGTCAGCCCAAAGATCGGCAACTGGCTATCATTTTGCTCAATGGTGCCGTTCAGGATCGCGTTGATGATAGTGCGCGTATCCCGCAGTGACAGGCGCTTGCCTGCGCCATTCCATCCGGTGTTAACCAGCCAGGCTTCCGCCTGAGTCTCATTCATTTTTTCTTCCAGCACGCTGGCATAGCACGTTGGCGGCAGCATTAAAAACGCCGCGCCATAGCAGGCCGAGAACGTCGGTGTCGGCTGGGTGATGCCGCGTTCTGTTCCGGCTAATTTTGAGGTAAACCCAGACAGGAAGTGATACTTCATCTGTTCGCGGGTCAGGCGTGAGACCGGAGGCAGTACGCCGAAGGCATCAGCGGCAAGGAAAATCACCTTCGACGGGTGACCTGCGGCGGACACCGGCCTGACAATATTCTCAATGTGCGAGAGGGGGTAGGACACGCGGGTGTTCTCGGTTTTGCTGCCATCCGCGTAATCGACGGTTCCATCCTCTTTGAGCACCACGTTTTCCAGCAACGCATCCTGACGAATAGCGCGGTAGATCTCCGGCTCTGCGGCTTCACTGAGGTTGATGGTTTTGGCATAGCAACCACCTTCGAAGTTGAACACGCCCTCGGCATCCCAGCCATGTTCATCATCACCAATCAACTCGCGCAGTGGATCGGTGGAAAGCGTGGTTTTCCCGGTGCCTGACAGGCCGAAGAACAGAGCGACATCACCCTCAGCGCCGCGGTTAGCAGAGCAGTGCATCGAGGCGATGCCACGCTGTGGCAGCAGGTAGTTCATCACCGAGAACAGACCTTTTTTCATTTCACCCGCGTACCAGGTGCCGCCGATAAGCTGGATTTTCTCGGTGAGGTTGAAGGCCACAAAGTTTTCAGAGTTCATCCCCTGAGCCTGCCACTGGCTGTTGGTGCACTTGGAGCCGTTCATCACGGTGAAGTCAGGGGTAAAGTTCGCCAGCTCTTCTGCGGAAGGGACAATGAACATGTTCTTCACGAAATGTGCCTGCCAGGCGACCTCGGTCACCACCCTCACTGCCAGTCGCGAGTCTTTATTCGCACCACACCAGGCATCGACAACGTAGAGTTTTTTACCTGACAGCTGCGTGGAGACCAGTGCACGCAGCTCTGACCAGACGGCAGGTGAGAGAGGATGATTATCGTTGCGGCCCTGACCGGCATCCGACCACCAGACGTTATCTTCGGTCAGTGCATCGCGCACGATGTATTTATCACGCGGTGAACGTCCGGTGAATTCCCCGGTATCCACGGCTACTGCACCGGAGGCGGTAATGGTTGCGCGTTCCCAGCCCACTAAGTCCGCCGCGGTTTCATGCGCCATCAGCAGTTCATAGCTGGGGTTGTAAATCACGTCCTGGAGGTCGGTGATTCCAAGGTCTGACAAGGCTGTGTTAAGGGATGCAGTGCTGGACATGAGATACCTGACTATTTAGGGGCTGAGGATGAGTTAATGGTTTGTTGCGAACTATTCCACGGATACTAGCACCGGATAACAGATGCTTTAATTGCATAATTTCTATTCTGGATGCAAAATTTGCATACTATTTTTGCGATGCGGGAGACGGACAGCGGTGATCGGTAACCTTGAAGTGAAATGGTTTTATGATGTGATTGCACTGGAAGAGAGCCGGAGCTTTACCCTGGCGGCGGAGAAAAGGAACATCTCACAGTCATCGTTTAGCCGACGCATACAGTCGCTGGAATCCGCGCTGGGTTTTATGATTTTTGATCGCAGCAAAAACCCGTTACAGCTGACGCAACAGGGTAAAAACTTCATCGGCTATGCGCGCAATATGCTGGACGATATGGATTTTCAGCTCAACCGCATCAAAGGGTTAGATAACCTCCGGCAGAGCATCAAGATCGATGCCGCGCCCTCTCTTTCCGTGCTGTGGCTGCCCGAAATGATTGCCGGATACAACGACAGTAATGAGCGCATCCACTATGTGGAATCGATTAATGTGAATGATGCGGTCTATAACCTGAAAGAGGGAAAATGTGATTTTATTCTGAGTTTTTATAACGAAGAGTTAATGAACTATCCCTTTGTTCATCACAAGATTTTTGATTCTCATCTCCATCTGGTCACCCCCTGCGATGATGATGGTCAGCCGTTGTACTCCCTGAGCCACGATATTTTGCCGTTAATGAAATACGCTACCGACAGCTATATGGGACGGCAGGTTAACCAGGTGATCGACACATTGTCTGAGGACACTTTTACGCTGCGTTTTGTCTCGTCGATGAGTGAGCTGTTAAAGCGTATGATCGTTAACGGGCAGGGTGTGGGCTGGTTACCGCAGTACTCAATAAAAGAGGAACTCAGCCAGGGAAAACTGGCAATTATGGACCCTTCTGTTTCCCTCGGGATCAGTGCCTATGTTTACCGTTCCGGCTCCAGGCTGAACCTTTCCGCTGAACGGTTTTGGCAGTATATTCGCGCGCAACCGACACGGCGGGAATAACCAATAGTGGGGCTGGTCACTGTCATCAGGATGGATAGAGCTTAGTCATCTTGCAGGGAACTGGTAGGTAAATAAAATTATTGCATTAATTTTATTTTTCTTACAAAAACAAAACAACAATGATAATATGAAAATAATTTTTCAAGGAAGGAGAAATGAAATGGCTGAAATAATTTCTTTAATGTTTTTGTGTGTTGGTGTTATTGCCTTCACCAAGGAGATAAAACTCTTTAAAATTGTATCCAGCATTATGTTGTATTTTTCTTTTGTTGTTGCAAACGGAAGTGTTCCTCTGCAAGTTTCCTATATTTCCATAATACTCATGGTGCTAATAGTTCTGCTCTATGTGAATTCCAGCAAGAAAAATAAAGATATATTTTATTTCTCAATTCCTTGCTGGTTGTTAATTGTTTCGGTTATATTTAAAGTATTTATTTACTGATCGTGAGTTACTTGATTTTCATTAGTTTTTTAGCTATGGATATAAATTCAATCTCACTATTTATGTATATTATCTCTTTTGTTTTTGAATTATACTTCGCCAGGGAAACAGGTGCGCCATCCCCACCATTTTCAATAAAGAATTTTGATCTTATACTGTCATAAAGATTCACGGAACTTATCGGATCCCTTCCGAACTTGTAGGGTGTTGGCGCACTGATCTTATGTTTGCTAGATAACCACCTGGGTAAAATTCTATCGAACCCATCAATTGGAGTTATAAAAGTACTAAAACCGCAATACTCAAGGTTGAAAATTAGTTTTCCATTCTTTTTATCTTTTTCACTAATGCCAATCCCAAAAGAAATTTTGAATTTACCCCAAGTGTTTACATTGCTATAGTTCACCGGGCTATCATTATAAAACAATTCTTGCTCTCTCATTAAATGATAAACAGACTTTACAACCTGAATAGAGGTTGGGCCTATTGTGTTTGCAATGCTCGGTAATCCTGACTTGGTGTATATCTGTTCTTTTATAAGATATATCCCCGTTCCTTTGAAATATTCCATAAAACCTTCCTTGTTTTTTAAACGTAAAATTACTGATGAAGTTATGATTTGATATGCAATCATGAACCAGAACGATAATCATTGTGTCATAATTAAAATTCGCGAAAGTTAAACTCACGCAATGTGAGTTATTACACATATTCAAGGGGTTGTCTTTAGTAAAAATAATGAAAAAATAAAGAAAATACGGAGGGTTAAAAATGAGTTCTACAGATTCAGCTAAAAACAGCTGGATAAAGAAGGTATTCATTATGGTGAGTGAAAACCATCAGCAGGGTTCGACCGGAAAAAAAGGTCGAACCCTACGTTGAGGCGATTGCTGTAGGGGCGGACCTGCTGTTTCGGTCCGCCCGCTCGCGTCGTTATTCGAAATCGACCCAGGTCGCGCCGGCATCGGCCGACTCAACACAGCGCTCAACCCACTGCACACCGGCAACACCCGCATGAACATCCGGATACCAGAAGTCAGCCAGCAGCGCTTTATCACCACGATCGGTGGCATCCATTGCTACGGCAAAGCGACGATAGAGGTTTGACCAGGCTTCGAACAACCCTTCCGGATGGCCGCCACCGATACGGTCTTCTTCCAGCGCACGCGGGGCCAGGTAGCCCATGCCGCGCTCCAGAATGCGTACCGGCTCGCCCTGAATTTCATAGCGTAACTGGTTCGGCTGTTCGTCCCACCACTCCAGACTGGCTTTCGATCCGATCACGCGGATCTTCTGACCATGCATCGATCCGCAGTTCACCGCAGAGCACCACAGCGATCCCACGGCACCGTTGTCGTATTCCATCAGCACAAAGGCGTTATCTTCCAGCGGCGCACGGGTTTTCACAAAGCTCTGGCGGGAACACATCAGACGCGTGATTTTCAGGTCAGGCAGCATGGTTTCCGCGAGGAACAGCGGATGCGTGGCCAGATCGCCCAGTACGTAGCTTGGCCCGACAAATTTCGGGTCAACACGCCAGCGGGTGCTGGGGTTCGCCAGTTCCACCGCTTCATTGTGGAAGCCGTGGGAGAACGACATATTCACAATACGGATATCGCCCAGCAGGCCTTCCGCAATCATGCTGCGCGCCTGTTGGATCAGCTGATGGCCTGAATAACCGTAGGTGACACCGATGATTTTATTCTGTTTTTTGCTGAGTTCCGCCAGCTCTTTGGCTTCTGCGGTGGTGAAGCACAACGGCTTCTCACACACCACGTGCAGGCCCGATTCCAGCGCGGCTTTACAGATAGCGAAATGCGTGTTGTTCGGCGTGGCGATGGATACGGCTTCAATGCCGTCAGCGCGCCCAGCTTCCTGCTGGAACAACGTCTGATAATCGGGATAGCAGCGATCGCCCGTCACGCCCAGGCTTTCACCGAAGGCGCGGCCGCGTGCCGCATCAATATCAAATGCGCCCGCCACCAGGGTAAAGGTGTTGTCACGCAGTGCCGCTGAACGGTGGATATAGCCGATCTGGCTGGTGCCGCCGCCGCCAACCATGCCCCAGCGCAGGGAGCGATCGAGAGGTTTGATGCCGTTAATCATGGTAAGTCCTTAATCAGAATCCAACAGAGTTGAGGTAACGCAGGCTTTCGGTCACGTCGTGCAGGCTGCCATCGGCATTGCGCGGGTCACGTTCCTGTTCAATGGTGATCCAGCCCTGGTAGTGGCGTTCGACCAGGAAGGCACGCACTGCCGGGTAGTCGATGGCCCCTTTGCCAATCGGGCACATCACCCCTTCGGCACAGGCGGTGAAGAAGTCCAGCTCACGGGCGATCACATCGCGGAATACCTTGTCGTTAACATCCTTAAAGTGCAGGTAGTCGATACGGTCAAAGTACTGTGCCAGCGCAGGGATCGGGTCCATACCGGCGTAGTACAGATGCCCGGTATCCAGACACAGGCCAGCCACGCTGTGCGGGATGTCCTGCACCAGTTTTGCCAATTCATCGGCAAACTCAATGCTGCCGCCTGCATGCGGATGGATAACCGGGCGCACGCCGTACCCTTTGGCGATACGGCTGATCTCGGTGATGTGGCTCATCATGCGCTGCCAGTCGGTGTCGGACAGGCGCACGGCTTTATCGTACTGCCCGGCAAGACGTGCGCGTTCTGCATCGCCAAAGTCGATAATCACCAGGTAGGGCGCAGGAAGGTTGTCGCCGTGAGTCGGGGTTGCCGTCGGCACTTGCGAGACATTGCGGCACAGGTTATGCGTCAGCTCAATCATCGCCGGGAAGTTCGCTTCGCTCACCAGATCGTCAAAGATGGTGCCCGCCACAATCGTCAGCCCGTACTGGTTCAGTTTTTCGGTCAGCAGTGCCGGGTCGGTTGGCAGATACGTCCAGGGACCCAGCTCTATGCTCTTGTAACCGGCCTGTGCGGCTTCTTTCAGCACTTTCTCATACGGCGGCAGGTGCGGGTTCTTTGGGTCATCGACGCCCCAGCTGCAGGGTGCGTTAGCAATATGAATAGTCATTTCGGTGTCCTTTCTTTATCAATAAATCGCACTCAGCGAGTGGCTGTTTTGCTTTCTTGTTGGGGGGTGTTGAAGCGTTCCAGAATCAGCGCTTCCATTTTTTCCAGTGAAACCCCTTTGGTTTCAGGCAGCAGAGCTTTCACAAACCACCAGGAAGCCAGTGAACACACCGCGAACAGCAGCAGTGGGAAGGCGCCGTGGAAGTTATCGTTGAGATAGGCGTTCTGGTTCATCATCGGGAAGGACTGGCTGACAAAGAAGTTACCGGCCCACATGGCGCAGATAGAGAAGCCCATGCCAGCACCGCGCAGGCGGGTGGGGAAGATTTCACCAATCACCGTCCACACCACCTGGCCCCAGGTGCCGCCGAACAGGAACATAAAGCCGAACAGGCCGATAACGGAGACCCAGCCGGTCATGCCGCTGTAGAAGGTATAGAAGGTGATCAGCAGGCAGACGGCAGAGCCGAGGGAACCGATCAGCAGCAGTGATTTGCGTCCCATTTTGTCGATCAGCATCATGCCGACCACCACGCCCACAAACTGCAGCACCGCCAGCCAGATGGTCATGTACATCGCTTCCTGCATGTTATGGGTCACGTTCATCAGCAAGGTCGGGCCAAAATACTGGATGACGTTGATGCCGGTGAGCTGGTTAAAGATGGCCAGGCCAACGCCAATCACCAGGAAGATCGAGGTCTTACGGTTGAAGCTGACGCGCTCGCGGTTCACCTGCTTATCGGCGTTATAACGCAGCGACTCCTGGATCTCGTTCATCACGCGTTGTGCATGCTCAGGGGTGGAGATGCGCGACAGGGTTTTCAGTGCCTGCTCGTTGCGGCCGACCATCGCGTTCCAGCGGGGTGACTCAGGAATAAAGCCGACAAACAGGAAGAACAGGATGCAGGGAACAAAGGCGGCACCCAGCATCCAGCGCCAGCCGTAGGCATTCAGCCACTCTGGATCGGCATTTTTGGCAATCAGGTAGTTGGTCAGCAGGACCAGCACCTGGCCGCCAACGCAGCAGATCATGTGCATGGTCATGGCCCGACCGCGATAATCTTTCGGCGCGACTTCGGCAATGTAGATAGGGGAGATCACCGAGGCAAGGCCGATGCCCAGTCCGCCGATAATGCGGAACACCACAAAGGTGGTGAAGTCCGGGGCCAGTGCAGTGCCGGCAACGGAGACCACAAACAGAATGGCGGTGACGATCAGCATTTTTTTACGGCCATAACGGTCAGCCAGTTTTCCTGCCACCAGACAGCCAATAACACAGCCGATGATGACGTTAGACACCGCCCAGCCCGTTTCGGCAGGTGAGAGTTGATAGTGGTGGCTGATAGGTTCGATAGCGCCGGAGATGACCGACGAATCATAGCCAAACAGCAGACCACCGAGGGCAGCAACGGCGCAAATCGCCATCACATAGGCCATGTTATGTTTTGGTGTTGATAGAGGCACGGAGGAGATCCTTCAATTATTATTTGAAGGGAGTATCAAACAAACATTCCATTACCTACAATGATGGAATGTTTGTTTTTTGATGGTGATCTCACTATTTTTGATAGCTTTGAATGATAATATTCTATCATTTCCGCTATTTCAGTGAGTTATTCGATAGTTCTGTCGGATTCCGCTGTTGACCCGCAGTGCGTCAGTAATTCTCTTTGGTTATCAATTCGAAACTGCTGGTCAGGGCGATAAAGCCACCACGTTCCTCGATGCTGGCTTGCTGCATCGCCTCAATGACGCGGGCGGCCAGCTCGTCCAGTCGATGGGCTATCATGATATCCAGCGTGCCGTCGATCAGTGCCAGCTGAGCATCCTGCAACGGGCCGTGGCAGATTAACGTAATGTCCTGCCGCCGGGCACTGTCACGCAGGGCATTGACGACACCTTCCACACCGCCGCAGGGCGCATAGATCACGGACAATTCCGGGTGGCGATGAATCAGTTCGGCAGTGACCTGATAGCCCCGCTCAACGTTTTCAAAACTCTTAACCGGTTCCAGTACCGTATGGCCGGTGGCGTATTCCCGCAGGTACGAACGGAAGCTGATTTCGCACGTTTCCTGACATAAAAAGCGATTATCACCGACAATCACCCCGACTTTTCCCGGTGGGCCGCTCAGACGCTGAACAGCCCATGCGGCGGTTCGGCCCGCTTTTCGGTTATCCAGGCCGATATACCCGGCGTGGCCACAGGGCGAGAGATCGGAGAGAACGGTAAATACTTTTACGCCTTTTTGTGTGGCTTTCTCCACCGCCCGACGGATGAGCGCATTATCCAGCGCGATCAGTGCCAGCACGTTAACGTGATCGCTCAGTTCATCAATCGTTGCCGCCGTTTCTTCAATGGCATGGATATCATGAAAGGCGAATTCAATGCGGGTGCCCTCCTGTAAATACGGTGCGGCGTGCTGTTCCAGTGCCCGGGAAAACGTATCGTAGAACGAGTAGTCACGCGACAGCAGAATGACGCCAATCCGCAGCGAACCTGAACTCTGGCGTGGGGCGCTGACGTTAAGAAAATCAGGATCAAAACGATAGCCGAGCCGGGACGCGGCCTGAACCACGCGATGTTCGGTGTCCGGGCGAACGGGAGCTCGTCGGTTCAGTACCCTGTCGACCGTGGCAACACCCACGCCAGCTTCGCGGGCGATGTCCGTTAATGTGGTTTTTTTCATCCTGGATTCCCTGATATAAGCAATGACAAAAAACTATCACGTCTGCCCACAGGGCAACAGTACAGGCAGAGGACTAAATACTCAGGACATGATGCTCATCAGATTATTTTTTTTATTGTGCACAAAATAAGATTTAAAAATTTCATTTTTGGCCGGTGTCAGTAAAGGTAAAAAAAACCAGATATTTCCAAAATTATGCTATCTTTCTGCAAACATACCGCGTGGTATCTTTTAGCCGAAAACGTCATGATTAAACATCCCACATCATCTCATTCACTGCGCGAAGCGCTCTGCTGTGAACGGGGTTATAAGCGTAAAAAACAACCGGAACAGGTCAGGGCGGCGCTGATCCACTCCGCTGCCGAACTTGCCGCCCTCGAGGGGCTGACAGGCGTCACTGTTCAGGCCGTGTCTGCTGCTGCGGGCGTGACGAAAGGCGGGTTCTTTCATCATTTTCCCCATAAGCAGGCGCTGCTGGATGCGGTCTTCGAAAGTTTCCTCGCGGAGAATGAACAAGCTATTGACCGTGTCATGGCCGCTGATGAGCCATCATCCGGTTGCTTCACACGTGCGTATATTAGCGTGGCGTTTGATGACATTTTACAGGCGGAGAAAAGCCTGAGGATCCCGTTATCGCTGTCGATGATGGCATCACCCGAGCTGTGTGAACGCTGGTCGTTGTGGCTGGCGGGGCGACTGCAACGCCACCACGAGACGGACAGTCTTCCACAGCATGAGGTGGCACGACTGGCGGCCGATGGCGCATGGCTGGCCTATTCACTGGGTAATGCCCGCGGCATTCGTGACGCGTTATCCCTGAAAAACATTTTGCTGACACTCACCAGAGAGCGACCTTTATCGTGAAAACGACCTTCAAACAGGAAGTTGTTCATCAACTGCTGCACTGGCTGGAAGGGAATATCCATACGCCGCTGACCATTAACGACTTTGTTGAAAAGTCGGGCTATTCAAAATGGCATCTGCAACGTATTTTCAAAGAGGTGACCGGGCAGAAGCTGGCATCGTATTGTCGTCAGCGGCGGCTGACCTCCAGTGCGGTGATGCTGCGTCTGTTTGATAAACAGATCGACTCCGTTGGCAGTGAGCACGGTTTCTCCAGCCATAACGTCTACCACAAAACCTTCAAGCGCCATTTCAATGTGACGCCCGCACAGTATCGTGATGCGTTGCACTGGTCATGCAAAGGGTTGTGTCCGCCGATTAACCTCAGCGAAATGGCTGTTCCTGAAGGTCAACTGGTCGAGCTGGATGCGATGACCTTGCAGGGGCGCGTGACGGATTATGCTTTCACGCTGGATACCATTTGCCACTTTTGCTGGGATCAACGCGCCATTTTATGGCGGGAGCGACTGGCGTCAGCGGTGGCAAAACCCACCGCGCTGTACGGTCTGACCAATGTGATCAAAGGTGGCCCGCGTGCCGATGATTGCGCCACCCTGCAGTACCTGGCTTGCTTTGATCCTGATACGGCAAGTGGGGAAGAGCCTTTGGTGCAGGTGGATATCGAAAAGCAAACTTATCTGCATTTCACTTTCAGCGGCGATGTGCAGCAGTTCGCTGATTTCATCAAGCTGATTTATGAACATGCTCTGCCGACAGCGGGCGCGGTGCGCCGTGATGGCTACGATATTGAGCGCATCGATCCGCAGCGCATCAGAAGTTCCGCTACCGGTCGCATCGACTACTATGTGCCAGTGATTGTCTGATTGCAGGATCGGGTATGCCCGTTCCCTGTTATCCAGGGACCGGGCATATAACCGTAAACTGTCTGTCGGTGTTATTTCAGCAGTTCAGCTGTCATGTGAACGCCATTGTTGGTATTGGCTTCAGTAATTTTGTAAGACGATGCACCCGCCTGCTGTGCCTGAGCGGCGATACTGGCTTCTGCGCTGTCCAGCGTTGAACCGGTTGCTGTCACGCTTTGTGCGAAGCTGGCGAAAGAAACGGTAGAAAGCACGATAACTGCTGCAAAAGTTTTGATGGATTTCATGGGGTAGTTCCTTTATTAAGTTTGTATGATTGAGGCTTGTTGCCTCGTTGAAAGCAATACTACGCTTGCTAATGAAGTAGTGATAGCGGAGTGATTTGCTCATCTATATCAAATAATTTGATTGAAAATTGACGGCGTTTTACATTGTTTGCAGAACGCTGACTGACAACGTTATTTCACGCTGTAGATTGACGTTGCATGACATTGGCTGCCCGAAAATAGTTCTTCCTTTCGCGTAATAATAAAAATGATTATCATTCAACTTAATGCTACGCTCAGGCGGCCGCTTTGCTCTGTCGCCAGTGAGAACCTATCGTGTCAGCGTTTGAACAGTATTACGTAGAAGTCCTGCGCTTTCTGACGCGTAAGCTGCGCGACCGCGACAGCGCCCAGGAGATGACGCAAGAAACGTTCAGCCGGGCGTTGACGTTGCCATCCGGTGGGCCGGTGCAATCACCGCGCGGCCTGCTCTATCACATCGCACGTAACCTGCTGGTCGACCGCTATCGCCATCAGCAGCGTCAATCCCATGAAAACCTTGATGACATCGATGAATCCTGTATTGTCGCACCCGGCGGCTGGCAGCCTGAGGCTCAGGCCGAAAGCAGCCAGTATGCGGCTCAACTGGTGGCGACTATCGACAGTCTGCCACCGCGCTGTCGTCAGGCGTTCGTGCTGCACCGTTTTGACGGGCTCTCACAGAATGAGGTGGCGAAGCAGATGGGGATTTCTACCAATATGGTTGAAAAACATATTATTCGGGCGATGACGGCCTGCCGGGAATGCAGCGAACGCTGGCAGGACAGCAAGGGATAATGCGATGAATACCTCTGATTCCTCACGCACCGAACGGGCGGAGAAAGCCCAGCACTGGCTACTACAACAGCAGGCGGAGTTAACGCCCCGGCAGCAGCGGGAGTTTGCGCGCTGGCAGGCTGATGACGACAATGCTGCTGAGTTTGCCCGGGCGCAGCGCCTGTGGCAGCAACTGGGTGCGTTGCCTGCGGCTGATATTGCCCGCCTGCGCCAGCAAACCCGGCGCGAACTGTCCGCCCCGACACGGCGGACCCGACTGCTTTGGCCTGCACTGGCGATGCTGTTGCTGGCGGTGCTGGTCTGGCCTGCCTGGCAGAGCCTCGCCCCGGCTCAGTTCGAACAGAGCTACGCCACTGCACGCGGCGAACAGCGTCTGATTACCCTTCCTGACGGCAGTGAACTGAATCTGGATGCAGGCACCCGGCTGCGTGTTGCTTTTTATCCGCAGCGGCGCGAAGTGTGGCTGGAGCAGGGGCAGGCCTTTTTCCAGGTGGCGCATCAGGCAGAACGCCCTCTGACGGTGCGTAGTGGCCCGTCACGGGTGACGGTACTCGGCACCGCCTTCAGCGTTCGTTATATTCCGCACTCGATGAGTGGGGCAGGGGTGGATGTCGCAGTGCGTTCCGGTGCCGTGCGCGTTGGCCCGCTGTCAGGCTGGGAATACAGCTGGTGGCGACTGGTGAAAACCGTTGGACTGTCTCAGGCTGATGCTCATCTTCAGGTGCTGCGCGCCGGGCAACAGGGCCGCAGTGATGCCCGTGGTTTGCTGGTGGCAGAAAACGCCATTGCTCCGCAGGCGGTCGCCCCCTGGCAGCAGGCGCGAGTCAACTTTGATAACACCCCGCTACCGCTGGCGCTGGCCGAATTCGCCCGCTACGGAGCGGTGAACTATCAGGCAGATCCGCAGCTGGCGGATTTGCGCATCACAGGAAGTTTCGAATTGCAGCGGCTGGACAGTTTTGCCAGAGCGCTACCCGCCGTGCTGCCGGTGATGCTGAAGAAGCAGGGTGACAGCACACTGATCGTGCCGCGTAACAGCAAAGCAAAAAAGTCGTAAAAAAAATGGCGATGTGACGTCAGGGTTTTGTCGACCTATGCGTCTACTAAGGGAAATGATTCTTATTACATAACCTTTGGGAACTGACACATGGCTCTGTTTACCTTTGCTGCACTGCCGGGAAAATCTCTTAAATACAGCGCAGTATCGCTGGCTATCGCACTGAATACGCTGGCACCTTATGCTGCTGCGGCAAGTACAACCGTGGCGGTTTCACTGCCGCAGCAGCCGTTGTCGTCGGCGCTGAACGCGCTGGCACAACAGGCTGGCGTTCAGCTTATCGTTGCGCCATCGGCGGTCGCCAATAAAACCGCCCCTGCCGTGAGCGGCACCATGACGTTGGAAAGCGCCCTCGACCGCCTGTTACAGGGCAGTGGCCTGCACTACAGTCGCCAGAACGATATGGTCACCGTCGAGCCGGGCGATACCCTGGATGGCAACACGCTGACAGTCACCGCCAACAGCGGCCAGCAGGGCGGCAGTGTTCCGCAGCAGACCAGCAGCGCCACCAAAACCAACAGCTCACTGCTGGACGTCCCGCAGTCAGTCTCCGTGATCAGTCGCCAGCAGATGGACCGCCAGAACGTACAAAGTGTGACGGAAGCACTGCGCTATGTGCCGGGGGTAAAAACCGAAACCTACGGCGTTGATCCAAAAGGCTATGACTGGATTTATATTCGTGGCTTCAATGCATTAACCACTAACGACTATCGTGACGGTCTGCGCCAGCTCAACAACAGCTACAGCTATTTCCGTACCGAGCCGTATGCACTGGAACGCATCGATGTGGTACGCGGCCCGTCATCCACCCTGTTTGGCCTGGGTGATGCCGGTGGCATTATCAACCGCGTCAGCAAACTGCCGACCGCCCAGGGCGTGCATGAAGTGGAAGTGCAGCTTGGCAACTTCGACCGCCGCCAGCTGCAGTTCGACCTTAGCGACAAGATTAATGATGACAGCCGTTATCTCTACCGTCTGGTGGGGGTAGCGCGCGACAGCAATACCCAGTTCCAGTACGCCAACGGCCCGAAAGTGAAAGATGATCGCGTGTATATCGCCCCCTCATTCACCTGGCTGCCGAATGCCGACACCAGCCTGACGCTGCGTGCCGACTACCTGCGCGACAGCTCCGGCGGCACCATCGCCGTATTGACGGAGCCTGATGGCAAAGTCACCGATACGCTGCTGGGCGATTACAGCTATAACCATTTCCGCAACGAGCAGTTCACCGTGGGTTATGAGTTTAGTCATCAACTGAATGATGCTATCCAGCTGCGCCAGAACCTGCGTTTTGGTCAGACCGATACCATCCTCAATAACTTGCTGCCGGGCGCGACGGATTACACCGCAGGCACCCAGGCACGCAATGCTGTGCGTTTTGATGAGCATATGCAGGCGTTCAACATCGACAACCAGTTACAGGCTGATTTTGCCACTGGTACGATCAATCACACCTTGCTGACCGGCATCGATTACAGCTGGTTGGACGGTAACGCAAAACGCTTTAACCAGGCTGCTCCGACGCTGAATATCTTCCAGCCACAGTACGGTGTGGATATTTCTGACCCGACCACGCTGGTGAATAATAACAATCAGACCACCTCCCAGCTTGGCGTCTATGCGCAGGACCAGATCTCCCTGACGCCGAACTGGCTGCTGACCGTGGGGGGGCGGCATGACGATATCAGTATGCGTACCCAGAACAACCTGACGGAGAACACCAGCTGGTTGGATAAAGATGCCTGGACCGGTCGCGCCGGGTTGACCTGGCTGGTGGGTAACGGCCTGGCGCCATATATCAGTTATGCTGAGTCCTTTACGCCGAACAGCGGGACAGACAGCAGCAATAATACGTTCACGCCGAGTAAGGCACACCAGGTTGAGGCCGGGATCAAATACCAGCCCGATGCTGACCTGTTGATGACGCTGGCAGCCTTTGAAATCACCAAAACCAATGTGCTGACCAACGAACTGGTCAATGGCCTGGCGACCGGTTACCAGACGGCCTCGGGCGAAGTGCGTTCACGCGGTATTGAGTGGGAAACCCAGGCGCAGCTGACGCAAAATCTGCATGCGCTGGCGTCTTACAGCTATACCGATACGGAAATCACCAAGAGCAATGACGGCGTGCAGGGCAATAAACAGGCTAACGTCCCGAAACATATGGCGTCAGTATGGTTGAGCTATGGCTTCACCCAGGGCGTGTTGAATGGCCTGACGCTGAACAGCGGCGCACGCTACGTCGGCAGCATGTATGGCGATAATGAAAATACGGTGGCGGTGAAGAACTTTGCTCTGGTTGATGCGGGCGCTGCGTATAAGGTTAACCAGCATCTGACCTTCGGGATGAATGTGCAGAATCTGCTGAACCATCAGTATGTTGGCACCTGTGACGGCACCACCAGCTGCTATCCGGGCCAGGAGCGTACGTTGATTGGTTCCGTGAAATATAACTTCTGATGTCACAGGGATTGTGGCGGCGGCGCGACTGCCTGAAAGCGCTGTTGCTGGCACCGCTGGCGTTCAGTCGCGATCTGTACGCGCAGCCGCTGGCGACAGATCGCATTGTGGCGATTAACTGGGCGGCAGCGGAGCTGATGCTGACGCTCGGGATCACGCCGCTGGCGATCTCCGACAGCGGCTATTTTCGCCGCCGCATCCCCGACCCGGTGCTGCCTGCCGTGGTCAGGGATATCGGCCCTTACTGGGAACCCAATCTGGAGTATCTTGCCCAACTGCGGCCATCACTGATTCTCAGTGATGCGCTGTCGCCGTCAATCCTGGCGGCGCTGGCGCGGATTGCTCCGGTGGAAGTGGTGAATATCTACCCGGCGGAGGGGGATGCCTGGCAGTCGCTGTGTGACTGGCTGCTGCCGCTGGCGGCCCGGCTTAATCGTTTGGCGCAGGCACAACAATTGCTGGATGCGGCCAGCCAGCATCTGGCTGATTTACGACAGCAACTGGCGACGCGTGCGCGTCCGAAAGTGTGTGTGGCGGTGCTCAATCAGGACGGTAAGCATGCCACGGTTTATGGTCAGCACAGTCTGGTGCAGTGCGTACTGGATCGGCTGGGGCTGGTAAATGCCTGGCAACAGCCGGGTAACCGCATTGGGTTGGCGAATGTCAGCATCGATCGTCTGGCGACTCTGGCTGATACCCGGCTATTTTATAGTGAATTGCCCACTACCGCTGACCGGCTGCGCAAGGCACGGCAGTCCAGCGCGTTGTGGCAGCATCTTCCTCTGGTGCAGCAGGGCGATGCCGTCCCGCTGCCCCCCTTTTTTCCGTTTGGTGGTGTACGCACCGCCCTGCGTCTTGCCGACAGCCTGGCGCTGCGGCTGCTGAGTGAACCCTGATGTCACGCTATGCGCCGCTGGCGCTGTTCTGCGGTTTGCTGCTGTTGGCGCTGGCGCTGACGGCCCACCATCTGTTGCCGTTGTTGCACGACAAGGGCAACGGTCACCTGCTGCTGCACTACAGTTTTCTCCCCCGACTGACGATCAGCCTGCTGGCCGGAGGCGCACTGGCGCTGGCCGGTCTGCTTTTCCAGCAGGTACTGCGTAATCCGCTGGCCGAACCTGCCACTCTTGGCGTAGCCGCTGGATCGAATCTGGCGATTGCGCTGGCGCTGGTGCTGGCACCCGGTCTGCTGGTGTGGGGGATGGCACCGGTGGCGCTAGTGGGCGCGGGCATCACCACTCTGTTACTGCTGTTGCTGGTGGCGAAGCAGCAGCTGGCGACGCTGAACATTCTCCTCGCGGGCATGGTACTGAGCCTGTATGCCAGCGCCATTTCTACGCTGCTGGTCATGTTTAACCACGACTATCTCAGCGATTTGTTCAGCTGGCAGGCGGGGGCACTCAGTCAGAATGGCTGGGACAGTGTGCGTCTGCTGCTGTTGCCGTTGCTGCTGCTGAGTGGTGGCAGCCTGCTGCTGGCTCGACCGTTAACGCTGATCGGTCTGTCAGAGCAGAGTGCCGCCAGCCTCGGCGCTTCACCGTTGACCGTTCGCCTGCTGACGCTGTTGATCGCCGTGGCGCTCAGTGCGTTGGTCACCAGTCAGCTAGGCATTATCAGCTTTATTGGCCTGGCGGCTCCCGCACTGGTGCGGCTGCTGGGCGTACGCCGTTTCAGCCAGCAGTTACCCTGGACCCTGGCCTTTGGGGCATTGCTGTTATGGCTGATTGACCAACTGGCACAGTCACTTTCTCCCGCGGCGGGCGATGTGCCAACCGGCGCGATTACCGCATTATTCAGTGCGCCGCTGATCCTGCTGCTGCTGTCCCGCCAGCGGACCATTCGTTTTCCTCAGGCCGCAGCGGATGTACCTGCTTTTTCTCCACCATTGGGTGGCCGTAAGATCGCACTACTCCTGTGCCTGCTGTTGCTGACGATCGGCTTGTCGCTGGGATGGAATCGTCAGTTCACTGAAGGGATGCTGCTGGCGTGGCGCTGGCCGCGGCTGCTGGGATCGCTGGCTGCCGGAGCGATGCTGGCGGTGGCGGGTGTGTTAATTCAGCGCCTGACGCGCAACCCGCTGGCCAGCCCTGAGTTGCTGGGCATCAGCAGCGGCGCATCCCTGGCGATACTGCTACTGTTTATGCTGGCGGGACCGTTATCATGGATGTTTCCTGCCGCGCTGCTCGGCAGCCTGCTGGCGACCGGGGCGATGTTGTGGCTGGGGGCCCGGCGGGGTTTTCAACCACAGCGTCTGGTGCTGGTGGGGTTGTGTCTGACCAGTATCAGCGGCGCGCTGACCAGCCTGCTGATGCTAAGCGGTGACCCGCGTGCGTTGCAATTGCTGAACTGGAGCACTGGCTCGACCGCAGGTATCACGGCCAGCGTTGCGTTGTTCGGGGCAGGGCTGGCGGTCGTGTTGATTCCTTTGACGCTGCTGCTCCGGCGTGGTCTGCAACTGCTGGGATTGGGCACACAGCCCGCGCAGTCGTTGGGGCTGCATTTGCGTACCCATAGTCTGTTAATTCTGCTGCTGGCGGCGGCGCTAACGGCGGGCGGTACGTTGTTGATCGGGCCGCTGAGTTTTGTCGGACTGATCGCTCCACAGCTTGCTCGCTACAGTGGTGCGCGCAGTGTGTCCGCTCAGATTGGGTTGGCAGCATTGCTGGGGGCAACGCTGATGGTGCTGGCCGACTGGCTCGGACGTAACATCGCCTGGCCGTGGCCCGTTTCGGCAGGGATACTTTGCTCACTGATCGGCGCACCCTGGTTTTTATGGCAACTACGTCGGCGCTGAATGAGTGCCGACGCATCTGCCTGCGACTGATATTGGCCAGTCCGGCGGTGTCTCTCTGGCTGTCAGGTGGTCAGCAGCTGATGTAGCGCCTGTAAATCACGTTTCACCCATTCCAGTTCCTGGGCGAATTTTTCATCCGACAGCAGTGGCTGGCGAAATACGGTGATTAACACCTGTGAGCCCTCTTCGTTGGCGACAATGCGCATAGGAACGAAGATTTCTTTGCTATAACCGCTGTCAATATAGTGGTCCATAATGCAGAACGGGTTATGTTCGGTGAAGCGTACTTTGACCGGTCCCTGTGGGCCACGCCCTTTCCAGCTATTGCCATCTGGCTCAAGCGGCCCCTGACTCAGACCCGAAGCCCACTTGGGGAAAAACTCCGGTTTCCAGATCGTTTCATACAAATCTACCCAGTTACGATGGATAGCCAGGCTAAGAGTATGTGAGGACAGCATAATACCTCCGGTCAGTGGTCAATAACGGATTTAACCATCCTGAAAGGAAGATGGGAAGGAGGAGCGTTCCATTGTGTTAACTGGGTAGCGAAGCGCGAGGACTGAAGCGACAAACGTGAAGGCGGTCTGACCTGAATAAGGTCCCTCACCGCTAGCGCAGCTTTCCGCTACGGTGAGGAATCTTGTCATTTACATGCTTTTTATTTCAGCATGCGAGGTTTCTACATCATAACGTCCGTGGAAACAGAGATCGATTGGATGAGGATGCCAGTCAATAAGCCCTCTTATTTCAAAAAGAATCATACCATTTTTCGTGGGGTGCTCTTCGGTAAGTAGCGAACGCACCATCAGTGATTCAGGAATAATCCTTGTTTCAAATCTCAAGATCGCTGTTCTGATATTTTTTTCAATCGAATGCCATCGATGCTGATTGGCAAAGCTTCCGACCAGGGCACTTACGCCATAGTTTACCACTGAATCGGCGACCAGATTGTGCCTGTATTCATCAAGACTGTCTTCGATGTTGGTGTTATTCAGCATCGTAGCGATATCTTTCTGAACAATTGATCGCATCTTTCTCGAATCAAAAAAAAATTCATCAAAGCGTTCACTACTTTTTTTCGGCTCGTCATCCTGCAGTCTTTCCAGTAATGTAGGCAAAAACTGCCTTTTCTTTTCCATCACTGAATCCTCAGGCAAACGTTATTTTTCCGCTTTCCAGTAAAGAGAAATCACCTGCATCGGTAATGATGACCTTGCGTCCTGATCCTTTGGAACAGGTGGCAGAGACATCTTCCCACTCTGTGACTAAACCGAGTTTGGCATCCTTACTGGCATTTTCCATCAGGGGATAGCGTGAAGGGATGTAACCGTAATACACATCGCTATGGGTCTGAATATGGGCTTTAGACCAGATCAGATCGATGATTTCTTTAGGTTTTTCAATGCTTAATGATTTTATCTCGGAGAAGGGTACCCAACGGTAACCACCGGCAGCGATAAACTCACAGGCAGGCCCAATACGCCCGTCACTGTCTGAAATCCAGGAAAAGGACCCTATGTGCGGACTTTCCCCGGCGCTTCCATTCACCAATGAGAAAGCCTGGCTACGCAGTTCGTCCTGCTCGTTCAGCGCTCCGTCAGACAGTAACTTGTTTGCCTGATTTAACAAGTTAATCCATTCGGGTAACTCAAGATTGAGCATGCCAGGTAAGCGTTCGCCACGCAGCACTTCTTCTCTGATTAATTCACTGAATATCAGGTTTTTTGCAATTTCCACTTCTTGTAATGAATCACTATTAATGACTTCGATGGTTTGTAGTTGCATCAATGCTTTTTGCCACGAACCTTCAATACAGTACAGTTTGTAGAGTGTTTCACGTAAGGAGATATCATCAGGTTTAGCTTTAACCTGAGACAAACAATTCGCCAGAACCTCCTCAAGTGAGGCGGTCTTCAACGATCCATATAATGACTTTGTAGTATCCATCTACTTTTCCTTCAGAGTATATTTTAGTAATGACTGTCCAGACCAATCTTATAAAGATCCTGGAAAGCAAGTTCAGGTATAACTTTTTTCTCTTTTGCCGTGAATTTTTCCGGCGCCAGTAGCATTAATATTTCATATTTTTCTTCTTCATACAGAACATCATCCTGCAGGTTGGCAACTTCAAGTTCATCCCAGACTTTATCAATCAGTGAAGGAGCATCCAGAATACACTCCATGATGGTTTTCGATTGCATATCCGATCGGGTAGCATCAAAGAAACCATCATCATTAATAACGTAATGAGATTTTTTTTCATCCTTATTATAAAGATTGCTGTTGATCTGCCCCCAAATCAGGAACTTCTTATATTCAGTTTCTAGCGGCTTAATTGCATCATTCTCACTGACTCTTTCCGAGAACATCTCATTTGAGTAATTAAGATCGGCAATATAATGAGCGCCACTCGGTAAAATATCTTCTATTTCAGGAATGTGAGTGTTGCTTCTGTCGGTTTCATAGCCATTCAATGTATAGAACATATCATCAAGAGCCGTCGTGCTCTCGCTCACCACTGCCTGAATATTATAATGGCCTATTTGTATTTCTGAACCTAAATTCAGGGTGCGAATTTCGTTCTTTTCAACAGGGATCCCATCAATGATACAGACATAATCGCTACAGGCATTGAAAACGGCGAACCCGGCGAGTGTCCAGTAAAAATACACAGTATTCTCTTCTGGTAGAGCAGGATGCTCGTCTGAAAACTCCCCCTTTATGACGTTGAAGCCCACACGCGCTTCTGATGTATGAGATTCATCAAGTTTGAAGCGATAGTGTTGATCAGGCCAGGTGATTGATAAGTACATTATTTATCCACCGATATAAACATCACCAGAACCACTGGCGACTGCGGCACCGCATCCGCAGACGTCTCCCAGACGGGCTGCGTTGCAACTATTGATAAACACAGATCCCGAACCGGAAGCAACCGGTGCAGCACCATGAATGGCACAGGTCGCAACGCTGCCGCCCGTGATAGCGGCGTTAGAGCTGTTGATCGTGGTATCGCCTGAACCTGAAACAATCACTCCACCGTGGCAGACTGCATCACTAACTCTGGCTGCATTTTGCATAAATCACCTCATGTTGATTAATTCATGATCAAGTAAAAAGGGCCCGAACTGTTTCGCCATGATTGGCTTGAGTCAGGTCCGGCCCTTTTAGTGTTTATCCCCGTTGCTTAGGGGCCCCACGTCGGGGTCACCGGCGGTTCGGTCACAGGCGGCTTGGTCACTGGCGGCTCGGTCACCGGCGGTTCGGTCACAGGCGGCTTGGTCACTGGCGGCTCGGTCACCGGCGGTTCGGTCACAGGCGGCTCGGTCACCGGCGGTTCGGTCACAGGCGGCTTGGTCACTGGCGGCTCGGTCACAGGCGGCTTGGTCACTGGCGGCTCGGTCACAGGCGGCTCGGTCACCGGCGGCTTGGTCACCGGCGGCTCGGTCACAGGCGGCTCGGTCACAGGCGGCTCGGTCACAGGCGGCTTGGTTACAGGCGGTTCGGTTACCGGCGGCTTGGTCACAGGCGGTTCGGTTACCGGAGGCTTGGTTACCGGCGGCTTGGTCACAGGTGGTTTGGTTACCGGAGGCTTGGTCACCGGCGGCACAGTTACTGGAGGCTTAGTGACAGGCGGGAATATTGGCAAGGGTGGTAACGGTAGCGGTAAAGGAATGAATCCAAACGCTGTCAGCCCTGGTAAACCGGGTAAAAAACCACCGCCACCGCCGCCACCGCCGCCTTTACAATCGCAACAATCACCGGGGTTAATATCAACCTCACCAGCTTGTATGACAATTTTTCCACCGGCGACAATTTTAATGTTTGAAGCCGAGATGGTGAGCATGCCACCTGAACTGATTGCGAAAGCTCCCCCGGCAACGGCTGAAGCTGCACCACCCACTGCCAGTGCACTGGCACCACCAACAACTGTTGAAATGGCACCGCCTACGGCAGTTGCCATGGCCCCCCCCACATTGATGGCGTTTGCTCCACCCACAGCGAGTGAGTTAGCGCCGCCCACACAGGTTGCCATAACACCACCTACGTTGACGGAGTTCGCTCCACCTACGGTATTTGACTGGGCAGCGCCAACAACAGTGGTCATAACACCACCGACGAGTAGGCTATTGAAGCCCAATATGTTTGCTGTCTGGAAACCACCGACAAATTTCGTCCTGGAAAGGCCAACCTTAAGATTTGAGTTCGCACCAATAACCTGTTTTTCGTTAGCTTTTGTCAGGCGGCTCATATCGCGCTCAGCTTGCTCCCAGTAGCGTTCAAGACCAGGTTTATCTTCAAATCGTACGCCGTTGAAGTTGGTTCGTCCGCCACCGACAGTACGGCTGACCAGGCCACTTTGTGTGGCATTAGCCGGAAGATCCCAGGGAGGCATCGTAACGTTATTGTAAAGACTACCTAAAATCAGAGGTCTGTCGGGATCGCCATTAAGAAAGTCGACAATGACTTCATGACCAACACGAGGAATGTTGATTCCACCAAAATTATTACCTGCCCAGGCCTGGCTTACACGCAGCCAGCATGAGTCTGATTCGATATTTTTTCCGTAGCGATCCCACAGAAAATGAACTTTGACCCTGCCATATTTATCGGTCCAGATATCTTGTCCCGGAGGGCCAACCACAATGGCTGTTTGTGGGCCACGAGTCTTAGGTTTTATCGCAGTTCGTGGATGACGATAAATTTTGGTTGTCGGCTGTACGGTAAATTCGCATTGGTATTTAAAATCTTCCTGCCCCGATACTTGACCAATTTCTTCAACTTCTAATTTGCTGGAAATGATGAGATACTCGCGATTAACTTTTTTAACCGGGAATCCTTTGAGATTAAAATTAGACCCACAGACAACGCCGCGCAACTCACCAAATCCAGTTGCACGAGAACCTATTGCACCTAATTCCTCAATACGTACTTTCGCTAATTGCTCACCAATGCCGGGCTGATCGTAATCGCCTGGCCAATGATAAACTTCCATGTCATTAAAACTGGTTTTACGGGGTTTGCTGTCCAATGCCATAATATCAGCACGTGACTTAGTGAAGTCGTAGTCGTTGGTCACCCATGAACCTGTGGTGATAGTTTCCTGATGATCGAATCGGGTAACATACTCTCCACCTGCCTTCGGTAAATCAGGTTCATATTTGAGCGTATGGTAAGCAGCACTCTTAAATTTTTTGTGGGCACCGACATGATCGACAATAACCATTTTATGCTTATGTCCATGGTGCTCAAAAAACCAGTAAATGCCCCATTCTTCCATCAAACGCTGGATGAAGTTAAAGTCAGTTTCACCATATTGAACCTGAAAATCGAGCTGTGGGTAACTGCCACTAAGACGTTTATCTAATGGGAAATGATAATCAGATAACACTTCATCAATGATCTCGACCACATTCATATGCTGAAAAGTTTTATAATCTGATGTTAGATCAGTCAGATAAAGCCAAGGTCTGATAACAAATTCATGCTTGGCCTGATTGGCATCACGCCCAAGAAATCTCGCCTGCTGCACCAGCCCTGATATTTCGCGTATCCCTTTCCCAACGCCTGTAACCGCATCAAGGCCGCTGCCATCCAGCTCTATCTCGATCGTCATTTCTTTTCCAATGAGATCTTTAATCTCAATGTTTGACGCAGATTGCCAGGGGATCAAGGGATTAGCGGCAGTTTTGGTCATTATGGTGTACGAGTAAAGTGTAGATAATGACTCTTCACCTTTAAGCGTCGATGGGACCAACGCCGGTTCCCCTAACAAGAGAGGCATTGCAGCGCTGTACAAGTTAATAGTTCGTGACATGAGAATCACCTTATACGAAATTGATTATCCATAACCACTAACGGCGGGCGTTAGTAATATCCATCGGTACCGATATTTTCTTAGAGTCGATAATTCGACCATATCGACTTTGTCGCCAAAGCCAGACTGAATTTCCGGTCTGAATGCACTCAGGCCAGTTTTTCCATGGCATAAATTCCACTCCACCATTAATGGGTATCTGATTGTCCAAAATGTGGCAATTTGACAGTAATGGCTCAGATGTATTAATGAATCTATAGCTTTTACGAATTAAAACAGATTCTAAAAATGGCGAATAGTGTATCTGTAAGGCTTTAATCCACTCCAAAAAATGAGGGTTTTTTTTATTGGCATTCATTTCACCTTGTCGAGCTGCAAGTATTCTTGACTGCCAAAAAGCGATGTGAAATTTTCTTTTGAAGTCCAAAGCTATAACATTATAAGGAAGTCGAGAAAAAATGACACAAAGGCTATCTTTATTACAGTTATTTTTTGAAATAGTCAATGCACCGATGTAATAGTGTTTTCGGTTTAGTTGTTTTGCCGAAAAAACAAAGCACCATGGATAACTATCGGATAGTTCATTATCCTGAGAGAGCGTTTTAATCTCAGGTTCAACCATATCCTGTAAGAATTTAAGTATTCTCCGATGATGCTTTCTACGCCAGTGATACCAGCGACTATCATCAATAACAGATATCTGCAATGTCATATTCACCTCCTCTGGTAATATTTATGAAAATTAAACAGACCAAAGGTCACCCTGGACACTGGAAGTCCCGCAGTAAACGCGTAATTAATCGATCATCATAGGTGATTCCTGATGCTTTGATATCCACGCGTCGGTTACTCAAGGAGAACACCATGACAGGGTTAGCAGATGAAGAGTTTTCGATTTTTTTCACGTTGTCCATCCAATGGAAAAGAGCCCAGGGGCCAGTGAAAACCAGGCCGGAGGTTTTATCAGCCATTCTTGGCTGGGCGGTCATACTGACAATGGAACCCATGCGACTGCCCGGCCAGGTAAATGTTTCCGGAGCAACCGGCCCGTGTGAGTAGTCCATCGTCGTCCCATCGAAATTCATACTGAGCTGGGTGATGGTAGGTGCCATGTAGGGCACAGAGATCGAGAAGTTAATCGACATTTGTTTACTTTCTCCGTTCTGGAAAAAGGTATTACGGATGTCCTGGGCCTGTTCGAACGTCTTCAGTGTGCTGGAGTCGTTCTCTCCATTGTCACTGTTATAGCGCCATGGTTTGACGGACGTGTTGACCTTATCAGCCAGATTATTTTTGAAGAACATCTCAGCCAAGCCACCAGGTGCGAAGAAATGTTCAAAATCACGAACACGTACTTCTTCAAGACTCTTGGTAAAAGGATAGCGTCCCTCAAGAGTGTTTCTACATACCTCACCCAGATCCGCTTCTATCTTTTTATTACTTTCAGAGATAACCAGATGGTTGACCTTTTTATAAGCACCATTCAGAAGTGGTTCAATAATATTCTTTAGTGGGTCAGGCCAGGTTTGTGATTCTGCACTGATCTTAAGGCCTGCATCTGACAGCGTCGGCATATTGCCACTTTTGAGTGCATTATCAGAAAGAACAAAGAGGGTGTACTGGTCATGGAGAACCCCCATGATGTTCCTTAAACGGCTGCCAGTCATGGCCGTGCTACCCGCCTTTTCACTTGGGCGTGTAGAGCCTGTAACAAACTCTCGCAGGGTGGAGAAGTGACTATCGACACCTTCCCATAACCGCTTTTTCTCTAGTGATATCAGCAACTGATTGGCTTTATTCACGTTTTGTAGCAAACGTGTATTTGAAGAGCGGCTATCAATTAACTCTTCGTTCTGTAAGGCCGAGAGTGTCGTTTCCTCAACAGCCCTTTGCGCCAGATTCACCAATGGTGAATCTGATGAAACCATGGTCCGCAGCAAGTAAATATCAAAGGACAGTGCTAACTGTCCATTTCGATTCTGTGAACGATTTGAATTCAGGCTGATCTCACTGAGAAAGCGACTCCACCGTTGGGTATATTCATCATAGTAACGCTGCATAATCTTTTGCTTTATAGGATCGATGCGTTTAGCGTTTGCCAGCATGGCAGAGCCGAGCAGCCCCAACTCTGCATGCATTCTGGCTGAGCTGAATTCTGCTAACGAGGTGTTATGTTTACTTTCCATGACCCAGCTATCTTCATCATTAAGTCTGGTAACAAGGGCGGTGACTTTTTTTTTAAAAACCTGATGATAACCGACATAGGTAAACAATCCAGGAATGCTGGTCGCATGATGATCGGCTTCATCCAGGGTGAAAATCTGGTTGGCTTTACCATCGGTCATTTTATCCAACGTCAGGTTTTCTGGGGCATCATCCTGCATAATCACCTTCATGCGTTCATAAAGGCGGTCACTGAGGGAAATACGTCCCAATACATCCCTTGCCTGTGCAACCAGTTCAGCATCTATCGGTTGTGAATAATGGTTCCATTCCGGTAAATCAAACAGATTATCTAAATGAGAAATGAAAATTTCTTTATCAGCGTAAGGTATAATTTTACCAGAATCATCCCAGGCCTTAGTGATGGTATCAATAAGGAATTTCTTATCGAACTTTCCTTTCCCATTGAGCATCAGGTACGCTTTTAACGCTGTATATATCTCACCATTATCATCACCAAGAAGTGCATCCTGAAGCTTATCTTGCGCTTCATTTTGCACATTTGGAAAGAGCAGCCTCTGTAAGAAATAGTGATATAATGAGGTCGATTTTGATGTGATATCCCAGCCCACATATTGGCCGAACCTGAAGTCCAATGGCGGGTGTTCAACATCCAGGTCACTATATTCAGGCATGTACTGAGCCATGGATAGCAATGTCGGAATTAGCTCTGTGTTGTTTGCTTTCTCAAACTCTTCAACTTTACCTTCTAGGGAAACCACTTTTTCACGAATAGTGTTGAGGTATCCATCATTATTATAATAACTATGATAGAAACCATTGATAAGCCATGCAGTTAACAAAATACATGTGCAATGTATAAATATGTTCTGGAATCGGTATTTAGATTCAGCACTTAAGTTATGGCGCACCAGATGGGCATCTTTAACGATGATCTCTGAAAATAGGGTCTTGAGAAAATAATGGCGGCCATAAGCGTTGTCAGTGACTAAAAAATCAGCATCATTATATCGCTTTGTGACGGATTCAACCGCGTTAACGGAGCGTCTGTGAACAAAGTTATCCCACTTGTGCATTAACGTACTGTTATTTAATAGATAAACATCAGCAGGTTGGTGATTACTGACGAAATATAACCCACGCAAACTGGTGAAACCTTTGCTTTCGTCATACCTGGAGGTGAAAAATATATTTTGCAGCATGTCAGATATTTCTTGTGACAGAACACGGAAATCCTGAGGGAAGCTGTACATTCTTTTTCTATCGCTAAGATTCAGCTCTTCCTGCTGGCGTAATGTCATCTTCTCTTCAATACGATTTTCCAGCAGTGCCAGTTCCGCGTCAACACGCTCACGCAGGTCAGAAGCCGGCATTTTCATTTCTTCGCCATAAGGGAAGGTGACGCCCCAAATTTGTTCGCGTTCCTGCTCTGTCAGTATCCTGAAGTATTCAGAAAAACCAGAAAGTTGATCTACTTTTGACACCAGTACATAGACCGGGAAGTGTATTCCAAGCGTTTTTCGAGTATCATCGAGTCTTGCTCTAATTTTAGCTGAAAGATCGTACAATTCAGCCTTGCTGCGCCCCATAACATCAGTAACACAAATGTTGATAATAACACCGTTTATGGCTTTTATAGAGCGGTACTTCTTGATGCCATTTAGAATATTGCTCCATTCATTATTACTTTCTTCCGCCTGACTAACATATTTACCAGCGGTATCTAAGAATAGAGCATCATTCGAAAACCAACATTCACAATTGGTTGTTGCCATCGTCTTCCGGGCAATTTTTTTTAATTGTTCTGGATCGGGGAAACTCTGCCCTGACGACAGTACTGATGATGTTTTACCGGCATTTTCAGTCCCAATTACCATGTACCAAGGGAGATCGCTAAGGAACTTTTCTGGCAGGAAAAACTGCTTAAATTTCGAAGCATTCTTGCTGATATTTTTAATGTAATTGTTAGCATTTCGAATTATTGAGAAAATTTCAGCTTGATTGTAATCTTCTTTTACCTCTTCATCTTTAATGAATTTATCTAAGAATTTTGGGTTTCTCTTTAAAGCAACAATGAGATTCCAAACACCATAAATAAAAGCAAGTGCGAGTATGCAACCAATTACGATCACTCTACGATTTATGCTATTAAGTGGATAGGACTTACCCATTAAAAGGTATGGGCCCATGATCCAGACTGTACAGCTAAGTGCCAGTAATACCATAATAAATAGAGGGAATCTGAACCATATTCCTATCGTACAGAACAGCGAAAGAACGATCAAAATGATGCGTGGCTCAACACTTTCTAATGGCCGTGTTTCTCCAAATCCGAAAAATGGTCCTAAATACCAAATAAAGAGCACCAACAAAATGAAACATGCCACTGTCAGCATGAATTTTGTTACACGGGTTGAAAATAATCTATTAATTAAAGACATTTCTGATCTCATCAATACGTAACGAAGAATTCTACGCGTCTGTTTTGCGCACGACCTTCGGGTTTGCTATTACTACTCACTGGCTGAGTATCACCTACGCCTTGAGTATGTATTTTTTTCTCAGATAAGCCGGTGTTAACAAAAAGCCTGGCTACCGCCTTAGCGCGTAACTCTGAAAGAATAGTATTGTTTTCAATTCCAGGTTTGTGAATCGGCGTTGCATCGGTATGTCCAATAATAAGGACACTACCATTGACTCTTTGTACTTCTTTAGCGACACGATTCATAACATAATCCATCTCAGGCTTTACAGATGTTGCACCGCTTTCGAATATTGAATCACCTTTGAATATGACTTTACTTTGCTCTTTCGTCTCGTCAACACTGACCAGACCTTTCGCTATTTCATTTCTTAGTAAATATGCGAGCCTAAGTTTCTTTGCCTCAGGTTTTGCCACGTTCAATTTTTGCATCGCAAGAATTTTATGCTCAATAACACTCTGGTTAACGGATAACCAGTACTTATACCAAAAAAAAGTTGAGGCAATTAAAATCCCGCATAACAATAATGTCACACGTACGGGAACGATTAACTTCTCACGTTTTGGCTTTCCGCGGCTAACCAGACCGTGTGGCGATAAAATCGTCGACGCTGTATCTTTTGTGCTTTGAATAATGGTAAGTAATCGTTGTCTTATTTTCGTCAGTTGACGGTCACCATCTTCAATAATACTGTAACGACCTTCAAATCCAAGGCCAAGAATACGCAAGAGTACCTCAAGAACATCTGCATATTCATGGGGATTCATAGAGAGGCGGCCAACTAACAGGAAAAATTTGTTACCCCCGTCGTTATCGCCTTCGAAGTGGTTGAGTAGGTTGCTCTGTGACCAGCCAGCATTTTGCGCCCACGTTTTTTCATGCGCTGCTTCATCCAGTGCCGTACACAGACAGTAGCGAACAATGGCCATTTTCTTCCACGAGACATCTATCTCATCGCAAACAATAACGAAGAGATTAATTTCATTTTTTATACTTCTTTTGAGCACTTCGACATGTTCTGCCGAATCGACATGTTCAGGCATTTCACTTAACGCGCGAAGCAAATATTGGCTCGCTTCCAGTAGTGGGTTTTCAGCCTGCCTGATGTTGACCAGGCGCTGCTGGACACTCTCACTTCTTAACGATGTTTCGTTTAGATAGTTCTTCTCGCTATGAAGAAATCGTTCAATTTCATCCTCCTCATTGCTTTGTTTAACACGATGATCAATGGAAATACTGTGCTCATCCGGCAGAAATCTGCCGAGCGCCTGAGGTGTAAGTTCTTCTGGCGGGACGTCTTCAGCCTCAAGACCACGGTCCTGTATTTCGCTCATTAGTTCCTGACTCCCCAAAGTTCCATTTTTATCCCAGGGAATTCACCAGCTACGTGTAGGGCTATTGCACCTGTAGCAGAGATTTTTTCCCAGAATGGTCCACTTTTGAGCAGATCGAAATAGACATAACCTGAACTGTAAGGAATCTGCCGTGGAGGAACCGGTAAGGCTTGCAGGACTAGCCCTGGTAGATGCGATCTAACCAGCTCATGCAATTGCTGTGGGGCGCTAATTTTTGTCTGTGAGGTAAATTGCTGCTGCAACACATCCATTGAGAGTTGTGCATGGACAGCAAGCACAAGGTTTGAGAATGAGTGTAATTCTGCAGGCAACATAGATGCAGACCAGACACCATTTCCTTTTGGTAGTAACGGGATCATTTGTCCTGCCCGTACCAATATCTGATTCAAAAGATAGTTCACTTCATCAACCAATGGCCGAATCGATTCATAAAGTCGAGCATGATCGTAACCTGGCGCAGCTATCGGGCGGCGTGTTGTTGTTCGTACAAAAGTGGATAATTCACCCGAAAACTTTGCTAGTTCTTGATATATGAGGATCGGCGGCAGCTCAGGAATATGCCTGATATGATCAAGAAGTGGTTCATATTTATTGAAAATTTGTAGCAGCAAATAGTCAACAACCTCTGCACCGGCACTCGCTTTTCCATCACTGGCGGATAGACGAGTTGCTAGCATTTCTGCTCGCATTTTAACCAGGCCATTAAGATGAGTTAACCATTCTGTCAGAAGTATATTGGCTGCGTAAGCGGTGACTGGTGGAATATGGTCCTCTGAGTGAAGTAATACACTACCATCCGGCTGCATTGCCTTAACTTTAGTTAATGGCAGACCGAGCCAGGATTCCGTCATTTCTGTTTCGGGTACCAGGCGCATACGTAGCCGACTTAATTGAACAGGTTTAGCGCCTTGTCTAATCGCGTTAGTATCGTTAAGACTCGTTTCATAGGCCAAAAATCGTGCGAGAGAACTCTGATTGTTGCTATCAAAGATCGTCTCATCACTGTTTTCCAGACGAAGTGGAACGGCAAGATAGATCATCTTTCCTAAATGGTCTGGACTGATGGTCAGTGGCTCAGGAATTTCTGCATGCTCAGGGATATCGAATGGTGTTCCATCAGGTAGAACGCCGCCTCCTGATCTGAGAACCAGTTTCCCATATGCCAGCGCTTCTTTATCGATATCATATTGGGAAAAACCCCAAAAAAAAGGATTGAGGGTCGCTGTGCGCTTATGTACAAAATATTCTAAATAGCGTTCTTGTTGTTGGAATAGTTGGGGACGTAGAAACAGTCCTTCGCTCCAGACGACTTTATTCGTTCTCACATCTTAATCCATTTTATTGTTGAGATTGAAGTTTTACTAAAGTCAATACTCAGGGCTTTTGGTTCTTCTGAATGTATTAACTTCCACCAAGGAACAGGTTTAACATCTGGAAACATGATAGCTTTGTTCCAGTCCGCAATGTTTATATCCCGATATGCGGCGACGACGCCCAGAGCTACACTGGATTTCCCAGGTTTAATCTCAATATTTCTTTTTTCACCTGGCATCAAAATAGCCTGATACAATTTGCTCGATTGTTGTGAAAATTCGATATTGGTGTTGTTTATTATTGAGTAATAATCACTGTTATCAAAAGTATCGGGTGTTTTTAACTCATAAATGTAAATGCCAAGAGGTGATGGCCTGTTATGAATGTTAAGATTTACATCACTCGATGCTAACAATGTAACTTTTATAACTTCCTGGCTTTTTTCTCCAGGAAACAAACTGCATGATGTCAAAGCTGAGATGAAAAAAATTGCAAAAAATAGCAGTGTATAGCGTTCTGCGGACGTTTTTAACCATTTTGTCATCATAAAAATCTATTTTATAAAATGTAATAAAAGAAGACTACGCGGCATAAAACTTAAGCTGTACGATTGTTCTTAATGCTATAAATACCAACTGTGTTAATCAGTATGAAAATCGAATTTAGAATGCCCAGGAAGCCAAGTGATTTCCTGGGCAATGTTTCTATTGGCAATGCTCACTATCACTAAGATCGTGAGTTATTTCCCAGATACATATTAACCGTGCTGGTTAGCTTTAACATCATAAGTCGCAGAAATAACACCAGACTTCTGACCTTCGGCGTTCTGCATAATGTAATCTTGTGTCATTTTCGAGAATGAGAATTTCACGGTTTCACGAGGGCGAGATTCATCTTCTACAGAACCTGTCATTTCAACTAAAGTGATAATGACATCTGTAAATTTAATCATCAAATACTCAAGAGGGTTACCACCCGCTTTACGTACGACAAATTGAATGTTTTTGATGTGCTTACCTGTCAGACAGTAATTCAACAGGTTAGGACTGGCTTTGTCAGTATAGTGCTCAAAGCAAAAATCATTAACAGATGCTTTTCCTGAACCACCACCTGAACCACTGTGCATGTTCGAATGCTGACTCACGTCCCATTTCCATTTCAGGACCTGAATTTCGTTTTTATGAACAGCATCTGGAGATTCACCGTCGATACCATCAATTTTGATAAACATATCTTGTGACATGATAATTCCTTTTTTCTATGTGATAAAAGCCACAACAAGTGCGACAGCTGCATTTCCTACTTTAGGAAAATTTAATTTTTTTCATATTGTGGTTTATTTGATAAATCCGAATGCAATTTTATTATTTCAGGCTTTATCAGTTAGAGCCTTTAAGTGAAGGTAGTTTAGCAACCATACGCAAAGACACAGTCAGACCTTCAAGTTGGAAATGAGGGCGCAGGAAGAATTTGGCCTGATAAAACCCTGGGTTTCCTTCAACATCCTCTACAACAACCTCAGCTGCTGCTAATGGACGACGCGCTTTGGTATCCATTGACGAGTTATTTGGATCGCCATCGACGTAGTTCATTATCCAGTCGTTCAACCAACTCTGCATATCATCACGTTCTTTAAATGTACCAATTTTGTCACGGACAATACATTTGAGGTAATGAGCGAAGCGTGAACAGGCAAACATATAAGGAAGTCGTGCTGAAAGATTAGCGTTCGCGGTTGCATCTGGATCGTAATATTCAGCAGGTTTCTGTAGTGATTGGGCTCCAATGAAAGCCGCATAATCTGTATTTTTACGATGAATTAATGGAATGAAACCATTTTTAGCGAGTTCAGATTCCCTGCGATCGGAAATTGCAATCTCCGTAGGGCATTTCATGTCGATGCCGCCGTCATCTGTAGGGAAAGTATGACACGGAAGATCTTCCACTACACCGCCACTCTCAACGCCACGAATCAAGGTGCACCACCCGTAGTGTTTAAATGAACGGTTAATATTGACTGCCATGGCGTAAGCTGCGTTCGACCACGTATATTTGCTATGATCAGCTCCGTCCGTTGTTTCCTCAAAGTCAAAAGCATCTACCGGATTTGTGCGAATTCCGTAAGGGAGACGTGACAGGAATCGAGGCATTGCGAGGCCGATGTAGCGTGAGTCTTCAGAATTACGCAGTGAATTCCATGCTGCGTATTCCAGGTTTTGCGTGAAAATTTTCGTCAAATCACGCGGGTTGGCGAGTTCTTGCCATGACTCCATTTGCAGCACCGATGGGGCAGCACCCGTGATGAATGGGGAGTGAGCTGAAGCAGAAATCTTAGCAATTGATGCCAGCAGATCAACATCGGGTGCCGTATGATCAAAATAGTAGTCCGCAACCAGACAACCATAAGGCTCACCACCCAGCTGACCGTATTCCTCTTCATAAACCTGTTTAAACAAAGGACTCTGATCCCAGGCAATTCCCTTATATCTTTTCAGGTTACGCCTCAGTTCGTTTTTAGATATATCCATAAAACGAAGTTTCAGCTTTTCATCTGTTTCAGTATTATTGACAAGATAATGCAGTCCCCGCCACGCACTTTCCAGCGACTGGAATTTTTCATGATGAAGAATCAGGTTGATCTGCTCTGAGAGCTTTCTGTCAATTTCAGCGATGTAGACAGCAATATTCTTATATGCGTCATCAGCAATTGTCAGAGAGTTCGCCAGCGCTTGTTCAGCCAATGTTTTGACTGCTGATGCAACAGCAGATTTCGCCTGTTCAGATTTAGGCTTAAATTCTTTTGTCAAAAGAGCATTGAAGTCGCTATAGGAGGTTGTCGCTACAGCCGGCTTTTCATTTTTTACAGTTTGAGTTGACATAGTTCCCTCTACAATAATCAGTCGTTCTCAGAAGCATTGGTATCTGGCGGGGTCGGTCTTGCTTCACTGGCCAGTGTATTGAGTAATGCTTTATCCTTCAGCACTTGAGTGACCAGGCTCTCAGCCCCTGCTTTACCATCCATGTAAGTTTGTAAGTTAGCCAGTTGTGTTCTTGCTTCAAGTAACTGAGATAAAGAATCAACTTTTGTTGCAATAGCATCGGGTGAAAAGTCGTGAATGCTTTCGAAGGTCATATCAATCATTAACATGCCTTCTCCGGTTAACGTATTAGGTACAGCAAATGCAACCCGAGGCTTCATTGCTTTCATTCGTTCATCGAAGTTATCAATGTCAATACTAAGAAACTTTCGGTCAACAACCGCGGGAAGTGGTTCTAAAGGTGTTCCAGATAAATCAGCCAGCACGCCCATCACAAAAGGCAGCTCGATTTTTTTTTCACTTCCGTAAATTTCAACATCATATTCGATCTGGACTCTAGGTGCCCGGTTTCTGGCAATGAACTTCTGCGCACTGCTCTTATTGATCGCCATTACTACTCCTTTTTAATAAGTTCCATGAGCATATAGATTAATATCGAGAGTGATATTTATCTATAATTTATCTGGTTGTAAAGTTGTTTTTTTTGGACGCTGTTTGGTGTCATTAACGTTTTTATTTATAAAAAAGCTCTATTCCCGCCGTAGTTTTTACTAAACCGGGAGTCACACCTTTTTTACCACTTGAATAATAGTTTGCAATATAGTCATGCGTTACCATATCGCCTGATTCAGAAATAAAGTAGTTCTGTGCGCTGACCTGGTCATCAATGCTAATTTGTGTTCCGTCTTCTTTTCGGAGTCTTATTTGTGTGTTTTTGCTATATCCATCACCTAATGTATTTAATAAGTTTCCAGTTAATGGGTCTGCTTGTGATGTATTACTGACGAACTTTAAAATTATATTTCTATTCGTCGGGCAGTTTTTTAGACCAATATCAAATGCGCCACTGCCGGCTTCACTTCCTGGTACTTTAAGGCTTTGAGTCGATATTACTGGTAATTCAACAATGTCCGTGTTTTCTTTGCCATTGATCACAATTTCGCATGTTTCATCATTGTATATTCCAGTAAATGAAACATCGACTGTGCAGTTCTTACAGTCTTGAGCAGCTACAATATTTGGGCTAACTGTTACTATAACCACTAACAGCATTCCTGAATATAGGATTTTACTCAAAAATGGGTGGGAGTTATTTAAATTATGCATTTTACCTCCATGGTAACTATCTGATTATTACCTTTGTCGGATGGCGCAATCCATTTCTTGTTAGGAAGAATACGGCACACACTTCGGCCTTCATCCCATTTAGCATTAAGTGTATTTATCGTTGGATCCCAGCCGCGAATAAATGCCATTCCACTTTGCCCAATAATTCCCTGGCTTACGCCATTCTCATTGAACAATTCGGTTCCTATCGGAAGGTAACTGTTATCAGAATGCTTTACTATAAGTATGTAAGGCGTGCCAACAATTGTCTTCATATTAACCAAAATGGCTGAGCCCGCTCTTGGTACAACCGTGCTTTCACTTTCTAGCACATCAACCGTGGCTGGAAGTCCTCTGGTATCGATAGAGACTGTGTTTTCCCGATATGCGGTTAATGAAGGCATGATGGCATATCCATTTGAGTCAACTTTAGAACCATAGCCGTTTAGTATTTTAGCCCCCCTTCCTCCTGGGGCGTTGATGATAGCAAAAGGAGAATCACCTATAGGCGGGCCCGCCGTAATGCCGCCCTGATGACCGATCACACTCCCGTTAGCAGAGAAAGAAACCTGATTGGTTGATTTATTATCAGCCGATGCTGTCAGGCCGAGGTTTCCTACAGGAGAACGATAGAAAGCATTACCAGAGACTGTTTCCTTAGTCCCTTCGTTATGATTTTTCGTCGTTGTTGTTCCAATCCCATAGTTCAGCTCATTCATTTCACCCTGGCTACCATTGGCATTGACCTGCAGAGAGGATCCTCCACCCTCATCATGCGTCAGAGTGGTATATATTGAGTTAAATACTGGCTGGCTGCTGATACTCTGGCCAAGTGGTATGTTGAAAGACAACATATACGTGTTCTCATTTCTACGGTTACTATTCATCGTTCGCATACCCGTAAGTGAGTAAGAAAAGTATCTTTCAGACTTATTATAGGTAAGGGAGTATTGTCTGGTTCCGGGCCTATTGTCCCAGTATTGATACATGCTGCCAGTGAAGTTTAGATAAGCATCATTCCATAAACGCTGGCCAATAGTCAGTGTCAGGCGTTGTTTAGCCCGATAATCTGATTCTTGGTTAGTGCTATGAGCATACCGCTCAAGGCTTGCTTCTCTAAACGTATAATATCCTGCCGTTGAGTACTTATACGCAGCAAGAGTGAGATCTGTATTTGTTGTTTCTAAATATCGACTAAAACCCACTCTAAAACTATTACCAGTTTTATTTTTATTTTCAGATAGTTGGCTTTTTGCGTGTGTGACATCCAGCGATAATCCACCAATCGGCGTGTTAAATGCGTTACCCAGAGCCATTGAATAGAAACGCTGCGCAAACTGTCCACCACCATAAAGTGTGTACATATTGCCCACACCGTACTGGTAGACACCCTGCATCACTTTCGGTTTCGTTCTTAATTTATCTTCTCTGAGCTCCCCTGCATTGACACTAAACAAAGATACACCCTGATGTAGTAACATAGGTGGTGCCGAGAAGGGAATGCTTTGACTTCTGACCCGACCATCGGCTTCTGTTACAGTCATCTCGAGGTCGCCACCATATCCCATTGCCCCAACATCAGTAAGCTCAAACGGTCCAGGTGGAACGACTGTTTGATATACTGTCTGCCCACGCTGTGTAATGGTGACTTTAGCATTTGTTTCTGCCACGCCTCTCAATACAGGAACATAGTTTCTTAATCCTTCCGGCAACATACGCTCATCTGATTGTAAGATAATGCCTCGAATATTATAACTATCGAAGATATCTCCTCTGGTATTACTATCACCAATCGTGAGGCTGCTTTGTAACCTAATGATGTCCGTTTGAGCAAAACCAAATAAATTCTGTGTGTGCGAACTCCCACGACTGGACATACCCAAGTTCAGGCGCTTTCTGAAGCGCCATCCTTTAGCATTAAATCCTGTCTGCATACCAATATTACCCGTGTATACAATGTTATTACTCCTGGTTCCGTACTTTGAGCCAGTATAACTGCGATACATATTTGCATTGTAATCAAGAAAAATAGCGGGAACGCCAGCATCCCATGTACTGGGATCAATATAACCTCGTGGGCGATAAATAATATTTATCTGAGGTACGGTGATATTTAACTCATAATCTCCGGCATTATAATGCACCGAACTATCTTCAATGATACTTTTTAATGTGAAACTGGCATCCTTTAGTTTTTCATCAGTTTGTAGATGCAGCTTGTTTTCTGAGTTCAGTTTTATCCCAAGGTTTTTTAGATCCTGAAGTGTAAAATACGGCTGAGAGTTGGGATTGTCTTTGGAATTTTTAAAGGTGACGTCATATTTTATACGGTGAGTTTTGTTAACCACTATGAAAATACTATAAACACCAGGTTCAATTCTGTTACCTTCACTGAAACGTGAAACGTCCACCTCTGAACCGTGGATGAACATCGGGTTATAATCAACTTTTATTGGATCACTTTCGCCATTGGCTATTTTTGTCTCTCCGCCATCTTGTGCGACAGCAACTGAGCAAACCATGCCTGCGACTAGTTTACATGCACTGAAAATTCGAATGCTGATGATGTTAATTTTTTTCTGTGCTATGCCTCTTTTCGATATTAAATTGCTCAATTGGTAAGCTCCTTTTTCCAATGAGAATCTTTAGATGAAATGCTTTCTACTTCATACTTTCGAGCGTTAATTCTTCTCCTTTTGCCTTCAGTTTACCAATCACAGCTGCCCCGTAATCATTTAGTAAACTAAATTCGCCACCAGTAAGATTCGTAATTGCCGGTGAATTTTTAGAAAAAACAAACTCTGATGATGAAAATGGCGCGACCATTTCTGCATTCACTTTCACTTTTTGTACGCCAGAAAAGAGCGTCATGGTGTCAAAAGAATAGTAATAAGGAGTAGGGTTGTTGACCTTCACCTTTTTTTCTTGTTTTACTACCGTCCACTTCAGGTCTTTCGCTCCCAACTTACTCGTCGCTTTGTCCAAAGATTTAGGACGATAGAATATTTTTATTCTTGTTCTGAAAGCCAGTTCTAATCTGTCTTTCGCTGGACCTTTATAGACGGGGGGGATTTCCAGCATGTTTAACCAGAAAACAGATTCTCTGTCTGTTGGCAATACCATGTTGTTATAGATCAGTCGTAGGCTTTGTCCTTTACCTGGCTCTACGCGATACACCGGGGGAGTAATAATGAACGGTACCTTCATTGTGTTGACATCAGCATCAGAACGTCCATCATCAACCCAAACCTGAACTAAAGTAGGTTTATCTCCTTTATTCGTTGTTCTTACTGTGACTTCTTGTTCACCACCGGGGAAAATAACACGCGTCCCCGCGATGGTCATCGCTGCCATTGAGCTCGCTGACAATGTAATAGAAGTAACTGCCGCTATGAGTGTTTTATAGATCATTGCATTATCATCTTAATATGAAAAGGAGAGCATAAAGCAGTAGAGGAGCCAGATAACTGTTGCATTTCGTATTATCTGACTCACTCAATTCCTAATCCGTGATTAATGAATAATCACGGATTAATTACCCGCCAAGTATTCAGGGGTTTTATGGGTAACTCAGGGTATACAGGGCTGTAGCGGTAACAAGACCTGGGGTTGTTGCAGCAGTCGCATAATAACCACCATAATAGCGCATTGTTGCTGTTCCTCCTTCCTGAACATCAAATGATGCACCCGTATCACCCAGTAACAGCTGATTCTGCTCTGCATCAGAGTTATACAGACGGATTTGAACACCTGTTGCCGGTTTATCTTCGCCTACAGTCACTGCCTTATTTTCCAGGTTGCCTGTTTTTGAATCCACGCCAGTGCTGCCAATGGCTTCAAAGTGTGCTGCAACCTTTGTTATTTCAGTAGGGCAATCTTTAACCTTGATCTCAAAAACCTTACTACCTGCTGTGGCACCAGCAGTTGCGAGCGTTTTTATCGATAATGTTGGCAGGGGAACGATAATATCATCCATGCCATCTACAAGCTGACAGGTTTCAGTAATCAGTTTTCCGTTGAATGTCACTTTACCTTGGCCGACCCCTAGATCTTCAGCATAAGAGTAAGAAGCTGTGAGGCTAAGTGCCAGAACGGTTGCATAAATCTTCATCTTTTCCATGATATATAACCTCTATAATCCTAGTGATAATGTTTTTGTACTTAAACTATTGCGCTGCTTGCCCTTTTGACTTTTCCTTTTTGTGAAATCTCCTTTTCTGGGAATAGTATGGTTATTTCCTTATCCGCATTTATGCTTAAGTTGATATTTTTTCCATCAACACCATTTTCACTGCTGAGTATTTTACGTGCCATCTCTGGCATGATGTTTTGCTCAATAAAACGAATTAGCATACGTGCACCTGTTTCTGCGACAGGACACTGTTCTACAACGAACTTCACCAACTGATGATCATACTGAAGCGATGCATGATGTTGTTCATGTAAACGTTTTCCGATTCTATCCAAATGAACTCTTACAATATGCTCAAGTGTAGAATGTTGTAATGGTAAGTAGGGAACAACACTGACACGCCCTAAAAATGCCGCTGGGAATGTTTTTAATAGCTCTGGTTGTAATAATTTTCTTAAGCCATTTATGTCTGGGGCCGTATCAATATCCGCATAGACACTGCTGATCACTTCACTACCCGCATTACTCGTTAACAGTAAAATAGTATTTTTGAAATTTATGTGGCGCCCCTCACCATCCTCCATCCAGCCTTTATCAAAGACCTGGAAAAATAGCTCATGAACATCTGGATGCGCTTTCTCAATTTCATCCAGCAATATGACGCTGTAGGGTTTCCGGCGTACGGCTTCCGTTAAGACACCACCTTCACCGTATCCAACATAACCTGGAGGCGATCCCTTTAGCGAAGAAACGGTGTGGGCTTCTTGATATTCACTCATATTGATAGTGATAAGATTCTGCTCACCGCCATACAGTTGCTCAGCCAGTGCCAGTGCAGTTTCTGTCTTTCCTACACCAGATGGCCCCACAAGCATAAACACACCAATAGGTTTTCCGGGATCGGCTAAACCTGATCGGGAGGCCTGAATACTCTGGCTCACCAAATCTAAAGCATGAGGCTGGCCTGTCACTCTTTCCTCAAGACGTGATGGCAACTCCAGTACAGTCCGAATATCATCCTTCATCATCTGGCCGACGGGTATACCTGTCCAGTTAGCAACAATACTGGCTATGACTTCGGCGTTAACCTCAGCCTGGACCAGCGGATGTTCCTGTCGGCTCTTTTTGAGCTTTGTTTCCAGTGCGCCAAGTTTCTTCTGGGCTAGGCTGATCTCTTCTGATGATGATTCTTGTTGGATGAGTGTATTGAGCTCTTCTCGGGTTGCGACGATGTCAGCAACCAGTGTTCTTTCCTGCTCCCAACGTGAAGAAAGAACCTGTGCCTGCTCTTCGTATTGCGTAATATCTTGCTGTAACTCATCAATGCGCTGACGTTGCTCTTTACCGAACGCAAGTGCTTTCTCTGCGAGTGATAGCTCAGTTTGGGCTGTTTCTGCCTGGAAGTTTCTGAGCAGAAGCTCAGCTGGCGGTGCATATTGCATGACTGCAACACGTGCGCACGCCGTATCCAGTAAACTGATCGCTTTATCAGGCAACTGACGGGCAGGAATGTAACGATGAGAAAGTCGCACTGCGGCCTGTAGTGCTTCGTCCATTATCCAGACTTTATGGTGCTTTTCGAGCATAGGAACCAGACCACGTAACATTGAAGTAGCGGTGTCTTCATCAGGCTCCTCGACTTGCAATACCTGAAAACGTCGCGTTAACGCAGGGTCTTTCTCAATGTGACGTTTAAATTCACTCCAGGTGGTTGCACCAATCGTACGAAGCTGGCCACGGGCAAGAGCGGGCTTAAGCAAGTTGGCTGCATCGCCAGTTCCTGCATTGCCTCCTGCACCAATAAGCGTATGGACTTCATCAATAAAGAGAATAACGGGTTGGGGTGATCCAATGGCTTCATCTAGCACGGATTTCAGGCGTGCTTCAAACTCGCCTTTCATACTGGCACCCGCAGAGAGAGCAACGATATCCAGAGATAACAGGCGTACTTGAGAAAGCGAAGGTGGAACTTTACCAGCAACAATCGCCTGGGCTAATCCTTCCACTACTGCTGTCTTACCTACGCCAGCTTCACCGGTTAATAGCGGGTTATTTTGGCGTCTGCGCAGCAGTATATCGACCATGGTATTGATCTCATGGTCTCTGCCCAGCACGGGATCAATTTTCCCCTCACGTGCTAATGCAGTAAGATCTGTGGAGTATTGCCTTAGAGACGCTGAGTTTTCATTTGTATTGATAGCATTGCTGGCCTGACCCGGCAGATCGCTATCATGTTGTACATCATCTTCTGACTCATTTGCTTCAGTAGATGAACGCGTAATGTAGTTAAAATCTTTAGTTAATACATCAAGTTGAACATTGTCGAATACTGGAGAGATCGCGGATAATACACGCCGCAATTCCATCGTCGTCAGCATCGCAATCAATAGGTGACCGCTTCTGATACGACTGGCGTAGCATTCCAGACTTGCATAAATCCATGCACGCTCAATGGCGAGCTCAATGTGATATGAAAAATCAGAAATAGTACTGGCACCTGTAGGTAATCTGATGATTGCTTCAGAAAGATTCCGCTCCAGGGTAGCAGCATCAAGTTCAAAATGCCTGAAAATACTTTTCAGATCACTGTCTTCTTGCTGCCATAACTGGTTGAGCCAATGGGTTATTTCGACATATGGATTGCCGCGAAGTTTACAATAAGTTGTCGCACTTTCAATGCTTTTAAACAACGAATTGTTAAGTTTTCCAAATAAGTTTTTTCTTGTGATAGCCACTAATTCATCCCTTAATCCTAATGAAGAAGAAGCTGATAAAATTAACTTCATCTGTTTCTCAATAGTACTAAATTTCAATATGGCAACTGAAGATAAACTTCTTGTCTGAATTTGATTTAGGAATATGAATCGGTCAATATTCCTAAAGTCATTTTTTGGACAATTTTTGTGGTTTTGTTTTTCTTTTTTTATGTTATGTTCTTTCGTCTATATAGATGAAGTAGAACCTTGAAAATATAAAAAGGGTCGATTTCCATCATTAGTGGAAAATAGCTAGCGAAAAATCATTATTCGCTAATAAGAGTGGCTGATACAAATCTAGTGAGAAATGTCAGTGGAGCATAAATTTCTTGATTATTATAATCAGGAACTTACGTTTATGAAAGAAATGTCACGTGAGTTTGCTGAGAAACATCCTAAAATTGCTGGCCGCCTGGGAATGCATGGCATAGATGTTGCTGATCCTTATGTTGAAAGACTTATTGAGGCATTTTGTTTTCTTTCCGCCCGAACTCAAATAAAACTGGATGCTGAATTCCCTAAATTTACTCAAAGGTTATTGGATGTTGTCTATCCAAATTATAACTCTCCTACTCCTTCAATCGGTGTTGTGCAATTACAGCCTAATCTGAAAGAAGGTGATTTGATGCAGGGGTATTTAGTTCCCCAAAATAGCACTTTTCATACCAGGATTTTACCGGGCGAGGCTACCCGTTGTGAGTTTCGCAACGGACAGGATCTCACACTTTGGCCGGTTGAAATTATTGACGCACGCCTGACCTCTATTCCTCCTGATCTCCCCAATCTGGAGCGATATCGCATATCTAATTCCCGACTCAAAGGTGCGTTACGCATCAAGCTAAAATTACAGGGTGATATCGTATTCTCACAGCTAGAAGGTCTCGACCAGTTACCTTTTTATATTGATGGTGATGAAAGGATCGTCTCACATATTTTTGAACTATTACATACCAGCCATGTGGCTATGGTTGTGCGCGCAGGTGATGCATCAGGTGAGACTAAGGTAGAAGATGTCGTTGTCAGTGAAAAACCACTTACCTTCGAGGGGCTAAAACCGGAACAAAGCGTTTTGCCGCTTTCATGGAACATGTTCCACGGCCATAACCTCATCCAGGAGTATTTCTCCTGTCGTCAGCGATTTTATTTTTTCACGTTAAATCATCTGGCAAATAGTCTGAAAAAAAATAACTCCAATGAGGCTGAACTCATTATTTTACTTGACCGATTGCCACAAGATTTAATCGGCCATATTGACGCATCCCGGTTTCTTCTGCACTGCACCCCGGTTATCAATCTTTTTCCTAAGTTAGTTGATAGAATCGAAGTTAACAGGGCACTGAATAGTTTCCATGTTGTTCCTGACCGGAGCAGGCCTTTAGACTATGAAGTTTTCTCAGTAAATCGGCTATTGGGGCAGAAAGCTGAAAGCAGTGATGAGGTTGTTTTTAAACCCCTGTACCATACCCGACATTCTGATGATGGAAACTTTGGGCGCTATTTTTCTATTCGTAGAGAAGCCAGAGTCAAGGATAGAAATACCCGAAAATATGATACTCGGATCCCCTATGTGAGCACTGAAGTATTCGTTTCACTGGTCGATCAGAATGAGGCGCCTTTTAGCGATGATATCAGGTATCTGTCTATTGATGCGATGGTGACTAATCGGGATCTTCCTCGCCTTATCAAGGCAAGTGGTAGCTTCGATCTGACAATGCCAGGTTCAGTTCCTGTTCATGGTGCAACGTTTGTCTGCCAACCCAGTACTCCGCGTGCGGCATTTGCCTTGGGAGAAGCATCATGGCGGTTAATTCGTCAACTAAGTTTTAATTACCTTCCACTCTCGGATATGGACCATGGGTTAGGTGGGGAATCGCTGCGTAATATGCTTAGCCTCTTCCTCAATGGTGCGGATCAGGAGTCGATCGCTCAGGTTAACAGTCTTGTGGGATGCAAAAGTGAACCTGTCATTCGGCGTATTCCAGGAGATGGCCTGCTGGTTTACGGTCGGGGAGTTCGCTGTACCTTAACGGTAGATGAAGAGGGATTTTCGGGCATTAGTCCATACTTATTTGGCCTTATCATGGAAAACTATCTGGCTCGCCATGCTGCGATAAATATTTTTACTGAGACAGAATTACACTCAATGCAGAGAGGGCTTATTGCACGCTGGGGAGCGCGGCCTGGAAGGCGTGGAGCACTTTGAATATGAAAGACAATTCGCATATTCAACCAACAGCCTCCGAGCTAGACACGTGGTTCAAGCAGGATGAACCCTGGAATGCGGGCTACATTAGCTTAATGCGTGCAATAGCGGCAAAGACGACTGATATGCCACCGATTGGCAGGGCTAAACTTCCTGTGCAGGAGGCTTTCCGGGTCGGGCAGTGTGCTTATATGGCTTTTGCTCCGCGTGAAATATCGGCTATTTCAATGGAGAACGGCAAGGTTAACCTTGAGCTATTTGGTTTAGGAATATGGGGCCCTCAGGGGGCGATGCCGCTGCATTTTTCTGAGTTGGCCTATTCTCGATCAGAAGCTTACGATAATACGCTGATTGATTTTGTTAATATATTTCATCATCGCGCATTATCGTTGCTGTATCGTGCGTGGTTTTTATCGCAGGATACGGCCTCTCTTGACCGTAAATATGATGAGAGATTTTCATTTTATATCGGAAGCCTAATCGGTATTGATGCACAAGAACTTGAACATTCTCACTTACCGCCACACGCTCGATTAGCATCATCTTCTCACCTGATTCGTGAATCCCGTAACCCGGAAGGGATCATTGGCGCTTTACATTATTATTTTCAGGTACCTGTGCGAATGGAGGAGTTTGCAGAACAGTGGATACGTCTGGATAAGTGCGATCAAACTATTTTAGGCGATGATGCCTGTGCGATGCTGCTTGGCGACGGGGCTATTCTAGGCAATACCGTGAGAGATTGTCAGCACAAGTTCAAACTCATTTTAGGCCCTCTAACCCTTAAAGAATATATGCAGTTCAGTCCCTGGGGAGATGATCTTCCAGTCTTGCAGGAGTGGGTAAAAAACTTTGTTGGGTATGAGTATGCATGGGATATACAGCTGGTTTTGGCTGCAGAAGAGGTTCCTCATGCAACGCTAAATGGTACACATCAGCTTGGCTATGCGACCTGGCTCGAAAGACTGAATAACATAGAACCGGTTTCTGGCATGAGCTTTGAACCGGAAATTTATTGCCACAGCTAGATGGTCTGTGGTTTTTATCTCGTGTATGCCGGGGATGGGCATATATGCCAGAGGTTAATTAGGAGGGAGCCTGTGTCTGATACTATCATCACTGAACTAAGTCAATTTTATAGTGGATTTTTGCAGCCTGTTTCGGATGAATTTCCATGTGGCGACAGTCTTGAGTATGATTCAGCCTTTATTCTTCTCCTGTCTAAAATTCAACCGAAACAGGGTGCTGAATACGGTAATTTTGTTGAACAGGCAGAACCTGTAAATTGGTCAGAGGTTCAGCGCGAGTGTGCTGCCTTGATGCAGAAAAGCAAAGATGTACGTTTGTTTATTATTATGATCCGCTGTCGCTTAAGGCAAATCGGTTTACTGGCGGTAGAGGAAGGAATCACAGCCTTAAAAGCCCTCATCGAAATTTATCCTGAACAGTATTACCCCTTATTGCTTGATGAAGGTGACTTTGAGCCCGTCATGCGGGCCAATGCATTTTCAGAAATGGATGATGCTTCGGGGTTAATTACAGACTTAAGAAATCACAAATTGCCTAAAGCGGCGGGCCAGGTTATTTCCTTAAAGGATTTTGAGAAATCATTCGCCACTCCTCGTGAACCGGATGCGCTTCCCGAAGCGATGATCTCTGCAATGTTAGAGGAGTGGCATCAACAGGCTGATAAAGAGATTATCTCTTTGAACTGTGCAATGAAATCTTTGCTGGCAATCCGGCACTCCTTGAGGGACAGCCTCGGTGAAGAGGCTCCCGAGTTGCCGGTTATCACCCATCTCCTCACTCTTTTTCCACAATCGTCATCTGTTGTTGAAGCGGATTTATCTGAACCTGAAAGCGATGAAACCCATCTTGAATCAGTGCAGGACGATGCCAGCACCACACCACGTGAAGTGCAAAAAGGTGCATTGCAGTCTGCAAAGTGCTCTGTTTCAACAGCGAAAATTAACCATAAGATAGAAAATCGCCAGGATGCTTTAGCACAGTTAATTGAGATTAGATCGTGGTTTACGCGTATGGAGCCAAGTAGTCCAGTGATCTTATTACTGGAACTAACAGAAAGCATGGTTGGAAAACGTTTCACTGAGCTAATGAAAATCCTTCCATCAGAACTCATTAATAAAATTGACAGCGAGAACACATAAATGAAATTTTTTGGAGTGAAAATTTTAATGGCATGTTGTGCGTTAGTCAGTACCGCTTTGCAGGCTGAATGTACCCTCGACACAACCGGGGAATCAGATAGGGGCCCCCCCGTTACGTTTATTCTCCCTGCGCAGGTTTTGAGTATCAGTGCCGATAAGCCCGTCGATACCGCCATGCCATTCGCTACGATCACTTCCCCCCTGGCGGGACACGCTGTGACCTATATCAACTGTACGCCTGGCATCTCTTATGGAGGAATGCCTTACGGTCTTCCTACTCCGGATGGAAATAATATGTACTCTACCAATATTCCTGGTGTGAGTATGAAAATTCGGTGGGATAATGGCACTGTTAAAAAAGACATCCCTTATGCCGGTAATCTCCCTATGCAGTTAAGTCGCATAGTCTATTTTGCTAATTCTTATTTCGTAGTTGAGTTTTTTAAAACGGCAGAAGTGATTCGTTTGATGCCTAATAAAGAAAATGTTGTCTTTGATGGCGGTGATTCCGCCTATAATTATGTTGGTGTCAATGCAATGTCGAATTATGCACAAAAACTTAATATAGGAAAAATTACACTCAATAGTACACCGGCCTGTACTTTTGAGAGCACAAAAAACATCGATTTTAATACTGTCACACCAGCCCTGGCGGATTCAGGGGTTGAACGTCCCCTCGACTTTGAAATGAACTGCAGGACTGACTATGGAAGCTATTCTGTCTTTGCTTCAATCATTGCGGACGCCCGTACCCCTGATGGTAAATATATTACTGTCACCGATGCCGGAGGATATACGGATCGTCTGAGAATTCAAATAAGAGATAATGAAGGAGCCAGTATTGCCGTGGATGGTTCAAGTTTGAGAAAAGTAACAAGCAACGATAAAGTCCCTGCGCAGTTTAAATGGACGGCGACATTAGCGTCACCTGGCAAGACAAGTAAAAGACCCACCGGTGGTAAATTTGATGCCAGAGCTGAGATTGTATTACAAGTAAATTAACACATATTTAATATTTAAGATGAGGGTATAAAATGGATAATGTACCTTGTGTTTTTGTTAGCATCGCGAGCTATCGCGATTCAGAACTTATTCCTACTTTAATGGATATGATTTCTCAGTCTGTCAGCCCACAGTCCCTACATATCAGTATTTGCTGGCAGTGTGATGAAGACATCTCTATTTTTCTCGATAAAGGAATGCAGCTTACCCAGCAGCGACTTCATCATGGCTTTCAACTCTATCTCTTCAGCTATCGAGGCGCGGTGATCCATGTGATAAGCGTTCATTATTACCAGAGCCAGGGTGCCTGTTGGGCCAGACATATTGCAGAAACACTTTATAATAAGGAAGAATACTTCCTGCAGATTGACTCCCACTGTCGTTTTATATCCGGCTGGGATAGCCAAATGGTTGAGGTATTGAATTATTTAACTGTTTTGAGTCCTAAACCTATTCTCACATGTTATCCACCGTCCTATCAACCGGATAATTTAGAGGATAGAAAAAACGATCTGACTCGATTAATGTTCAGAGGGTTTTCTCAGGAGAAAATTTTACAGCTGAGCCCTTATGTGATGACTGACGATGTTACGTACCCGGTCAGAGGAAGTTATCTTGCTGGAGGATTTATTTTTTCATTAGGGAGCTTTGTTACAGAAGTTCCTAATGATCCTCAGATATTTTTTGAGGGTGAAGAAATAGCCATGGCAGTCAGGGCATTTACTCATGGCTATGACATTTTTCATCCTCAAAAAGTATTGCTATGGCATTTTTACGGCAGAAAAGACCATGTGAAAGTCTGGACAGATCATGGCAATGAGGCAAAAACTAAAGGCAGCATTGATCAAGCTTGGTGGGAAAGAGACGCTATATCTAAAAACAGAGTAAAAACCTTACTCGGCCATAAGGCCACTGAGCAGTGTGATCATGGCATTTACTGTCTTGGTAAGCAACGTAGCCTGAGTGATTTCGAGAGAACGGCAGGAGTGGATTTTTCTCGCTGTCTGGTTCATCCGGATGTCATTGGAGATGAGCATAAAGCTTATTTCGCCAACGGGGAATTGATCGAAGGGCTTTGGCGTTCATTGCTTGTCGGTGTCAATAAAAGAACGGTTAACTTTGACTCATCCAGAATAACCACGTTAGGAAAAGATGCTCTTTACTGGTATGTCGGTGTCTATACGGAAGATAACACGCTGCTCGAACAGCATACTCTCTATAACGCTGAAATAAATGAGAGAATTTCAAATTCGGAAGATGGCAGTTTTTCACTATCGCTTGATTTTACTTCGGAAGAAAGTTTAAACCCTCATTCTGTTCGTATTAGTCCATTCATCGACAAAGCAGGGTGGGGTGAAGTCATCGAGGAAAAATGGTAGCGGCTTTTTCTTTTTTAACAAAAAAATCACAGCTTTATTAAGTTGTAATATTTTCTATTTAACAAGCGAGTTATCAAATGATTACTTATGAAGTATTAGAGGGCGATTTCCTCACTGATATCCCTGTTGTCGATGTTACTGTTAATGTAATGCGTTTTCGCGATCCTGAAAATTACGAATATAATATCATTATTAACCGGGTTATGATGGCAGAAGGCCAAACGGTGGTGACTTTTTGCGAGAAGCAGATGAAAACAATGCAAAATACCCTTCCTGGCTTTAAGAGTGAAGGAAAACAACTCGAACATAAAATTGGGCCTGCAAAACTCCCCGTCGTTCAGGTCGCTCATCGTTATCTTGAAAATGGCAATTTTGTCCGTCAAGTCCAGTCTTATACGCAACTGCCTAAGCATCCAGACTACAATCCTGGAAATAATATGTTGATGATTTTTACTCTTGTCGCCGATCAGGATTTCACTGATTTTCAGCGTAAGCATTATGTTCAAATTATGAATTCATTTACACCTAAAACTAAACCACTAGGAAATAAATAACGTTTACCAAATGTTTTACTTCCATTTGAATCCTTGATTTTTCTTTACTGAGGAGGTCCGTGATAAAATCGACCTCCTCTTAATGATTCATTCGAATATTCAATGTTGTACGTTATATACATAACGTTTTTCTTTCATTTCGTCGACAGGTTACAATAAATTTTGCATAATTATAAAAGTCAGTTTTTTTATTGAATTTCATCTTCCTTGATGCGTTTCTAAAATGAACGTTAATCGTTCTCTCAGAACGATTTATCTGTCTTGATATATTCCTTATGTTATTCCCCCTGCCTAGTAATAGCATTATTTTAGTTTCGGTTAGAGACAGTTGCTCATGTTTTTTTAATCCTGTTATTCTGTAAAAATCATCATTTATGAAGTCATTGCTATCCATGCTTGCGATGAAAATTATTTTTTCAATTATCCTTTTTATATCAGTTATTTTTTTATTTTTACAAGCAAAAGGAATGTGCAAAGTTGATTTTTCTTTGCTGATGTGTGGTTCATCCAATTTTTTTGTGTTTTTGAATAAATTTATACTTATAGATGAATCTCTGAGTGTAATATTAGTTATCTCGCTCTTCTCTGTGCTATCATCATCAGTAATAAATCCAAAGTCGCTTAATGCACTTTCTAGTGCTGATTGTTGAAGCAACGACTCCAATCCTTTTTTATAGAAAAAATTTTCACTTTCAATTAAAATTTTCATAATATCTGACTGTCCATGTCGTGAGTTGGTTATTTTCTTTATCATATCCTTAAAGACAAAATACATTTTGTCATTCTATGTTAATTCCGTTTATTTGGAGTTTTCTTCTGTTTTTATTGTGTTGGCGATGTTTTTTATGGAAGCATACAATTTCTCTTTCTGAACTGTCTCTATTGAATCATGCTATTTCTTATCGGTCCTCGAGGGGTAATCACCAGTAGACAGGTTGCTTTTTTTTTCTGCTGCAGTCTATAAAGAGGATTAACCACAGTCGGCGTGTGACCGTTCAGTGTCAATAATCAGTCTTCAGGAGCGTGTTGTGAAGCAAGGGGATATCGGTCGTTTAATGTTACTCGCGGCGATTTGGGGAGCCAGTTTTTTATTTATGCGCGTAGCCACTCCCTATTTTGGTTCGCTGAATACCGCGTTTTTACGCGTGGTGTTTGGCTGTGTTGGCCTGATAGCGCTGTTGCTGGTACTACGGACCCATATCGCCTTTCATGGTAAAGCGTTGCCGGCGATGTTACTGGGGGTGATCAACTCGGCTGTGCCTTTTGTGATGTATTGCCTGGCGGCAAAATGGCTGCCAGCGGGCTATTCGGCGATCCTGAATGCCACTACACCGCTGATGGGTGTGCTTATTGGGGGTCTTTGTTTCAGTGAAACCTTTACGCTGAGAAAAATCGTTGGGGTGGTACTGGGCCTGGTGGGAATTGTACTGCTGACCACTACCGGCAGCCTGGCCCTGACACATGAGGTGCTGCTGGGCATTGCCGCGTGTCTGGTGGCGACGGCTTGTTACGCCAGCGCCGGGTTTCTGACTAAAAAGTGGATTGGCGATCGCGGTGGTCTGGATGCCCGGCTGGTCGCGCTGGGCAGCCAGATTGGCGCCAGTATCTTTCTTCTTCCGGTGTTTATCGGTTCGCTGATCATCCAGCCTGTAGTGCAGTGGAACCATCCAGGCGTATGGCTTTGTGTGCTGGCGCTGGGGCTGATCTGTACTGCCTGGGCTTATATTTTGTTCTTTCGTCTGATTGCTGATATTGGCCCGCTAAGAACGCTGACGGTGACTTTCCTCATCCCGCCGTTTGGCATTCTGTGGGGTTATCTGTTCCTTGGAGAAACCCTCTCAAAAGGATTTATCGCCGGAGGATTGGTGATCATCGTCGCGGTATGGCTGGTCGCGGGGGGTATCACGCCAAAACCAAAGATTAAAGACGTGGTGATAAAACCCTGACGGAGCATGACTTCAAAGATGAACAGCTACGTTATTTAGTCATTATCAGCGCGACAGGGCAATGCCCTGTCGCCATCATCATCGATTCCCCTGTTTTCACGCCCATTTTTATACTTTCTTTACACCCCAGCCCTGCATTTTTACATCAACTTTGCACGCTACTCGCAACAATAGCGTTACTGAAAAACGCCTTTGGAGGTGTGTTGTGAGCGTCGCTGTCACTACTGGCATTGTGCTGGTCTGTTTGCTGCTGGGCTACCTGGTGTATGCCCTAATCCATGCGGAGGAATTCTAATGGCCGCACCTGCTTTTTTACTGATTGCCAGTTACATGGTGTTGCTGATGCTGTTGGCCCGTCCGCTTGGGAAAGGGCTGGCACGTCTGGTGGATGACCGTCCGCTCCCCGGATTGGCTGGTGCGGAACGCATCCTGTGGCGTCTTAGTGGTGTGGCCTCGGAAGGCATGAGCTGGCAGCGTTACCTTTGGGCGATCCTGCTGTTCAACGCCTGCGGCTTACTGCTGCTGTTTGTCATGCTGGCGAACCAGGCCAGTCTGCCGTTGAACCCTCAGCAGCTACCGGACCTCAGCTGGCATCTGGCGCTCAACACCGCCGTTAGCTTTGTCACCAACACTAACTGGCAGGCGTATGCCGGGGAAAGCACCCTGAGCTATTTCAGCCAGATGGTCGGGCTGACTGTTCAGAACTTCCTCTCGGCTGCCACCGGGATCGCCGTGGCCTTCGCGCTGATGCGCGGATTTGCTCGGCGAGCATTGGGGGAGCTGGGTAATGCCTGGCGCGATATTACCCGCATTACGCTGTATGTCCTGCTGCCGCTGTCGCTATTGATGGCATTGTTCCTCGTCAGCCAGGGTGTGTTGCAAAATGTCGACAGCTATCTGAGCCTGACCACGCTGGAAGGTGTGAAGCAGACGCTGCCGATGGGGCCTGTCGCTTCGCAGGAAGCGATCAAAATGATTGGCACCAACGGCGGTGGTTTCTTCAACGCCAACTCTGCTCATCCGTTTGAAAACCCGACGGTATACAGCAATTTTGTCCAGATGCTGGCGATCTTCCTGATCCCGGCAGGGTTGTGCTTTGCCTTCGGTGAGGTGGTGCGCGATACCCGTCAGGGACATGTGCTGCTGTGGACGATGTCACTGATGTTTATCCTGGCGGTGGCGGTGGTGATGTGGGCCGAGCTCAATGGGAATCCACACTTCCTCACGCTCGGTGCTGACAGCGCTATCAATATGGAAGGCAAGGAGACGCGCTTTGGCATCCTCAATTCCAGCCTGTTTGCGGTGATTACCACTGCAGCCTCCTGTGGTGCCGTCAACGCCATGCACGATTCGTTTACCGCACTTGGCGGCATGGTGCCGATGTGGCTGATGCAAATCGGGGAAGTGGTCTTCGGCGGCGTGGGTGCCGGGCTGTACGGCATGCTGCTGTTTGTGATGCTGGCGGTCTTTATCGCCGGGCTGATGATCGGTCGTTCCCCGGAATATCTCGGCAAGAAAATCGACGTATGGGAAATGAAAATGACCGCACTGGCGATCCTGGTGACACCGAGCCTGGTGCTGCTGGGCACGGCGCTGGCGATGATGACTGAGGCCGGGCGCAGCGGCATGCTGAATCCCGGCATACATGGCTTCTCGGAAGTGCTGTATGCCGTCTCCTCGGCGGCCAATAACAACGGTAGCGCCTTTGCCGGGCTGAGTGCGAACACGCCGTTCTGGAATCTGCTGTTGGCGTTCTGCATGCTGGTGGGCCGCTTTGGCATCATTATTCCTGTACTGGCGATCGCCGGTTCTCTGGCGCTGAAAAAGGTTCAGCCCGCGGGCCAGGGCACGTTGCCGACTCACGGGGCGCTGTTTATTGCCCTGCTGGCAGGCACCGTGCTGCTGGTCGGCGCGCTGACCTTTATCCCGGCGCTGGCCTTAGGGCCGGTGGCGGAACATCTGCAAATGATCGGTCGTTAACGGGCGGAGAAGAGACATGAGTCGTAATCAACAGGCGCTATTTGATGGGGCGCTGATGCGTGTCGCGCTGCTCGATGCGTTGAAAAAACTGGACCCACGCATTCAGGTGCGCAACCCGGTGATGTTTGTGGTGTGGCTGGGCAGTGTGCTGACCACGCTGCTGGCCATCGCAATGGCTGCCGGTAAAACCCCGGGTGAAACAGGCTTTACTGCCGCTATCGCCGTCTGGCTGTGGTTTACCGTGTTGTTTGCCAATATGGCGGAAGCGCTGGCCGAAGGGCGCAGTAAAGCGCAGGCCAACAGCCTGAAAGGTATCACTAAAACCAGCTTTGCCAAAAAACTCGCAGAGCCTGAATACGGCGCCAGCCATCAGTCAGTGGCGGCTGATTCGTTGCGCAAAGGTGACTGGGTACTGGTGGAAGCGGGCGATATGATCCCCTGTGACGGGGAGGTGCTGGTGGGTGGCGCATCGGTGGATGAAAGCGCCATCACCGGCGAATCGGCCCCCGTCATCCGCGAATCTGGCGGTGACTTCTCATCCGTCACCGGCGGTACACGGATTCTCTCCGACTGGCTGGTGGTGCAGTGCAGCGTCAACCCGGGGGAAACATTCCTCGACCGGATGATTGCGATGGTGGAAGGGGCGAAACGGCGTAAAACCCCGAATGAGATTGCCCTGACTATTCTGCTGGTGGCGCTGACCATCGTGTTTGTGCTCGCCACCGCCACGCTCTGGCCGTTTACCGCCTGGGCAGGGACGCCAGTGAGCCTGACGGTGCTGGTGGCGCTGCTGGTATGTCTGATTCCCACCACTATCGGCGGTTTGCTGTCGGCGATTGGCGTGGCGGGCATGAGCCGTATGCTGGGGGCCAACGTGATCGCCACCAGTGGACGTGCGGTGGAAGCGGCGGGGGATGTTGATGTATTGCTGCTGGATAAAACCGGCACCATCACGCTGGGTAATCGCCAGGCAACGCAGTTCCTGCCTGCCGCGGGTATCAGTGAACAGCAGCTGGCCGATGCCGCACAGCTGGCCTCACTGGCCGATGAAACCCCGGAAGGGCGCAGTATTGTCGTGCTGGCGAAGCAGAAATTTAATCTGCGCGAACGCGACCTGAAAAGCCTGGATGCCACTTTTATTCCATTCTCGGCGCAGACGCGCATGAGCGGGGTCAACGTGCAGCAGCGCACGGTGCGTAAAGGTGCGGTCGATGCGGTGCGCCGCTATATCGACAGCAACGGCGGCCAGTTCCCGCCAGAGGTTAACGGCCTGGTGGAACAGGTGGCGCGTGCGGGCGGCACACCGCTGGTCGTCTGTGATGGTGTAACGGTACTGGGCGTGGTGGAGCTGAAGGACATTGTGAAGGGCGGCATTAAAGAGCGCTTCGCCGAGTTGCGAAAAATGGGCATTAAAACAGTGATGATCACCGGGGATAACCCGCTGACTGCCGCCGCGATCGCCGCCGAGGCTGGCGTGGATGATTTCCTGTCAGAAGCGACCCCCGAAGCCAAGCTGGCACTCATCCGTCAGTATCAGGCCGAAGGACGGCTGGTGGCGATGACCGGAGATGGCACCAACGATGCCCCGGCACTGGCGCAGGCTGATGTGGCGGTGGCCATGAACTCCGGTACCCAGGCGGCAAAAGAGGCGGGTAACATGGTCGATCTCGACTCCAACCCGACCAAACTGCTGGAAGTGGTGCATATCGGCAAACAGATGCTGATGACGCGCGGTTCCCTGACCACATTCAGTATCGCTAACGATGTGGCAAAGTATTTTGCCATTATCCCGGCCGCGTTTGCTGCCACGCTGCCGCAGCTCAATATGCTGAACGTGATGCAGTTGCACTCACCCAACTCCGCCATTCTGTCAGCGGTGATCTTCAACGCGCTGGTGATTGTGTTCCTGATCCCGCTGGCGTTGAAAGGGGTGAGCTATCGCCCGCTGAGTGCTGCCGCGCTACTGCGTCGTAATCTGTGGTTGTATGGTGTCGGCGGCCTGCTGGTGCCATTCGCTGGGATTAAACTGATTGATATGTTACTGACCCTTCTGGGCATGGCATAAGGAAAATATGATGAGCCAATTACGTCCTGCTCTGTTTTTACTGATATTACTGACGCTGGTCACCGGGCTGCTCTATCCTCTGTTAACCACCGGGCTGGCGCAGTGGTGGTTCCCGCAGCAGGCCAATGGTTCGCTGTTACGCCAGGAGGGTACCGTGCGCGGTTCGGCCCTGATCGGCCAGAATTTTACGCGTGCTGATTATTTCCAGGGGCGGCCATCGGCCACGGGTGATGCGGCGTATAATCCGCTGGCCTCTTCTGGCAGCAATCTGGCGGGCAGCAACCCTGCGCTGGACAAGGCGATTGTTGAACGCGTGGCGGCACTGCGTGCGGCGAACCCGCAGGCCAGCCATCAGGTGCCGGTGGATCTGGTCACTGCCAGCGGCAGCGGGCTGGACCCGCAGATTTCACCTGCGGCAGCGCACTGGCAGGCAGCACGCGTAGCGCAGGCACGCCAGCTTCCACTGGAAACGGTTGAACGGCTCATTGCCGATAATACGATGACGCCGCGCCCGGCGTTTATCGGGGAGCCGGGTGTGAATGTGCTGGCGCTGAACCTGGCACTGGATGCATTACAGCGTTAAACCCTGACGGGTCGGGTATGCCCACCACTACGGTGGTAAGGGCTCGCTCACCTGCGAAACTCGCGTAGGGGCGAGGCATGTCTCGCCCGTTGTTTTCCCTGTTTAAGGAATCGGATGAACGACGAACTCCAGCGCCCTGATCCGGATGCGCTGCTACGCCTGGCGGCAGAAAGCCATCGCGGTAAGCTGAAAATTTACTTTGGTGCCTGTGCTGGTGTGGGAAAAACGTGGGCGATGCTCCAGGAGGCCCGCCGTCTGCGTGCACAGGGGCTGGAGGTGCTGGTAGGCGTGGTGGAAACCCACAACCGCCCGGAAACGGCTGCGTTGCTGGCCGGGCTGACCCTGCTGCCGCGACGGGCCACCGGGCAGCATCGCCACCCCGAATTTGACCTTGATGCAGCGCTGGCCAGCCATCCGGCAGTGATTCTGATGGACGAACTGGCGCACAGTAACGCCCGTGGCTCACGCCACCCGAAACGCTGGCAGGACATTGAAGAGCTACTGGATGCCGGTATTGACGTGATCACCACGGTCAACGTTCAGCATCTGGAAAGCCTGAACGATGTGGTTGGCGGCGTGACCGGCATCCGCGTGCGCGAAACCGTGCCTGACCCGTTTTTCGATGCTGCTGACGATGTGGTGCTGGTGGACCTGCCGCCGGATGACCTGCGTCAGCGGTTGAAAGAGGGAAAAGTTTATATCGGTGAGGGCGCAGAACGCGCCATCGAAAACTTCTTCCGTAAAGGTAACTTGATCGCTCTGCGCGAGCTGGCGCTGCGGCGCACCGCCGATCGCGTCGATGACCAGATGCGTGCCTGGCGTGATACTCAGGGACGGGAAAAAGTCTGGCACACGCGTGATGCCATTCTGTTGTGCATTGGTGATAACAGTGGCAGTGAAAAGCTGGTGCGCAGTGCTGCCCGGTTAGCGGCCCGGCTCGACAGTGTCTGGCATGCTGTTTATGTCGAAACCCCACGTCTGCATCGCCTCTCTGAAGCGCGGCGGCGCGGCATTCTGCGGACGCTGCAACTGGCGCAGGAGCTCGGTGCGGAAACCGCCACGCTTTCAGACCCGAGCGAAGCCAGTGCGGTGCTGCGTTACGCTCGCGAGCACAACCTTGGCAAAATTATTATCGGCCGCCGTCCGACCCGCCGCTGGTGGCGCGAACGTTTTGCCGACCGTCTGGGCGAACTGGGGCCGGATCTCGATATTCTGATCGTCGCGCTGGATGACCCGCCGCCAGATGCCGTCAGTCCACTGGCTCCACGCGCAGGCGGAGGCGGCAATGAAGGAAAATGGCATGCACAACTGCGGGGTTGCGCCGCCGCGTTGTTACTCTGTGCGCTGGTGACCGTTGCCGGGCGCTGGCTGCTACCGGCGGTCGATTCGGTTAACCTGGTGATGGTTTACCTGCTGGCCGTGGTGATTGTCGCGCTGCGTTACGGGCGCTGGCCGTCGGTGGTGGCGACACTGCTGAACATTGTCGCCTTTGATTTAGTGTTTGTGGCACCCACTGGCACGATGGCGGTGTCGGACGTGCAGTACCTGGTCACCTTCGGCGTGATGCTGGCGGTCGGCGTGATCGTCGGTAATCTGACCGCCGGGGTGCGCTATCAGGCACGGGTGGCGCGCTATCGTGAACAGCGGGCGCACCATTTGTATGAAATGGCCAAAGCCCTTAGCCGGGCGCTCAGTCAGCGTGATATTGCCGCCACGCTCCAGCGCAGCGTAGAGAGCACCTTGCAGGCCCGCAGTGAGCTTTATCTGCCTGATGAACAGGGCGAGCTGGTCGCGGTGGGGGAAGCCCATCTCAGTGCCGTACCGGACCGGGCAATTGCCCGCTGGAGCTTTGATAAAGGCCAGCCCGCCGGGGCCGGAACCGATACGCTGCCCGGTGTTCCCTGGCAGATGCTGCCGCTGAAAAGCGGCAGTGAAACACTGGGCCTGTTGATCCTTGAACCTCTCAACCTGCGTCAGCTGATGATCCCCGAACAGCAGCGATTGGTCGAAACGTTCACCGTGCTGATCGCCAACGCCTTAGAACGTATGAATCTTAGCCAGCGTGAGGCGGTGTCCAGGCTGGCGGCCGAGCGCGAACAGCTGCGTAATGCGCTGTTATCTGCGCTCTCCCATGACCTGCGCACCCCGCTGACGGTGCTGTTTGGTCAGGCTGAAATTCTGACGCTCGACCTGGCTTCAGAGCACTCACCATATGCTCCGCAGGCCAGTGCCATGCGAGAGCAGACGTTGAACACCATCCGGCTGGTGAATAATCTGCTGGATATGGCGCGGTTGCAGTCCGGCGGCTTTCATCTGAAACGTGAGTGGATGGCACTGGATGAATTGGTCGGCAGCACGTTGCGCCAGCTCTCCGTACTGCTGGCCGGACGCAATATCGCGCTCGATCTGCCGCCGATGCTGCTGATGGATGTCGATGGTCCACTGATGGAGCGTGTGTTAAGCAATCTGCTGGAAAATGCACTGAAATATGCAGGTCCTGCGGCGAACATCGGCATACGTGCCACACAGTCGTCAGCGCAGCGGCTGATGCTCGAAGTGTGGGATGACGGCCCGGGCATTGCTGGTGGGCAGGAGCAGTTGATTTTCGAGAAGTTCTCCCGGGGCAACAAAGAGTCGGCCGTGCCGGGTGTCGGGCTGGGGCTGGCGATTTGTCAGGCGATAGTCACTTTGCATGATGGCACCATCCATGCGGAGAACCGGCCGCAGGGCGGTGCTCGTTTTATCATTACGCTGCCGCTTACTCCGCCGCCGGTGATTGAGGATTATGCGGAATAGATCGGGCCGGGCATGCCCGGCCCCTACGGGGATCACGGCAGGGCGAGGCATATCTCGCCCGTTTCACCCCAGACGTGCAGCAATAAACGCCACTGCCTTTTGTGCGCCCTGAGCCGAAATGGTGTGCCCGATGCCCGGCTCAAACTGGCTGCTGACCTGCACACCCAGAGCGCGCAGACGCTGCTCTGCCGATTCGCTTTCCTGTACCGGGATCACCCCATCGGCCATGCCGTGCACCAGCAGTACCGGCGTATTCAGCGCCGGAGTGAACGGCTGTGGTGATGACAGTCGACCTGAGAATGCCACCATCCCGGCTACCGGCCAGCGGCCTGACACCAGCGTATCGAGCGCCATAATCGAGCCCTGCGAGAAGCCGACCAGCACCACCTTATCCAGATGCTCGCTCATCTGATGCCGATCGAGGATCGCCTGGAGAGTCTGGTCAAAGGCGGCACGCGCTTCTGCCACACGTGCAGGGCGGTTTTCCGGCGTAATACCCGCCAGGCTAAACCACTGCCAGCCTGCACCCTGTTCAAAGTGGTACGGTGCATTGGGGCTGGCAAAGCTTACGCCTGGCAGGGAGGGCGCCCAGTGGTCTCCCAGGCCTGCCAGATCATCGCCGCTGCTGCCAACGCCGTGCAGTAAAATAACTAATCCTTTCGACATTGTTCGCCTCGTAAATCAGATTAAAAACCGTAGCCGCTCATGTCTGGCCCGGCGGGCACAATCCCTTTAGGGTTCAGTGCCTTAATAGAGTAATAACCCTGCTTAATATGGTCGATGCTGACCGTTTCACGCACGCCGGGGATCGCCAGCAGACGTTGCAGGTAAGCATTCAGCGCCGGGAAGTCCCGTAACTGGCGCAGGTTGCACTTAAACAGACCGTGATAGGCAACGTCAAAGCGAATCAGCGTCACGAACAGGCGAATATCGGCTTCGGTCAGAACAGCATCAAACAGATAAGGACCACTGTTGCTCAGACGCGTTTCCAGCTCAGCCAGCATGCCGAACACATCATTAAAGGCTTCACGGTAGCTGATGGCGGTGGTGGCAAACCCGGCGCGATAAACACCGTTGTTCAGTCGGGGATAGATCTCCGCGTTCAGCGCGTCAATCTCTGCACGCAGGGATTCAGGGTACAGATCGACAGACTGTGTTGCCAGCGCACCAAAGCCACTGTTGAACATGCGTACGATATCCGCCGATTCATTACTGACGATGGTGCCGGTTTTTTTGTCCCACAACACCGGCACCGTTGCCCGCCCGGTGAAACTGTCGTCGGCGCGGGTATACAGCTGATGCAGATATTCCGCGTGGTTCAGGGTATCGCGGTCGGCACCCGGGAAGTCGCCAAAGTGCCAGCCTTCATCGGTCAGCTGTGGCTCAACGACGGAGACGCTGATGACCTCCTCCAGCCCTTTCAGCTTACGGGCGATTAATGTGCGTGACGCCCACGGGCAGATCAGCGCCACATACAAATGGTAGCGATCTGGCTCTGCGAGGAAGCCACTGCTGCCATCCGCCGTCACCCAATGACGGAAGCTTGAGGTCTGCCGGACAAAGCCGCCTTTTTCATCGGTGGCCTGTACCGGGTGCCACTCTGCCGTCCATTTACCGTTTACCAGCATCAGTCGTTCCTCAGTTCAGGCGTGAAGCAGGCAGGGAGGCTTTCAGCGCGTATTTTCCGTCACCGATCAACGCCAGTACCAGCAGGCTGATTGTCCAGAATACCGGGTATTCCCAGCCGCCGTTCGGGTTGGTGAACCAGAAACCCGCCGCACCGTGCACTGTAGCAATCGCACCCAGCAGTACCGGGATCAGCAGCAGCGCGGCAATGCGTGGGCGGTAGCCAACAATCAGTGCCACAGCGCCCAGCACTTCCCAGGCGATGGTGACGTAAGCCAGCCCACCGGGCAGGCCCAGTGACTCAAAGAATTTCGCGGTGCCAGCCGGGGTGAAAACAAAAAACTTCAGGCCAGCGTGCGCCAGGAACAGGATGCCAAGCGAAAGACGCAGGATCAGCGCGGCCCAGGGGGCGGTACGGGTATCAGTCATGATGAGATGCCTTATAACGTGTGAGTGTCAGGGTTGATAAAACACACTCTACACTCATTCCTCCGCACTGATTATCCTGCCATTCGCGCAATGATTACTTCCATATTGGAAGTAATCACCAGCCCTGATCCCACTCTGGCTTCCCGGCATAATGGCTGACAAGGAAGTCGATCAGCGCCCGTACCTTATGGGCCAGATGGCGTGCCGGGGGATAAACGGCGTACAGGCCGAGCGGAGGAATTTCACTCTCAATCAGCAGAGGCCGGATGGTTCCAGTTCGTAAGGCGGCACCGGCAATAAAGGTCGGCAGTCGGGCAATACCCAAGCCGCTCAGCGCCGCGGTCAGGCAGGCCTCGGCATTGGAAAAACGCAGACGGCCACTGACGGGCACAGTTTCGCCTTCATTGCCGAACGGCCAGTTATAAGGATCGCGGAAGTTGGTGTCGATAATGCAGTTATGATCGGCTAATTGCTGAGTATGCGTTGGCATACCGTGCCGCCGCAAATAGTCATCGCTGGCGGCGATCACCACGCGCATATCGCTGAGGCGGCGGGCAATCAGGCTGCTGTCGCTCAGTTTTCCGATGCGGATGGCAACGTCAAATCCCTCATCGACGATGTTCACGATACGGTCTGAGAAGCTGACATCCAGTTCAATTTCCGGAAACTCGCGGGCAAAGGCGATCAGCGCCGGGGCCAGTTGGCTGGCACCAAACGTGATGGGCGCGCTGAGTTTGATGCGTCCTGAGGGTTTCCCTGCAGCGTGGCGCACCGAGGCATCCAGCGCATCCCATTCATCCAGCAGATGTTTGACCTGAGAAAAATAGGCCTGCCCGACTTCGGTGGGGGACAGCGCACGCGTGCTGCGTTTCAGCAGTTGCACGCCCAGCTCTTTTTCCAGTTTTGATACCAGTTTAGAGGCCTGGCCACTGCTGGTACCCAGCCGGGCCGCCGCTGCGGCAAAGCTGCCCAGCTCGAGCACCGCCACAAACATTCGATCGCAATCCAGACGTTCCACGGTTTTCCCTTGTGTGCAGAAAAACGGGCCGGACCTGCCCGGCCCCTACGTGATCCCATCGTAGGTGCAAGGTATGCCTCGCCCTGATGACACCATTAAACCAGCCGCGCACCGCTTTGTGCATCAAACAGATGGATTTTTTCGGGATTGATATCCAGAGCAAGGGATTGCTGCGGTTCCAGCGTCACGCGCCCGGCGAGCTGAATATGCAGGGGAAAACCCTGCCATTCGGCGTGCAGCAGGCTGGATTCGCCCGTGACTTCCAGCACCTTCAATAATGCCGAGGGATGGGTGGAGTGGCGTGCCTGGACAAAATCATGGGCGCGAATCCCGACGATCACCGGCTGGCTGCCCTGACGCCGGGCGCTGTCGTGCCAGCGAGCAGGCAGAGGAAACCACAGTCCGTTACAGTTGACGCCGGGAATGCCATCCTGCGTCTTTACTTCACCCGCCAGCAGATTCATCGGCGGCGATCCAATAAAGCGTGCGACAAAGGTATTCACCGGATGGTCGTAAATCTCCAGCGGCTTGCCCTGCTGCACAATCACCCCATCGCGCATCACCACAATGCGGTCCGCCAGCGTCATGGCCTCCACCTGATCATGGGTGACGTAGACCATAGTGGTTTTAAAGCGCTGGTGCAGCGATTTAATCTCCGCACGCAGCTCCATACGCAGCTGGGCATCAAGGTTTGATAGCGGCTCATCAAACAGGAAGACCTGCGGATTACGTATCATCGCCCGGCCCATCGCCACGCGCTGACGCTGGCCGCCAGAGAGGGCACGCGGGTAGCGATTCAGCAGTTTATCAATACCGAGGATGCTGGCGATCCGTGTAATGCGGCTCTGTTGTTCGTCCCGTTTGACCCGTTTAACCTGCATATGGAACGCCAGGTTTTCAGCCACCGTCAGATGCGGATACAGGGCGTAGCTCTGAAACACCATGGCGATATCGCGATCCGCGGGATCAAGATCATTTATTCGCAGATCGTCCAGCAGGATCGCCCCGTCAGAGATCGTATCCAGCCCGGCCAGCAGACGCAGCAGGGTGGATTTTCCACAGCCGGAAGGACCGACCAGCACGGTAAAACTGCCGTCCTCGATCGTCAGATCGAGCGGGTGCAACACCGTTTGCGTACCGTAACGTTTCGTGACTTTGACCAGTTCAACCCGTGCCATACTGTTTTCCCGTGGTGACGGGCGAGGCATGCCTCGCCCCTACAATTAACAGGCTGCGTGTTCCCGCATGGAGCATGCCTCACCCCTGCAATTAACAGGCTGCATGTTCCCGTAGGGGTCGGGCATGCCCGACCCGATTTGCCGACATAATTACCCCTTGCTGCCGCCACTGGCCAGCCCGCCGACCAGGCTTTTTTGCAACCACAGGGCGATCAGCAACGGCGGTAATGAGGCGAGGATGCCCACGGCGGCGATCAAGCCGTCATCGGTGGCGCGTCCGGCAGTAAATCCGGCGATGGTCACTGGCAGCGTTTGTGCGTCGAGATTACTGGTAAACAACAGCGCATAGAAAAATTCATCCCACGCCAGCAGCCAGCCGAACAGCGCCGAGGCGCCCAGCACCGGTTTTGCCAGCGGCAGGGTAATACGCATCAGAACCTGCCAGAAGCGCAGGCCATCCAGGCGGGCTGCCTGCTCAATATCGCGTGGCAGGGCATCAAACTGGTTTTTCAGCATCCATGTCAGGAACGGCAGGATCAGCGAACAGTAGACCAGCACCAGACCAAGATGGGTGTTCAGCAGGCCGAGCTGTTGCAGCACAAAATAGAGCGGCAGTACAAAGGCCACGGGTGGCACCATGTAGATCGCCAGCGCCGCGAACAGCCACAGATCGCGCCCGACATAGCGCGAGAAGCTGAACGCAGCGGGAACCGCCAGCAGCAGGGAAATCAGTGTGGCAAACCCCGCGACCAGCAGGCTGTTGCCCAGCGCATGCAGAAACAGTTCGCCGGGCTGACCGGGGGTGAGCGACAGCAGCGCGCGGTAACGGCTGAAGTCCCACTGGCGCGGCAGCCACTCCAGCGGAATACGCGTCAGGTCGCTGTTGGCGCTGACGCTCATCAGAAACAGCCACAGCATTGGCCCGAGAATCGACGCTGCCAGCAGCAGCGCGGCGGCATACAGTAAAACGCGGCGCAGTTTACGTTTCATCAGCAAGACTCCTGCGGCGCTGGCGGTAGAGCATCGCCATATACAGCGCAATCAGTACGCTACACATCAGCGTCATCAGAATGGCGTAAGCCGCACCGCTACCGGCCCGCAGATAGCTGAAGGATTCCTGATAGACATAGAAACTGAGGGTTTTGGTGCTGTCGACCGGGCCGCCGCGCGTCATCACATAGATAATGTCGAACACTTTGAAGGCGTCGATGGTGCGTAGCACCAACGCCACACTCAGTGCACCGACAATGGCCGGAAAGGTGATGGCGCGAAAACGTCGCCACGCCGGCGCACCGTCCAGACGTGCAGCTTCATACAGATCTTCAGGAATCGACTGCATGGCGGCCAGCACCAGCAGTGTCACCAGCGGATAGTTTTTCCATACGTCAGCCAGCATCACCGCATTGAGGGCTGAGTCCGGGGAACCGAGCCAGCTGCGGTAGCCGTCGATAATGCCTGCCTGAGTCAGCAGCGCATTGATGCTGCCGTAATCCGGGTTGAAATTCAGTCGCCACATCATGGCGTTAACAATGGTGGGCAGCGCCCAGGGCAGGATCACCAGCACGCGCAGCACGTTGCGCCCGATAAATTTTTGGTTCAGCAGCAGCGCGACGAGTACGCCGATCACTCCCTCAAGCGCCACTGATATCATCGTGAAATAGAGCGTACGGCCAATCGCCGCACGAAAATCCGGGTCGGTCAGGGCGTAGAGGTAGTTATCCAGTCCGATGTAGCCGGTCTGTGCACCGCTGCCAATCAGCTCGGCATCGGTAAAACTGAGCCAGATAGTGCGCAGCAGTGGCCAGGCGGTTAACAGGGCCATCACAATCAGCATGGGTGCCAGAAGCACCCATGCCTGACGCTGCTCACGACGTTGCAGACTGAGCATGGCGTTCCCTTAACGCAGTCGGGCTGCGCTTTTCGTCACCGCTTCCATTGCGGATTGCGGCGTTTGCTGGCCCTGAAGGACCTGCTGCAGTTGCTGTTGCAGACTGTTCGACAGACGTGAGTAGTCGGCGGTAATCGGGCGCATCAGCATCACATCGAGGGATTTTTTCGCGGCTGCGATTAACGGCTCCTGGCCTTTCTGCACGGCGGGATCGTCGTAGGAGTCTTTCCAGACAGGCAGGCTGAGTTTGGCGTATTTATTCTGCACCGGCTGGGAGGTCAGGTAACGGATATACTGCCAGGCCTGATCCTGGTGGGCGCTGGTCTGGGTCACGCCCAATCCCATCGAACCGTTCATTGCTGCGACTTTGCCCGGTTGTTCAGAGGGGGCCGGAACAATTCCCACATCACCGGCGACCTTGCTCTGCTTCGGATCGTTGGCCATGTTGTACATATAGGTCCAGTTCAGGGCAAAGGCCGCATCGCCATTGGAAAACACCTTACGCACGTCCTCTTCCAGATACTCGCGTGAGTTCGGGTTTGTGACGCCTTTATCCAGCGATTCTTTCATAAAGGTGACGGCTTTCACCGATCCGGCATCACTGAAGTTCAGCTTACCGTTCTGGTAGAACTGGCCGCCAAAGGCTGACACCAGGGTGGTGTAGTCGCACACCAGCGCTTCAGCCTGGGACCAACTCCACACCAGCGGATATTTAACGATGCCTTTATCCTGCAAAATTTTGGACTGATCCATCACCTGCTGCCAGGTGGTCGGTGGGTTCGCAATACCTGCTTTAGCGAGCATGGCTTTGTTGTAGAAGAGGTATTTTGTATCGAGGATCCACGGCATGCCCCACAGTTTTTTGTCCCAGCTGACCGTACTCCAGGCGCCGTCGAACACCTTCGCTTTCTCATCGGCGCTGACCTGGCGGGTGATATCTTTTAGCAGGCCAAATTTGGCAAATTCTGCGGGCCACATATCGTCAAACAGCACCACATCGTAGCCATCGCTACCTGCGCCGCGTGCCGCGATAATTTTATCGTGCAGGGCTTCATAGGGCACAAATTCAAGATTAACGGTGACACCCGGATTGGCTTTTTCAAAATCGCTGGTCATGGCACGCACGTCGCTTTCGCTGTAGGCGGCCTGAGACATAAACAGGGCGTTGAGTTGGGTTTTTGCAGAGGCAGCGCCGGAGGCGCTCAGAGCAAGCAGGGTCATCAGGCAAGCGGTGGATCTCTTCATTACTTACTCTCCATTTAACCTAAAAAGGAAGCGGTCAGAACACGTTCTTATTCGCCTGGATCAATAGAATGGCTGAGCCGCACAACTTAACCGGCCCAGACATTTATTATTGTCGTAAATATTTCAAAGGTAGAACTTTATTATCAAGAACTGCTTTATAGGTCGTGCTTATTATGGTTGACGGGTTCCCCTGAGTGTTGGCAGTATCGCCGCCCCGAGCGCGCCCGCCGCGTCGCCCAGAGAAGATGGAATAATATGCTTGTTAACCGCATAGCCGCTGGCCCGCGCCAGCGCTTTCTCCATTCCTCCCTGAAACAGCGGAAACAGTGCTGCTGCGCTGCCGCTGAGAACCGTCACATCCGGTCCATACAGCGCCAGCAGGGTATTTAGCCCCCGGCCAACGATCTGGCCGTACTGATAAAGAATGCCGCTGATGCGCGGATTTTCCGCGGCCAGATGGCTTAATCTCTGACTGAACGTGGCATCCCAGCGCAGGTCGGGAATCGCGGCGGTCAGCGCCTGCTGTAGCCAGCCGCGTGAGGCCAGCATTTCCCAGCAACCCTGCAATCCGCAGTAACACACTACCGGGTCATCGGAAACCGGGATGTGGCCCGCTTCCGGATGGCTGCCATCAATGTTGCGAAACGGGGTGCCGCCTTCCAGCATCGCTACGCCAATTCCCGTACCGAGTGTGACCATCAGCATGCGGCCGCTGCCCTGGCCTGCCCCTAAGTGAAACTCACCGAGGGCGGCGGCAACGGCATCGTTGTCGATTGCCACGGGGACACCCAGCAGTTCCCGCAACTGTGACACCAGTGGGAAGCCGGAGAAGCAGGCCAGCGTGTCCTCGTTTTCAATGATCTCATTGTTCATGTTCACCGGGCCGCTGGCACCGATGCCGAGGCTGGCTAAACGCTGCCCGGCGGGCACTAACTGACGCACTTTCTCTGCCAGTGCGCTGGCACGTTGCCAGGCGGGCAGCGTGGCGAACCACGCGGTCGGTACGGTTTCTGACGCGATTTCGCGCTGCCCGGCCAGCAAAATAATGCGTGTGCCGGTACCCCCGATATCCATGCCTGCCTGTAGAGAGAGTGCGTCAGAGGTTGTCATGTTTTCACCGTTATCTTTTGGCCGTAGAGAAATTCCCCTGGTATCCGCCCATTGCCACGCGCCAGCGTGACAGTCAGATGCTGGACCCACAGCATTGCACACAGTAAACGCGGCAGCGGTTCGGTGGGTGTGGGCAGATGCACGCTGTCGGCGTACTTCTCCGGCCCTACGCTGACCACCAGCGTCCCGTTCTGGCGCAAATCGGCTGCCAGGGTGTTCAGGGTGTTGTCGCTGCCATCACCAAACAGGAGGGCCAGCATCCCCGCGCCGGAGGTTTCCATCGGACCGTGGCGGAACTGGCCACCAATAAAACCTTCTGCGGCCACTTTGGACGCTTCTTTGGTAATCAGTGCTCCGGTTAACGCCGTAGCGGCATCGGCCCCGATACCAATCATCGCGACGCGGGGCAGGTTATGGGCCAGCAGCGCATCGCTGAGCGTTTGTGCTTCGGCGCGCTGGCGAATAATTTGCGCGATATCGGGCAGAATAGCATGCACGGTCGCCAGCAAAGGTTTCTCATTCCGCCCGGTCAGGGCGTACAACACCCGGTAACTGGCGACTAACGTGTTGAGGTAGCTTTTCGCACTGACGGTGGCTTCTGACCCGCTGTGCAGCAATACCTGAACCTGTGCCTTTTTTGCCAGTTCGCTGGCGGTATCATTGGTGATGCCAATCAGCGTTTTTGGCGGGGTGATGCTGTTCAGCAACGCCACCACTTCGCCACTCATTCCTGACTGCGATGTCAGCCACAGCAGACTGTTGGCGGTGACCAGGTTTGGCATATCGAGCAATCTGCCCGCATCAATACGCCATACCGGGTAACCGCGCTCGATCAGTTCACGTTCGATCGGGATCAGGGCGTAATCAGAGGATCCCATTCCGGCCAGCACAATACGATCGTAGTGATTGAGATCCAGTGCGCTGAGTGCCTGCGGTAGCTGGTAAGCTAACTGGTCACGCAGGGCCTCGACCTGCTGCTCAATATCTTTTTCGTAGTCGCTGAGAATCGTTGCTGACATCGATAGTGCCCTCCCGAAAGTTGTTACCGATGAGTTAAATGTAGCTGCACGAATTCGTGCAGTCAATGTGCATTATTCGCGCAATAGCACAAATATTTGCCTGTTTTTTGTCTGCTATACTGACATCAGGGCAATGTTCGTACAGTATGTGCATGAAAGTGTGCAGGTATCGCAACAGGAAGGACACATGAGCGCATCAAAAAGACGATTGCAAATAATTGAGATGATCAGGGAAAAGGGCTATCTGAACGCCGTAGAGCTGTCCGAAGTGTTCGGTGTTGATAGTTCGACTATCCGCCGCGACCTGTCGTTGCTGGAAAAAAACGGGATGGTGATGCGCACGCATGGGGGATTGCTGCCGGTATCCGGCGTGACGGAGAGCAGTCTGGATACGCCTTACAGCGTACGCCGTCAGATGAACAATCCGGCGAAAGCGGCGATTGCACGTTATGCGGCAAGCCTGGTGCAGGACGGTCAGTCGTTGATCCTGGATAACGGCTCCAGCGTCTATGAACTGGCGCTGGCGTTGCGCGATAAGCGTAATCTGACTGTGGTGACCAATGACGTCCTGACCGCCGTGGCACTGAGTGCCTGCCCGGGGATCACCATTCACGTCACCGGGGGCATGATGCTGAATGCTGTCTATACCCTGATTGGCCAGGAGACGGTGGATAAGATTAACAGTCTGCACGTCGACTGGGCGTTTCTTGGGGCGGAAGGGGTGCACTTTGACAGCGGTATCACCAATATCAACACCGTCGAAATCCCGGTGAAGAAGGCGATGATCGCGGCGGCAGAGAAAACCGTGGTGCTGGTGGACAGCAGTAAAATGGGCTATCGCGCGCTGGCACATGTGTGTCCGTTGGCGGAAATCGCGCTGATTATCACCGAGGAGTCCCCGGCCCTGAAACAGCGAACGAAATATGGGGATCGGCTGCGGGTAGTGACGCTCGCGTAGCGGCGTGGCGAGGCCCGCAGGGATGCGGTCGTTGCTTATTCGGCATGCTCAAACTGGCCTCAGACCCGAAGCCACACTGTCAGCCACTAAAATTTGTGGGAGGCTCTATGAGGTCGACCCTCACCCCGGTTATGCACTAAGCTGAACAATCCTGCCGTACACATGAGCCTGCTTTATGCTTTATCGCCGTTTTGAAAGGATGATCAACATCTTCAGGGATGCCCCGGCCGACACGCCACCCAACAACCTCTGGGCATTCTATCTGTTCTATCTGCGTCAGGTGTGGCCGTGCTTCGCGCTGTTACTGGTGATTGGACTGGTAGCCTCACTGATCGAAGTAGCGCTGTTCCGCTATCTCAGCCGTATCATCGACCTGGTGAATAGCAGCCCCGCCGCCACCTTCTTTAGCGACCACGGCAGCGAACTGCTGTGGATGGTGGTGGTGGCGCTGATCTTCAGGCCACTGTTTATTGGCCTGCACGACCTGCTGGTGCACCAGACCATCAACCCCGGCATGACCAGCATGATCCGCTGGCAGCATCATAACTACGTGCTGCGTCAGAGCCTGAACTTCTTCCAGAATGATTTCGCCGGACGTATCGCCCAGCGCATTATGCAGACGGGCAACGCGCTGCGCGACTCTGCGGTGCAGGCGGTCGATGCCCTGTGGCACGTGCTGATTTACGCCGTCACCACGCTGGTGCTCTTTGCCGAAGCAGACTGGCGGCTGACCATCCCGCTGTTGATCTGGATTGTCGGTTACGTGTTGTGCCTGCGCTACTTTGTGCCGCGCGTCAAAGCCCGTTCGGTGGCGTCGAGCGATTCCCGTTCCCGTCTGATGGGCTGCATTGTTGACGGTTACACCAATATCACCACCCTGAAGCTGTTTGCCCACAGCGATCTGGAGCGTCAGTACGCCCGCGAGGCGATTGGCGACCAGACGGTAAAAACCCGCAGCCAGGGACGTATGGTCACCGGCATGGATGTGGTGATCACTACGCTGAATGGTCTGCTGATTATCAGCACTACCGGGCTGGCGCTGTGGCTGTGGACGCAGTCACTGTTAAGCGTTGGGGCGATTGCGCTAGCTACCGGGCTGGTAATCCGCATCGTCAACATGTCCGGCTGGATTATGTGGGTGGTGAACGGCATCTTTGAAAATATCGGGATGGTGCAGGATGGCCTGCAAACCATTGCCCAGCCCGTCAAAGTCAGTGATAAAAACCAGGCTCCGGCGCTGCGGGTGCAGCAGGGCGAAATCCAGTTTGAGGCTATCCGCTTTAACTACGGCGGCGAACGCACGGTGATTAATGACCTGCAGCTGACCATCCGGCCCGGTGAAAAAATCGGCCTGATTGGCCCCTCCGGCGCGGGAAAATCCACGCTGGTGAATCTGCTGCTGCGGTTGTATGACCTGAACGGTGGCCGCATCCTGATAGATGGTCAGAACATTGCCGATGTCACTCAGGAGAGCCTGCGTGCACAGATTGGGATGATCACCCAGGATACCTCCCTGCTGCACCGTTCGATTCGCGAGAACCTGCTGTACGGTCGGCCGGATGCCAGCGAAGAGGCGTTAACGCGCGCTATTCATCAGGCGAGAGCCGATGAATTTATTCCCCTGCTGTCCGATCCGCAGGGCCGCACCGGGCTGGATGCCCAGGTGGGTGAACGCGGCGTGAAGTTGTCCGGTGGGCAGCGCCAGCGTATTGCGATTGCCCGCGTACTGCTGAAGGATGCGCCGATTCTGATTATGGACGAAGCCACTTCCGCGCTGGATTCCGAAGTGGAAGCGGCGATTCAGGAGAGCCTGGAGACGTTGATGGGAGAGAAAACCGTGATTGCGATTGCCCACCGGCTATCGACCATCGCCCGTATGGATAGGCTGGTGGTGCTGGAGCAGGGCCGGATTGCCGAAATTGGCAGCCACAGCGAACTGCTGGCAAAAGGCGGCCTGTATGCGCGCCTGTGGCGCCACCAGACCGGCGGATTTGTCGGCGAAGGATGATGGTCATGCCCGACGGGTATCACTGCCCGTCGGGCTGCCGCCACGGTAGCGAGGCTTTGGCTTCCTCTGCCCAGTTGCGCACGCCTTCACGCTCCTGATGCAGGAAATCGGCGACCGCATCGTGCAGCCCGGCGTGGCGCAGCAGGTGCCAGGATTCTGTCAGCACCGGTTCGAAACCACGAATCAGCTTATGTTCACCCTGAGCACCGGCATCAAAACGCTGCAGCCCGTGCTCAATGGCGTACTCCATCCCCTGATAGAAGCAGGTTTCAAAATGCAGGCGGTTGAACTCTTCCAGGCAACCCCAGTAGCGGCCGTAGAAGGTGTTGCCATCCACCAGACTGAACGCCATGGCCACCGGCTCTCCGTGCTGGCTGGCGATCACCACGCGAATCGCTTCCGGCATGCGCTCGGCCAACAGGCTGAAAAACAGGCGCGGCAGGTAAGGCTGACGGCCGCGCACGCGGTAGGTATTGGCGTAACAGGCGTAAACAAAATCCCACTGCGCCTCCGTCACCTCTGCGCCCTGATACCAGACAAACTCCACGCCCTGGCTGGCAACCAGCTCGCGCTCTTTGCGCAGCTGTTTGCGCTTGCGCGAGGTGAGGAGGTCGAGAAAATCCTGGAAATCGCGAAAACCCCGGTTGTGCCAGTGATACTGGCAGCCGAGGCGCGGCAGCCAGCGCGGATCCTGCTCCAGCCCCTGGTGAATACGCTCATCGCTGAAATTAATATGGCCGCTGAAGAGCTGCCGTTCGGCCAGAAACGCAGGTAAGGCCTGTAACAGCTGCGCGGCCTGGCGATCGCTCCCAAGCAGTCGTGCGCCGCTGACCGGACTGAATGGCACCGCCGACAGCCACTTCGGATAATAAGGAATCCCTGCCCGCTCGCTGGCCTCTGCCCAGGCGTGATCGAAAACGTATTCTCCCATCGAATGATTTTTCGCGTAGCCAGGCATGGCCGCACGCGGCGTTCCCTCTTCCATCCACAGCAAATGCTGCGGCAGCCAGCCCGAAGCGCGGCTGACCGCACCGCTCTCTTCCAGAGTGGAGAGAAAAGCATGACGTAAAAAAGGCTGAGAGTTGGGGGCCAGGGCATCCCACTGACTGGCCGGAATATCGGCCAGTTGCGTCAGGACAGTCAGGGACATCGGCGTGCTCCGCATTTACCACAGGGAAAGCGCTACGTTGACGGCTTTTTGCGCCGGGATCAATCCGTTATTCCATGAGGGTGATGTAAAGAAGCCTCGTTCTCATTCTCATTATCATCTGGCTTTGCTATTCTTGCCGACCTTATGTGCGTTATCACACGTGCGCGGCTTTCAGGTTTACAAGGCGGGTTTATGGCGAGTGTTCAGGGTTATCGCTTGTTTAATGTAGTGCTGGCGCGTAAGCAGGTACTTTCTCCTTCGATGCTGTGCTGCGTATTCAGCGGTGATGACGTGCGTCAGATGAAAATGGATGCACCGGATCAGCGGATAAAACTGCTGTTTCCTTCCCTCAACGGCACGCCCTCAACGTTGACCGATGAGGGTGATAAAACCTGGTGGGAAACAGCCCGCGCGATGCCGCAGGATATCCGTCCGATTGCCCGTACCTATACCCTTCGTCACGTCAATGCTGATGCCGGAGAAGTAGAAGTCGAGTTTGTGATGCACGGTACCGAAGGCCCGGCTTCGGCCTGGGCGCTGAATGCTGAGCCGGGTGCAGCGCTGCAAATGGTGGCACCAAATCGCGCCTGCCCGACCAGCAGCGGTGGCTACGAGTGGGACCCGCACCCTGACGTGGAGCGCGCGCTGGTCGTTGCAGATGAAACGGCACTCCCGGCGGCGAAAGCGATCCTTGAACAGCTGGCTGGCTGGAGCAACCCGCCGCAGTTACAGATGTTCCTGGAAATGCCGAAACGCGGCGACTGTGTTGATCTCAGCCACTATACTTTTGCCGACATCCACTGGCTGCCGCGTGAAGAAACCGGTGCCTCTCATGGTGAAGCGTTACTGCAGGCGGTGCAGCAGCGGGTGATGCTGCCGGAAAGTGCGTTGGTGCGCGGTGAGCTGCATGAAGAGAAGGATGGCGATATCCTCTGGGACCGTGCCGATAGCGGAGATAAACGCTTTCATGGCTGGGTTGCTGCCGAGTCCAGCGCCGTTAAACAACTGCGCCGCTATCTGATTGGTGAGCGCGGCCTGTCGCCGGAGTGCATCAGTTTTATGGCCTACTGGAGCCGTGGCCCGCGCCGCAACGACTAACCCTCTGTTACCGGCGGACCATCAGCAATGGGCTGACGTTTTTCAGCAGGTTATAGAACCAGGTTTTGGCAGTGATATCCCCGATCTCGGTGTGCCCGTACAGGTACACCTCAAGATTCGGTAGCTCAAACGGCAGTTCGATGATGCGCCCGTTGCCTCGTGCGACATAGATTTTCGCCGCGCTGGAGGGCAGCGTCACCAGCAGTTCGCTGGAGGCAATCAGCTCGCCCAGCGCCGCAAAGTGCGGGACTTCCAGTGCAATGCGGCGCTCATAGCCATACTCTTTTATCCGCTCTTCCACCATATAATGCCCGCTGATGGTCGACACAATAATGTGTTGTTCCTCCAGGTAGGCATCCAGCGTCAGGGTGTCGCCAATGCGCGGGTGCTGGTCGTTCAACAGGCAGACATAACACTCGTCCATAATCCGGTCACGCTGCGCCAGCGAAATACTCTCGTTACGGCTGCACAGCGCGGCATCGACCTTTCCGGTCAGCAACCATTCATCCAGTTTTCGCATCTCTACCGGGATCACCTCCAGCTGCACGTTAGGGGCAACGGCGCGCAGATGTTTCACCAGACCGGGTAGCAACAGCAGTTCGCCAAGGTCAGAGAGGGCGAGACGAAATTTGTGAAAGGATGTGTCCGGAGAGAAGCTGCGGGTGTCTGCCACCGCCTTCTCAATGCCACTGAGAGACTTTTTAAAAACCGTATAGAGCTGACTGGCGGTGGGAGTCGGTTGCATCCCTTTACGGCTGCGTTTAAACAGCTCGTTACCCGTCGCAACCCGCAGCCGGGCTAGGGCATAGCTGGCAGAGGGCTGAGTAATGAACAAACGTTCGGCAGCCCCGCTGACACTTTGGGTTTCATAAATGGCGATAAATACCCGCACCAGGTTGAGATCCATGTTAGCTGGCATATAGCCCTTATCTATTATCAAAGATTTATATTATCTATTTGAACTATTTTAAGCGGTCTAATACCATCCCTTCCACGTTTTTTTGATATGTTCTCCCTTTTTTTTCATATCGTAATTACTTCAATAAAATCAAAATAATAAATAACTTCCTTGTTCTTTTAAGGCAGGAGTGGGCGTCATGCGCCCGTCATCGCGGAGCTAAAAATGAAAAATGAAATCGTGGACGTTATCGTCGACTGGATCGACGATCACTTAGAAGAAGGCCTCAATATTGAAGCCGTGGCGGCAAAATCTGGCTATTCGAAGTGGCACCTGCAACGTGCGTTTAAAGAGCAAAGGGGCATCACCCTGGCGACGTTTATTCGCAGCCGCCGTCTTGATCAGGCTGCACGCTGCCTGGTCAGTTCGACCAAAAGCATTATGGCGATCTCGATGGACCTCGGTTTCTCTTCCCAGCAGTGCTTCCAGCGGGTGTTTAAAAAGCACTTCAATGTTACCCCGCGCGATTACCGCATTCAGTTCCGTCAATATCATTAAGTCCGGAGGACCCGTGCGCCAGTTGACTAAAATGGCCGCCGTGCTGGCGGTGCTGTCTCTTCATCCTTTCACCCAGGCCTTTGCGGCAAGTCAGCCACAGCTTACGATGCAGACCGACAGCGGTCAGGGCAGCCCGTTCGGCTATGAGCGCCAGATGAAAAAGATGATGCGCCCGATTAACGATTTGCTGCCACAGGGCAGTAATGAAGAGGCGCTGCCGGTCCGGGAATAATATAGGATCTGTGCGGATTTATCAGCACAGGGCTGGATGTCTGAAGAGTAGTCAGTTAGATTTGTAAGAACTAATCTTACAGAGCGGAATGCAATGGCCAGAACCATGACAGTGGATTTAGGTGACGAGCTGCGCGGGTATGTTGAATCTCTGATTGAATCGGGTGATTACAGAACGCAAAGTGAAGTGATTCGTGAGTCGTTACGATTGCTCAGAGAGCAACAGGCACAATCGAAACTTGCGCAATTAAGATTGCTCCTCGCCGAGGGATTAGAGAGTGGCGTTCCGCAGGAGTGGGATCGCAATGCCTTTATCAGGGAAGTGAAGGGAAAACGCCATGACTCAGGGAAAACGGATTAAGCTCACGCCCAAAGCGCGGGACGATCTCAAAGATATCTTTAGCTATGGCGTGAGTCACTATGGAGAGGTAGCCGCTGATGCTTATATTGATCGTATTTTCACTGCACTGGATATGCTAAAGCACCATGAAATTGGTCAGCGGCGTGCAGAAGTTGGCGAAAATATGTTCTCTTTAGTGGCGGCAGAACATCTTCTTTTTTTCAGACCAGAATACGAAGATATTCTGGTTGTCAGAGTGTTGCATCATTCACGGGATGTAAAGCGACAACAACATTGGTTCTGATTCTTGCCCCTTCATTGATGTTCTCAACGTAAAGTCGCTTAAATTCTGTTGTTTTAAGCGCGCATGCCTTGAAAAAGTCTATCAGCCATCGGGTATACTGTTCGCCCTGTTGAATTGTGAACTGGATGCTATGGAACGTTTCGTCGAAAACCTGATTTACTCTGCGCGCTGGCTGCTGGCACCGATTTACCTCGGACTGTCGCTGGGGTTAGTGGCGCTGGCCATTAAGTTTTTCCAGGAGCTGATCCATCTGCTGCCACACGTGCTTGAGATGTCGGAAAATGACATGGTGCTGGTGCTGCTTTCGATGATCGACATGACGCTGGTTGGTGGTCTGCTGGTGATGGTGATGCTCTCCGGCTACGAAAATTTTGTCTCTAAGCTGGATATTGATGAGAACAGAGAGAAGCTTAACTGGCTGGGCAAGATGGATTCGGGGTCGCTGAAAAATAAGGTTGCGGCATCGATTGTGGCCATCTCCTCTATCCATCTGCTGCGGGTGTTTATGGATGCGAAGAATATCCCGGATAACAAGCTACTGTGGTACGTGATTATTCATCTGACGTTTGTGCTGTCGGCGTTTGTGATGGGGTATCTGGATAGCATGTCGAAGAAAGAGAAGATTTAAGCTCAGGCGTAAAACGTTTTGTTTCCCGCTCTGCGGGCTGACCCTTTTTCCGGTCGGCCCGCAACATCGATACCACCGTTATGACTTAACCTGAACCCGCCGTCTTGCTACACCGTACCCCACCACTAACAATGCCCCAATGGTCCCGGCAATCCAGTGCAGATGCGGGATCGCAGCGGTATAACGCAGCAGTGCCGGGTCAGTGACCAGCATACTGCCCGCAATCCAGCCAATCAGTGCTCCGCCGAGCGTGACGATAAACGGGAAGCGCGTCAGCAGCGTCAGTACCAGTTTGCTGCCCATGACAATAATCGGAATACTGATCAACACCCCGAACGACACCAGCCAGACGTTGCCTTTACCCGCTGCGGCCACGGCCAGCACGTTATCCAGCGACATCACCACATCGGCCAGCGTAATGGTCAGCACGGTTTTCCACAGACGGTTATCGCCATTGATGTTGGCTTCTTCCTCTTCACTGCCGACCAGCTTAAAGCCAATCCACAGCAACAGCAGGCCTCCGACGATCTTCAGCCACGGCAGCGCCAGCAGGTGAACGGCAATAATCAGCAGCACAACGCGGGCAACAATCGCCCCGAGCGTGCCGAGAATAATCGCTTTTTTCTGCATGTGCGGTGGCAGTTTACGGCAGGCGAGGGCGATAACGACGGCGTTATCGCCACCCAGTAACAGATCAATTAATACGATTTGTAGCAGGATAACGGCAAAATCAAGATGTTCGAACCACATAAGCACTCAGTCAACACAGCGAAAGGGTCACCGCAGTGACCGAAGCGATCAGCGGCGAAACTCGTCAGCACTGATCTGATATTTCTTCAGTTTATTATATAACCCGGCGCGTGACAGCCCCATTAACTGAGCTGCCTGGCGCAGATTGCCGTTCAGTGCATCCAGCGTGCTAATAATATGCGCGCGCTCATTCACATCAAGCCGAACGGCCTGCTGCGGCTCCGCGGGATGGGCCGCATGGGTGGAGGACGTGCGCCGGATGACTTCATCGGGCAGATCCGGCACATCAATAAACAGTCCGTCGTTCATATTGATCACCCGCTCAACAATGTTCTCCAGCTCACGGACGTTACCCGGCCAGTGGTAGTGGCTTAAAGCGTCCATTGCCCCGGCGGTAAACTGCACGTTGATCTTTTTCAGCTGGGTGCAGACTTTTTCGCGGAACCACTCGGTGAGCGCCGGAATATCGCTGCTGCGTTCGCGCAGGGCGGGAATGGGAATAGAAATCACGTTCAGGCGGTAGTAGAGGTCGCGGCGAAACGCGCCGGTTTCCACTGCCCGGATCAGATTGCAGTTGGTGGCAGCGATAATACGGACATTGACTTTCACCGGCTGCGACGCGCCAATGCGCACCACTTCACTCTCCTGCAATACGCGCAGCAGGCTGGTCTGCGCTTCCAGCGGCATATCGCCAATTTCATCAAGAAACAGCGTCCCGCCTTCTGCCAGTTCGAACTTACCTGCGGCACCGCCGCGCCGCGATCCGGTAAACGCACCGTCCATATAACCAAACAGCTCACTCTGTACCAGATCGCGCGGCAGCGCACCGCAGTTAACAGCAATAAAAGGCTCGCCGCAACGCAGGCTGCCGTTATGGATCGCCTGAGCAAACAGCTCCTTGCCGGTGCCGCTCTCTCCGGTGAGTAACACGGTGCTGTCGCTGCGACAGCAGCTACGGGCTTTATCCATCGCGACCTGCAAAGCCGGTGCGCTGCCGCACAGCATATCAAAGGTATAGCTGGCGCTCGCCCCCATCACCCGGCGGGTAATGGCGCGGATACGCTGATTCTCTCGCAGGGCGATAATCTTACCGCCGCCTGGCGCGGGCATCACCGATACCAGGCAGCAGACGCGCTGATTCTCGGCAGGGCTGAAGACGATTTCGCGGTCGTTGCAGAAGGTCATGGTCGCCAGGCACGTATGTTCCGGGTTCAGTACCGCATCCACTTGATGGCCGGCGCGTGCCAGTCCGTGGAAGATCTGTCGGGCATAGCGGTTGATGGTTTTGATCACCCCTGAGCGATCGAGCACGATCACCCCTTCGTTCAGCGTTTCGAGGATCGACTTCTGCTCCGCCAGCAACGCACGCAGGATCAGCTGCTGGCCGATCGCTTCGGCGGCCGCCTGCACGGTACCGAGAGTATGGTAGTGGAAATTGTCCTGGCTGGCGGTCAGCGTCAGTACGCCGATCATCCGTCCCTCAGCATCGCGGATGGGCGCGGCAGCACATTGCAGATGGCGCTCACGCAAGGCCGCTTTCCAGTTTTCACCGTTGAGCATATACACCAGCCGCTGCTGTTTCAGGCAGCGCGCGGTACAGTTGGTGCCCATCTCTGATTCGGTCAGGATGCTGCCTATCGGGGTCAGATCGCGACCGCAGCAGGAGAGCGTAACCCCCTGCGCATTGGTCAGATTAATGTGGCCGTCCGGGTTATAGGCCAGCAGATTTTCCATAATGCTGCCCGCCACCTCAATCAGCTCGGCATTGTCGGCCAGAATCTGTTTGACCCGTTCCTCGGGTGGGAAGGTGTAAGCAAAATACGCAGGATCGATCCCGGCAGCACGGCTGCTTTTCCATGAACTGAGGACATCCGGGCGGACAAACTCCGGCTCGCGCCCGGCATCAAAATCCCGCCTCGCCTGTTCCAGCAGGCTGTCCCAGCGGCTGGCTTCACTGCCCGCAGGCAGGCTTAGTTGTCCATCACACTCTGCGTTGATCGCACCGGCTAACGTCGGTTGATTCATTTTGCTTCCCTCCCACTAATGGAATGTCCATTTTATAGACATGTTAAGTTGACATGTTTTTTTTGTGTGCATTTTGTGATCGCGACAGGAAGAGAAAGGCACGCCCTGCAGTGTTCCGCACTCTGGCATAGGGTTTGCTTATGTCTGTTTAACGACAAAAAAACAGTCAGCCAGCCACCTGAAGGGGAACAAGATGTCAGTAACAAAACAGATCGTGCGTGTGGGGTTAATCGGAGCAGGGCGCATGGGGAGCTTCCATGCGACCTCGTTGGCGCAAAAGGTTCCGGGGGCGGTGCTGGCCGCGGTGGCCGATCCCGTGCCGGGAGCTGCGCAGCGTCTGGCGGAGAAGCTGGGTGCGGGCAAATATTATAGCGAGCCCCAGTTGATGCTCGACGATCCTGACATTGATGCGGTGCTGATCGCGACACCGGCACGGACGCATGCGGAGCTGGTGGCCGCGGCTGCCCGGGCCGGGAAACATGTTTTCTGTGAAAAACCGATGGCCATCACGCTCGAAGAGGCTGACCACGCGATTGCTGCCGCGAAAACAGCGGGCGTGGTGTTGCAGGTGGGCTTTAACCGCCGTTTTGCTAACGGCTTCGCCGCCGCGCTGGACGCAATCAAAAAGGGTGAGATCGGCACGCCGCAGCTGATCCGTTCCCTGACCCGCGACCCTTCTCCATTGCGTGACCCGAGCGGCATCCCGCCGTGGACTATCTATCTGGAAACGCTGATCCACGATTTTGACACGCTGCTGCACTGCAACCCCGGCGCGAAACCGGTGGAAGTGTATGCCATTGCTGACGCGCTGGTGCGCCCGGACTTCAAAGACAAAGGGCTGCTGGATACCTCGGTGGTGACCATTCGTTTCGATAACGGCGCGATTGCCGTCGCGGATGCCAGTTTTGAAGCTGTCTATGGTTATGACGTACGTGCGGAAGTCTTCGGCAGTAACGGCATGTTCCAGATGGGCAATATTAACGTCAATAACTGTGTGCGCTACGGCGCTGCCGGAATTGCCATTGAGACCTCCCGTCAGGATACCGACCTGCTGGCCGATGCCTACATTGCCGAACTGACCGAGTTTGTCCGCTGTGCCGCCAGCGGTGAAATCCCACGCGCCACCGGCGAAGATGCGCGTAATGCGCTGGAAATCGCGCTGGCCTGTATTGCCTCTGTTCAGCAGGGCAAACCGATTCAATTACGAGGATAACAACGATGTCGGATTATCGTCTTTCGGTCTCAGCCGAAATGGTTTTTCTGGATTTACCCTTTATCGAACGTGTGAAGCTTATTCATCAACTGGGTTTTGGCGTTGAAATCTGGCACTGGAACAATAAAGACATCGATGCGCTGGTTGCAACGGGGGCGAGTTTTACCTCCATGACCGGCTACCTGACCGGCAATCTGACGGACGATGACGAGATCGCCAACCTGTTAAGCAGCGCCGAAGAGTCGCTGGCCGTGGCAGCACGTCTTAATTGCCCGAGCCTGAACCTGCACGGCACCGGCCTGGATAATCAGGGGCTGCCCGTCAAGCCCGTGGAGATTGTCACTGGCCCGATGTGGGTAAAAGCCGTGCGTACGCTGGAAAAATTAGCCGCATTGGGTGAGAAAGCCGGGCGCGTATTTACTCTGGAAAATCTCAACCTTGCCGTTGACCATCCGGGCACGCCGTTTGCCAAAGCCGCCGATACGCTGGCGCTGGTGGAGGCGGTAAACAGCCCGTATCTGAAAATGAATCTTGACCTGTACCACGCGCAGATCGGCGAAGGCAATCTGATCGAACTGGTGCAGCGCAGTGGCGATGCGATTGGTGAAATCCAGGTCGCTGACGTACCGGGCCGCTGTGAGCCGGGGACAGGTGAGATTAACTACCGTGCAGTGGCGAAAGCCCTGCGGGCCATGAATTATCGGGGGGTCATTGCACTTGAAGGCTGGGCGTCAGGGGACAGCGAAGCGGCCCTGGCAAGCTTTAAAGCGCACTTTGATTAATTAAACATGATGCGGCCAGCCCTGGCCGCTTTTTTTTCAGGAGGACCTGCACCGTTCATTCTTTTCACTACTCAAAATAATAACTTACCTACACCTACAGGAATCCATCCATGAACGTGAATAAAATCGCACTGTTGATTGGTGCTCTTGCACTGGCACCCGCTTCCCAGGCAAAAGATCTGCGTATCGGTGTTGCACTGGCGAACTTCGATCTTAACTTTGTCTCCATTCTGCGTACGCAGATGGCGAAAGAGATGGAAAAAGAGAAGATCCAGGGACAGTTTGAAGATGCTAAAGGTGATATCGCGGTACAGGTACAGCAGGTTGAGAACTTTATTAACCAGGGCGTGGACGCCATCATCCTCAATCCGGTGGATACCCAGGGAGTAAAACCGATGATGGAGGCGGCAAAACGCGCCAATATTCCGCTGATTTTTGTTAACCGTAAACCGGAAGTCGAACTGAGCGGAAAGATGGCTTATGTTGGCTCCGATTCGCTGCTGGGCGGGCGCATGGAGATGGAAGCGCTGGCGAAAAAAATGAACTACAAAGGGAATGTCGCCATTCTGATGGGCGCCCTGTCGGCAGAAGAAGCACGTCAGCGCACCAAAGCCACGGAAGATGTCATCGCCAAATATAAAGAGATGAAAGTGGTTGAGAAGCAGTCTGCCCAGTGGATGCGTAACGAAGCCGTGGATGTCACTTCCGGCTGGTTGCTGTCCGGCAATAAGATCGATGCGATTGCTGCTAACAACGATGAAATGGCGATTGGCGCAATCATGGCGCTGAACCAGAGCGGCAAGAAAGATATCCTGGTCGCCGGGATCGACGGCACCCCGGATGCGCTGCAATTTATTAAAAACGGCAAACTGGCATTAACCGTTTTCCAGGATGCCGCAGGTCAGGGTAAAGGCGCGGTTACCATGGCAAAACAGGTCATTGACGGCAAAAATGGCGACAAGTTTATGTGGATCCCGTATCAGGTGATCACCAAAGATAACTACGAAGCCTTTGTCAGCAAAAACGTGAAATAATTCCCGCCGGGCCCTGGCCCCCAGGGCCCGCTAGACACCTTCCTGACTATTTTCCATTCCGTGATGAAAAAAGTGTGATCTCAGTGGCATTTTCTTTTCGATATGCATACTATTTCGCCACTGAGCCTATTCCTTAGTGGCTTAACAATACCTTCCCTGTTTTCTGCTGAGAATGTTGGACATGCATCTTGATTAGTCGCCGTCGGTTCATCCTGGGCACCGGCGCGTTTATGCTTGCCATGAGCACCGATAAGCTGTTCGCCCGTCAGGACTTTTTCCCGCTATGGCCGGACGAACCGCCAGGCGGCGGCGGCCCGACGGGAGCGCTGCGCATTTCTGCGAATGGATCGTGGTCAAACATTGTCAGCCCGGGCATTCAGCGCTTTGTGCCGGAGAATCCTAACGGTAAGGCGGTACTGATCGCCGCTGGCGGTGGCTATCGCTGGATTGGCATGGGCCGGGAAGGGTGGCCGGTGGCGCGCTGGCTGAACAGCAAAGGCTATACCGCCTATGTGCTCAGCTATCGTCTGCCGGGCGAACACTGGCAGGATGGCAACCGCGTGGCGTTTCAGGATGCACAGCGGGCGATTCGCCTGGTGCGTTCAATGGAAAACAATGTGCACCTGCTTGGCTTCTCGGCGGGCGGGCATATGCTGGGTCTGGCGGCTGCGCGCCCGGATTACGCATCCTATGCTCCGCAGGATGCGATTGACCAGATTGTCCCCAAAGCTGACAGCGTGGGGCTGATTTACCCGGTGATCACCCTCGAACCCCCTTACACGCACACCAATACACATCTGTCGCTGGTGGGCAATCATCCGTCCCCGGCGGAAGAGGCCAACTGGTCAGTACAGAACTATGTCACCCGTGCTTACCCGCCCTTGTTCCTCGCTCAGGCGGAAGATGACCGTACCTCAGACCCGGAAAACAGCGTGATCATGCACGATATCTGCCGCAAGGCCGGGGTTTCGGTGCAGATGATCCGTATTTCGCAGGGGGGGCATGGTTTTGGCCTTGGCAAGGCAGGAACGCCTGCCGCCATCTGGGATGAGGCCTATGCCGTGTGGCTGGCGGCGCGCAGCTGATGCGGGTCAGGCATGCCTGACCCCTACGTATTACCCTGCAAAGTAGGGGCGGGGCATGCTGACCCCTACGTATGACCCTGCAAAGTAGGGGCGGGGCATGCTGACCCCTACGTATGACCCTGCAAAGTAGGGGCGGGGCATGCTGACCCCTACGTATTACCCTGCAAAGTGTAGGGGCGGGGCATGCCCCGCCTGCGATAATATCACCGCTGCAAAAACGCCAGCAGATCCTGATTTAACTGATCCTGATGGGTCACAGCAAAGCCGTGCGGCGCGTCGTCGTACACTTTCAGCTCCGATCCGGGGATCATCGCGGCAGCCAGTTTACCGGTGGCTTCAAACGGCACAATCTGGTCGTTACTGCCGTGGATCACCAGCGTTGGCACGGTCACTTTCGCGATATCGCCACGGAAATCAGTCTCTTCAAACGCCGTCACGCAGTCAATAGTGCCTTTCAGCGACGCCAGCAGCGCGATATTCAGCGTCTGGGCCAGCACGCCGTCGGAAATTGTTTGCCCGGCGTTAATGCCGTAGAACGGCGTGGCAAAGTCTTTGATAAACTGCGCACGATCCTTGCGTAATCCATCACGAATACCGTCAAATACCGCTTTTTCCACTCCTTCAGGATGGTCGTCCGTCTTACCGAAGATCGGCGTCACCGCCCCCAGCAGCACCAGCCCGCTGACGCGCTCACTGCCGTAGCGACCGATATAGCGCGACACATCGCCGCCGCCCATTGAAAAGCCCACCAGCGTAATGTCATGCAGATCAAGGTGCTGGATCAGGTCGTTGATGTCTGACGCAAAGGTATCGTAGTTGTACCCTTCCCACGGTTGGTCAGAGCGGCCAAAGCCACGGCGGTCAAAGGCGATAACGCGGTAGCCGCGTTCGGCAAGAAAATTCATCTGACTGTCCCACATATCGGCATCCAGCGGCCAGCCGTGGCTGAACAGGACCGGCTTACCCGTGCCCCAGTCTTTGAAATAAATTTGCGTGCCGTCCTGCGTAGTGAATGTGCTCATTTCTGTTTCCTCGAAGGTGGATGACGTGATGTTGTGACTAACAAAAAAATCTTAACGAGTTGCCCAGTTCTTTCCGCTATCAGCAAATTCTAGTCGCCATTAGTCTTGTTTCCAGCAGCGAAACACTCGCTCACTACATCGCTTACTGATAACGAAAAGAGGAATTGACCATGTCTACATTCGACCTACTGGACCCACAGAACACGTACGACGACGTGATGGATCGAGTGCGTGAGCACAGCGGTGCGTACGGCATGGGCGAACAGGCGGCTGCTGCACTTCGTCCTGGAGCCTGACCATGAAGACAACGTCATCCGGTGCTTTTGCGCCGCTTAAGCAAGGGCTGTTTGCGGTGATCTGGGCCGCGACCATCCTCGGCAATACCGGCAGTTTTATGCGCGATGTTGCCAGTTCATGGCTGGTGACCGGGCTGTCATCTAACCCGGCGGCTGTCGCACTGATGCAGACTGCCGCCACCTTACCGATTTTCCTGCTGGCAATCCCGGCCGGGGTGCTGTCCGATATTCTTGATCGCCGTCGCCTGCTGATTTTTGTCCAGCTGCTGCTGGCCAGCGTCAGCGGTACGCTGCTGATCCTCTCGCATAATAATCTGCTGACCGTCGAGTATCTGGTGGCACTGACCTTTATTGGCGGTATCGGCGCTGCGCTGATGGGCCCGGCCTGGCAGGCGATTGTGCCGGAGCTGGTGCCTCGTCCGCAGTTGAAGAATGCGGTGGCGCTTAACTCGCTGGGGATCAATATCGCCCGTGCAGTGGGCCCGGCAACCGGCGGTCTGCTGCTGGCAGCACTCGGTGCCTGGGCAGCCTACGGGGCGGATGTCCTGAGCTATGTGTTCGTTATCGCTGCGCTGATCTGGTGGAAGCGGCCGCATAAAGCGAAAAATGAGCTGTCTGAACATTTCTTCGGGGCGTTCCGTGCGGGCATTCGCTACGTCAAAGCCAGCCGTGAATTGCACCGGGTGCTGGTGCGCACCGCGATTTACTTCTTCTTTGCCAGCGCCATTTGGGCACTGCTGCCGTTGGTGGCGCGTCATTTGTTACAGGGCAGCGCCGGGTTTTACGGCACGCTGCTGGGCGCGGTTGGTATCGGGGCGATTACCGGGGCGCTGCTGCTGCCTGTCCTGCGTCAGCGGATGAACGTTGACGGGTTAATGCTGCTGTCGGCGGGGCTTTCCGCGCTGGTGATGGTGGTCATTGCCCTGCTGCCGATCAAAGCGCTGGCTCTGCCGCTAATGGTGCTGCTGGGCATCAGCTGGATTATTGCGCTGACCTCACTGAACGGTGTGGCGCAGGCGGTGCTGCCCGACTGGGTGCGGGGTCGCGGTCTGGCGGTCTATCTGATGATTTTCAACGGTGCTATGGCCGCAGGCAGCCTGTTCTGGGGGCTGGTGGCACAGGAAACCGGCCTGGTGGGAACCCTGCTGATTGCCGCTCTGGCGCTGACGCTTTCCGCGCTGTTGTGTCTGCGCCTTAAACTTCCGGCAGGCGAGGCTGACCTACAACCGTCCGGTCACTGGGATCAGCCCGCGTTAGAAACACCCGTCACGGCAGATCGTGGCCCGGTGATGATTCAGATTGAGTACCAGGTCGCACCCGAAGATCGTCCGGCGTTTCTGGCAGAGATTAAAAACCTGTCGCTTACCCGCCGCCGTGATGGGGCTTACGCCTGGGGCATTGCCGAGCACAGCCACGATGCCACCACGCTGATCGAGTGGTTCCTGGTGGAGTCCTGGCATGAGCATCTGCGTCAGCATCAGCGCGTCTCCCATGCCGATGCGGATTTACAAAGCAGCGTGACCCGTTTCCATCAGGGAGAGGAAAAACCGTTGGTCAGGCACTTTATTTCGCTGGGCTGAAGGGCAGTGATCTCGCAGCGATCAACGAACAGCGCAGGCTCCCACTCCCCACCGACAGAGTCGATATGACTGACTGCATGATAATCATCCCTCCAGGGCCGTTATTGCGGCCCTTTTGTTACGTCTTGTTCGTATTATCCTGCTGGCACTCTAACGCCTGCATCAGCTGAGAGAGAGACGCATCAAGACTCGCCAGCACCTCCGCGGGCAACACCGATAGCATCTGACGTTCGTTCTCAACATGCGGCCCCACGGCGCGTTCAATCAGTTCCAGCCCCTCGGGTGTGAGCTGCACCAGGGTGCTGCGTGCATCTTGCTGGCTGGCTGTACGCATTATCAGCCCCCGGGTTTCCAGCCGCTTCAGGCGGTGGGTCATGGTGCCCGATGTCACCATCAATGTGGAGAATAGTGCGGTCGGGCTGAGGCAATAAGGTGCGCCAGAACGACGCAACGTGGCCAGCATATCGAACTCCCAGCTCACTAAATCAAAGCGGGCAAAACCCACTTCCAACTGCTGCTCAAGCAGGATGGCACAACGCTTTATTCGTCCGATCGGCCCCATCGGGCTGGCATCCAGATCGGGGCGTTCGCGCCGCCATTGTTCGAGAATGATATCGACCGCATCACGCGGCGTTGGAGGGGTTCGATTATTCATTTGCCTTGACTTCAAGATAGTTGATCAACAGAATCATAATATCTTGAATTGAAGGTAATGTCATGAACACTACACCCTCTTTGCGCTACTGGCGCGATGTCTTGCTGACCGCCCTGGCGCCTGCCATCTGGGGCTCCACCTATATTGTGACCTCTGAACTTCTGCCACCCGATCGGCCATTCACCGCGGCATTAATCCGCGTGTTGCCCGCAGGCCTGTTGCTGCTGCTTTTCACGCGACAGATGCCCGCCCGGCGTGACGTGTGGCGGTTGATCGTGCTCAGTGCCTTAAACATTGGTGTCTTCCAGGCTCTGCTGTTTGTCGCGGCCTATCGCCTGCCCGGTGGCCTGGCTGCGGTGCTGGGCGCTATCCAGCCGTTGCTGGTGATGGTGCTGGTCTGGGCGGTGGATCGCCGATCACCGGCACAAGCCACACTGTGGTCCGCGGTGGCGGGAGTGGTGGGAATGGCCGTGTTGCTGCTCTCGCCACAGACGGTGTTCGAACCCCTCGGCATGGCAGCGGCATTCCTGGGCGCCGCCTGCATGGCGACAGGTGTCTGGCTGACGCGCCGCTGGCGAGTGGATCTCCCCGTGCTGTCGCTCACCGGCTGGCAGTTAGTGATTGGTGGGTTGATGCTGGCGCCCGTGGCGTGGCAGATCGATGCGCCACTGCCGGAACTGACTCTGACGCAGTGGGCCGCCTACAGCTATCTCAGCCTGGCCGGGGCACTGCTCGCCTATTCACTCTGGTTCCGCGGTGTGGCCCGTTTGCCGACGGTGGCCGTGGCTTCGTTAGGTTTACTTAGCCCGCTGGCTGCCGTGGTACTGGGCTGGGCGTTACTGGGGCAATCCATCACCGGTACGGCGTTACTGGGGCTGGTTGTCGTGCTGGCGAGCGTATTTGCCGTGCAGTGGACAACCACACGCGCCCGCTAAGAGCGGCAAAGGCTGATGCCCGGGTGACCCCGGGCGCAGTATTCACTCCGCGGCATACACGCTGCGAATACCCTCGAAGTTCTGGAGCCGCTCACGCCACCACATGGCCGCATTCCCGGTGGCGCTGTCGCTCCAGGCCAGAAATGCCTGGTCACGCCGGGTTTCACTGTCCAGCTGGCGTTCGACCAGCGCGCCGCTTTCCAGATGCGGGGCCGCCAGATAGCGCGGGAGATAGCCGCAGCCCAGCCCGTCCACCTGTGCCTGCAGTTTATCGCTGAAACTGTGCACGCTGAGAATCGGCTGCTCATCCAGTACGCGTAAATCGGTGCCTTCGGCATGGCGTGAGCTGTCGTGGACCACTACCGCGCGGTACTGGCGGATCTGCTCGCGCAATAATGGGGCAGGCAGCGCCGCCAGCGGGTGATGGGGCGCAATGGCGAAGGCATATTCCAGCCAGCCAACCGGCACACAGCTGACACCGCTGTGGCGCACCGGTTCCTGAACCGCGCCGAATACAATATCGGCCAGCCCATAACTCAGCGCCTCCCAGCAGCCCGCCAGCACATCCTGGCGGAACAGCAACTGAGTATGATGATGCTCCTGATAAAACGCATCAATCAGGCCAGAGAGCAGGGAAAACGGCACCGAAGCATCAAGGCTGATCGTGAGCTTACTTTCCCAGCCGCTTTCCACATACTGCGCCTGCTGCTCAAGCTCCCCCACGGCGCGCAAAAGAATGCGACCTTTTTCCAGCATTAAGCGCCCGGTGGGGGTAAATGTTGCACGATGACCGGAGCGATCCAGCAGCGTGATATTCAAATCGCTTTCCATCTTTTGCACCGTGTAACTCAGCGCAGAGGCGGTTTTAAACAGCCTGGCCGCCGCTGCGGCAAAGGTTCCGTGTCGGTCCAGTGCATCCAGAATCAGCAGCGCTTCAAGGTTTAATCGCATGGTTTTCCCCAAACCCAAAATTTGTTTAACAACAACCTCAATTCTTTCCGTTATCAACCCGGGCGGCCATTTCGTATTGTGTTAACACGCAAGACAAACCCGAAACCTGAAACGTAAAAGGAATAAAAAAATGTCTAAATTCGACCTGCTGGACCCACAGAACTCCACCCTGATTTTCATCGACCATCAGCCGCAGATGTCCTTCGGTGTTGCCAACATCGATCGTCAGCAGCTTAAAAATAACACCGTTGCTTTGGCAAAAGCAGGAAAGATTTTTAACGTGCCGACGATTTACACCTCGGTGGAAACCGAAAGCTTCAGCGGCTATATCTGGCCGGAGCTGCTGGCAGTGCACCCGGAGTCTACGCCGATTGAGCGTACCTCGATGAACTCCTGGGAAGATGAAGCGTTCGTGAAGGCAGTGAAGGCCACCGGGCGTAAGAAGCTGATTATCTCGGCCCTGTGGACCGAAGTGTGCCTGACTTTCCCGGCGCTGATGGCGATGAAAGAGGGCTTCGAAGTTTACGTGGTGACCGATACGTCCGGCGGCACCAGCGTGGATGCGCACGAGCGCTCTATCGACCGTATGGTGCAGGCGGGCGCGATCCCGGTGACCTGGCAGCAGGTGTTGCTGGAGTACCAGCGCGACTGGTCACGTAAAGAGACGTACGACGACGTGATGGATCTGGTGCGCGAGCACAGCGGAGCGTACGGCATGGGCGTGGATTACGCCTACACGATGGTACACAACGCCCCGGCCCGCAAAGCCTGATGGCCTGGCCCCCCTGGCGGGGGGCATTAAGGAGAACGTCGTGGATTACCCCCATCAGCCTGAACACATTACCCTGGTGATTACGCATCGCCTGCTGCCCGCGAAGCAAGACGACTATCAACGCTGGCTGGAAACTATTTTACCGCAGGCGGCGCTGTTCCCCGGTCATCTTGGCGTGAATGTACTGCGCCCGGTACACGGTGAAATGACCTGGACGATACTGGTCAGATTCGACAACCTGGATAATCTTTATCAGTGGCTTAACTCGCCACAGCGGGCGGCGCGTGTGGGAGAGCTGGCGGGGATGCTGGCGGGGCAGGAGCATATTGAGATGCGCCCCGGGGCGGCGTTCTGGTTTACCCCGGCCGAGCCGGGACGGGCAGCACCGAAACAGTGGAAACAGTTTCTGGTGACGCTGGTGGTGATTTTTCCCTCCACTAATCTGGTTCCCTGGTTTTGGGGGGCGTTGCTGCCCGCCAGTAAAGGAACGCTGTGGGGACACTTTCTTAACGATGCCTGCGTGGTTGGCCTGGTGGTATATCTGTGGATGCCGGCGATAACGCGCTTATTAAACGACTGGTTGTCCCCGCGCGGGAAAACCAGCCTGGAGAGTAATGATGAATAATGCCTCATTGATTCTGACCAACGGTAAATTCCATACGGTTGACCGTGAAAACCCACTGGCGACGGCGGTAGCGATTAAAGAGGGTAAGTTCCTGGCCGTAGGCAGCGAAGCAGAAGTGATGCAGTTTGCCGGGGATGACACAAAGCGGGTGGATCTGAAAGGCCACACCGGTATCCCGGGGCTGAACGACTCGCATCTGCATTTGATCCGCGGCGGGCTGAACTACAACCTTGAGCTGCGCTGGGAAGGCGTGCCGTCGCTGGCCGATGCTTTACGTATGCTGAAAGAGCAGGCGCTGCGTACGCCAAATCCACAGTGGGTGCGTGTGGTCGGTGGCTGGAACGAGTTCCAGTTTGCCGAGCGCCGTATGCCAACGCTGGATGAAATCAATGAAGCCGCACCGGACACGCCGGTCTTTATTCTGCACCTCTACGATCGTGCGCTGCTGAACCGTGCCGCCCTGCGTGTGGTGGGTTATACCAAAGATACGCCAAACCCACCGGGCGGCGAGATCCAGCGCGACGGTAACGGCAACCCGACCGGGATGCTGATTGCCCGTCCTAACGCGATGCTGCTGTACTCCACGCTGGCAAAAGGGCCGAAGCTGCCGCTGGAACAGCAGGTGAACTCCACCCGCCAGTTTATGCGCGAGCTGAACCGTCTGGGCCTGACCAGCGCCATTGATGCAGGCGGCGGTTTCCAGAACTACCCGGATGATTACGAGGTGATCAGCGAACTGCACGAGAAAAAGCAGCTGACGGTACGCATTGCCTACAACCTGTTTACTCAGCGACCGGGTCACGAGCTGGAAGATTTTGAACGCTGGACCGATATGCTGAAACCGGGGCAGGGCACAGACTTTTATCGCCATAACGGCGCGGGCGAGATGCTGGTGTTCTCGGCCGCTGACTTTGAAGACTTTCTGGAGCCGCGTCCGGACCTGGCACCCGGAATGGAAGATGAGCTGGAGCGTGTGGTACGTCACCTGGTCGAACACCGCTGGCCGTTCCGTCTGCACGCCACCTATAACGAATCGATCAGCCGTATGCTGAACGTGTTCGAGAAGGTTAACCGGGAGATTCCGTTCAACGGTCTGCACTGGATTTTTGACCACGCAGAGACCATTACCGAAGCCAATATCGAGCGGGTTAAAGCGCTGGGCGGCGGGATTGCGGTCCAGCATCGCATGGCGTTTCAGGGCGAATATTTTGCCGAGCGCTACGGTCATGAAGCGGTGAAGCAAACGCCTCCTGTGGCGAAAATGCTGGAAGCGGGGGTGCCGGTTGGTCTGGGCACGGATGCCACCCGAGTGGCCAGTTACAACCCGTGGACGGCGCTCTACTGGCTGGTGTCTGGCCGCACCGTGGGCGGTATGGCGATGTATGACGTCAATGCTCGTCTGGACCGTGAAACGGCGCTGATGCTGTGGACGCAGGGCAGCGCCTGGTTTTCCAGCGAGCAGGGGAAAAAAGGGCAGATCAAAGTGGGGCAACTGGCTGACCTGGCAATCCTGTCACAGGATTATTTCAGCGTGCACGAAGAGGCGATCAAAAGCATTGAGTCGGTGCTGACCGTGGTGAATGGCGACGTGGTGTATGCCGCAGGCAGTTTCAGCCCGTTGTCACCGCCGCTGATACCGGTCTTGCCGGAATGGTCTCCGGTCGTGACCACACCAGGCCATTACCGCAGTGCGCCACCGCTGGCGAATGGTCGCGTGGCCTTTGCCTCACAGCCGCACCAGTGCAGCGGACCTTGTGGTGTGCACAGTCATTCGCATGATGTCGCGCGCCGTTCCAGCGTGCCGGTATCCGATGACAATGCCTTCTGGGGGGCGCTGGGCTGTTCCTGCTTTGCGTTCTGATCGCAGGGGGTCAGGCATGCCTGACCCCTACATTGACCTGCTAATCACAGGTTCCTGTCACGGGCTTAGGGCACACTCAGTGCACGAATCACCGGGTCGCGATAGTTCTCATCAATCCTGATGCCTGCCGCGCGCAGTCGTGCTTCCTGCTGCGCACGCTGTGTGGCCATCTTTTTCAGTAATGCAGGCAGCAGGGTTTTCCAGCGGTGGCGATCCTCATACTTGAAGTAATCCTGGTACGTCTGTTCCTCACTACGGAACGCCAGGGTGAACAGATAAGTGCCGCGCTCGGCGGGCGCGGTTTTACTGTTCTCACGCTGTGCGCTGAGGGTCAGGTATTCGTTACCACGATAAAAATACCAGTCCGCTAAAAACGGCAGTGCCAGCCACTGGGCGTTATTGAGGTGGGATGACGGATCGTTAAACGGTGTCGAAAGGCTGGAAGCGGTCATCACCTGTTCAATCCGCATGGCATTAGCCACTTCAGACCCCGGAAGACGCGGTTCATTCTGGGTGATAAAACGCTGCCAACCGGCAGCCTGAAGGCGGCCGACCAGTTGATAGAACCACACCCTGCTATCCGCCAGCAGGCTGTCTTCCGGCAGGCCGAGAGGGTAAATATTGATTTCATCAAAACGATCGTGGTTCTCTTTGTAGACCGGGGCGGAAAAAGAGAACACACCATTGATGGTGAAAGAGCGATCGCCGCCGAGGATCAGATTGAGGGTATTGCCGCTTTTCGAGGGCTTGGTGAAATTATACCAGCACATCGTGTCATCGCAGTCGCGGGTGAGATCCTTGCCTAATGCCGCCTGCATCGGTTCGATACTGTCGCCCAGCCACACCTTTACGGTGCGGGTCACTGGCGTACTGGCGTTATCACACCCCGACAGTAGCACCAGCAGAAAAAGCAGTAACGATTTCACTGTCCAGCCTCCCTGTCTGATCATCAGCGCTGCTCTAGTTTCAGCAGTTTTAACAGCTCTTTGTCATTGAGATGAAACGCCAGTTTTTCAGGTAAGGGGCGTTCAAAGTCGCGTAGGTCACTCAATTCATAGAAAAAATTGTTGCTGTAGAATGCATTAATCGCGGCCAGCTCGGGCATGAGATCCAGCATCGGGGTGGCGGTGTTGTAGCCCGATCGCACCCGGGCCAGCGACTCGAGGGGAGAACTGCATGCGGCGCATCCCAGATTCACCCCTTTTGCCCACAGTCGGTAAGCGTCTAAACGATGTCCCTGCATCCATGCCAGCTTGCCAAGGCTGGCATACGCTGGGGCATAACCCTGTTTAACGGCACATTCCAGCATCGCTTTGCCGATCGGATGCAGCTCTCTGGCCTGCGGAACAATGGTCCCACCGGCCAGGTCCATCGCCTGCGGGCTGCCGTGATCGACCGCCGCTGACAGCAGCGTATACATGGTGTTGTAATCACGGCCATACAGTGAGGCAGCATAGTCAGACATGGCAATGGGGATACCCTGTTGAATCATCTTTTGCAGGGTGGCACTGGCCTGTGTTGCGGCCTCAGGGGTGGCCGGATAACGCAGCGTCCAGAGAGTATCAAGGTAAACCGCTTTCCAACTGCCGGCCTTCACCGCGGCTGCCAGCAGGTCTTCGCGTTTTTTTCGATGCCCGGCATCCAGCCAGAAGTTTTCCACCGGGTCGCCCTCTGCTGCATAGTCCACCAGCTGGCGGAAGGCCGCGGCTGCCGCGGGGCTTTCCTTCGGCGTGGCGTCCTTCTCCGTGCGGCAGATAAATTTTTTATCTTTAAATTCTGCCAGCAAATGCGGTTCAGGGGAGAGTTGATCCGAACTGCCATAGACGGGGGGCAAGTGATTGAAGTCTTCTAATGATTTTGCCGATGCGCTGGCACAGAACGCAAGCAGGCCGGAAAACACCAAAGCAGAAAGCGAAACGAGTTTCATTGAGTCCCTTTAAGCGGGCCTGGCGTATTGGCTGGCCCGTCAGAATACGCGACACTGCACGCAAAATGGCAATAATCCATTAGAGCATTGTTCGACTCAGGGGGCTATCAGACCCATAAAAAAACAGGCCAGCAATCGCTGGCCTGTTTCGTTCTTACCGGGTTCAGAATGCGTCAGGCTTATGGCAGCGCGTAAGCAATCACATCATCACCACGGTTGTCGTTAGTGCCGGTGCGCGTAGCGCCGCCTGCGACTACGACCACGTACTGCTTACCGTCTTCCGCGATATAGGTCATCGGTGCGCCCTGTCCGCCAACGGGCAGACGGCCACGCCACAACTCTTTACCGGTGTTGTTATCCAGCGCACGAACGAAGTAGTCCAGCGAGCCGTGGAAGAAGGTCAGGCCACCTTTTGTCACCAGCGGGCCACCCATGGTTGGCATACCCAGTGGGATATCCAGACCCGGTGCCACGCCATTGATTGGCGCATCTTTAATGCTGCCCATCGGCATCTGCCAGCGGGTTTTGCCGGTTGCCAGATCGATAGCGGTCATCGAACCAAACGGCGGTTTGAAGCAAGGAATGCCCAGTGGCGACATAAACATCGAACGCTCCACGCCCCACGGCGTACCCAGCTGTTTGGAGTACTCGCCCTCGGTGCTGGCTTTCATCCCTTTCTTCTCGGCATCTTCACGTTTAATAAATTTGCCCCACTGCGCCATACGAATATCGTTGACGATCAGCGTACCGGTAGACGGGTCAATCGCCCCGCCGCCCCAGTTGAAGCCACCGTAGTAGCCCGGGTAAATCAGGGTGCGTTTTTTGTCAGAGAGCGGAGTGAACTCGCCTTCCCAACGCATCTCTTTAAACTGCACGCGGCAGTAAAGCTGGTCAAAGATGGAAGCGCCCCACATGTCAGATTCTTTCAACGCGGCGGTGCCCACGGAGATCGCCGAGTACGGCTGAGTTGCCGCCACTTTCATGCCCGGCATCGCGTCGGTAGAGACGTTACGTTCCTCAACCTGCACCACTGGCTTACCGGTACGACGGTCAAGCACGAAGATCTGGCCACGTTTGGTCAACTGGATCAGCACTGGCGTGGTGGTGCCATCTTTGCCCGGCATATCGTAGAGGATCGGCTGGGAAGAGACGTCATAGTCAAACTGGTCGTGATTGGCGGTACGGAAATGCCAGATCTCTTTACCGGTTTTCAGTTCAACGGCAACGATAGCGTCATTGTATTCATCAGAATAGTCATGACGGTTACCGGTCCAGAAGTCAGGCGTCTGGTTACCCGTAGGGAAGTAGGCAATGCCCAGCTTCGCATCATAGGCCGCCGTACCCCAGAAGTTCGGGGTTTCAATGGCGTAGGTCTGGCCTTCCGGCAGCGGAGAGCTGTCTTTCGCGCCACGGGATGCATCCCATGCCCAGAGGATTTTGCCGCTGCGGGCGTCGAAGCCACGCACCACGCCGGAGGCTTCACCGGTGGTCAGGTTATCGTTCAGCTTACCGCCGACCATCACCACGCCATCAGCCACCAGCGGCGCAGACGTCAGATAGTAAGAGCCATGCGCCGTTGGGCCAAGGCCGTTCAGCAGGTTCACAAAGCCGTTGTCACCGAAGCTAGTGTCCAGCTTGCCGGTTTCGGCATCCAGCGAGAAGATGCGGCCATCAACGGTGGTGCTGATAATGCGTTTGTTACCGGCAATCGCAGGCGGAGTGCCATCCTGTTGTGCCGGGCTTAGCTCGGTATATGCCACGCCACGGCAGCGTTTCCACTGCTTGTTACCCTCGGTTTCTTCGATTTTTGGATCGAAGCGCCACTTCTCTTTCCCGGTGACCGGGTCAAGTGCAATGACTTTGTTCAGCGGGGTACACAGGTACATGGTGTTACCGACTTTCAGTGGCGTAACCTGATATTCGGAGCCGTTAATCGCCAGATCGCCCGTGTGATACGTCCAGGCAACCTTCAGATCTTTCACGTTAGTGGTATTGATCTGGTTGAACTGCGCGAAACGTTGACCACCGGTATTACGACCATAGGCCGCCCAGTCGTTGCCGCTGTCGTCAGCTGCTTTTTCATCCAGAACGGTGGCAGGCTCGCCGCTGGCTTCCACTTCCGGATGGATACGGAACATGTTGGCAAAAATCGCCACGATAGCGATAGCCAGTACCACGGAGAAACCGCCTGCCACTTTGCAGCCGATGACGCGGGTCTGGTCTTTTTTGCGCAACAGCGGGGCACACAGCGTGGCCAGCAATGCGACAACCAGGAAGGTGACGGTACGCGGCACTAACTGCCAGAAGTCAGTACCGACTTCACTGAATGCCCAGATCAGGCTGACAATCAGTAATGCCCAGGCGAGATACAGCGCCCAGCCATTTCTCCTGACCAGTCCCAGACCGGTGGCGGCCATCGCCAGGCCGGCAGGGAGGTAGAACCAGGACCCCTTCAGGGTGATCAGGTAGATACCGCCACCGGCAAGGGACAGGCCCAGAAGTACCAGGGCTATCCCGATGATAGTAACCAGAATATTGCGACTGTTTTTCATGATGAGATATTTTCCATACTGAACAATTCCTTTTCAGGACGATAGGTGAATCGACTCTTGCCCGACATCAATGAAGAAATATTTAAAGTTGTTATGCGCTTGCACCACTTTCCTTTTGCACCGCGTTGCACCTTTCTGCCACGTACTGATAACATTTTTTTCAAAAGGCGGTTTTTCGCCAAATATTAACCACAGCAAAAGATGGGGTAATGCGGTTTTTAGTCATTTAAAAACAGTGGGTTATGGCAATAGTGTGAGCGGGGTCGGATTTTACCTGACTTTGCTACCGTTGGCAAAGGATGTTGCCAACGGTAGCAATAATAAACATCGATGTAACATGTTGATGATAAAGGGGGACGTAAAGGCGGGGGAAATCACACATCCGCCACCCCGTACTTTTGGGGGCGGCGAGATTACTCTATTCTGTTGGCAACAGGTTCAGCCACCGGAGTGCGGGCGTTTAACTCATCATGAAAAATACAGTGAAAGAAAAACAGACTCAGAAAGCGACGGCCAGTGATGTGGCAGAACTTGCCGGGGTTTCTAAATGGACCGTGCTGCGGGCGTTCAAAACGGATGCCTCAATCTCCCCGCTGGCACGGGAAGAAGTGCTGGCGGCGGCGAAAAAACTCGGCTTTCGGCCTAACCTGCTGGCACGCAGCCTGAAGCAGCGAAAAACCCATATTATTGGGGTGGTGGCCGATGAGTTTACCAATCCCCACACACTGAAAATGCTCAACGAGGTTACGCGTCAGTTGAATGAGCGCGGCTATATGGCACTGCTGCTGAATGTGGATTCTGACGCGAACTACCAGTCAGTGCTGCAAATGGCCGGGCAGTTGCAGGTTGATGCATTGCTGTTCCTGGCCACCATCTTCAGTGATGAACTGATTGTTGCCGTGGACGAGTTGCACCAGATCCCCAGTATTCACGTGTGCCGCAGTACCGACAGTGCCGATGTTGAAGTGGTGAGTGTGGACGGGTATGCCGCCGGCGCCGAGATCGGGCGTCTGCTGCTGTCGCAGGGTTATCACCGTTTTGGCTATATGAAAGGCCAGGAGACATCGTCGACCCACCTGCTGCGTATGGAGGGCTACGCCGCCAGTCTGGATGCCGCGAATAAAACGCTGGATAAAGTGCTGGTGGCGGGTCACTACGATCGGGAAATGGCCTATCAGACGATGATGACCTACCTGAAAAACACCTGGGCCTCTGAGCGCGTGGATGCGCTGTTCTGCGAAAATGATGTGCTGGCCTTTGGTGCGATGCAGGCGATCCGCGACTTCGGTCAGGGTGCACATATCGGGGTGGTGGGTTTTGATGACGTAGGAGAAGCCCGCTCTTCCATGTGGAACCTGACCACCTGGGCGCAGCGCTGCGACTTGCAGATTACCGAAGCGCTGAACCGCCTGCTCGACAACCGCGCGGATGAAGAGGGGGCCTGGCGCAAAGGTGAACTGAAGATCCGTCATTCACACCTCAGCCGCGAAGTGCATGGCGAAATGGCCCAGTGCGGCTGCGCCTGCCGCAGCTGATTGCCAGGGCTCTGTTCAGCATCCCTTCGGCTAGCGCGCGGAACGTCTCAACCCCCTTTGTGGGGATGAGGCGAAAAAAAACCATGACACAAGGTCATGGTTTTTTGTTGTACTTATCCGCTAAAGGGATCAGCGCATCGTCACAAACTCTTCCGAACCCGTTGGGTGGATCGCCACGGTATTGTCGAAGTCTTTCTTGGTCGCGCCCATTTTCAGTGCGACGGCAAAGCCCTGCAACATCTCGTCCATACCGTAACCGATGCCATGAATACCGACGATTTTCTCATCGGCGCCCACGCACACCAGCTTCATGCGGCACGGCTGGCGGTGCTGGGTCACAGCGGTGTACATGGCGGTGAATGAAGATTTGTACACTTTCACCTGGTCATCACCAAACTTCTCGCGTGCTTCTGGCTCGCTCAGGCCGACTGTGCCGATTGGCGGGTGGCTGAACACCACGGTTGGCACATTGCTGTAGTCCAGATGCTCGTCCGGCTTGTTGTTAAACAGGCGCTCGGACAGGCGACGACCTGCGGCAACCGCGACCGGCGTCAGCTCGACCGCGCCGGTGTTATCACCGACGGCGAAGATGCCTTTCACGTTGGTGTTCTGGTACTTATCAACGCTGATGTACCCTTTTTCGTTCAGCTTCACGCCGGTCACTTCAAGGTTCAGGTTGTCGGTCATTGGCTCACGACCAATCGCCCACACCAGGCAGTCAACCGTCTGCTCTTTGCCGTTTTCCAGCTGTAAGGTCAGGCTGCCGTCGGCGTTTTTCACCACGGCTTTAGGAACCGACTCGGTGTGCAGCGTCGGGCCTTCGGTGTTCATCACTTCCACCAGCGTGTCGACGATCAGCGGATCGAAGCTACGCAGCGGCGCATGTTTACGCACATACAGATGGGTTTCAGAACCCAGCGCGTTCAGCACACCAGCAATTTCGACGGCGATATAGCCTGCACCGACAACTGCAGTGCGTTTCGGCAGGGCCTGAAGCTCAAAGAAGCCATCGGAGTTAATGCCGTATTCTGCGCCCGGGATGGTTGGCTGGCTTGGGCGGCCGCCGGTGGCGATCAGAATATGATCAGCAGTGATCTTCTCGCCGTTGACTTCCACTGTGTGCGCATCAACGAAACGGGCATAACCTTTGATCACGTCAACGTTATTCTTGCCCAGCACGTTGTCGTAAGAGGTGTGAATACGGTCGATATAAGCGCTGCGATTTTTCAGCAGAACGTCCCAGTTGAACTGGTTAACGGTGGTATCGAAGCCGTAGTCCGGGCCGTAGTTATGGATAGCTTCGGCGATCTGTGCCGCATGCCACATCACTTTCTTTGGTACGCAGCCAACGTTCACGCAGGTGCCGCCGAGATCTTTCGCTTCGATTATCGCGCATTTCTGGCCATACATGGCCGCACGGTTGATGGAGGCGATACCGCCGCTGCCGCCGCCGATGGCAAGGTAGTCATAATGTCTGGTCATCGAGTCTTCCGGTTAAGTGAGAGTCTGTCCCACCAGGCTATTTTATTTGCCATTTTGAACCCGGGCAGTGCTCAGAATCCTCACGTACTCCGTGTACGCTCCGGTTCCTCCGCGCTTTCCGTGTCCAAATTGGCTGTAACAATAACGCCTGGTGGGACAGACTCTGAGTGAGTTAAATCAGCTGGCGTAGAGTGTAACGCCACAAGGGGAAAACCCCCAAAGATTGCGTCTATGATTGTGATAGGGAAGGCACAGAGCAAGCCCTGTGCCTGGGATGGCTTGGGGTAGCGCTGACTACATCAGCAGGTAGCTATTTTACGGGTGTTTTCTTTTTAATATTCATACTTCACAATCTCACCCTTTTTATTCATGCGATATATTCCATCGCGCACAGTGAATAATATGTCATTATTTCTACCCGTCTCAACGGAAAAAACCCGGTTTTTATCAATGCAGTTTTCTTTAGTTTTCATATCAATAAAGCATCGTCGGTCGTACTTACCTTTCTCTTTATATCCATCACCAAATAACCAGAAAACAATAGTAAAACTGCCATCACTATCTGAATTGGGTATTTTATATTTCGAATCCAGTGCTTCTTTGTTTTTCAACCACCAGTTTATTTTTCCACTATTAGTTAATGGGAAGTTTTTAACCAAAACTGAGCTGAACTCACCATCATTATGAATGGCGACTATCTCTACTGGACGAAGGGACAACCAAGTGCAGAGACCGAGGAGAACCGCACAAACACAGGAGGAAGCATAGAATGCTTTCTTATTTTTTACTTTCATTACGGTTTCCAGTAATTTCAATGTTTGCTTCCATATTGGTCATAAAAGGTTTAAATCCGAATTTATCGTAGCGCTGAAGAACGAACCATATACGGAAAAAAATAAAATCTTTGAATTTAGTGTTTAAAATATCAGCGTTATCGAGACCAAAGTGATCCTGCACTTTGTAATGCACTACAGCACGGTAGCTGTCGTTATCAATCTGTAGCGACTTTAGCGTAATCTGCGTTGCCCAAGTGTCGTGGACGGTAATTCCCATACCATTGAAGTTGTCCTTAAATCTGTCAAATTTAGGTAGTTTTCCATCAAGGATAGATTTGATCATTTTTTCCTTTTTATTGACTGGGTAACATTTATTTTCCCAATCTATATTTACACTAAATGCTTTTTTCAAGATTAAACGTGTACTGTTTTCCGGAGAATTATCATTCAAAATTTGCTCTTTCAACGCCGAATCCAAATGCATACTGGTAAATGCCGCACCGTTTCCGTTCTGCATATGCGTGATCATCTGAGCGATGACATGTCTGTAAGGGCCGTAAATAGAGAATATCCGGGATAAATCGCGGAACTCGTCAAACAAAATGCGGGCACACTCCTGACGGCTTATTTTTTCACTCGCGCCGTGTGAGCTACTGTACATTGATGGTGGTCGGTTAGACGTGGTGAATTTTGTCAGCGTGAAAGGGTTTACTCGCCCGGAGACATGAGCAAGGCGAAACCGTGTCTTTAACTGTTCCGCCGTCAGGTCACCGCATTGCATATCTTTGGCATGGTGATCGTCCATGCGGTTTTGCGTGGTGAACAGCGTGCAGGGTAAGGGGAGTGCGGCCATAATAAAACGCTCCTTGTATGATACCCGTTTCCAAAACGGTGTTGGGTATGTCGTCCTTGATGCTTGTCATCGGTGAAATAGTAAGCGGTAGTGGGGTGTTTTGTAAACAGAACGGCCTGCATCAGCAGGCGATTCAGCACGCTGAGATTTCATCTATTCGTATTTTCTTTTTACCATCTGACCGTTTTCTTTAAAATAATATATTCCACTGTCCATGCGAAAATACAGCCCTGTGTTTTTACTGTATTTTACCATCATCAGAGAATCTTTATCGATACAGTTTGTTTTTGTTTTCATATCCTCAAAGCAAAGCCGGTCATTACCATCTGTTACTTTGTACCCTTCACCAAAATTCCAGAATATTACAGTGAATGATTCATCGTCATCAGGTTTTGGAATGTTGTATTCTTCTTTTAATTTTGATTTGTTTTCCATCCACCAATCTATTCTTCCTTTTTCTGTGAGCGGAAAGGTTTTTACCAGAATGTCACTATAATTATTTTTTTTATGAACTGCGAAAATTTCCACTGGACGTAACGATAGCCAGGTAGTGTAACCAGCAATAATACAGCCAGAAAAGAGTAGTGCATGGACCGTTTTTTTACTTTTTTCTCTCATTACGACCTCCGGTAATCTCAACAGTGGCTTCCATATTGGTCATAAAAGGTTTAAATGAAAATTTATCGTAGCGTTGAAGTAAGAACCAGATGCGAAAAAACGGGAAATACTTGAATTTGACGTTTAATATATCATCATTGTCCAGGCCAAAGTGATCCTGAATTTTGTAATGTACCCGCGCACGATAGCGATCGTTATCAATCTGCAACGATTTTAGTGTGATGTGTGTTGCCCATGTGTCGTGGACGGTAATACCCATGCCGTTAAAATTATCCTGAAGCCTGTCAAATTTTGGCAACTTTACTCTGGATATTGCGTCTCGCAGTTCGCCCTTCTGTTCTGATGGGTAATATTTCTTTTCCCAATCTATCTTTGAGCTAATGGTTTCTTTTAAAATAAGGTATGTACTGTTTTTAGAGTTATCATTCAATACTTGCTCTTTCAATGCCGAATCCAAATGCATACTGGTAAATGCCGCACCGTTGCCGTTCTGCATATGCGTGATCATCTGACCGATCAGATGTCTGTAAGGACCGTAAATAGAGAATGTACGGGATAAATCGCGGAACTCATCAAACAAAATGCGGGCACATTCCTGACGGCTGATTTTTTCACTCGCGCCGTGTGAGCTACTGTACATTGATGGCGGTCGGTTAGACGTAGTGAATTTTGTCAGCGTGAAAGGGTTTACTCGCCCGGAGACATGAGCAAGGTGAAACCGTGTTTTTAACTGTTCTTGGCTTAAATCGCCACATTGCATATCTTTGGCACTGTAGTCGTCCATACGGTTTTGCGTAGTGAACAGCGTGCAGGGTAAGGGGAGTGCGGCCATAATAAAACGCTCCTTGTGTGATACCCGTTTCCAAATGATTTTGGGTATATCGTCCTTGATGCTTGTCATCGGTGAAATAATAAGCGGTAGTGGGGTGTTGTGTAAACACAGCGGGCGTCCATAAAAGGTCGCAGGGTGGGGGTGGCACAGAGCGAACCCTGTGCCTGTTTGCATTACGGTGTCAGCACGGTCTGCATCAGCAAATGGTTTAGCGCGCTGGGATCACGTCGGGTAGCATCGGAGAGCGGCGGGCGTTCCTGCTGCGCCAGCTGTTGTTCAATAAAGGCATGGATGCGTTCACGGCGCGGGCCGTGTTCAGCTTCGCCCGCCTGGCGTTTACGCTCCAGCAATGCCTCGATCTCCGCACGCAGCAGCGGGTCACTGACCGTACCCGCCATCAATCGATCAAAACGCATCGGCGGAACGCCTTTTCCGGCCTCAATCCACTGCACGGCCAGCAGCGGGCGCAGCACGTAAAAGTACTTTTTCAGCCGCACCTGTTCGCCCTGCAGATACCCGCGAAAGTTCTTCTTGGCCATGGACAGATAGTGATAGCGCGCCCGCAGATCGCTGAAGAAATCCGGCACCAGCCCACGTAACGCCTGTACCGTTTCAGGGTGCTGGCGATAGATGACGGGTGAATCCAGCCACTCCATCAGCGTCGGGTTGGCGGCTTTCAGCAGCCCCAGTGTTTTACGCAGCTCCCAGCCGCAGACATCCAGCTCGCTGTCGATCGGCAGTTCGATAACATCCCGCGGTGGCTCGATGCGCAGATACCACTCGGGCTGATGCACGTAAATAAAGCGCACATCGTAATCACTGTCGGGGGAGGAAAATCCCCAGCCCCGGCTGCCAGACTCGCAGGCATACAGCACGCGCACGTGGTGGCGGGCTTCGATCGCTTCTAACGCTGCCAGCACACGTTCACGCATAGCCGGGCTGATCGTTTCTTCCATTTTCATCAGGTTGCTCCTTATCCTTTAACACACACGACCTGGCGCAGCGTATGCACAATTTCTACCAGTGATGACTGTGCGGCCATTACGGCATCGATATCTTTATACGCCATCGGGATCTCATCGATGACGTTGCTGTCTTTGCGGCACTCAACGTGGGCGGTGGCGCGCTGCTGGTCGGCCACCGTGAAGCGGTTTTTCGCTTCGGTGCGGCTCATGACCCGCCCGGCACCGTGGCTGCATGAACAGAAACTCTCTTCATTGCCCAGCCCGCGTACGATAAAACTTTTTGCTCCCATCGATCCGGGAATAATCCCCATCTCGCCTTTACGAGCTGACACCGCGCCTTTACGGGTCACCAGGATGTCTTCACCAAAGTGCTGTTCACGCTGCACATAATTGTGGTGGCAATTCACCGCCTGCTCTTCGGCGATAAACGGCGTCGACAGTGCCAGGGCCAGTGCCGTCAGCGTCTGCTGCATCATCACCTGGCGGTTGTGACGCGCAAACTCCTGCGCCCATTCCACCGCCTCAATGTAGTCGGCAAAGTGCTGGCTTCCTTCGCTGAAGTAAGCCAGATCGCGGTCCGGCAGATTCGCGATGTGCTGCTGCATATCTTCCCTGGCGAGGGTGATAAACAGGTTACCGATGGCATTGCCGACGCCGCGTGAACCGCTGTGCAGCATCACCCAGACCCGCTGTGCTTCATCCAGGCACAGCTCAATAAAGTGGTTCCCGGTGCCCAGCGTACCAAGGTGGTGGTAATGGTTGGTTTTCAGCAGCGCCGGGTATTTATCGGTAATGCGTTTAAAGCCCGCGTCCAGTACCTGCCAGTGGATATCCACGGCATGCGGTGGCGTATTCCATGCCCCCCGGTCATTACGTGAACGTCCACTGCTGCGACCATGCGGCACCGCACGTTCAATGGCACTGCGGATGCCGAACAGATTATCCGGCAGATCGCTGGCCATTAGCGACGTACGCACTGCCATCATCCCGCAGCCAATATCCACGCCAACCGCCGCCGGGATAATCGCCCCTTTGGTTGGGATCACGCTGCCGATGGTCGAGCCTTTACCGACGTGCACATCCGGCATTACGGCCAGATGGCGGTAGATAAATGGCATCCGTGCCGTATTCAGCAGCTGTTGCTGCGCTTTGGGATCGACGGGGACGCCCTCGGTCCACATTTTTATCATTGCCGCGCCTGGCGCGGTCAGTTGTTGAATACTCATTGTCAGTTTCCTTTGATCTGTACCAGTCCGTTCAGCACCTGGTCCAGGCCGCCGAACACGGAGATTTTATCGATGCGCTCTGCCACCCTTTCCAGGGTTTCCAGCTCTTTCAGACGCAGTGCTACCGGGTTGTTCTCCATCACTTTGGCGGTGTTCAGCAGCGAGCGCGTGGCGGCGGTCTCTTCACGCCGACGGATCACGTTAGCCTGCGCAGATTTTTCCGCTTCCACCAGTCGGGAGAGGATGGTCTTCATCTCTCCCGGCAGGATGATGTCTTTGACACCCACGGATATCACCTCCATCCCCCAGGCGGCGACATTCTGGCGGATCTGCGTACTGACCAGTTCGTCAATCACCTGCTTGTTTTCCAGCAGCTCATCCAGGCTGCGTGTTCCCACCGCTTCCCGCAGCGCAAACTGTAACTCACGGTAGAGGTATTCCAGCGGTTTGGTCAGTTGCCCCCAGGCACTCATCACATCGCTGTAACGCCAGTTGGCAGCAAGGTTAATGCGTAAGCTGACTTTATCGCGCGTCAGGATCTCCTGGCCGCTGACTTCCAGCGCCTGCACGCGGGTATCCACCACGTCGACCTCAACCTGATGATTAAAGCGCCAGTAGCCGCGAGTACCAGGTGGCAGCAGCGCCTGCGCCATACCATCCACTTTCAGGATCCCCACATGCCAGGCGGGCACCAGCGCCAGCAGTACCCCGGCGTGACCGGCCACCACGTGCTGGCGCAGTTGGGGTTGCATCAGGCTGGCAACAATGGAGGTCGGGATCGCCACGTCATCGGTGGGCAGCAGATCGACGCGCTGCTCGCTGCCGTTCAGCCACCACAGGCGGCGTGTACCCGGCGGCAGGAGTTCTACCAGCAGGTCATTTTTATAGTGCAGCCCGACGCAGGTTTCAGGCACCGCGACGGTCTGGCAAAACTCGCTCACCCACTGCGGATGGTGCTGCTGCAGGTAGTCCGCCAGCGTGTTATCCAGCGGTTGATTCAGCTCAAAGGTGGCCACCTTGAGCTGACGTCGCCAGTCGCGGAAACGATATTCCCCGGCTGGCAGAATCTGTTGGTATTCGTCGTTCTTTACCAGCAACGCGATATGGCCTTTCCGTATTTTGATGTTGTTAAACATATTATCTCCTTCATTAAGGGTGCACCGCAGAGCACGGGCAGCAGCGTGAAGTCAGGGGGAGCATCTGAGCGGCACCCGAAACTGGCGGTGGCGCGGAGGTGATGCCCCAGACCCGACGCGTTTGCCGGTGCTCCGGGTGGGCTGCTGACTGCACAGCCTGGGTACTGCTAATAGTCTCTTTGGAGAGAGGTGCGAAATCGGGAGTCGAACCCGTTCTGGCCCTGTACCCTTCGCTCAATGTCTTCATGCTGGCAGAACGCCTGCGGGAAAACGGTCATCCGTTCCCGGTGCGCTGGCGGGGTTCGTAACCCGTGCAATTCCAGCATGTTGACGGGGTAACTGTCATGTTGACGGGGTAACTATTGCCAGAAGCGTGCCAGGTGAAGAAATATCGCGAATAAAATTATAATATATTGATTATTAATGGATTTATATTTTCAGGAACAAAAGGTATTGCTGGCAGGGGAACACTGAATTTATCCTGTGGGATAAATATTGCGATAAAGGGATAGGGTATGAAGCGCAGAGTCGTGATCGGTATGCTGGGGACCACCCTGGACAAGCGTGGCAAACGGGAAAACCGCTGGAACAAATGGCGGCCCACGCTGGGGCTGTGTATGCAGCCCGATTTGCCCATCGATCGCCTTGAACTGCTGCATCAGCCTGACCGTCAGACGATGGCGCAGCAGATGGCTGAAGATGTGGCGCTGGTCTCAACGGACACCGAAGTGCGGCTGAATCAGATCACCCTCAATGACCCCTGGGACTTCGAAGAGGTGTATACCACGCTGCTCGATTTTTCCCGCCATTATCCTTTTGATACTGAGAACGAAGAGTATCTGGTGCATATCACCACCGGAACGCATGTGGTTCAGATCTGCTGGTTCCTGCTGACCGAGGCGCGTTACCTGCCAGCCAGTCTGCTACAGACCGCGCCCGCCCCGCGTGAACAGGAGAGCGGAAAAACCGAGGGTGTTTATACGCTAATCGACCTCGATCTCAGCCGTTATGCCACGCTGACCAGCCGCTTTATGCGCGAACGTCAGGAGTCGGTGTCGTTGCTGAAAGGCGGGATCTCCACGCGTAATGCGACCTTTAACAACCTGATCGACCAGATTGAGCGTGTGGCGCTGCGCTCGGATGCGCCGCTGTTGCTGACCGGGCCGACAGGAGCAGGAAAATCGTTTCTGGCAGAACGGATTTATCAGCTGCGTCAGTCGCGCCATCGGGTCAGCGGACGGCTGGTCGCTGTGAACTGCGCAACGTTACGCGGCGATAACGCCATGTCTACGCTGTTTGGTCATGTGAAAGGGGCCTTTACCGGGGCATTGCAGGCACGTAACGGGCTGCTGCGTGAAGCGGACGGCGGGATGCTTTTCCTCGATGAAATTGCCGAACTGGGGCTGGATGAGCAGGCAATGTTACTGAAAGCCATCGAAGAGAAACGCTTTCTGCCGTTCGGCGCGGATAAAGAGGTGAGCAGTGATTTTCAGCTGATTGCCGGGACGCATCGCGATATGCGCCAGTGGGTGGCGGAAGGGCGCTTTCGTGAGGATCTCTACGCCCGCATCAATATGTGGAGCTTTACCCTACCAGGACTGGCGGCGCGGCGGGAAGATATTGAACCTAACCTGGAATTTGAACTGTTGCGTTTTGCCAGCAGTGCGCAGTCGCAGGTGCGTTTTGAGCCGCAGGCTCGTCAGCGTTATCTGCAATTTGCCTGCGCGCCTGCTGCCGTGTGGCGCGGGAACTTCCGCGAACTGAGTGCCTCGGTGACGCGCATGGCAACGCTGGCGGACAATGGGCGCATTGAGCTGCCGCAGGTGGAAGAGGAGATTGCCCGCTTACGCGCCAGCTGGCAGCTCGAACCTGCCGTTGTTTTACCGGAAACGCTGGATTTGTTTGACCACAGCCAGCTGGAAACGGTTTTGAAGGTTTGCCGTGAGTCATCTTCCCTGTCCGAGGCCGGACGCACGCTGTTTGCCGTTTCGCGCCAGCAGAAGAAGCAGCCTAATGACGCCGACCGGCTACGCAAGTATCTGGCGCGCTTTGCCTTAGACTGGGAAAGCGTGAAGTCCGGCGGAGTGCCGGAGCGATAACGGCAAGCGAGTGAAGGTGGCAGCCCCGGCGCGTTATATTGCGGGGCTGTGCCGATCGTTTTACGATGCGCTTCAGTGAATTCGGCGGGTAAATTCACCACACTTCATAGTGATCAACATATTTCACGACTTCGCCATTTTTTTGCAAACGATAAGTGCCATCATAGGCCTCAAACATGGTTCCCATATTCCTACTGTTGTCGACTGAGAAAACGATGTCCTTTTCTATGCAATTTTTCTTTGTTTTCATATCCTCAAAGCATAATCTGTCGTACTTTCCCTCTTCTTTATAACCATCTCCAAATAACCAGAAAGTAAGGTAAAATGTGCCATCTGGGTCAGGATTAGGTATGTTATATTTACCCTTCAGTATCTCCTTATTTTTCAGCCACCATGCTATTTTACCTCTATCTGTAAAAGGAAAATTTTTTACTATTACAGAATTAAAATGACTGCCTCTGTTATGAATGGCGATAATTTCTACAGGGCGCATCGACAGCCAGTAAAGGTAACCCATTAACAGGCCACTCACAAAGAGAAGTGTATAAAATGCCATCTTAGTTTTTGCTTTCATTACGGAATATCATAATTTTAGTCGTGGTTGTCATAAACAATCCTTGTCTATTTATAACGTTTTATGAGTGACGATCTTGACGTTAGTGATATACGTGTTTCACGATCTCGCCATTTTTTTGCAAACGATAAGTGCCATCATAGGCTTTGAACATGGTTCCCATGTTTTTACTGTTTTTGACAGAAAATACAGGATCCTTTTCGATGCAGTTCACATTCGTTTTCATATCAGCAAAGCAGAGTCGGTCATATTTCCCCTCTTCTTTGTAACCGTCTCCGAATAGCCAGACGGTAAGAGAAAATGAGCCGTCTGGTTCCGGATTAGGCACGTTGTATTTTTCCTTTAGCATGGCCTTATTTTTCAGCCACCAGTGAATTTTACCTTTATCAGTAAAGGGGAAGTTTTTGACAAGAACATCGCTGTAACCACTTCTTCCATGATGAACGGCAACGATTTCTACAGGGCGATGCGAATACCAGAGGAAACAACCGTGCAGAATACCGCCCGCCAGTAGTAGTGTGTAGGCGGTTTTTTTAATATTTATTTTCATTACGGGCTCCCGTAATGTGGGTTGACTTCATAAACGCTCCTTGTTTAATCGTTAAGGATGATGAAAATTACCACACAGGCTCGGCCTGTGCGGACCGTTTAATGTTGTTTTTTACTGAGTGTGAGGGAGGATTCACCAGGCCTCAGAATGAGAAATGTATTTCACGATCTCGCCATTGTTTTTCAAACGATAAGTGCCATCGTAGGCCTCGAACATGGTTCCCATGTTTTTACTGTAACTAACCGTGAATACTATGTCCTTTTCAATACAGTTTTTTTTCGTTTTCATATCTTCAAAGCAAAGTCTGTCGTACTTACCCACCTCTTTATAACCGTCACCGAACAGCCAAACATTAAGATAAAATGAACCATCTGGATTTGGATTAGGCACGTTGTATTTTTCTTTTAGCATCTCTTTATTTTTTAGCCACCACGCTATTCTACCTCTATCGGTAAATGGAAAGTTTCTGACAAGAATATCACTAAAACTACTGCTTCTATGATGAGCTGCAACAATTTCTACAGGGCGCATCGACAGCCAGTAAAGGTAAACGAGTAGCAGGCCACTCACAAAGAGAAGCGTATAAAATGCCATCTTAGTTTTTAATTTCATTGCGGCGTCCTACTATATCAACAGTGGCTTCCATGTTCGTCATAAAGGGTTTAAAACCAAATTTGTTGTAGCGCTGGAGTACAAACCAGAGGCGGAAAAAATGGAACTGTTTGAATTTAGATTTAGAAATATCCAGAGTATCCAGGCCGAAGTGGTCCTGCACTTTGTAATGCAACACCGCATGGTAACGCTCGTTATCTATCTGCAGGGATTTGAGCGTGATCTGCGTTGCCCAGGTATCATGAACGGTGATGCTCATGCCATTAAAAATATCCTGGGTTCGGTCAAATTTGGGTAATTTCCCCCCAGCTATAGCTTCTATCAGCTCCCCTTTCGCTTCTGAAGGGTAATTTTTTTCCTCCCAGTTTATTTTATCTTCTAGAACTTTTTCTATTCTCAATCGTGTGCTGTTTTTTGTTGTGTCACGCAAAATCTGTTCTTTCAGCGCCGCATCCAAAATCATACTGGTAAATGCTGCACCGTTGGCGTTTTGCATATGGGTGATCATGTTGCCAATCAGGTGTCTGTAAGGGCCGTAAATTGAAAACGTATGGGACAATGAGCGGAATTCATCAAACATAATACGGGCGCATTCACTACGGGAAATTGTCTCGCCATCGGTCTCACGACGGGAACCAGCAAACATCGACTGTGGCCGATTGAAGGCGGTAATCTTCTTCAGCGCGTAAGGGTCGACCCGTTCAGATACTGTTGTCAGAAGAAAATTTTTCTTTAACTGCTCCTGGGTTAAATCACCATACTGCATATCCGGGGCGTTATAGTCGTCCATCCGTTTTTGCGTCTTGAACAGAGTGCAGGGCCATTGCAGTGCGGTCATATGAAAACTCTCCTTGTGTTAAACCCGTCATCAATGATTAAGGGTTAAATCTTCCGTTATGATTTTTTTCGCTGAAATAATAAGCGGTGTCGGAGTGGATGTCAGCACCGTTGGTGGAAATGGATATTTTGCGACGACACCAGTCTCGGTACATTTTGCGTTAAACTGGGCGTGTGAAGTGAGGTGGATCGCTGGACCCTAACGGAAGGAGTGAGTTGATTATGCAATTGCAGTTTTTAGGCACCGGCGCCGGAACGCCAAGCCGTGAACGTAACGTCACCAGCATCGCGCTGGATTTGCAGGGCGTGCGTAATGCCACCTGGCTGTTTGACTGCGGCGAAGGGACGCAACATCAGATCCTGCGCACCCCGATCAAACCGGGCAAGATCGAGAAGATCTTTATCACCCACCTGCACGGCGATCATATTTTTGGCCTGCCGGGGCTGCTGACCAGTCGATCGATGAACGGCTCCACCGATCCGATGACAATTTATGGCCCCTCAGGGCTCAAAACCTTTGTCGACACCGCGATCAGCCTCAGCGGCTCGTGGCTGACCTTCCCGCTGGAGATTGTCGAGATAACGGCGGGTGAAGTGTGCCGTGATGAACATTTCCTCGTCACGGCATACCCGATGACCCACCCGGTTGAGTGCTATGGTTACCGCATTGATGAACATGATAAACCCGGCGCGCTGGATGCGGCGAAGCTGGCGGCAGACGGCGTGCCTGCCGGGCCGTATTTTTACGACCTGAAGCACGGACGCAGCGTCACGCTGGCTGATGGCAGAGTGATTAATGGCTGGGATTATGTCGGCGAGAAGATAAAAGGGCGCAGCCTGGCCATCTTTGGCGATACCGCTCCGACAGCGGCAGCCACGGTGCTGGCAGCGGGCGTCGACCTGATGGTGCATGAGGCAACGCTTGAAGTGGCGATGGAAGAGAAAGCTAACAGTCGCGGGCATTCCACCACGGCGCAGGCAGCAGCAGTGGCGCAGGAGAGTGGGGCGAAACGGCTGATTGTGACGCATCTCAGCTCTCGCTATCTGCGGGCTGACTGTGAACGGCTGCTGGAGGAGTGTCGGGCGGTATTTCCGCACACCGAGATGGCGCACGATTTCGCGGTGTTTACATTATAAACCCGGGCGAGTTGTGCCTCATAAACCTGGGCGAGGCATGCCCCGCCCCTACAGGGTAGGGCGGGTTTTGTTGGGGTCGGGCATGCCCGACCCGCAGGCCACAACGTTATTCCGGCACAATCCAGCTGACTTTGGAGTAACCGGTGCCCGATGGCACCAGCACTTTTTCCAGCCACGGCAGCACGTTTTTCATCTGCTGCTCCAGCTTCCACGGTGGGTTAATCACAATCATCCCGGAGGCGGTCATGCCAAAGCGGTCACTGTCCGGGCGAACGCCCAGCTCAATTTGCAGAATACGGCGAATGCCGGTGGCCTGCAGCTCGTTGAACATACGCTTGATTTGCTGGCGCAGCACCACCGGATACCACAGGGCAAACACGCCCGTACCGAAGCGTTTGTACCCTTCCTGAATACCCTGCACCACGGCCTGGTAATCGCTTTTCATTTCGTACGGCGGGTCGATGAGGATCAGACCCCGGCGTGACGGCGGTGGCAGCTTGGACTTCAGCTGCTGGTAGCCGTCGGCGCGGGCGAGACGTGCACGATCGTCCTTCTGGAATTCACTGCGCAGCATCGGGAAGTCGCTGGAGTGCAGTTCAGTCAGCTGTAACTGGTCGTACTCACGCAGCAGATGGCGGGCAATCAGCGGAGAGCCCGGGTAGTAACGCAGCTTGCCACCGGGATTGTAGTTCTTCACCACGCTGATATAAGGCGCCAGCTCTTCCGGCAGATCATCCTGCTGCCAGATACGTGCAATGCCTTCCAGATACTCTCCGGTACGTTCCGCATGCTCACCGCTTAACAGGTAGCGCCCGGCACCCGCATGGGTATCGAGATAGAGGTAGGGTTTTTCCTTCTCATTCATCGAGCTGATAATCAGGCTCTGCACGGTGTGTTTGAGAACGTCGGCATGGTTGCCGGCATGGAAGCTGTGGCGATAACTGAGCATGTATTGGGATAATCCGGATGGTAAAAACAAGCGTGCCGCCAGTGGGCGGCACAGGTTGCGGTCATTATAGCGAAAACGGCTTAAAAAAGCGCGTTCAGGTCGGAATGTGCTGCCAGAACGGATAGGTAAACAGCAGCAGGTGCAGCATATTAAAGGAGAAATGCACCAGTGTCGCCACCCACAAACGTCCGCTCCACAGCCAGGCAAGGCCGTAGATCACACCGGCCATCGTGGCAAACAGCACCAGCAGCAGTCCGCCGGAAAAATGGGCCAGACCAAACAACAGTGCTGCAATCAGCAGCGCCCGTTTGTCACCCAGTAGCTGGCTTAAACGCTGCTGGATATAGCCGCGAAATAGCGCTTCTTCTGCCAGACAGACAAAAAACAGATTGGCCAGCATAAACGATCCCAGCCACGAAGGCAGATGGGGTTCCACCTTCAGGCCGCCAGCAAAGGTCGCCAACAGCAATAGCAAAGGCATCGACATTAGCAGAACCAGCCACCAGAGCACGTTAGCCGGGGGCTTTGCCGGGCGCTTCAACAGCGTGGGCAGGCAGGCCAGTAACAGAAACGGGATAAGCGCTTTATCAAGGTTGTAGTAAAAGGTAAAGGGCGCACTCTGTGGCCCGGCCTGTTCACCAGAAACAATGATGAGATTATTCACTCCAGGGATCATGTGCAGCATCAGCGCCACTGCGCTGAAAACCAGGATAATTTCACCGGGTAGCGCGAAAGCGTGAGGTTGTTTCTGAACCGCGCAGTACACCGCGACAACACCCATCACCGTCAGTGCGATAATGCCGGGCGGCAGCAGCGTCTGATCCAGCACAGCCAGGACGAGGGCGATCGTCAGTAATATCAGTGAACTGCGCAGATAAAAGGGTAAAAAAAGTAACGAGGCCGCCAGCGTATACCACATAAATAAACTCCCTGTTTGTAACGGAGTAATACGATGTATGAAAGCGGGGGGAGTATGCAATGCTCACCTGAGTGTGGCAATGCGTAAAATGCGGTGAAAAGGGTGGGTAGCACGGGGGGAAAGCCGTTGCCGACACGCTGACCCATTGATTTTCACTACACTTACCCTCATGTTAAAGAAATCGTGCGTGAAAACGCGCCCCATACAACGATTAAAGGACTGCGCTATGACCAATCCGTTACTCTCTTCTTTTACGCTTCCCCCTTTCTCCGCCATTAAACCTGAACATGTGGTCCCCGCTGTGACCCAGGCGCTGGATGACTGCCGTGCGGCGGTAGAACGCGTGGTGGCCCAGGGGGCACCGTACAGTTGGGATAACCTTGAGCAGCCGCTGGCCGAAGTGGGCGATCGCCTGAGCCGCCTGTTCTCGCCGGTCAGCCATCTGAACTCGGTAAAAAACAGCCCTGAACTGCGCCAGGCGTATGAGCAGGCGCTGCCGCTGTTGTCAGAATACAGCACCTGGATGGGGCAGCACGAAGGTCTGTACCAGGCCTATCGTGACCTGAAAGAGGGCGACAACTTCGCGGCTCTGGATATTGCGCAGAAGAAAGCTATCGATAACGCGCTGCGTGATTTCGAGCTGTCTGGTATTGGTCTGTCGAAAGAGAAGCAGCAGCGTTACGGTGAAATCGCCGCGCGTTTGTCAGAGCTGGGTTCGACCTACAGCAACAACGTGCTCGATGCCACAATGGGCTGGAGCAAGCTGATTACCGATGAAAAAGAGCTCTCCGGGATGCCGGAAAGTGCCCTGGCCGCAGCGAAAGCACAGGCGGAAGCCAAAGAGCAGGACGGCTGGTTGCTGACGCTGGATATTCCAAGTTATCTGCCCGTCATGACCTACTGCGACAACCAGGCGCTGCGCGAAGAGATTTACCGTGCTTACTCCACTCGCGCCTCTGATCAGGGGCCAAATGCCGGGAAGTGGGACAACAGCGATGTGATGGCGGAAGAGCTGGCACTGCGCCATGAACTGGCTCAACTGCTGGGTTTTGCATCCTATGCTGAGAAGTCGCTGGCGACCAAAATGGCCGAAAACCCGGCACAGGTAATTGATTTCCTGAACGGGCTGGCAACACGCGCCCGTCCGCAGGCTGAGCAGGAAGTCGCTCAGCTGCGTGCCTTCGCGAAGAAAGAGCACGGTGTTGAGGATCTGGAGCCCTGGGATCTGACGTACTACGGCGAAAAGCAGAAACAACATCTGTACACCATCAGTGATGAGCAACTGCGTCCGTACTTCCCGGCCCAACGTGCGCTGGATGGTCTGTTTGAAGTGGTGAAACGCATTTATGGCATCACCGCCAGCGAACGCCACGATGTGGATGTTTACCACCCTGATGTGCGTTTCTTCGATTTGTTCGATGAAAGCGGTGAGCTGCGCGGCAGCTTCTACCTTGACCTGTATGCGCGTGAACATAAACGCGGTGGGGCGTGGATGGATGACTGCGTGGGACAGATGCGTAAAGCCGATGGCACGCTGCAAAAACCCGTGGCCTATCTGACCTGTAACTTCAATCGTCCGGTTAGCGGCAAACCTGCACTGTTCACCCACAATGAAGTCACCACGCTGTTCCATGAGTTCGGTCACGGCCTGCATCATATGCTGACACGCATTGAAACCCCAGGCGTGTCCGGCATCAGCGGTGTGCCGTGGGATGCCGTCGAACTGCCAAGCCAGTTTATGGAAAACTGGTGCTGGGAGCCGGAAGCGCTGGCGTTTATCTCCGGTCATTTCGAAACCGGTGAACCGTTACCTCAGGATCTGCTGGAGAAAATGCTGGCGGCCAAAAACTATCAGGCAGCGCTGTTTATCCTGCGTCAGCTGGAGTTCGGCCTGTTCGATTTCCGCCTGCATGCCGAGTTCGACCCGGCGAAAGGTGCCCGTATTCTTGATATTCTGAAAGAGATCAAAGCGCAGGTCGCCGTGGTGCCTGGCCCATCGTGGGGCCGCTTCCCGCATGCGTTCAGCCATATCTTTGCCGGTGGCTATGCCGCAGGTTACTACAGCTACCTGTGGGCCGATGTGCTGGCGGCAGATGCCTACTCCCGCTTTGAAGAAGAGGGGATTTTTAACCGGGAAACCGGGCAGTCGTTCCTCGACAATATCCTGACGCGGGGCGGATCGGAGGAGCCGATGGAGCTGTTCCGTCGCTTCCGTGGTCGTGAGCCACAGCTGGATGCGATGCTGAAACACTACGGTATCAAAGGGTAAGTCATCAGTGAACATCTGTTTGTTAGATGAAACGGGCGCCGGAAACGGCGCCTTATCTGTTTTAGCTGCCCGCTGGCAACTGGTGCATGATGAAAACGCGCTGATGGCGCTGGTGCTGACCCCGGAACATCTGGAGCTGCGTAAGCGCGATGAGCCGAAGCTGGGCGGCATCTTTGTTGATTTCGTCTCCGGGGCGATGCTGCACCGGCGTAAGTTCGGCGGTGGCCGCGGTGAGGCTGTGGCGAAAGCCGTCGGTATCAAAAGTGGCTATCTGCCGGATGTGGTGGATGCGACCGCCGGGCTGGGACGGGATGCCTTTGTACTGGCATCGATTGGCTGTCGGGTGCGGATGCTGGAACGTAACCCGGTCGTCGCCGCGCTGCTCGATGACGGTTTACGTCGTGGCTATGCCGATACGGAGATTGGTTCCTGGCTGCGTGAGCGTCTGACGCTGCTGCATGCTTCCAGTCTCAATGCACTGACGGATATCAGCCCGCCGCCTGATGTGGTGTACCTCGATCCGATGTACCCGCATAAGCAAAAAAGCGCGCTGGTGAAGAAAGAGATGCGTGTTTTCCAGTCGCTGGTGGGCCCGGATGAAGATGCCGACGGGCTGCTGCTGCCCGCGCGCCAGCTGGCCAAAAAACGCGTTGTGGTGAAACGGCCTGATTATGCGCCGCCCATCGCCGATGTTGCCACACCGAATGCGGTCACCACCAAGAGCCACCGTTTTGATATTTATTCACCCGTAAATGCCCCACGGGACCACCGGGAAGAAGGGGCGTCCCTGACATAATGGGGCTGATCTTCTTTTTTGGCGTAGCGGCTGACCTTCTTTTTCGGTCAGCCCGCCCGGCACATTAATCTTCGTCTTCGTCGCGCAGCGGTACGATCAGCATATCGATATGCACGGTGTTGATCAGCTGGCGTGCGGAAGACATCAGCTTGCTCCAGAAATCCTGGTGGTGCCCGCAAACCACTAAGTCCACCTGATACTGCTTAATGGCATCGACCAGCACCTGGCCGAGGTCACCGCTACCGCTTAACGTTTCCGCAATCGGATAGCCCGCGCTGTTGGACAAATCCGTCAGTGCAGTGTGCGTCTCTTCAGAAATACGTTTTTGCATATCCCCAAGGTTGACGTCAATCAGGCCGGTGTAGAGGTCTGAATAGTTCACATCAACGTGGATCAGGGACACCTTCGCATCGTAAGGTCGTGCCATCGAAACCGCTTTGTCGACCAGCAGTTTACTTTCCGGCGAGAGATCGACGGCAATCAGAATATGTTTATAGGCCATTTGAATACTCCTTTTCACGTAAGTGTTGAGAGTGAGTATAGCGAAAAATGTTACCGGGTGTTGTGGCATGCGGCGGCGTTTGCGAGGGCGATCAACATGAATTTTTGTCCCTTTGCTGGTGGACGCAGTAAACATCGCTGGAAAAAATTTAAACATATCTCCTACACTGATAATTGACGGCAGCAAAAGCGTTATGTGGCGTCAATCGGCATGCAGCAATCATCTTAATAATAAGGTTGGCGAAACCATCGTGGGGCGTATCCGGCTTTGCCCGGGTTATGCATTTCCGTGATGAGTGGCCGGGAGGGGATCATGATCAGCACCATTGCGCTTTTCTGGGCTCTTTGTGTCGTTTGTTTGGTGAATATGGCGCGCTATTTCTCTTCACTGCGGGCGCTGTTAGTGGTGCTGCGTGGATGCGATCCGTTGCTGTATCAGTATGTAGATGGCGCTGGATTCTTTACGTCTCATGGGCAGCCGAGTAAACAGGTGCGGCTGATCGGGTATATCTGGGCACAGCGTTATCTTGATCATCACGATGATGAATTTATCCGACGCTGCGAGCGCGTTCGTGGGCAGTTTTTATTAACCAGTTCACTCTGTGGGTTGGTGTTTATCAGTCTTATTGGGCTGGCCATCTGGCATTAAAAAAGGCGCCCCTGATAAGGGGGCGCCTTCTGGATGAATCATGAGTTCTATCGGGCGGACCTTTTTCGGTCCACCCGCTGCGCATCAAATCAGCTTCAGTGCCAGCCAGTACAGGCTACCGGAAAGGACAATCGAGACCGGCAGGGTGAAGACCCACGCCAGCAGGATGTTCTTAATGGTGCGCCCCTGCACGCCGCCGCCGTCAACCAGCATCGTACCGGCAACGGAAGAGGAGAGGACGTGGGTGGTTGAAACCGGCATCCCGGTATAACTTGCCACACCGATTGAGACGGCTGCCGTCATCTGAGCAGACATTCCCTGTGCGTAAGTCATGCCTTTTTTACCGATTTTCTCACCGATAGTGGTGGCAACACGACGCCAGCCAACCATGGTACCCAGTGACAGCGCCAACGCGACGGCCAGGATAATCCACACCGGAGCATACTCAATGGTGTTGAGCAGGTCGCCCTTCAGCTTGTTGAGGAAGCGTTTGTCGTCAGGCTTGGTTTCCGGCAGCTTGGCGGCTTTCTCTGCGGTGTCTGAGATACACATCAGCAGGCGACGCAGCTGTCCGCGCTGTTCCACGCTTAACGCATCATAGCTGGAGAGGTTGTTCAGCAGACCCTGAGCACGCTGGATGGCAGGCAAAGCACGCGCCGCATCACAATGGAACTCATGAGGACCTGTTGGCACCTCTTCCGGCGTTGGCAACGCAGGCGGTGACATCTCGATGATATGCTTCAGCGAGGTGGCATGCTGCTGGTAATACTGTTCCAGATGGTTGACCGCATCGCGGGTGCGAGTGATGTCATAACCGCTGGAATTCATATTGACCACAAAGCCTGCCGGTGCAACGCCAATCAGTACCAGCATAATCAGGCCGATACCTTTCTGGCCGTCGTTTGCGCCGTGCGAATAGCTGACGCCAATCGCCGAGACAATCAACGCGATACGGGTCCAGAACGGTGGCTTTTTCTTGCCATCGATCTTTTCACGCTCGGCTGGAGTCATATGAATCCGCTGACGTTTTTTATTCCCGCTCCAGAAGCGGCGCAGGATAAACACCAATCCACCGGCAATCACTAAGCCGACAATCGGTGAAATAATCAACGACATAAAGATACCGATCATTTTGGGAATGTTCAGCGCATCCACCACCGAGGTGCCAGTCAGCAACGCGTTGGTCAGGCCGATACCAATGATGGCACCAATCAGAGTATGAGAGCTGGAAGCCGGTAACCCGAAGTACCAGGTGCCGAGATTCCATATAATAGCGGCAAGCAACATGGAAAAGACCATGGCCAGCCCGTGAGCCGATCCCACATTCAATAGCAGATCGGTGGGTAGCAGATGGACGATAGCGTAAGCCACGCTTAAGCCGCCCAACAGTACACCAAAGAAGTTGAACACCCCTGCCATGACAACCGCTAACTGCGAGCGCATTGCACGGGTATAGATCACGGTAGCGACTGCATTGGCCGTGTCATGGAAGCCATTGATTGCTTCGTAGATCAAGACAAACAACAGAGCGAGTACCAGTAACAGGCCGGTATGAAAATCAAGACCAGCAAACAGATGTAGCATAAGCGTTACGCCATTTTGGAGGACATGAACGCGGCGCATTATCAGCGACAAACCGCACCCGGGGAAAGGGAAATATAGACTTTTTTTGACAGTAACGTGTCAATGTGATGACAGTTACGGGTGAAAAGACTAAAAAATCATAAAGTTACAAAATGTTTCAACCCCGATTGGGGCCTGAAGCTGGTATCCCCGCCCCCAACTCACTACAATCAGCGTTTTTGAGAGTCGGCGCGGAGTGTGTGGTGGAAAAGTTTGACGTTATCGTAGTAGGCGCAGGCGCAGCGGGTCTGTTTTGTGCAGCCCAGGCGGGGCAAAAAGGGCTGCGGGTGCTGCTGATTGATAATGGCAAAAAAGCCGGGCGTAAAATCCTGATGTCGGGCGGCGGACGCTGTAATTTCACCAACCTTTACACCGAACCTGCGGCTTACCTGTCGCATAACCCGCATTTTTGTAAATCTGCGCTGGCGCGTTATACCCAGTGGGATTTTATCGATCTTATTAACCGTCACGGTATTGCCTGGCATGAGAAAACCCTGGGCCAGTTGTTCTGTGACGACTCTGCCCAGCAGGTGGTTGACCTGCTGCTGAAAGAGTGTGAGAACGGGCAGGTCACATTACGCTTGCGCAGTGAGGTGGTGTCCGTCACGCGTGACGACAGCGGCTACACGCTGCAACTGAACGGCACAGAGGTACAGGCAGAGAAACTGGTGATCGCCAGTGGTGGATTGTCGATGCCGGGGCTGGGTGCGTCGCCGTTCGGCTATAAAATGGCTGAACAGTTTGGCCTGAAGGTGTTTCCCACCCGCGCCGGGCTGGTGCCGTTTACCCTGCATAAACCACTGCTGGAACAGCTTCAGACACTATCCGGCGTCTCGGTGCCATCGGTACTCACCGCCGAAGACGGCACGGTATTTAAAGAAGCGCTGCTGTTTACCCATCGTGGCCTGTCTGGCCCGGCGGTCCTGCAACTCTCCAGCTACTGGCTACCGGGTGAATTTGTCACCGTTAACCTTTCCCCAGGCCAGGATATTGACGCGTTTATTAATGATGAGCGTAACAGTCATCCTAATCAGAGCCTGAAAAACACCCTGGCAAAACTGCTGCCGAAACGTCTGGTTGAGTGCCTGCAACTGCTGGGGACCGTACCGGAGTGCACGCTGAAGCAGCTGAACAGCCGTCAGCAGGCCGATCTGGCGACTGCGCTGCACCAGTGGCGCGTGCAGCCTAACGGAACCGAGGGCTACCGCACCGCCGAAGTCACGCTGGGCGGCGTCGATACCACCCAGCTGTCATCGAAAACGATGGAGGCGCGTGATGTTCCAGGGCTCTATTTTATCGGTGAAGTGGTGGATGTGACCGGCTGGCTGGGAGGCTATAACTTCCAGTGGGCGTGGAGTTCCGCATGGGCATGTGCGCAGGCGCTGTGAGTGAGTATGACGTCATCATCCTGCGCATTGCTGTCTTATTTACTGCGCTGTCAGAGTGAAATTCGGATGGCGGCCTGCCAGCAGCAACAGGAACTCATATTCAACCTGACTGAGTAGCGCCGGCTTACTGGCGGCCTCTTTCGTTTGCCAGACACGCAGGCTGAGGTTAAAGCGCTCGGCTGCGCCTTCCTGAGAAAGACCGGCGGCGAGGCGAAGTTCACGCACGTTAGTCATGACTGGCACGGGGCGCTGTGATGTGCGGGTTGGCATAGGCGTTTCTCATTATTGTACGGGGCCACCAGGGTGGCCGGGATTAAACGAAAGCAGCCTTTATCTGAAGAACGACATCACGGTGTCAGTCGGCTACAAGCTGAAATCAGAATGTCTAAATGTGGCTGGCATGCTGACAAAACCACGTATCTGTAAGAGTTTTCCCTGGTGTTGCAGGTATTAAAAATCCCCGGTGTTGCATCTTTTTTATAATCAATCGTAGAACTTTAAGTAGCGCGCTATTTAATCGCGCATTATGTTTCTGATTTCATTGTGGCACTGTTTAGAAAAAAGAGAAGGGAATTTTGATTAAATGTATGCATCGTCAAAGTAGCGGAAATTTATCAAAAACGAGGGCACAAAATGCCAGGCCGCGCCGTGCATAGCCTGGAAGGGGAAGTGAATCTTTAATCGTTTTTTCCTTTCTGACTGATAGGGCACACAACGCTTAGGTGGCCCTGTTTTTTTCAGCTCAATACTAATACTGCACAATCGTTGGTTCGCACTGCACCGGGAAGTTCAGCGAGTTGGCAATATAGCAAAGCGAATGGGCCCGGTGATGCAGCATGCGCGCCAGCTCCGGGTCGCCTGAGGAAATGCTCACCTGCGGTTTTAGCACAATGTGGGTAAAGCAGCCTGTCTTGCCTTCCACCATTGTTCCCTCCGCGTCATCCCGGTAAGCCTGGACAATAATTCCGGCTTCAGCGCACAGGTGCAGATACCATAATTTATGGCAGGCCGAAGCCGAAGCAACCAGCAGATCCTCAGGGTTCCATCGTGTGGCATCGCCCAGAAATGCCGGATCGGATGAGCCTGCAATCGGTGCTTTCTCGCCCGCACTCATCTGGTAGTCGCGGTCGTATGCCTTGTAGGATGCGGTGCCCTGTCCTTTATTCCCTGTCCATTCAACCGAAACCTGATAGTGATGTTCACGTTGTGCCATGTTGCTTGCTCCTGAGGGAAATGCGGATAACCGCGCACGTTGATTGTGCAAGTAAAGCAGATGGTATACCATTATTCCAACTGTTTTGTTGAGAATACACTGATGCTGACTAAACCAGGCTCCACGGCAGATGTTATTGCTGCCTCCCTGCGCGACATGATCAATCAGGGCGAACTGCCTGATGGCGCACGCTTGATCGAACGTGAACTGGCCAGTCAGTTTGCCGTTAGCCGCATCCCGCTGCGTGAGGCCATCCAGCAGCTTGAACGCGAAGGAATTGTTGAAACGCAGCGTAACCGAGGTGCTGCTGTCAGAGCCCTAACCGTCGATGATGTGAATGAGATCTACACGCTGCGTGCGCTGCTGGAGGGGGAGGCGATTTATCACAGCGTGATCCACCGCGACGAAGAGACGCTGGCGCGTGTCAGACTGGTTCATCAATTACTGGAGAGTACGGTGAGCGTGCAAAAGCAGGGAGAGCTGAACCGCGAGTTTCACACCCTTCTTTATCGCGGCTGTCATAACGGCAGGCTGTTGAAAATGATCGCAGAGTTATGCGCGCAGATTGAGCGCTACGAATATCTGCAACGCCGACTGCTGGCGGATACTCCCGCGTTCCAGCATGAACATGCCGCCATTCTTGATGCGTATGCGCGCGGGGATGCGCAGCAGGCACGCGAGGAAACCATCAGGCATATTGAGTCTGCCCGGCAGGTGGTACTGACACGAATCTCCCTTCAATAACCCCTGACGTTGATAGTCAGGGGCATTGATGGTTTCAACGATATTGTGCAGTATCGCCAGACTAGCCCTGGCGGTCTGCCTGCATCATCGTCTTATCACCAAATTTCTGCAAATCGCGGTACAGGCTTGCCATATACAGCACGATCACCACAGAGAAGGGTAAGCCACAAATCACGACAGCGGTTTGCATGGCGCTGAAGCTGCCAGCATACAACAGGCCTGCACAGACTAACGTGGTGACAGAAGCCCAGAAAATGCGTAGCCAGGCAGGTGCATCATCGTCATTGGTTCCCCCCTTGCTGGATAGATTAGCAATCATCAGCGTGCCTGAATCGACAGGTGTCAGGAACAGCACAAAACTGATGACAATAGCGAAACCCGCAGTGATTTTAGTGAAGGGGAGGTATTCGAAAAGTTTGAAAACCGCCATAGGGGGATCTTTCAACGCAACCTGACCCAGAATTTTATCTGAATGCTCCAGCACAAGACTGATCGCGGTATTGCCGAAAATAGACAGCCAGGCGAGGGTGAAGCCTAACGGGATCAGCATGACACCCAGGATAAGCTCACGGATGGTACGTCCCTTTGAGATACGGGCAATAAACAAGCCGACAAACGGTGCCCAGGCAACCCACCACGCCCAGTAGAAAAGCGTCCATGCACCCTGCCAGCGACGCGCTTTGCCATAGAGATACACATCAAAACTCTTCCCGACAATCGATGTCAGGTAATCGCCCGTATTCTGAAGCATCCCGTTGATCAGATTGAGCGTTGGGCCGGTGACGAAGACGAACAGCAACAGTAAGCACAGGAAGCCAACGTTGATGTTAGAGAGCATCGCGATGCCTTTCTCGACGCCGGTGACGGCGGCTAGCGTTGCCACAATCATCATCACAACAATCAGTATCAACAGCACATGTGGCGTTTGTGGGATATCAAACAGATAGTGCAGGCCGGAGTTCACCAGCAATGCCCCGATACCGAGGTTAGTGACCATCGAAATCACAGTGACCAGAATGCCAAAGCTGTCGACTAAATGCCCGGCCCAGCCGTGAACCCTCTCGCCAAAAATAGGGTAAAGGGCCGAACGCAGCGCCAGAGGCAATCCGCGGCAGTAAGCAAAATAGGCCAGTGCTGTGGCGATGAGCGCATACAGCGCCCAGCCGTGAAGGCCCCAGTGCAGGAATGTAATCGCCATTGCCTGACGGGCGGCCTCAGGCGTTCCCCCCTGGCCTTCTGGCGGTTGCAGAAAGTGGTCCAGTGGCTCATAGGCACCGTAATACACCAGTGCGATTCCAATACCCGCTGAGAAAAGCATGGCAATCCATGAAGGGTAACTAAACTGCGGTGCTTCCCCCTCCTCGCCCAGTCTGATGTGCCCGAAGCGGGAAAGGGCAAGCCAGAATACAAAAATCATGCACGCGATCATCAGCAGCATGTAGTACCAGCCAAACACATCCGCCATCCAGATTTGGGCGCTGTTAAGCCATTGATGGCTTCCGGTAGGAAACATCACCACCAGCAGTCCTAACAGCAGGATAACGACAGCAGAGCTAAAAAAAACGGGAGCATTCAGTCTGATCGGTGCATGGCCGATCGGTTTTGGCGCGATCTCAGTCATATGAACAGTTCCATGGTGTAAAGCGTAAAATCCATCTTATAAAGACATGGTCATTAACATTTAATAACCACGCCTTTGACATTTTCGTAGCATAATGTAGATTGATTGAACGTTCAATCAGTGAATTTTAAATGTGTGGTCGCTGCCACCTGGAGTTGAAATGTCCCGTAAAGCCATACCTGAACAACGCAAAGAGCAGTTGATCACTGCGGCCTTCGAAACCATAGGTGACGTCGGTTTAGCGGGTGTGACGTTATCTCAGGTCGCCAGCCAGGCAGGGATGTCTACGGGTATTGTCAGCCACTACTTTGGCGACAAAGACGGTTTGTTAAACGCCACGATGCGCCGCATCCTGTGCGACCTGCACGATGCAGTGGCTACCTGCCGGAGTAGCGCGCAGGACACCCCTGAAGCGCAACTGTTCGCCATTATCGAAGGCAACTTTCACCGCAGCCAGACCAGCGGAACATCAATGCGTGCCTGGCTTGATTTCTGGGCAGCAAGTCTGCATCAGCCCGCGTTACGTCGTTTGCAGCGGGTCAACGATCACCGACTGTATTCCAACATTTGCTGCCAGTTTCGCCGCTGTTTACCGCAGGACGAAGCACGCAGAGCTGCCCGAGGCCTGGCGGCAATGATTGACGGATTATGGCTACGCGGTAGCCTGGCTGGCATCGATTTTAATGCACGGAAGGCATGCGAAATTGCCTTCGACTATGTTGAAAATAAGCTAAGTAACAGAATCTGAATCCCCAAGCCAACTGACAAAAGGAACCGTACTGATGGCGAAACTCCCCCTGCAACAACTTTATATTGATGGTCGTTTGACTGACGCCAGTGGCCCAGAGACGTTTGAAACGATCAACCCGGCAAACGGTGAGGTGCTGGCTGAGGTGCAGCGCGCAACCGAGGACGATGTTGAACGAGCGGTCACGAGTGCAGAACGTGGCCAAAAAATCTGGGCCTCAATGACCGGAACGGAGCGTTCACGTATTTTGTTACGTGCCGTAGACATCCTGCGTGAACGCAATGATGAGCTGGCCCACCTGGAGACGCTGGATACCGGCAAGCCTTTCTCTGAAACTTCGGTTGTCGATATCGTCACGGGCGCGGATGTGCTGGAGTATTACGCTGGCCTGGCAACATCCATTGAAGGTGAGCAGTATCCGCTACGCGATAGCAGCTTCTTCTATACGCGGCGTGAACCGCTGGGCGTGACGGCCGGGATCGGTGCCTGGAACTATCCGATCCAGATTGCGTTGTGGAAATCGGCCCCCGCGCTTGCCGCAGGTAACGCGATGATTTTCAAACCTAGCGAAGTGACTCCGCTGACCGCACTTAAACTGGCTGAGATCTACACGCAGGCGGGTCTGCCAGATGGTGTATTTAACGTGGTTCAGGGGGCAGGGCGTTTAGTCGGTGAATGGTTAACACAGCACCCACGTATTGAAAAAATTTCCTTCACTGGCGGTATTGAAACCGGTAAGAAAGTCATGGCCAGCGCGGCGGCTTCATCGCTTAAAGACGTCACGATGGAGTTGGGCGGCAAGTCACCGCTGCTGATTCTGGCCGATGCTGATATCGAACTGGCCGCAGACATCGCAATGATGGCGAATTTCTACAGCTCCGGGCAGGTGTGTACCAACGGGACACGCGTGTTTGTGCATCGTTCACAGAAAGCCGCACTGGAAAAGGCGCTGGAAATTCGCGTTAAGCGTATTCGCATGGGGGAACCAATGGATCCCCGCACCAATTTCGGTCCGCTGACCAGTTTTTCCCATATGGAAAATGTCCTGCGCTATATCGACAGCGGCAAAGCGGAAGGGGCACGTTTATTGTGCGGTGGTGCGCGCGAAACATCAGGCATTTTTGCACAAGGTGCTTACGTTCAGCCGACGATTTTCACCGACTGCGAAGATCATCACACCATCGTCAAAGAAGAGATTTTTGGGCCGGTCATGAGCATTCTGACCTGGGACGATGAGCAGGAAGCCATTGACCGTGCGAACAATACCCACTTTGGCCTGGCGGCAGGTGTCATCACACGCGATCTGGCAAAAGCTCACCGCACCATTCATCAGTTAGAAGCCGGTATCTGCTGGATCAACAGTTGGGGAGAATCGCCTGCGCAAATGCCGGTAGGCGGCTACAAACAATCCGGTGTTGGACGTGAAAATGGGATAAGCACGCTCGCCCATTACACGCGTATCAAGTCAATCCAGGTTGAGTTGGAACGCTATCAATCTGTTTTTTAAATAAGGACATTGAGGTTTTTATGACGACTATCAGGGAATATGACTACATCATTATTGGTGCGGGTTCAGCGGGTAACGTACTGGCGACGCGCCTGACAGAAGACGCTGATGTCAGCGTGCTGTTACTGGAAGCCGGAGGCCCGGACTACCGTCAGGACTTCCGTACGCAGATGCCTGCGGCACTGGCTTATCCGTTACAGGGACGGCGCTATAACTGGGCCTATCTGACCGATCCAGAACCCTTTATGGACAACCGACGCATGGAGTGCGGTCGTGGTAAAGGGCTGGGCGGATCGTCGCTGATCAATGGGATGTGTTACATCCGTGGTAATGCCATGGATTATGACGGCTGGGCGAAACAGAAAGGTCTGGAAAACTGGAGTTATCTTGACTGCCTGCCGTACTTCAAAATAGCGGAACGCCGCGATATTGGCGGCAATGATTATCATGGTGACTGTGGTCCTGTCAGCGTGACTACGCCAAAACACGATAACAACGTGCTTTACCACGCAATGGTTGAAGCGGGTGTGCAGGCAGGTTATCCGCGTACTGACGATTTAAATGGTTACCAGCAGGAAGGTTTTGGCCCGATGGATCGCACCGTAACGCCACATGGGCGTCGTGCGAGTACCGCACGGGGCTATCTGGACATGGCGCGTCAACGTCCAAACCTGACGATTGAAATCCATGCCGTGACCGATCGTATTTTGTTTGAGAACAAACGGGCGACCGGAGTGGCCTGGCTACAAAAAGAGATCCCGCACTCGGCACGTGCGCGACGTGAAGTGTTGCTTTGTGCGGGGGCGATTGCTTCTCCGCAAATCCTGCAACGCTCAGGCGTTGGCCCGGGTGAGCTGTTAAAAAGCCTGGATATTCCAGTTGTTCACGATCTGCCCGGTGTTGGCGCAAACTTGCAGGATCATCTGGAAATGTATTTGCAGTATGAGTGCATGCAGCCCGTTTCGCTGGTTCCTGCGCTGAAGCTGCATAATAAGCCGTTGATTGGTGCGGAGTGGATGTTTATGGGGAGGGGTATTGGTGCCAGTAACCATTTTGAAGCGGGCGGATTTATTCGCAGCCACGAAGAGTTTGAATGGCCAAATATTCAATATCATTTCCTGCCGATCGCGATTAACTATAACGGCTCGAATCCGATTAAAGTCCATAGCTTCCAGGCACACGTAGGTTCGATGCGTTCAATGAGTCGTGGCCGTGTGCAGGTCACCTCGAAGAACCCGCATGACCATCCGAGTATCCTGTTTAACTATATGTCCCAGGATCAGGACTGGCGTGAATTCCGTGCGGCTATTCGCCTTACGCGTGAAATCATCCAGCAGCGTGCGCTGGATCCTTATCGTGGCAAGGAAATTTCGCCGGGTGCGAGCTGTCAAAGTGATGCCGACCTGGACCGTTTTGTCCGCGAGCATGCTGAAACGGCCTATCACCCCTCCTGTTCGAATGCGATGGGTTATCATGAAATGGCCGTGGTTGGACATGATGGCAAAGTGCATGGCATGGAGAACCTGCGCATCGTGGATGCCTCCATTATGCCGCGCATCACCACCGGAAACCTTAACGCGCCAACGATCATGATCGCTGAAAAAATAGCCGATATGATCCGTGGGCGTCCGCCACTGGCCCGTAGTGACGTTCCGTACTATGTGGCTAATGGTGCACCTGTACGGCGTGTTCGGGATTAAATAAGCGTATTCAAAGTAACGTGTTCACAGAACGCTTCCGACCTGTAAAGGCGGGAGCGTTCTGCTGTCCGGGGCGGCAATAAAACACCGTCGCCGCCATTCGTATTGCATTCCGCGAGTCCGGCCTCTCAGGCCGGGAGTGTACGTCCTTTGCGCTTCACTGACATCGCATAGCCTGCCGCTGAACAAACCGCGATAAACCACGGGATGAGCTGCACCAGCTTCGAGTCGCTGCCGCTCAGAATTTGCAAATTGTTGATCACCAGAATAATAGTGACTGACATCGCTGTCATGGCCAGCAGTGGTGCCCAGAAGACCTGCCAGGCGCTATTATTGTGGTGCTCTAAACGGCGGAAGAACAGGATCACCGCCGCCGATACACCCACCTGCAATACCAGAATCGACAGCGTGGCGATCGCCGATCCAAAGGCAAAAATCTGTGCCATTGGGTCAAGGTCGATGCTGCCCATGCCCACCAGCATCATCAGTAGGATCACGCTGTGCACGTGGCTGGCTTTGTGCGGTGTGCCGTTGGTCGGATGTGTCTCGCACAGCTCTTTCCAGATCAGGCCATCACGGCTGATACTGAAAATGTAGCGTGAAATATTATTATGAAATGCCATCGCTGCCGCGAACAGGCTGGTGATCAGCAGCACCGACATGGTCTCCACCGCCCACTGGCCGACATACTGACGGGTAATATCAAAGACGAAGTTGCCGGGGTCTTTACGCGCAATCTCCACCAGCTGATCGATGTCATACGCCTGCACCAGCGCCCAGCTGGTAAAGCAGAAAAAGACGGTGATCAGCAGCAAAGCACAGATCGTGGCACGCGGTACGGTTTTATGCGGATCGCGGCACTCTTCGGCATAGATGGCAGTGGATTCGAAGCCGATAAACGAGGCAATCGAGAACATAAAGGCAATGCCGAGGTTACCCTGCATAAACACGGAAGGTTCAAACGAGCTGATATTGAGATCGCCGGATTTTTTGATCAGTAGCATCACATCGGTCAGCAGGACGATAGCCACTTCTGCCACCATCAGCACGCCCAGCAGCTTACCGCCCACCTCCACGCGCTTAATGCCCAGCACCCAGGCAATCACCACAAACAGCATACTCAGCGCCCACCAGGGAATATGCACGCCCAGATGCTGCTCAACAAACAGCTGGCTAAAGAAGCCGAGCATCGCCACCACGGCCGTTTGCACCGAGAAGTAGGCGATCAGTGCCAGCACTGAGGCCGACGCCCCCCAGTTTTCCCCCAGCCCTTTCGAAATATAGGTATAGAACGCGCCCGCGTCGCTGACATGGCGGCTCATGGCGATATAGCCGACCGAGAAGATCATCAAAATGGCGCAGGCCATAATATAGATCACAGGAATACCGCCGCCGTTCCCGGTGAACATAGCCACCGGAAGTCCGCCGACCACGCCGGTCAGGGGAGAGGCTGCCGCCACAACAAAGAAGACCAGGGAAAATAAGCCCAGGGTATTTTTTCTTAAACCGGTAGAGTTGCTCATCGCCAGCGCCTTAGATGACAGTGAAATCGTACTCAGGAAGTGTTCTTCCGAGGCCAGGTACTGCTGGCATCATTTATCAGTGACGGCGGGTGCGGATAGAAAAAATCGGACAGCACCAGGGTGCAACAGTCGCACTGTTTTAGTGCTACTTCACGCTAACCTGGCGCTAACTTTTCGCCCTTAGTGATAACGAATACGCTCGCCCCACGCACCGAGCAGGGTCTGACGCTGATAGTCGAGTGGTGTGGTACTGATCAGCTTTTTAAACTCGCGCAGGAAGTGCGACTGGTCGCTGAAACCGAGGTCGAGCGCCAGGTCAGAAAACGACACCGGCCCTTGCTGGTGCAGGGAATGCAGTGCCGCCTGGCAGCGCATAATGCGGCCAAACGCCTTGGGTGACATGCCAGTATCCTGACGAAACTGGCGCTGAATGGTGCGGCAGGTATAGCCGGTTAACGCCTCCAGATGCTCCACGCGGATATTGCCTTTCTGTTGCAGGATGGTATGAATGATCGTTGCGGTGACCAATGACGTTTTGCGTACCAGGCGCGGAGTGAAATGGGTGTTAAACAGGGCGATCTGCTGTAAAAACAGTGGGGTACGCAGGATTTGTTCGCAGGCCTGGCGTGCATCCGGCACCACATCGAAGAAGTTAAACTCACGATCTGTCAGCTCCTCTGCCATCACATCGAGAAAATCCGGGGTCACTCCCGGCGCAAAGCGCACGCCAAAATAGCGGTGGTTGCGGTTCAGCGCAGCACTGCGTGCCGCAAGCGTAGTACCGCACACTCTCGCCACAGGATGCGTAGCATCACAGTCAAACACGATATCCACGCAGCCATCCGGCACTGCCAGCGTCAGGCTGGCCGACTCGGCGACTTCAAAGCTATAGAAATGGGAAATCGCCGGATGGCTGCTGGCCTTCAGTGAGTAGTGTTTGGCTGCACTGAGAACAAACCAGGGTTGCTGCGGTTGAATATCGGCCGCCGAATGTGAAGCCAGAGTGTTTGACATAAGACGAGTCCTGCAACAGGGATGACAAACCCTCACTGCAATTCGGGTGCCACTTTCCGTTTGTCGATTCGCCCTCATGTCGCAAAAGTTCAATACAGGCCGGAAGATCCCTCGTTATTTTCATGGTGTAGCGCAACGTCGACCGCGCAACGTCATTCACTCATTTAACGGGGTAACCGGCATGTCTGACTCAACTAAAATCGATTTCATCTACCTTTCAGAACCGGACATGATCCGCGCCGGAGTCACCGATATGCCCGCCTGCGTGGATACGATGGAAGAGATGTTTGGCCTGCTGTATCAGGGCGACTATCGCATGGCAGGATCGAACAACGACTCGCACGGTGCGATGGTCACCTTCCCGGAGGACTCACCGTTCCCGACCATGCCGAAACCCACCGCCGATCGCCGTTTAATGGCGATGCCTGCCTACCTGGGCGGCAGTTTTTGTACCGCTGGCGTCAAATGGTACGGCTCGAATATTGCCAACCGCCAGAAAGGGCTGCCGCGTTCCATCCTGATGTTCACGCTGAACGATGCCGATACAGGCGCCCCGCTGGCGCATATGTCCGCCAACCTGCTTTCGGCCTACCGTACAGGCGCTGTCCCTGGCGTGGGCGCCCGCCATTTAGCGCGCAAAGATGCAAAAGTGATTGGTCTGCTGGGGCCTGGCGTGATGGGCAAAACCGCCGTCGCGGCGTTTATCGCCGTCTGCCCACTGATCGACACCATTAAAATCAAAGGACGCGGGCAGAACAGTCTGGACACCTTTATCTTCTGGATCACCGTGACGTTCCCGCAGATCACCACCATTGAGGTGGTCGACAGCCTGGAAGCGGTGGTGCGCGGGTCGGATATCGTCACCTATTGCAGCTCTGGCGAAGTGGGCGACCCGTCTACCTACCCGCTGGTGAAACGTGAATGGGTAAAACCCGGTGCATTTCTGGCGATGCCTGCGTTGTGCAATATCGATGAAGGCATGGAACAGGCCGATGTCCGCAAAGTGCTGGATAACACGGGGCTCTATCACGCCTGGTATGAAGAAGTGCCCAAACCCGCGCATCACACCATCCCGGTGATTGGCGTGCGCTTTATGGACATGGTGGCGGAAGGCAAGCTGACCCACGCGCAGTTAGAAGACATCGGCAAGATTGTCGCCGGAGATGCACCCGGCCGTCAGAACGACGACGAGATCATCATTATGTCGGTGGGCGGGATGCCGGTAGAGGACGTGGCGTGGGGCACGGTGGTTTACCGCAATGCGCTGGAGAAAGGTATTGGCGTGAAGCTGAATCTGTGGGAAACCCCAGAATTACATTAATCCTCGTCATCCTTGACGCTGCAACGGCGTTGGCTGCGCACATTCACCCCGGTCACTTACCTGAGTAAGCTCCCGGGGATTCATGTCCTTGCCGCCTTGTCGCAACGCCAATGATTTAGAGGATGGTCTGCATATATCAAAAGGAAGAAAAATGACTCAGATAACCAAAGTAAAAACCGGATCGATTTTTGAAGAGAAGGCCAGCTACTCGCGCATTGTGGCAGTGGATAACTGGATTTTCGTGTCGAACACCGCCGGACGTAACCCGCAAAGCAAAGAAATTCCTGAGGATATCAGCGAACAGACGCATCAGGTGTTCGCCAATATCGAACAGGCACTGGCAGCCGTAGATGCCTCGCTGGCCGATGTGGTGATGTCGCGCGTCTTTATTCAGGACCCGCAGGACGTGCCGACGGTGATGGCGATTATTGGCGACAAGTTTCGCGGGATAAACCCGGCTTCGACGGTCACCTGCCCGCCGCTTGGCTCCACCGTGTATAAAGTGGAGCTGGAAGTGACCGCGTATCGTGGTGCCTCTGCGGCAAATGTTGTCGAACTCACCGTGGCGCTGTAACGCCCGCTAAGAAGGTATGTATGGCCCCTGTGATCACCCCGGTTCAGACCGCCACGACATTGCCCCTTGCCACCAACGTCGTGGTGATTGGCGGCGGTATCGTCGGGTTAACCGCCGCGCTGGCGCTGGCAGAACGTAATATTCCCGTTGTACTGTTGGAAAAAGGCCGCCTGGCGGGGGAGCAATCTTCACGTAACCTCGGCTGGGTGCGTAAAACCAGCCGCATGGCCGATGATATTCCCCTGGCACTGGCTGCCGACCGCCTGTGGGCCGCAATGCCGGAGCGCACCGGGCAGGATGTAGGTTATCGCCAGGCGGGCATTATGTTTGTCGGCCGAACTGATGTGCAGATGGCGATGCATGAGGGCTGGCTGAAATCGGTTGAGCATCTTGGCCTGGATTCACAGTTACTGACGGCGCAGCAGATTGCGGCGCGGGTGCCGGGCGGCCGGGGCAACTGGGCGGGAGGGATTTATACCCCATCCGATGGCCGGGCCGAACCGACGCTGGCTTCCAGCGCCATCGCTCGCGCGGCCATTGCCAAAGGGGTGACGATCGTTGAGAACTGCGCGGTACGTACCCTGTCGCTGGCGGGGGGTAACGTCAGTGGCGTGGTGACGGAAAAGGGTGAGATCCGCTGCGAGCAGGTGCTGCTGGCGGGCGGGCTGTGGTCACGACGTTTTCTCGGTAACCTCGGTGTTTCGCTGCCAACGCTGCCGCTGATCTGCTCAGTATTGCGCACCACGCCGATGGAAGGGCCGACAGACATTGCCGTGGGTGCACCGGATTTCTCGTTTCGTAAGCATCATGACGGCGGCTTTATCATTACTCAACGCGGTGCGCTGGATGCCTCGCTGACGCTGGACCATCTGTTAATCGGTTCGCGCTACCTGCAACAGTTGCGCACGCAGCGCAGCTTCCTGCGTATCTCCGTCGGGAAAAATTTTGTCAGGGATCTGGCGTTGCCGCGTCGCTGGAAAGCCCATGGCCGTTCGCCGTTTGAACAGGTTCGCACGCTGGACCCGCAGGTGAACCCGGTGCTGAATCAGGAAGCGATGACCAACCTGAGAGCCGCCTGGCCCGCGTTTGAAAAGGCAGTGATTGCGGATGCCTGGGCCGGAGCTATTGATGTCACCCCGGATTCGAACCCGGTGATTGGTCGGGTGGCGAAAATTCCGGGTCTGACGCTGGCAACAGGATTTTCAGGGCATGGGTTCGGGACGTCACCGGCGGCGGGGCAGTTGGCTGCCGATCTGGTGTCGGCTGCAGCGCCGATTATCGATCCGCGCCCTTATCGGTTTGAGAGGTTCTGAGGCTCCGGCTGCCAGAGCTGGATGCCATCGCGGCCCGTGCGTTTGACGTTGTACAGCGCCTGGTCGGCATTCCGCAGCCACTGATGAATGGAGTCTGCTTTGGCCGCCGGGGCAATGCCGATGCTCACCGAACACTGAAAGTTCGGTGACGCCGGTAGCTGTATTTGAGCAATTTTCTCTTTCAGCGCCGCCGCCAGTATCACAATGCTGTTACTGTCGGCATCGCGCACAATCACCCCCAGTTCATCACCCCCAAAACGGGCGGGAATATCCCGGATGCCCACTTCCGTGCGCAGCAGCATGGAGATTTCTGCCAGCAGATAATCCCCGGCTTCATGGCCGAAACGATCATTCACCTGTTTGAAATTATCCACATCCAGCAACAGAAGCCAGGCATGGCTGTCACCGCGCTGGGTACGCAGATATTCGCTTTCCAGGCGGCGGTCAAACAGGCGGCGGTTAGGGATTTTCAGGCTGGGGTCCATCAGTGAAATGCGTTCCAGCTCGCGGTTTTTACGGCGCAGGCTCAGGGTTAACTGATAGGACACGGCGCTCAGCACCATCATATAGCAGGTAGCCAGCGGCAGCGACAGCCACACCGTGCGGGTGCTGAAGGTCAGCTGTAATGGCATACCGGCCACGCTCCAGGTGGGAATAAAGGCCAGCAGAAACGCGGCAAGCGCAGGTCTTAACTGCGCCCAGCCACCGGCGGCATAGCGATCAGACGCCAGCACCGCCATGATAATCAGTGACGGCAGCGGGCTGATGCCCATCAGGGCTACCCAGACACCCCCAAAGGCGGCATCAATGGTGAGGTTTCGCCGTTCGGTGGCGGTCGGATCGCTGGACGAGTGTGCCAGTATCCATGCAATGACCGGCCAGATAAAAGCGTTAATACTGAGCAAAATGGTCAGCCACATGCCCCGACCCAGCTCCAACAGCACCGACAGGATAGGGAAAAAACACAAAAAGGTGCCCAATTGCCGCATGGCGAACATGCGACGAATAAAGCGCTCAGAGCGCTGTTTTAATTGTCTGTCATCAGGTGAGTAATAGTGCATGAATAAGCGACATTGTGCCGATCGATGGTGCAGTGTAATCGGAAAAAAAGTCACGCGTTGGTATTTTTATCAGGGCGGGGTAACAATGCCAGCCGCGATAGCAGGCTGGCATTGTAGAGAAGGGAATTTATCTAATTAAAACGAGTAGTTAGCAGATATTGTGAAGTTACGCGGTGCGCCATAAACCACGTAAGTTCCCATATAATCGTAATACTCTTTATCGAACAGATTGTTAATGTTTGCCTGTACGGAAACCTGCCTGGTCACCTGGTAGCGGCTGAACAGATTTACCAGCGTCACAGGGGACTGATCGATGTAGTCACTCCCTGCCGGGCCGCCTGCAACAGTGGCCCAGGTTTTATTCTGCCAGTTAACACCCCCACCTACGGTCAGGTCCTGCAACATCGGCAGACGATAGCTGGTAAACAGCTTAGCGGTGGTGCGTGGTACTTCCGGCATCACGGCGGTGCCGTTACGTTGTTCTGCAATGTAGCGAGATGCACCGAAGGTCATCTGCCAGTTATCGGTCAGCGCACCGTTCACTTCAAACTCTACGCCACGGCTGACGGCATCGACTTCGTCATAGGCATATTCAGTGGTATTAGGAATATAGACGTAACTGTTGACACCCAGGCCGTTCTGTTCGGTACGGAAGAGCGATAGCGTGGCCGTCAGGCGGCTGTTATTCCAATCCCCTTTCAGGCCTGTTTCGTAGCTTTTCCCGGTCACCGGGCTAAGGTACTTCGCATCGCTGCTACGCGAGGTCTGCGGCTGGAAGATACTGGTGTAGCTGGCGTATACCGAGTAAGTGTCGTTAATGTCGTACGTCAGGCCCGCATAAGGAGCGACCTTATCGCTATTGTTACTGCCTGAAGTGCCGTTAGCGCTCCAGTCGGTATAACGTGCGCCCACTAACAGTGACAGCGGGTCCGTCAGAGAGAAGCGGGCGGCGGTATAGACTGATTTCTGACGGATAGTATCAGCCAGAGAGTTTGTCCACGGTGACCACGTACCTTCTGTGACGTTACCGTTCCAGTTGCGGTAATCACCGATATTGACCCCTGTCAGGTCAGAGACGCTATTGAAGAAGGTATTTTCCTGTTTGCTGTAGCTGCCACCGACCATCAGCTGATGTGTACGGCCAAACAAATCGAACGGGCCATTGGCATACAGATCGGCGCTGTCTGTAGTGCGGCGGCCTTTGTTCCAGCCACTGTACAGAACGGAGCCGGTACCGGTTGTTTTATCCGGGTAGCCATCGGCATACATCAGACGGGTGTCAAAGTTAGTTCTGGTATGGCTGCCGCTGACCTGGGCCTGCCATCCGCTATCAAATTTCTGCGTCAGAGTCGCGAAAAACTTATTCGATTCTTTATCGCTATAAGTCCAGTCAGCACCTGAGTTGAAGCTGCGATCGAAGTTTGTGCGCTCGCCATTGCTGAAGAACGTCGGGATCCCGCCCCAGCTTGGATCTTCACTGCTGCTGGACTGATAGTCCCATCCCAGTGACAGCTGAGTTGAATCGGTCAAATCAGCATCCACTACCGTGGTCAGGAATTTCTTACGCGCGTGATAACGGTCCAGCCAGGTATCGTTCTCCTGGTATCCGCCAATGGCACGGGCACGCACAGTGCCGGATTCATTTAACGGCACGGTGATATCACCCACGTAGCGCTGTTTATCCCAGCTGCCGGTTTCAGCAGACAGGCTGCCCGTCAGTACTTTGCTGTCGGCGTGTTTACGAACCATATTGATAGAGGCTGACGGATTACCGGAACCCAGCGCCAGGCTGTTCGCCCCACGAATCACTTCAACACGGTCATAGATGGCGGTGTCTGAACGGGCATCACCCAGATCCCAGACATCGGTCACGACTGTCGGTACGCCGTCGAACAGGTAGTTATTAATCAGGAAGCCGCGTGAATAATAATTTGAACGATCGGAGTCGATATTGGAGGCGGACACACCGACGGTATTGTTCAGCACCTCGCCAACAGTTTGTAATCCCTGATCCTGCATACGCTGCTTACTGACGATAGAAACAGACTGGGGAATATCACGCAGCGTCAGCGGCATCTTAGTGCCCGCTGACGTCACCGGAACGCTGTAGTCGGTGACGTCCTGCTGTGCAGTCGCATTAACATTCGCTTCAACGGTCAGTGTGTCAGTTTTGGCGTTGTCGGCGGCAAAGGCAGGCTGCAATGCCGACATTACCAACAGTGCGGCAACAGACGGGGTGAAAATACGTGATGCAGATAATGGCGCTGAGTGAGGCTGCTTACGGGATTCAGAGTGAGACATTGGCACGATCATTCCTGGAATAAGTTGCTGATGTTGAGTCAATACCTGCACCGGGCACGAAAATATCTACCGGTTATCCCTAGGCGGTATTGGCACGCTGACTTATCCATGATTTGACGGTGAGGTCCATTGGCACTGCAATCAGACAAGATTCTGCCTGTAATGGGAAAGCAAATGAGAACTATAATTATTTGAATATAGGATGTAAATAAATATTGCATGAAGGGTGAACTAAAACGGGAACAAGGAGTCTGCCGATGAAACGGGTCGGGCATGCCCGACCCCTACAATGGATGATGCCGGGGACCTCGCAGGGGGCATGCTGACCCCTGGAATGGATGATGCCGGGGATCTCGCAGGGGCATGCTGGCCCCTGGAATGGATGATGCCGGGGATCTCGTAGGGGCGGGGCATGCCCCGCCCGTTACGATCAACGGCTTAAAAATCCGCTTTCAATACCACGCGGAAATTGGCTTTTCCGGCGCGCACATGGTCCAGCGCATCGTTAATTTTCGACATCGGGAAATACTCGACGTGCGGCGCGATATCGCGACGTGACGCCAGCTTCAGCAGCGAACGCAGCTGGCCCGGCGATCCGGTAGACGAACCGGTCACTGCTTTGTCGCCCATGATCAAATCAAATGCGCCCACTTGGAACGGCTTCATCACGGCACCCACGGTGTGGAATTTGCCTTTCGGTGCCAGGGCATCGAAGTACGGTTTCCAGTCAAGGTCAACGGCAACGGTGCTGAGGATCAGGTCGAAACGGCCCGCCTGTGACTTCAACGCTTCCGGGTCACGGCTGTTGATCACTTCATCGGCACCCAGATCCAGGATGGACTGCTTTTTATCCGGTGTGGAGCTGAATGCGACCACTTCAGCGCCCATCGCCCGCAGAATCTTAATCGCGATATGGCCAAGACCGCCAATGCCGATGACGCCGACGCGGCTGGTGGCGGTAATGTTGCTCATCAGCAGTGGTTTAAACACGGTGATCCCCCCACACAGCAGTGGGCCTGCGGTCGCCGCATCCAGGCTTTCTGGTAATGGGATCACCCACTGCCAGTCTGCACGCAGCTTCTCGGCGAAACCGCCGTTATTCAGAATTGTCGGGATGGTTCCCTGTTCGCAGTTCACCTGCTCACCGTTAATGCAGGCATCGCAGTGCTGACAGCTTTTCGCCGTCCAGCCAATGCCCACGCGCTGACCCACAGACAGTCCTTTGTTTTTTGCCGCATCCCCGAGCGCGGAGACACGTCCGATCACTTCATGACCGCCGATAGTCGGGTACTGAGAGATGCCCCATTCGTTATCGATCATCGACAAATCGGAATGGCAGACGCCACAGTATTCCACCTCGACTTCCACTTCCTCTGCACTCAGCGCGCCTGCGTCGAACTCATACAGCTCCAGAGCCTGTCCTGCTTTCATTGCTGCGTAGCTTTTAATTTTCACTTAATACCTCAGATTCAGTTTACGGTCAGGGCGAAGTGTAGCGCTATGAGGGCAGAAAGTTGGATTTTTGCCGCACAAACTGCCCATCTGCGCCGATGAATGGGGATAATTTAGCCATTCCCTCCTGATTGAAGGGTGAAAAGTGTACGCCAGTTTTGCCGCAAAAAGTGCGATATCCCTCTTACATGGTTCACTGTAATTCACTATTACCTTAGAGAAATCCTAATTCTGAAAAAATATCTTTCAGATAATCTGAGTGGCTACAGCCTGTTTTTATTTTATTGTTTTTTATTTTTATTAGTGAGGCTTAATCGTTTTTTTTCATTTTTTATTTCGAAGAATAAAGTACTTTCCTATTGTTAATTTATGAGTTAAACCCAATGGGGAATATGATGTTGTGACGTTTAAATGGACTGTTTTGTCTTTATTGATGAGTTAAGTAATAAAGGGATTTTATGCGAAAAATGAATAAGCGATTTACCTGCAATATCGTGACGCTACTATTGTTTCCTCTGAGTGCTGCGGCAACATCACCATGGGAAGTTAACGATGGTCAGAAACTTCAGGTCAGTCAGGGAAATATGACCACGGGCAATAATCAGCCTGCGCTATCTGCCAGTGGTGAAAACAGCCACCTGGTGACGGACCCGAACCTCAACTTTATCACTTCCGGCTCTGGCTCTTACGGTGTACGGGTCGTTCAGGGGGCGCAGGCTGACATCAATAAAGCCTCCATATCTACCCAGGGAAGCTATGGCAACGGTGCCAATGTTGTTCAGGGTACGCTCAACATGGATGGAACCAATATTCATGTTACCGGGATAAATGCTTATGGTATTTCGGCCACCGGAAATTCAACGCTGAATCTCAGTAATACCCATATTACACTGGGGAACAGAATGAATGAGGGCATCGATATTGCGGGCGGAACGCTTAATGGTAATGGCCTGATATTAACGGCAAATAGCCCCACCGTGTTGAATATGATAGAAATCTCTCAACAGGCTCAGGCAACGCTAAAAGATTCCCAAATTATTCTCAATGGCCTGAGCTCCAGTTTTGGTATTCATGTTAATAACGCAACGCTGAATGCATCCGGTCTGATTATTAATGCGAGTAATCTGGGCCAGGGGATTCTGGTAGAAAAGAGCAACCAGGCCGGTTCTGCATTGACCCTGAATGACAGCAGTATCAGCACGACGGGGAGAACGGCCACCGCGATATCGACGCTAGGACAAAGTGTTCTCAATAACGTGAATATCAACACCACCGGTGATTTTGCCCATGGTGTGAGCCTGGAATATGCCGGTTCGGCGCAGGTTAACGGAGGTCATATCGAGACATCGGGTTCTGATGCTTACGGCATCTGGACAACAACCAAAGATTCCTTGCTGCAGGTGAAGGATACGGTGTTCAGCATTTCAGGTGAGAACGGTATAGCGGTGGCAGCACAGGGCGGTAAAGCATCACTCGACAATATTCAGGCCACGATCACCGGTGAGAGAGGTCGCGGTATTGTCACGGAAAGTCAGTTGGATGCAAAAAATATCAATGTGCTCACAACGGGGAACAACAGTACCGGTGTGCAGTCCAGCGGCGCAAAAGGTGATATGACGATAAGCAACTCATCGATTACCGCCACCGGAACGGGGGGGTCGGGGATGGCCGCAGCGCTCGGTGCGAAAATCAACGCCGACGGTATCAACATGACCATGAAAGGCGAAAAGAACATTGGGCTATGGTTGAGAAAGGGAACGCTCAACGTGGCGAACAGTACTATCGTCACGGCGGATGGCCCCGGATTATATACAGATGGTAACGCCCTCAGCGAGGCTGCCCTCGACAATACTCAGCTAGAGAGTGGCGGCTTCAGTGCGTTTCAAATACTGGGCAGTGCGCTGAATCTGAATCTGAGCAACGGGACGGTCGCCACCGGAGGCAATGGCAATGTGCTTGAGGCTCTGACCCTGAAAGACGCTCAGGGTGCAGATGCCCGCAACAGCCAGGTGAATCTGATGGCAGATAACGCCACCCTGAATGGCAACGTGATATCAGATTCTGTGCGTAATCAGGTCAACCTCAATCTGCAAAACGGTTCGACTCTGACCGGCATGATGAAAAATGTCAGCAGTACCCTACTGGATTCGACCAGCACCTGGAATATGACCGGGGATTCCGATCTGAATACGCTCCAGCTGGATGGCAAGGTTCTGTTTGATGGTCAGGATTTCCATACGCTGACCGTGAACAATAACCTGAGCGGCAGCGGCTATATTGGTATTCATACCCGGCTGGATGGCGACGATTCACCGAGCGATCGATTGAATGTGAAGGGCGATGCCACAGGCCATTTTACGGTAGATATCACCAATCAGGGGGGGAAAGGGGCTGAGACACACATGGGTATTCCGGTCATTAACGTGGCGGGGGAAACGAAAGATGTCACCTTTACACAATCACAACCCTTACTGGCCGGGAACTATGAGTACTTCCTCAACCCGGTCAACAGCCATGAATGGTACTTACAGTCCAGCTATAAGCCCGTGGTCGACCCCAATGCACCCGCTCCCGAGGCACCCTATCGTCCAGAGACCAGTGGTTACCTGATTGGGCCTTATCTCAATGCGGCTTATGCTTACACGGCGGCCGGAACCTACCATCAGCGTCTTGGTGCCCGTCAGGAGGGCGAGGCCGCCTGGGGCCGCATCTATGGGCGGCATGATATCTACGGAGCAGGCCAGTTTGGGTATGACAGCACCACCGCCTTTATGCAGCTGGGGGGGGATCTGTGGCGGGGGAGTGTAACGCCTGACATTCAGGCGCGTTCAGGCGTGATGGTGACCCTCGGTGATATCCACAGCAGTGCACGTGACTATGCTCGTAGCCAGCGTAGTGGCTTGTCGGTCAATACCGGTAAAATTAATACCACGGCATACAGCCTTGGGGGGTATTTCACGGCTGATAATGAGGAGGGGGCGTATCTGGATACCGTGGGTCAGGTCACCTGGTATCGTAACCACTACAAAAGTATCAACAACACCGGGCAAGGCAGCTACAGTACTCTGCTGTCGGCTGAAACGGGCGTTCCTTTTACCATCAGCGGCGAGTTTAAGCTGGAACCTCAGCTGCAACTGATGGGGCAGTATCTGCACAATGGTGAAATCCGTGCGGGTGGTGCCAAAGTCGATCGCAGCCATGACGTCATGGGGCAAGCGCGTGGTGGGGTGAGGCTGTTTTATGATGCGCAGGATGTCCAGCCCTGGGTGCAGGTTGATACGGTGCAGCGGATGGGGAAAATTCCCAGTATCGCGATGAATCAGGAGAGTCTCTCACCGGATATTCACTCCGGCTGGTGGCAGCTGGGGACGGGGATTCGCGGTCAGGTTAATCCGGCTCTCAGCCTGTACGCCGATGTGACCTACCAGCACAGCTATGGGCAGGGTGTGGAAGGCTACGGCGGGAATATAGGGATGAAATACCAGTTCTGAGTGCGTCAGGCTTGCCCGATAAAAAAGGGCCGACCGGACAGGCCGGTCAGCCCTCATCATCAGAATCAGAACTACTCGTTAATACGCGGATGCTGATCAATCAGGCGGGAGCGTTTGGCTTCCAGCTCGCTAATCTGCTCACTAATATCTTCGATTTTCTGCTCAATGTTATCGTGATGCTCCTGCAGGATCTCTTTCGCTTCAGCCATATCTGAAGCGGCAGGGGTGGCGCCACGCAGCGGCATATTGGCGGTTTCCTTCATCATAATCCCGGTCACCAGGCCAATCACTGCCACGACCATCAGGTAGTAAGCTGGCATGTAAAGATTATTGGTGGTTTCTACCAGCCAGGCCACGGCGGTTGGCGTCAGACCCGCTACCAGTACGGAGATGTTAAAGGCACTGGCCAGCGCACTGTAACGGATATGGGTCGGGAACATGGCCGGCAGGGAAGAGGCCATCACGCCAGTGAAGCTGTTCAGGATCACCGCGAGGATCAGCAGGCCGGCAAAAATCAGCCCCATCACGCCGCTGTTAATCAGCATAAAGCACGGCACCGCCATCACCAGCAGCGCGATGCTACCAATAATCACAAACGGACGACGGCCAAACTTGTCGCTCATCAGACCCATAACGGGCTGCACAAACAGCATACCCAGCATAATGGCGATGATAATCATCACGCCATGATCCTCCGAGTAGTGCAGGTTATGCGACAGGTAGCTCGGCATGTAAGTCAGCAGCATGTAGTACGTGACGTTGGTAGCAATCACCAGGCCAATACAGGCCAGCAGGCTTTTCCAGTGCTTAGTGGCGATCTCTTTGAACGAGACTTTCGGGCCATCGGCCAGGCCTTCACGGTCGCCCTGTTCCAGCTTATCTACGTGCTGCTGGAACGCTGGCGTCTCTTCCAGCGCGTGGCGCAGGTAAAGCCCGATGATGCCTAACGGCAGAGCAACAAAGAACGGAATACGCCAGCCCCACTCAAGGAAGTTTGCTTCGCCGATAATGGCTGAAATCAGCACCACCAGTCCCGCACCCAGAACGAACCCGGCGATAGAACCGAAGTCCAGCCAGCTACCCATAAAGCCGCGCTTACGGTCAGGAGAGTACTCAGCAACGAAGATCGATGCGCCGGTATACTCACCCCCGACCGAGAAGCCCTGTGCCATTTTACACAGCAGCAGCAGGATCGGCGCCCAGATACCAATTGAGGCATAGGAGGGAATTAAGCCGATACAGAAGGTACTGATCGACATAATGATGATGGTGATAGACAGGATTTTCTGGCGTCCGTACTTATCCCCCAGAGCGCCAAAGAACAAGCCACCTAATGGACGGATTAAGAAAGGAACGGAGAAGGTTGCTAAAGCGGCAATCATTTGTGTGCCGGGATCGGCGCCTGGGAAGAAAACTTGCCCCAGTGCATAGGCAACAAAGCCATAAACACCGAAATCGAACCATTCCATGGCATTGCCTAATGAGGCGGCGGTGATCGCCTTGCGTAATCTGGTATCGTCAATGATGGTAACGTCTTTTAACCCAATCGGCTTGACACGCTTCCTACGTAGCTTCATATAGAGCACCCTGTAATTTTCTGTTTTTCCTGGATAAATATCTCGCCGCTGTGGTCAGACCCGTGGTGTGATTGACCGCTCACGGGAGAAAACCAACTGCAAAATGCGCCATCGTCAGGCATTGGTATGAGCCAATACGGTACGGCAGCGCACTCTGCCAGCTATACAGTATATAGGCTCTTCGCAAGCTGACATAATTTCAGTAAGAAACCTCTTATCTGAGATGGCAAAAATCGGCGTTTCCACAGCGGTTCATTCTGCGAATTAGCACTGTGCTGGAGAATTAAATGTGAGGTGTCAGTCATCTGTAGATTAATAAGTTAAGCTTATCATTGGCTTGGTGGGAATAATCTTAAAAAATTCCTCTTTCTGCTCTTGATCGGCTGTCATCTATCAGTAATACTCGTCGCCGCCTTTTAGGGGGACGATGTGAGTCAGACCAAAAACAATAATTTCCAAAACCACTGGCTGATTATGTTGGACAGTGTTGAAGAAAATCTAAAGTATTATTGCCGTACTCACGTCTTATCCGATGGCGTTGCCAACGTGAACGGTGGCAAAACAGCGCAGACTAATGAGTGGCTTCACTGCGCCTCAAGCGTGGAAAATGTGCTGCAAACGTTGTCGCTGAACAGTGAAAATCTGGGTGAACAGGTCAAGGCACTGCGGGGAGAAGGGCTGGTATCCGGCCGGGCGTATCGTCTGATCCTGCGTTTCCAGTCATTAAGCGCGTTACTGGCTGAACGGACGGCCTCGGTGCAGGCCCGCGAACGGCATGCGGAATACCGCCAGCTGGCTGACCAGATTATGCCAACGCTGGCGCGCATTAATAAACGTGTGGCTGCCCGCCGCCAGATGCTGGATGCCTGCGGCGAGGGGGGGCAATTCGTGGCGTGCCCGGCGGACGATACCATAGACGTCGCGCTGCGCGCGGCGCAAAAGCGTCGTATTTAATCGACTCAGGGCTTGCTGCCATTGATATCGCGCTGCGCAATCCACTGCATCAGTTCCTCATTGCCCATCGGACGGGCATAGTAATAACCCTGAATGTACTCAACGCCGCGATTTTTCAGATATTCCAGCTGCATGTTACTTTCCACACCTTCTGCCACCACCTTCATCGCCAGCTTCTGCGCCAGCAGGATAATGGCATCCAGCACCGGCGTTTCGCCCTCAATCGATTCAATGGCGTTGACGAACCCCTTATCGATTTTCAGATAGTCGATCGGGAACGTTTGCAGATAGGTCAGTGAACAGTGCCCGGTACCGAAATCGTCGATAGCCACCTTCATCCCCTCACGACGCAGCTCCGACAGTTTTTTCCCGACCTCAATACCATCACGGATCAGGCTGCGTTCCGTCAGTTCCAGCGTAATGCAGGCGTTCAGATGGGCAATTTCGCGAGAGAAATGGCGCATATCGCTCACAAAGTCCGGGTGTTGCAGGTGTTCGGCAGCGAGGTTGATGCCCAGATTAAAACCGGGTGGAACCTGCCAGTCGGCACAGTCTTTGGCGACCAGCGTCAGCAGATGGCGGGTCAGCGGGATGATCATTCCTTCGTCTTCCGCGGCCGCGATAAAGATATCCGGGCGCACCCAGCTTCCGTCGGGGCGCTGCCAGCGCAGCAGCGATTCAGCCCCGGATAACTGCCCGGTCAGCTGGTTATAAACTGGCTGGTAATTCACCGTGAACTCATCATGGACAATGCCTCGGTGGATTTCGTCACGGAAGGAAGCCTTACGATTCAACCATTTATTGGTGATGACGACAAACAGCAGTGAAAGAATGATCGCCATCGGCAAGAAGGTGAACATTATCTGCCGCCAGCTTTGCAGTGCTTCAGCACGGGGGGCGGTGATGTTGATGGTAATCGGGTAACGGCTGGACTGGCTGGTATAGCTACTGGTGCCCAGAACACCCTGATAGATATACAAGGGTTTACCGCTGGAAATGCGGTAGCCACCGCCAAACTGCATGGTGATATGGTAGCCACGCTTAAGGCCGACGGCAGTCATAAAGTCGATCAGGTACTGACCATCAATGACAGCATAGGTGCCAAAGGTGGGGTCGGTTTCACGTATAAACACCACCGCAGGCCGATCTTTCACACCAAAGGTTCCCGCAACGGACCATGACCATGACGGCGCGCTTCCGACCGGGAGCGCGCCTCGTACCATTGTTTCCAGGGTTCCCCGGGTGGTGCCAAAAGCGGAGGAGCAATAGATTTCGTTACCGCGGGTGAGACCTACGGAACGGAAGTAGGGGTAGAGCGTGCCGAACTGCTGGAGCTGCAGACGAATATCCGAGCACTCACGGGGACGGAACTGCTGCAAGAGGTCGGTCATCTTCCACGCAAGATCGCTGACATTATCCGCCTGAGCAAGTAGCATAGAGGCCGTGAGCGTTTGCTGGTGGATCACCGTTTTACGGGCTTCAATAAAGGCAAAAATAAGACAGAGTACCAGTGGCAACAGCCCGGTAAGAGTCAGCCAGATATACTTTTTCTTCTTCGGCTTTGCGAGAGCTTGCAAGCGGTTCCCCTGTTAGCTGCCTGAATGGATCGCAGCGGCGGTAGATGATTGAAAAATGCCTTTTACTACCCGGTGGTTATCGGCGCACCGGGGCAATCACTAAATAAGTCCTTTTTGCTTGCGCTTATGCCTGATGTGACAGGCACACTGTGCATCAGCGTTATTATTATGCAAAAAGCGGTTGAATTCACCATCACTCATACTGAAATCTTTACCACTCCTCTTTCTTTTCCACCCGAACGGCTGGGCTTGCGGCGCGTATCCTTCTGACGTAGTTTATTTTTTTCACTACTCACGGAAGCCTGATAATGAAGATGAACGATATCCCTTTTGGCACCACGGACTGGTCAACGCTGACAGCAACGGAACATCCGGGAGAAACCGGTACGGCCTGGTGGCGGACTCAGCAGTTTGGTGAGGTTCGGGTGAGAAGGGTGGATTATACCGCCGGGTATCTGGCGGATCACTGGTGCAGCAAGGGGCATATTCTGCTGTGTCTGTCCGGTGAGCTACACACTGAGCTGGATGATGGCCGCGTGTTTACCCTGACGGCGGGGATGAGCTATCAGGTGGCGGATAACGCGGAAGCGCACCGTTCGTGGACCGACAGCGGTGCGCAGCTGTTTATTGTTGACTGATTTGTCTGCTTCACACGGCAGGTGCCTTGTTTGCACCTGCCTGAGATCGATATTATTCCGCGTTGAAGAAAATCTGTTTTAACGCTAACTCTACGCCGCGGATCTCCGCCAGCCCCTTCAGGCGACCAATCGCGGAATAACCCGGATTGGTTTTTTTATGCAGATCATCCAGCATCTGGTGTCCGTGGTCCGGGCGCAGCGGAATGGCGCGCTGGTTGCCCGCATGGCGGCGCTTCTGCTCCTCGGCCAGAATCACCTTAATCACGCCGACCATATCAACATCTCCCGCCAGGTGGGCGGCTTCGTGGAAGCTGTTCGGGTTCGCTTCGCGCTTCGTAGAACGCAGATGGGCAAAGTGAATTCGGTCGGCAAAGGTTTCCGCCATTTTTACCAGGTCGTTGTCGGCGCGTACGCCGTAAGAGCCGGTACAGAAGGTGAAACCGTTATGTACGCTGTCGACGGTCTCTTTCAGCCACTGCATATCGTCGATAGTGGACACAATGCGCGGCAGGCCGAGTATCGGACGCGGTGGATCGTCCGGGTGTACCGCCAGCACAATTCCGGCTTCTTTCGCCACCGGCACGATGGCACGCAAAAATTCGGCCATATGTTCACGCAACTGCGCTTTGTCGATGCCATCGTATTGGGATAACTGCGCCTGGAACTGTTCCAGCGTGTAACCCTCTTCTGCGCCCGGCAGCCCGGCGATAATGTTGCGCGTCAGGGTATCGATCGCTTCCTGGCTCATGGCGGCAAAACAGGCGGCGGCTTCGCGCTGTTCTTGCGCGTCATAATCCTGCTGCGCACCGGGGCGTTGCAGGATATGCAGCTCAAAGGCGGCAAAGGCAATATGGTCAAAGCGCAACGCTTTTGCCCCGTCCGGTAACGTCCAGCCGAGATCGGTACGCGTCCAGTCCAGCACCGGCATAAAGTTGTAGCACACGGTGTCGATGCCGCAGGCACCGAGATTGCGCAGTGATTGCTGATAGTTGGCGATGTACTTTTTGTAGTCGCCGCGCTGGGTTTTAATCGACTCGTGGATCGGCACACTTTCCACCACCGACCAGACTAACCCTTTCTCTGCCAGCAGAGCCTGACGAGCTTTGATCTCTTCCACCGGCCACACCTCGCCGTTAGCGATATGGTGCAGAGCGGTCACGATGCCCGTCGCACCCGCCTGGCGAGCATCATCCAGCGAAACCGGATCGTTAGGGCCGTACCAGCGCCATGTATGTTCCATACGTTCTCCTTTCGGGGCTATCTGCCTGCGATAACGCCCCTGATGTTGAATGATTTAGCTAATTAATCCGCAATCGGATCTTTCACGATAAAGAAATAAGCCAGTGCGCCTGCGAAGGTCACGCAGGAGCAGATCACCAGCGCCATATTGAACGAACCGGTGGTATCGACTACCCAGCCGGTGACAATCGGGGCGAATGAGGCACAGATAAAGCTACCGAAGTTTTGAATACTGCTGACCGAGGCCACCATGCGTGACGGTGCCATGACCTGTACCAGCCCCCAGGCGGACGTCCCGGCAAAATGCACAAAGAACAGCGCCAGACTGATAAAACCGACGGCCATGGCGGTTGAGGTGGATTGCACCACTAACAGGGTACAGGCAGCGGAACAGACCAGGCCCAGGCAGATGAGCGCCTTGCGGGTTTTCGCCAGCGCATAGCCACGGCGTGCCAGACGGTCAGCAACGGTGCCATTCACCAGCATCCCTATCGAACCAAACAGAAAGGGAATGGCGGCGACCCAGCCAGTGCTGGTCAGGCTCAGACCGCGCTCGGCCTGTAAATAACCCGGCAGCCACGAGAGATACAGCCAGCCGGTGTAGTTCACGCCGCTGAAGCCGAGGATCATTCCCCATACGGTGCGCTTCTTAAACAACGCGCCCCACTCTTTCAGCGATACGCGGGTTTTCTGTGACGGCATGGAGCCTTGATCGAGGTACTGCTGCTCCTCCGGCGTCAGGGCAAAACGGTCGCGGTTGCGATACCAGGCATACCAGCAGAGAGCAATCGCCACCCCGGCCACACCGATAATCACAAACATCATGCGCCAGCCGAAGGCCAGCATCAGCGCCACGAGGATCGGCGGGGCGAACGCCTGACCAAAGGTAGTGGAGGAGTTAAAGATCCCCATCGGCAGGCCACGTTCACGAGCATTAAACCAGTCGTTGACGACTTTAACGCCGCTCGGCATAAACGGCGCTTCGCCTATCCCCAGACCAATACGCAGCATAATGAAGTGGCTGAAACTGTTGACTGCGCCAGCCATCGCCTGCATCACCGACCAGAACAGCAGGCCGCCGCCCAGCACGATACGCGGGCCGAAGCGGTCCAGCAGCAGGCCGCTGGGCAACTGGGAAATACCGTAAGAGAGAGAAAATGCCGAGAGCAGCACGCCAAACTCGGTGGCCGACAGGCCAAGATCGTTGCGGATCGCGGCATTAGCGATCGATAACGATCCGCGATCGAGGAAGTTAATGATCCCGGCGAGGAACAGCAGCGTCAGCGAAACGGTCTGTATCCGTTTGAGGCGGCTGGATTTTTGTAAGGGTGATTCAAAGGCTGAAACCGTCATCGGTGTTCCTTGTACGGCTCAACGGCCGTTTTCTTATCAGAAAGTCACAGGTTACATTGTCTGGCCCAGTGGTCAGGCCGCTGGACCAGAGCATAAATGCGAAGGGCCTGTGGGTTCCGTGATCGCGATCGCAGCATGAGCATTTTTCCCAATACGGGATCAGGTGGTGATGCCGGATACACCGTAGGGGCGAGGCATGCCTCGCCCGGCTGTGGGGCCTTGTGATAAGCTCTGCCATCATCTTTGCCGCCTGGAACGGGTATGGAATTACCAACACTGAAAGTCGAACGCCTTTACCGGCAGATTTCTAACCTGCTGATTGGCTGCATTAAAAAGGGACAGTTTCCCGCCGGTGCCATTTTGCCGCCGGAGCGTGAGTTAGCGAAGCAGCTGGGCGTCAGTCGTTCGTCGATTCGTGAGGCTCTGATTGCTCTGGAGATTACCGGCTGGGTGGAAATTCGCACCGGCAATGGCGTTTACGTGATGAATCCGCTGCCGCAAAGCGAAGATACACCGGTTGAAGAGGAGTTCAGCCTGAAGGCGCTGATCCAGGCTCGTCAAGTCTATGAAGCGATGACGGCTGAACTGGCGGCGCGCAACGGCAGTGACGATCAGCGTGCCGAATTGCAGGAGATCACCCAGGACCTCATCCAGTTACACGTTAATGATGAGAAATTCCTGCGGGAAGATAAGCGTTTCCATTTGCTGATCGCCGAGATGACCGGGAATGAAGTGCTGCGCGATATGATGGAATATCTGTGGAACAAACGTAAAAGCTCGCGCTTTGTGCGGCTGGAGAGCCACTACGCGGAGAGCGATTTCCCGCGTGAGATGAACCAGGATCATGAAGACATTGCCCGTGCCATCATCGCCCGGGATGCCGTTCAGGCACGGGCCTGCATGGAACGCCATTTACAGCATGTGTATGACCGATTGTTTATCGAATAACACGGATTGGCATATCGGCCAGTAGGGTTTTTGTAGGGGTCGGGCATGCCCGACCCGTGAGGATTAAATTGATTTGCGCCCATTCCCCAACAGGATAGCCAGCTTGCCGCCGCCGGGGGTGGTTTCCATCAGAATTTTACAGACGCTGGTCAGTGGGACAGAGAGTAGCATTCCCACCGGGCCGAGCAGCCAGCCCCAGAATATCAGCGACAAGAACACCACCAGACTCGACAGCCCCAGCCCGCGTCCCATCACTCTGGGTTCCAGCAGATTGCCCAGCAGCATATGAATGGCGATAAACAGTGCCGCGACCAGCCCGGCTTCCAGCGGCGTGTTCAGCAACAGCGCCTGCAACACGGGGGGGATACCGGCAATCACGGGCCCGATATTAGGCACAAAGTTCAGCACGAAAGCGACCACACCCCACAGCAGCGCGAACTTCACCCCCAGGGCCAGCAGCGCCAGCCAGACCAGCACACCCGTTGCCAGACTGATCAGCGTTTTCAGTGCCAGATAGTGGGTGACCCCCTTCAGCGCCTTATGCATGCCGGCAATACGGATCTGCGGATTGACCAGCGCGTAACGTAGCTTGTACGGCAGATGATGAACCTCAAACAGCATAAAAATCACCGTCATCATCACCAGAACGATCTGCGCCATTGCCCCGGAAAACTGCCCCAGCATGGTGGTGGCGACATCCATCACTGCATTCGGGTCCAGCCGCTGTGCCAGCGACTCAGGGGAAATCATGATATGAAAACGGGCGGCAACGTGTTGCACCAGGGCCAGTTTTTGCTCCGCCTGCGCCTGAAGCTGTGGGTAGACTTCGCCAAACTCCTGCAATGACCCGGCAATCATGGCGATCAGCAGCGCCAGCCCAATCAGCACCACCACCACGACCAGACTGATAGCAACACCACGGCGCATTTTTCGCCGCATCAGCCAGCTCACCAGCGGGTTCAGCACGATGGCGAAAAACAGCGCCATCAGGAACGGCACCACGATCTCTGCCGACAGCTTGATGCCGCCCAGAATTACCACCAGCGTAGCCAGTTTTAGCAAAATATTTTGCCCGATCTTCTCCTGCGGCAATGACTTCATTGCGTCTCCGTTTTGACAATATGCGCAGCAAGTGTAGCGGCTCTGGCGCGACAGCCATTCACTTTAGGAATGGTCGTGTTTTTCCGTTGGTAACGGGCGAGGCATGCCTCGCCCCTACGGCAATGAAGTTTTGTCGGGGTCGGGCACGCGGGTGTTTCGTAGGGGGGCGGGCACGCCCGACCCGGTGACAATGGAAAGGTATGCAGGTGTTGGGTCGGGGTCGGGCACGCGGGTGTTTCGTAGGGGTCGGGCACGCCCGACCCGGATTTATCCGCGCTCGCGTCGTTGCAGGATCGCCAACGCAGTGAGCATCAACGCCAGCCCGGTGCCCATCGCAATGCTGGCCATCGCCATTCCCTGACCCACGGAACCCTGCTCGAACTGACGCCAGATAAAGACCGATACTGTCTGGGTGCCCGCCGGGGCCAGCAGCAGCGACGTCACCAGCTCGCGCGAGGCGATGGCAAACACCATCAGCATTGCGGCCAGCAGGCTGGGGAACACCAGCGGCAGCACGATATGGCGCAATGCTGCCCAGGCGCTGGCGCCGTGCACACGCGCTGCCGGCTCCAGGTTGCTGCCCAGTTGTTTGAGCGCGCTGCTGACATAGCGCACCGGCCAGGGCAGCAGCAGGCAACAGTAGGAGAGCAACAGGATCGGCCAGCTGTTATAGGGTGTCAGCGGCCAGAACGGCTGATTCCATAGCAGGATCAGCCCAACGCCGACCACCACGCCCGGCAGCGCGGCCGGGAGCAGAGACAACGCATCGATCAGCGCAGCACCGCGAATACGCCGTACCACCACCAACCAGGCCGCCAGAAAACCTAACAACCCGGTGATCACTGCCGCGCCGAGCGCCAGGCCGAGGCTGGTGGAGAGCGCCGTCAGGGCATCACCCTGTAGCGCAAACAGCGCCGCGAAATGGCGTAGCGTCAGATTGCTGAGATGCATCCCGCCGGATAGCGTGGAAAGCAGTGACGTCAGCAGCATGGAGCTCATCGGGAGCACCACCATCAGTAACGCCATCAGGCAAAACAGCAGCAGCACCGGTGCGCGCCAGGCACCGAGCGAAATGCCGCTGTTCTGCGCGGGCTTGCCGTTAATACTGGTGACATCTTTGTTGCCGACCAGCTTCTTCTGCAAAGCGAACGCCGCCAGCGCCACCATCACCAGCAGCATGGAGAGCAGCGACGATCCCGGCAGGTCTATCGGCCAGTCTGCCAGGCGCTCCTCAATACCAACGGTCAACATCACCACCCCCGCACGTGAACCGAGCGCGGCGGGAACGCCATACTCCTCAATCGCCAGAGTAAAGGCCAGCAGGATGCCGGCGGCCAGCGCAGGCAGCAGCATGGGTAGGGTAATGTGCCAGAAAGCCCGCCATGCGCTGGCGCCATGTACCCGTGCCACGATGGCCAGCTGCTGTCCGCTCGCCAGCAGACTGCGCGATACGGCAAAGTAGACCACCGGGAAAATATTCAGCGTCATCACCAGCGTAATGCCGCCCTGACTGAACAGTAGATCGTTGAGATCGAGACCGATCGCCTGATACAGATAGCCGTTATGTTGCAGCGCCAGCATCCAGCTGAGGGCAGAAATATAGGGTGGAGTCAGGAACGGGATCAGCAGCAGCAGATCCCAGATACGCGCCAGCGGCAAATGAAACAGCCCGCGCAGCGTGCCGAGAGGAATGCCGACCAGCGCACTGAGCAACGCTACGCTCAGGCCGGTTTTCAGCGTACCGCTGAGTAGCGCGGGCAACTGCGGATCGGCCAGCAGCGTCGGGATCGGGGTAAAGGCACCGGCCAGCGATCCCTGTGCCAGCGCGGGAAACAGCGCCTGTAGCAGAATAAACAACAGCGGCAGAGCGACCAGAATAAGCAGCAGCGCCACGGTCAGCAGCGGAAGTAAACGAGAGGTCATTGTGGGTTCCTGCGGGGCGACGCAGAGGCGCCGCCCGGGGAGAATTAAGGATGGCTGAACAGTGTGCCAAAGCGTTGCAGGACGGAGCCACGGTCGGCGTTACCACCGCTTTGGGCTGGCAGAATGTTCAGGTCACTGAGCAGTGGGCGTTTTGCGCCGACGTCAGAACGTGCGGGCATTAACCAGGCATCGGCCACTTTCTGTTGCCCCTCTTCCGACAGCACATAGTCGATAAAGGCTTTGGCATCCGCCGCGTGCTGCGTACTTTTCAGGATCATCATCGGACGTGGTGCCACCACCGTACCGCTGGCCGGGAAGATCACTTTGATCGCTTCACCCTCCTGAATGCTGTTATAGGAAACGTAATCCACTGCGCCAAAGACGGCGGCTTTTGCGCCCTGTAACACCGGGGTCAGCGCCTGAGCGTTAGGCCCGGCAATCACCATCCCGTTCATCTTCAACTGACTGAACAGCTGCCAGGCCCGGTCGCCCATGCTGTTTTGCAGGCCGATAAGCAGGTCAAGCGAGGCACCGGAGAGCGAGGGATCGGGGGTGGTTACGCGGTCTTTAAAGGCTGCACTGGTCAGGTCGTTCCACTCTTTCGGCTCCGGGGTGCCGCTTTTGGTATTCCAGACAATCCCCAGCGCTGAAATGCCCTGTGCCACATACGCATCGGTTTTGAACGCGGCGGGCACCTTTTCGGCATTCGGGCTTTGATAGGGCAGCAGCCACTCACGCTTCTCAAGCTCTTCGGCCGTATCCCAGGAGGCGGAGATCAGGATGTCGGCCTGAGGATTCGCCTGTTCGGCCTCCAGTCGTGCCATGACCTTGCCGGTGGTGGCCTGGAAAATATTGACCTTCACGCCGCTCTGTTTCTCAAAGCCCGCCGCGAGGCTTTTCGCCAGCGATCCCGGCCCGGCGGTGTAAACCGTCAGCGCCTGTGCGTCATTCATTATCATGCCGGAAGATAACAGCATCGCGAAAAGTGCTCCTTTTTTCATCGAGTTTAACAAGGTCATGCGAGTTCCCCAGAGAGTGACGTAACGGTTTGAAGTGCAGAAACGGACCCGGCAGACAGCCAGACGATACGGTCAGCCAGCATTTCGGCTTCGCTGCGATCGTGGGTGACATACACGGCGGTCGTACCGAGCTGGCGCAACAGACTGGCCATCTCGCGACACAGAGATTCACGTAAATCGCGATCAAGATTGGAGAGCGGTTCATCGAACAGCAGAATCTTCGGTTCCGCGATAATCGCCCGCGCCAGCGCTACGCGCTGCTGCTGCCCCCCGGAGAGATCGGCGGGTTTACGCCCGGCGAAATCCGCCAGCCCAACGCGTTGCAGGGCGGCCATTACCCGCTCATCGCGTTCGCGCGCAGCAACCCGGCGCATCAGCAGGGGAAAGGCAACGTTCTGCGCCACGCTCATATGCGGCCACAGGGCGTAATCCTGAAAGACCATGCCGATGTCGCGTTGTTCAGGGGGCAGGCAGTGGCCCGGGCTGGCAATCAGGCGTTCGCCAAATTGCAGCGTGCCCTGCTGCGGTTGCAGCAATCCGGCCAGCAGTTTCAGAAGGGTACTTTTGCCGCAGCCGGAGGGGCCAAGCAGGGCGACAATGCTGCCCGCCTCGATATGAAGGTCGAGATGGTTGAGCACCGTCTGCGTGCCGAAGGCATAGTGGATGCCTTCCAGCGTGACGGAAGTGGGGGAACAGGTCATCTTGTTATCCTCTTTGGGACTTTGTGCGGGGAAGTATAGGGAGGCTGTATGACGGATTTATGGCGGAAGAAAGACGCCAGCGCTAGCTACCGGTTCTGCTATTTCGCGTATAGTGGCATTTCATCCATTTTTCCCTGCGAGCAGGATTTTCATGTCTGAGCAGCCCGTCGGAGCCATATCGCTAAGTGGCTTTCGCTTAAATCTGCGTATTTTCTCCGTAGTGATGTTCAATTTCGCCAGCTATATGACCATCGGTTTACCGCTGGCTGTGCTGCCTGGCTATGTCCACGATGTGATGGGCTACAGCGCCTTCTGGGCGGGGCTGGTGATCAGCCTGCAATACTTCACCACGCTGTTGAGTCGTCCCCATGCCGGGCGCTATGCCGACCTGTGGGGCCCGAAAAAAGTGGTGATTGTTGGCCTGTGCGGCTGCTTTATCAGCGGGATTTGCTACCTGCTGGCGGCGTTGAACAGTGGGCTGCCGTTGCTGAGCCTGCTGCTGCTGTGTGCAGGCCGGCTGATACTTGGCGTTGGACAGAGCTTTGCCGGGACCGGCTCAACCTTGTGGGGGGTTGGGGTGGTGGGATCGCTGCATATTGGCCGGGTGATCTCCTGGAACGGGATTTTCACCTACGGGGCGATGGCGATTGGCGCACCGCTTGGTGTGGCTATTTATCACTGGGGCGGCCTGATGCTGCTGGCAGGGATTATCACGGCGATTGCGCTGGTGGGTATTCTTCTGGCGTTACCACGAGCCCCGGTGAAAAGCAATAAAGGCAAGCCACTGCCATTCCGCGCTGTGCTCGGCCGCATCTGGAGTTTTGGCCTGCTGCTGGCAATGGGATCGGTGGGTTTTGGCGTTATTGCGACCTTTATCACGCTGTTTTATCAGGATAAAGGGTGGGATGGCGCGGCCTTTGCGCTGACGTTGTTCAGCGTGGCCTTTGTATGTACCCGGCTACTGTTCCCCAATGCCATTGCCCGCCACGGCGGGCTGAATGTGGCGCTGGTCTGTTTTGCGGTGGAAGCCATCGGCCTGTTTATGGTCTGGGGGGCGTGGGATCCGTGGCTGGCACGTGTCGGTGCGTTGCTGACCGGAGCCGGGTTCTCACTGGTGTTCCCGGCGATTGGCGTGGTGGCGGTAAAAGTGGTGCCGCCACAAAATCAGGGCAGTGCGCTGGCAACCTATACGGCGTTTATGGATCTGGCGCTGGGCATTACCGGACCGCTGGCAGGCCTGGTGATGAGCTACGCGGGTGTGCCGATTATCTATCTGCTGAGTGGGCTGCTGGTTTGTCTGGCGATGGTGGCCACGTTGCGGCTGAAAAAAGCGACCCCCGAAGGGGTCGTTGTCAAATGACACAGATAAGATGAAGATATTTGCCGCCTGTCGGGTCGGGCATGCCCGACCCCTACGACAGCGTGGAATCCCGTAGGGCCGAGGCATGCCTCGCCCGCTGTCAATGCGACTCCCGTTGATTAATTCTGCAACAATGCAATGCTCTGGCGGATCTCACGTTCGATATCCGCCGCACTCCAGTTATCCATTACTGAAGCAAATGGCTCGAAGGCGTAAACACCTGTGTAGCCCCGTTCTTCAAGGCGCTGCACCTGCCAGACGCTTTTCAGCAGGTCATCCTCACTCAGCATCAGACGCTCTTCATCAGTCAGCTCGTTCACCGGGCGGCCATCGATGACACCAGACAGATGCACCAGGCCAATCTGGTTCACATCAATGCCGTTGGCAAAGTCCTGCTCAGCGCCTTCATACAGATGGTGGTGGAAGGTATCCAGCACCATTTTGAACGGCACCCCCGCCTGTTGAATCAACTGCTGTGCCTGGCCTGCGGAGCGCAGTGAACTCACCGGGAAGCCCAGTGGCTCAACCAGGCCTTCCACGCCGTAGCGCGCAAACAACGGGGCCAGCGTGCTCAGTGCCTTCTGCGTGTCTTCGGCTGAAATTTTTGTGCCGTCATTAAGTGGGCACATGACCAGCGCTTTCGCCCCAATGCCCTGTGCGTCTTTCAGCAGACTTTCGGCACGGGCCAGCAGGTCATCACTGATCTGGTTAAACGGATACAGTGCGTTGATGGTGACAATGTCCAGGCCATACTTTTCTGCCAGATCGCGAACCTGCTGGTGGCTCAGGTTGTCTGTGACGCTGCCGCCTTTCATATCGTTACGCAGTTCAACTTTATGCAGGCCCAGCTTTTGCACTAGTTGGAAAAATGCCTCGATGCTGAGGGCAGGTGCAATTTTACGGTTAATACAAAAACGGGTTGGATCGATAGCCATCGTGTGGCTCCTGTTGAGTAGGGTAGGAAGGTAAAAAGTTCATCCCTGTCATGCGTTCAAGCGGCATGGCAAGGGTTGCCTTTCTGCCACCCGACACGTCAGGGCGTACCGCCAGCCATTTTTGTTAACGCCGAGGCTGGTCGGTGGTCATGCACAGGCCATAAGAGAACATTTATTTCATATATAGTGAATAATGAAATTTAAATTTTTAGATCCGTCTCGCAAAATTTCACTCAACACCGGATAAAACCAGCATAAATACAGAGTAATCCTGGCGTTTTAGTGGGGCCAAACGTGGCGTTATGTGACCGTTGTCCTGAAACGACTGCTCCGCGCACCGCCTGAGCTGAGGGCTTTTTTTACCCGTGTCCATTCCCGGGGTGAAATGGCCGGGGCTCTACCCCTGAAAAATGCGATCCAGGCCGCTAAAAACGAATTTTCTAAAGTGAAATATTTGAAAAATTTATTTCAATATTATACTGTCTCAACACGAATCAAGGTTTTGCCCGGCAAGGCAGCGGTATGACGTCAGACTGCCTGCGAGGGAAACTCATACTTCAAAGAGGCCAGCACATGACTATCGTAGGAAACTTTATTGGCGGTAAAACTTCTTTCAGCGCCAGCAACGAAACCATTCCGATTTACGATCCGGCAACCGGTAAGCCGGTGCGCGAACTGACGCAGAGCACCAGTGATGAAGTCGCCAATGCGATTGCCGTTGCACACGAAGCATTCGATAGCTGGTCACGTACTTCTCCACTGCGCCGCGCCCGTATTCTGTTTAACTTTAAAGCACTGATGGAAGAGCATCGTGATGAGCTGGCCGAGTTGATCGTCAGTGAGCACGGTAAAGTCTGGTCAGATGCGCTGGGTGAACTGACTCGTGGTCTGGAAGTGGTGGAGTTTGCCTGCGGTATCCCGCACCTGATCAAAGGTGAGAACTCTGCTGATGTTGGTACTGGCGTTGACAGTTACTCGCTGATGCAGCCACTGGGCGTTGTGGCCGGTATCACCCCGTTCAACTTCCCGGCGATGGTGCCACTGTGGATGTTCCCGATTGCGCTGGCTTGCGGTAATACCTTCGTGCTGAAGCCACCGGCACTTGACCCGTCAGCGTCCGTACGTATGGCTGAACTGCTGACCGAAGCCGGCCTGCCGGATGGCGTGTTCAACGTGATCCACAGCTCGAACGAAAATGCTGAGCAGTTGTACAAAGATCCACGCGTTCAGGCTGTGAGCTTCGTCGGTTCATCCGGTGTGGCCGAGCACATCTACACCACCGCCAGCGCCCACGGTAAACGTGTGCAGGCCTTCGGCGCAGCGAAAAACCACGCTATCGTGATGCCGGATGCCGATCTGGATGCGACGGTCAATGCCATCATGGGCGGCGCGTTCGGCTCCGCCGGTGAACGCTGCATGGCACTGCCGGTTGTGGTTGCTGTGGGCGACGACACCGCAGACAAACTGATTGCTGCACTGACTCCGCTGGTGAAAGCCCTGCGCGTTGGCCCTGGCATTCACAAAGGCAAAGACGAAAACGAAATGGGACCGGTTGTTTCTGCTGCGCACCAGAAGAAAGTGCTGGGCTACATCGACAAAGGTGAAGCAGAAGGCGCGAAACTGGTGGTTGATGGTCGTGGTATTCAGGTGGAAGGCAATCCTGATGGCTACTACGTTGGTGGTACGCTGTTCGATAACGTCACCACGGATATGGTGATCTGGCGTGAAGAGATCTTCGGACCCGTACTGAGCATCGTGCGTGCGCCTGACTACAAAACGGCACTTGACCTGGTGAACAGCCACGAATTCGGTAACGGCAGCGCCATCTTCACCAGCAATGGTCATACCGGTCGCGACTTCGTACGTGAAGTGCAGGCGGGCATGGTTGGCGTTAACGTACCGGTTCCGGTACCCATGGCCTTCCACAGCTTCGGCGGCTGGAAACGCTCCGTGTTTGGGGCACTGAATGTGCACGGGCCGGACGGTGTGCGCTTCTACACCCGCATGAAAACGGCCACCGTACGCTGGCCGAGCGGTCAGAAAACCGTATCTGAGTTCAGCATGCCTACGCTGGGATAATTAAATATGGGCGAGGTGCGCCTCGCCCCTGTGAACAGAGAGGCTGTATGTCATTGCTATCCAAAGTAAAACAGCCGGATGCGCAGGGCCGTATCCAGCACGTCACCCCGGAAAGCGCTGGCTGGCGCTATGTTGGTTTTGATGCATATCAGTTGAAGAAGGGCCAGACGCTGACGCTTGAGAGCGGCAGCAAAGAGCTGTGCCTGGTGCTGGTTGCAGGGCTTGCCTCCGTGAAAACCCGTCAGGCTGAGTTCCCGAACATCGGCAAACGTATGTCACCGTTTGAACGCACTCCCCCTTACTCTGTGTATGTTCCGCACAACGAACAGGTTGTCGTGGTGGCAGAGTCTGACCTTGAGCTGGCGGTGTGCAGTGCACCGGCGACGGAAGGCAAACTGCCTGCACGTCTGATCGCGCCTGAAGATGTCGGTGTTGAGCAGCGTGGTAAAGGGAATAACAAACGCCTGGTACACAACATTCTGCCTGACGATAAGCCAGCGGACAGCTTGCTGGTGGTGGAAGTGTATACCGACGAAGGGAATACCAGTTCGTACCCAAGCCATAAACACGATCAGGAAGATTCACCTGATGAAACCTACCTGGAAGAGACGTATTACCATCGTTTCAACCCGGATCGCGGTTTCGCGATGCAGCGTGTTTATACCGACGACCGTTCGCTGGATGTCTGTATGGCGCCTTACAATCAGGATGTGGTTACCGTTCCGCGTGGTTATCATCCGATGTCGACCGTTGCAGGTTATGACAACTATTACCTGAACGTGATGGCCGGGCCGGTGCGTCTGTGGAAATTTACCTGGGAGAAAGATCATGCCTGGGTGAACAGCGATGAGTATCCCCGCAAAGGATAATCCCGCATGGACGATCGTCGCGGGGTCAGGCATGCCTGCCCCCTACGAAACCACCATTGACGTAGGGGCGCGGCATGGCTCGCCCGATGGCGCAATAAAAGGTTGATGTTAAAACGAGCGATAAAACGGGTGGCCCTCACAGGCTACCCGTTTTTTTATGGGCGGGGTTTATTCGGGTCGACGTTGGTCAGTGCCAGCGACACGGCCAGCGTCTGGGCCAGGCATAGCGAGGCGACCTGGGAACGGAAACCATCCACCTGCGCTTCACGCACCACAAAACAGACATCACTGAAGGCGGCGAGTGGGCTGACCTGGCTGTCAGTAATCGCGATCTGATGTGCGCCACGTTTTGCACCCAGCTCCACCAGCTCAACGGCTTCGCGTGCATACGGTGAGTAACTGATGGCAATCACCACGTCTTTCGGGTTCACCATGCTCAGCTGCTCGGCAAACATACCGCCCAGGCCGTCGATCAGAAACGCGCGGCGCTCCAGATGACGCAGAGCGTAAGTCAGATAGGACGCCACGCTGAATGAACGGCGTAAACCGATAACGTAAATGTTGTCAGCCTCATCCAGCATCTTCACCGCTTTTTCCAGCTGCTCAGGATTGACCTGCATCGCCAACTGTTGCAGCGCCTGCGAGTTGACCATGGTGAACACATTGAGGATTTCAGCCGGGCTTTCCGGGGCGCTGGCCGTTTCATCGGTGGCGGTCTGGCGGAACAAACGTGCGCGTTCGGTGTAGTTGACCGTCTCTTCCATCAGATGCTGGCGGAACACCTGCTTCATTTCATTGAAACCACTAAACCCAAAGGCATTTGAGAAGCGGATAAGCGTAGAGGGTGGGACATCAGCCTGCTGAGCGATAGAGGCAACGGTATCAAAGGCGATGCTGTTGCTGTTATCAAGAATATAGCGAGCCACCTGCTTCAGGCGTTTACTGAGAGTGTCGTAGCGGCGACGGATATCGTCCTGCAACAGAGAAAGTTGGGTCGGATTATTAGTCATTAACGGCTCGCAAAAAGTAAAATAGTGTTCTTCTGTGCGTTATTCTACCAGATGAACAAAAAATTTCACTTGATGACGAAAGCAGCGGCTTCTATTTCATCAGGGTTGGGAATCAGTTCACAAAATCGTAACCTTCTGCGTGCGCCGCGCAAAATAATAAATTCGTTTCAAAAAAAAAGGGTGACCCTGTACCAGGTCACCCTTATGGCCGTACCGTACATATACGGACGGCTGTACGGCGTTTTATTTCGCCGGACGCGCCTCACGCCAGTAGCCGATCAGCGTCAGGTAGTTACTTTTTACCTTCTCAATCAGTGCGGCATCATCCAGCTCACCCTGCAACCACTGACGTGATGGCTGGCCGAAGATGGTGCGACCCACGGCAAAGCCTTTCACCCACGGTGATTTCGCGGCGGCAGCAAAGCCTGCTTTCAGTTCAGCTTCCGGTGCATCCAGGCCCAGCAGCAGAATGCCACGGCAGTGTGGATCGTGCTTTTCAATCAGCGCGCTGATGGCTTCCCAGCTGGCGTGTGACAGCGGAGGCAGCTTCCACCAGTCAGGCTGAATGCCCAGGCTGTAGAAATGGGTGAGGATCTCCAGATAATATTTCTCATCTTTATCCGGGTTGCTCTCCGGCAGGATCACTTCCAGCAGCAGCTCATGACCAGACTTGTTACAGCCGTTCCACACATCGAGGATCAGCGCATCCTGTTCCTGACGCATCTCTGCGCTGTCTTTCGGATGATAGAAAGTCAGACATTTGACCACGTGCTCCTGCGGCCAGTCGATCAGCTGGGAACCGATGTTGCCGTGTTCCAGACGCAGCGGACGTGAGCTGGGTAATTCGATAGGGCGACCAATCCACCAGCCTTTACCGGTGATGGCATTTAGCGCGGGCTGACCATAAGTGGTGTCTGCCAGGATACCGCAGCGGCCATCGTCCAGACCGGCTTCTTTCGCCGCAGCCTGCGCGCCCTGTAACAGCAGCAGCTTCAGGTCGGGAATACGTGCATCACTGACGCCCGCTTCTGCTGCCATATCGGCCAGCTGTTTACGGTGGTCAAAGGCAAAAATGTTCAGTTCGTTCCACTGCTGCTTACGGGTGGTCACGCGGTGCAGGTGGTTGAGGCGGCTGTCGAGATCCGGACGTTTCACGTCTTTGTCACGGCTCAGGAAGTCGTCCAGCTCTTCTTTAGTCGGCATGGCCGGGGCGCAGCCGTGGCGGGAAACAACCAGCGCGCCGCAGGCATTCGCGTAACGGCAGGCCTGCTCCCAGCTTTCATCGTTGAGCCAGCCGCGCAGCAGGCCAGACATAAAGGCATCGCCTGCACCGAGTACGTTCAGCACGTCAACGCGCACGCCGGTTTGCAGTTTGGTCTGTTCCCAGCTGTCCGGGATTTCGCCTTCAAAGACCACACAACCCAGCGGGCCACGTTTGCACACCAGCGTGGCTTTTGTTGCTTTACGCACATTTTTTAGCGCAGTCAGGCTGTCGGTGCTGCCACCCGCAATGTGGAACTCTTCTTCTGTTCCCACCACCAGATCGAAATAGTGCAGCACTTCCTGCAATTGCTGCGTGACACGCTCGGATTCCACAAAGCGGGTTTCGCCATCGCCCAGTGAGGTCAGGCCCCACAGAACCGGACGGTAGTCGATGTCCAGTGCGGTACGCAGACCATGACGACGTGCAATATCCAGCGCTTTCAGCACGGCGGCGCGGGTATCAGGATGTGACAGGTGCGTACCGGTTACGGCAACGGCACGCGATGAGGCGATGTAATCTTCCTGGATATCATCCGGGACCAGGCCCATATCGGCGCAGTTATCGCGGTAGAACACCAGCGGGAAGGTTTCCTGATCTTTGATCCCGAGGATCACCAGGCCGGTCAGGCGGGTTTTATCCGTAATCAGGCTCTGGGTATCACAGCCCACGCGTTGTAACTCTTCGCGCAGGAAGCGGCCCATGTGTTCATCACCGACACGTGCCAGCATGGCAGATTTCAGACCCTGAATCGCTGTGCCATAAGCAACATTGCCAGAGGAGCCACCAAGATACTTTGCAAAGGAGGTCTCATCTTCAAGGCGCGCACCGATTTGCTGGCCATAAAGGTCGACAGCGATGCGCCCGATACAAATCACATCGAGCGGCTTCTGTTGTGTACTCATACCTGTTGTTTCCTCTGTTTTTTACCCTGCCTCCTTGCCGTTTAACTGCCACGTCAATGATTGTGGGTAGTGCCGATGCTGTTGAGCGTTTCCAGCAGATCGGAGCCATCAGCCCGATCACATCCGGATCTAACATGTAGCGAAGTATGAGGAATAAAAATTCCAAATTCAATATGAAATGAAATTATTGCCCCAAAAGTGTGAGGAGGTTAAAACTCTTGCATCGTGGATTTCGCTACCCGGTGGGGCAGTGGCGTTTCACGGCATTACAGAGATGTGAGCGGCCTCTCAACTTTCTTAACGCGCATCAGGGAACATATTGAAGTGAAACGATTTTTCTCTTTTGGAAGTAAAGGTATTGTTATCGTTTCATTTACCCGATGTAAATCACCCCATTTACCCCCGTTGCACCGCAGAATTTGATCTCACTCGCAAAATGAAATGTTTCTTCTGTAATTGTGTTTAGTGAAAAAAATATTTGTTTATAATCGGCTCACGTTTCACTTATAGCTGTCGCCGTTTTGATCCCAAGGCGACCACAAATGCGAACCTCGGTGGACCTTATGATGTGGCCACCGATACTGAAAGGAAGAGCAAATGGGCAAGATCAGATTAACCACAGCACAGGCTCTGGTCAGATTCCTGGACAACCAGTATCTGTCGGTAGACGGCGTTGAAACCAAATTTGTTAAAGGTATTTTCGCTATCTTCGGCCACGGTAACGTACTGGGCTTAGGCCAGGCGCTGGAACAGGATAGCGGCGATCTGGTGGTCTACCAGGGTCGTAATGAGCAGGGCATGGCGCATGCGGCCATCGGTTTTGCCAAACAGAAACTGCGCCGCGAAATTATCGCCTGTACCTCATCCGTCGGTCCGGGTGCCGCGAACATGGTGACAGCCGCCGCGACCGCGACCGCCAACCGTATTCCTTTGCTGCTGCTGCCTGGTGATGTGTTTGCCACCCGCCAGCCGGACCCGGTTCTGCAACAGATTGAGCAAAGTCACGATCTGAGCATCAGCACCAATGATGCTTTCCGCGCTGTCAGCAAATACTGGGACCGCGTCAGCCGTCCGGAGCAGCTGATGACCGCCTGTATTAATGCCATGCGTGTGTTGACCGATCCGGCCGACACGGGTGCGGTTACGATCTCACTGCCGCAGGATGTGCAGGGTGAAGCCTATGACTTCCCTGACTACTTCTTCCAGAAACGCGTCCACCGTCTGGAGCGTCGCCTGCCCACCGAAGGCCAGCTGGCTGATGCAATCGCACTGATTGCCGGTAAGAAAAAACCGATGATCATCTGTGGCGGCGGGGTGAAATACTCCGGCGCGGGTGATGCATTGCGCGCCTTTGCTGAACGCTACAACATTCCCTTCGCTGAAACCCAGGCGGGCAAAGGCACCATCGTTTCTGACCATCCGCTGAACGTTGGCGGTGTGGGCGAAACAGGCTGCCTGGCGGCTAACCTGCTGGCAAAAGAAGCGGACCTGGTGATTGGTATCGGTACACGTTACACCGACTTCACTACCGCCTCGAAATGGATTTTCCAGAATCCGGACGTCAGCTACGTCAACATTAACGTCAGCAACTTTGATGCCTACAAGCTGGATGCTGTTCAGGTGGTGGCTGATGCGCAGGAAGCCCTGACCGCACTCGACAGCCGTCTGGCGGCAACCGGCTTCAGCAATGGCTGGGGCGAAAAAGTCTCACAGGCGCAGAGCAAACTGCTGAAAGAAACCCAGCGTGTTTATTCTTCCGTCTACAGCGGCACCGACTATGTGCCGGAAATTGATGATCATATGGATCGCGAAGCGGTATGGGCTGAGTTTAACCGTCTGACTGGCTCCTTCCTGACTCAGAGCAGCGTACTGGGTACGCTCAATGAGCGCCTCCCAAAGGATTCAGTGATTGTCGCGGCAGCGGGCAGTCTGCCGGGCGACCTGCAACGTATGTGGCGCACCAAAGATTACAACAGCTATCACGTCGAGTATGGCTATTCCTGTATGGGCTACGAGGTCAGCGCTTCACTGGGCGTTAAGCTGGCCGAACCGCACCGTGAGGTCTTCACGATGGTGGGTGATGGCTCCTTTATGATGCTGCACTCCGAGCTGGTGACCTCGATCCAGGAAGGCGCGAAGATCAACGTGATCCTGCTGGATAACATGACTAACGGTTGTATTAACAACCTGCAGATGGAGCACGGTATGGATAGCTTCACTACCGAGTTCCGTTTCCGTAATGCCGACGGCGGCAAACTGAACGGCGGCTTTGTGCCGGTCGACTTCGCCGCTATCGCCGGTGGCTACGGCTGTAAAACCTATCGCGTCACCACCCTGGAGCAGTTGCAGGCGGCGCTGATTGATGCGCAGAAACAGACGGTATCAACGCTGATTGATATTAAAGTTCTGCCAAAAACCATGATCCACAAATACTTCAGCTGGTGGCGCGTAGGCGGTGCCCAGGTGTCCACATCAGAGCGCGTAGACGCCGTGGCCCAGATGCTGAACGAACATATCGACCAGGCGCGTGAATATTAATTATACCCTTCATTCTTCACGCTGCAGGTGCGTTGGCTGCGCCTGTTCACCCCAGTCACATAGTTATCTATGCTCCTGGGGATTCGCAGGCTTGCCGCCTTCCTGCAGCGAGAATTATTTTGGGTATAAACATTTGTTGTTTATTTAACGGGCATTTTTATTTCGCCCGCTCTTATCCCCCTACATGTAAGGATCTGTCATGACATTAAAATTAGGTGTAATCGGAACGGGCGCTATCGGCCAGGAACATATCCGTCGTTGCAGTAAAGTACTGCAGGGCGCGCAGGTGGTGGCGGTTTCAGATATCAACGTCGAGGGTGCCAAAGCGGCCCTGGCACGCATTGGTATTGAAGCGGAAGTGTTTGCCAACGGCCATGACGTGGTGAAATCACCGAACGTTGATGCGCTGCTGGTAACCTCCTGGGACCCGACTCACGAAGAGTTCACTCTGGCGGCGATTGAAGCCGGTAAGCCGGTATTCTGTGAAAAGCCACTGGCGATGAGCGCGGAAGGTTGCCGTCGCATCGTTGATGCCGAAATCAAATTTGGTAAACGTCTGGTGCAGGTTGGCTTTATGCGCCCCTACGATAGCGGCTATCGTGCGCTGAAAGAGGTGATCACCAAAGGTGAAATCGGTGAGCCGCTGATGCTGCACTGCGCACACCGTAACCCCACCGTGCCGGAAAGCTATACCACCGATATGGCGATCACCAATACGCTGATCCACGAGCTGGATGTGCTGCGCTGGCTGACCGAAGATGATTATAAATCGGTGCAGGTGGTGTTCCCACGTTCCACGTCGAAAACCCACGCTAAACTGCGTGATCCTCAGGTGGTGCTGTTTGAAACCCGTAAGGGCATTCGAATCGACGTGGAGATCTTCGTGAACTGTGCTTACGGTTATGACATTCAGTGTGAAGTAGTGGGTGAAGAAGGTATCGCCAAACTGCCAGAGCCATCCGCCGTACAAATGCGTAAAGACGCCAAACTGTCTACGTCTATCCTGACCGACTGGAAAGACCGTTTCATTGATGCCTACGATGTTGAATTACAGGCATTTATTAACGACGCCACCGCAGGCAAGCTGACCGGGCCATCCGCCTGGGACGGCTATGCTGCTTCTGTCGCTGCCGATGCCTGCCTGAAAGCGCAGGAAAGCGGTGCGATTGAGCCGGTGGAACTGCCGCAGCGCCCGGCTTTCTACAATAACTGATCGCCAGGTTATAGGCCGGACGCGCTTAACCCCCGTCGACATGACGGGGGATCACCGTAAAACAGCGTACTGATTTATCACGGAGAGTCTGATGAAAATTGCCTTTGATGTTGATGTCATTCGAGATTTAGGCATCACAAAAATGGTTCACCAGGTGGCTGACTGGGGCTACAAATATATTGAGCAGTCCCCGCATCCGCAGATCAACCCGTTCTACAAACATCCCAAAGCCAGCCGTGAAATCATCACCGAGTACAAAAACGCGCTGCGTGAGACCGGGCTGGAAATCTCCTCTTATATCGTTGTGTACCGCTGGTCCGGTCCGGACGAAGCGCGCCGTCAGGCCGCCGTCAGAAACTGGAAACGCATGATAGAGATCGCGGTTGAAACCGGTGTGCAGGTGATTAATACCGAGCTTTCTGGTAACCCGAACGAACCTGAAATCTGTGAAGAGATGTTCTATCGCTCGATGGAAGAGCTGCTGCCTATCGTCGAACGTGAAGGCATCCGCATCGAAATCCAGTCCCATCCGTGGGATTTCTGCGAAGAGAGCAATGAAACCGCCGACATGGTGAAATCGTTTCGCAGTGAGAATGTCAAATATCTCTACAGCGTGCCGCACACCTTCTTCTACGACAAAGGGAAAGGGGATGTGAAAAGCATGCTGGAATATTCCGGTGTCGACCTGTCGCACGTGCTGATCGCGGACACCATGAATCACACCAAACACTGCCGCTATATTGTGAACCCGCCTGGCGTTGATGCCACGATTCACCAGCACGTGGGTGTGGGCGAAGGGGAAGTCGATTTCCAGACGCTGTTCCAGACGCTGCGCGATATGGACTTTGCTAACCGCACGTTCAAAGTCGGTGGTGAGTCAATTATTGCCTCTTCGCTGTTCGGTTACCCGGAAAAAATGAATCGTCAGGCAGTGGAAACACGCGAACTGATCGAGCGTGAGCTGCTGAGAAAATAAAGCAGGGCGGCAGTGGCCGCCCGGTGAACCTTTGAGGTAACACCATGAACAAAGATAACGTCAAACTGGCTATTGCACCGATCGGCTGGACTAACGATGACATGCCTGAGCTGGGTAGCGAGAATACTTTCCAGCAGATCGTCAGTGAAATGGCGCTGGCAGGTTTTACAGGCAGTGAAGTGGGCAGTAAGTACCCGCGCGATCCGGCGGTGCTGAAGCCGATGCTGGACATCCGTGGTATCGAGATCGTCAATGCCTGGTTCAGCACCTTCTTTGCTAACGGCGATAAAGCGAAAACCATTGATGAATTCATCAACCATCGTGATTTCCTGCATGCGATGGGGGCAAAAGTGATTGGCTGTTCAGAGCAGAGCCTGAGTATCCAGGGCACCACCAAAGCCGTGCTGGAAGAGAAACCTCACTTTACCGATGAACAGTGGCGTCTGACGGTGGAAGGCTATAACGAGCTGGCGAAACTGGCGGCTGAGAAGGGCATGACAGTGGGCCTGCATCACCATATGGGCACCGGTATTCAGACCACTGCTGAAGTGGATCGCTTTATGGCCGAGACCAACGATGATGTTTATCTGCTGTTCGATACCGGCCACGCTTACTACTCTGAAGGATCCCAGGAAGCCATGCTGGCCATTCTGACGAAATACCTTCCGCGCATTAACCACGTGCACTTAAAAGACGTGCGTGATGAGATTGTGGCGCAGGTGAAGAGTCAGAAGTTGTCATTCCTTGATGGCGTGAAGAAAGGCACCTTCACCGTTCCGGGTGATGGCGTGATTGATTTCGATCCGGTGTTTAAAATTCTCGATGATTTCGGCTACAAAGGCTGGATGGTGGTGGAAGCGGAGCAGGACCCTGCGCTGGCTAATCCGTTCGAGTATGCAGTTAAAGCGCGTAAGTATATTCGCGAACACGCCGGGCTGTAACGGCCAATAAAAAGCCCCCCGCACCAGAGATGCGGGGGGCTTTTTTTATGCCATCAGATTATTTCAGCTGAATGGTGCTGATAATGCTTTCCGCTTCGGTTTGTGCCTGCTGCTGGTTTTCCGCAGGCAGCGTGATCTGCAGTGTCAGCAGCTTGCCATCGACTTTACCCAGAACCACAGAAGACCATGAAGACTGGTTATTGGCAGAGATCACGGTGTCCAGTTGCTGTAACGGCTGGCCTTTCACGGTAATGGCTTTGTTGGTCACGACCTGAAGCTGTGCATCACGATTACGCTGCTGCGCTTCAAGACGACCTGCCAGCACATCCAGACCTTCGTTCGTGCTCTCACCATCAATCACGATGATCGCTTTCTGGCCTGACTCATCCGCATAGACGTGCATATTGTTCGCCTGAGTGCCGAGCTTGCCGCTCTTGTCAGACATGCCTGCCGGCAGGGTGAAGCTCAGTTTGCCATCCATCAGAGTGACATTCTGATTGGACTGACTGCTGCTGACGCCATTATCATCGGCGGCAGCTTTCTCATCTTTTTTGCCATCACAGGCAGCCAGTCCAGCTACCAGCAGCGCGATTCCGGCATATTTCAGTAAGTTACGCATCAGGGTTCCTTTCACATTGGTCGCGTAGAGATCAGGTGCTTATACAATCGTATTCAGCCTTCAAAAGCAACTTATACCCGTCGTACTTCACGCTGCAGCTGTGTTGGCTGCGGCTGTGTGCCCTGGTCACATAGTTATCTATGCTCCCAGGGACTTACAGCCTTGCCGCCTTGCTGCAGCTCGAATGACTTGGGTAAGTAATGATTATTGAATTCAGATTAACCGAAGTTGACGCGGGTGCTATTGGATTTCTCTGCTAATCGTTTCAGCGCGGCATTCAGCAGCACGCCGTAAGCCGGCAGGAAGAACACCATGCAGATGAGCACCTTGAAGCTGTAATCCACCAGGGCGATCTCCACCCAGTGGGTGGCCATAAACAGGTCAGGACTTTTATAGAAGGCAATAAAGAAGAAAGCGAGGGTATCGCTGATATTGCCGAGGAACATCGCCGCCGCCGGTGCCATCCACCAGGCGGCTTTCTGGCGCAGGCGGTTGAACACGTGGATATCGAGGATCTGGCCGAGCGCATAGGCCATAAAGCTGGCGCAGGCGATGCGGGCAACAAACAGATTCATCTCTTCCAGCGCCGCGAAGCCCTGCCATTCGCCCTGATAAAACAGTGCGGAGATGGTATAGGAGATAAACAGCGCCGGGATCATCACGGCGAGGATAATGCGTCGTGCCAGAGGGGCACCGAAAATCCGTACCGTCAGGTCAGTCGCCAGGAAGATAAACGGGAAGCTGAACGCACCCCAGGTGGTGTGCAAACCAAAAATTGCGACCGGTAGCTGCACCAGATAGTTACTGGAGGTGATCACCAGCAAATGGAAAAGAGACAGCCAGACCAGCGCATGGGTGCGCTGACGCGTAGAAAAAGCGATCATTGTTGTAAGCCTTTTTAGATTGGGGTGAGGGAACCCATGAAAATTTGTCTGTGTTTCGCTCAGGCGAATTCGCGGCATATTACCGCTTTGACCTGCTAATGCAATGGTTAATTTTAACGCAAACGTTATCGTTGCAGGCAATCCTTGCACACGCACCGACTGGCGCTAAAATAGACGCCGTCCGTAACATAATGACTGAGAATATCATGAGCGACCTTTTCGCCAATCCCGATCAGACCCTAGATGCGCTGGGCCTGCGCTGCCCGGAACCGGTGATGATGGTGCGCAAGACTGTGCGCCATATGCAGGACGGTGAAACCCTGTTGATTATCGCTGATGACCCGGCCACCACGCGTGATATCCCTGGCTTCTGCCGTTTTATGGAGCATACGCTGGTGGCTCAGAACACCGATGTTCTGCCGTATCAGTTTTTGCTGAAGAAAGGATTGTAAGGTGTGGGTCGGGCATGCCCGACCCCTACGACAACCCGGCACTATCCCAGTGGGCGATGCATGCCCGACCCCTGGGACAACCCGGCACTATCCCAGTGGGCGATGCATGCCCGACACCCGGGACAATCCGGTACGTTGCGCTATCCTGTCGTGGCGATGGATGCCTGGCCTCTGGTATACCCCCGGAACGTTGCATTACTCCGTAGGGGCGAGGCATGCCTCGCCCAACGTTTACCCCGCTATTTCTTTCGTAACAACCGCAGTGCGTTAGCGGTCACTAACGCTGTCGCCCCCGAGTCTGCCAATACCGCGAGCCACAGTCCCGTTATCCCCAGTAACGTCGTCACCAGGAACAGCCCTTTCAGCCCCAGCGCCAACGCCACATTCTGGCGGATATTGGTATGGGTTGCGCGCGACAGGCGGATCATCGCGGCCAGGCCATTAAGCCGGTTATGGGTCAGTGCGGCATCGGCGGTTTCCAGTGCGACATCACTGCCGCTGCCCATTGCAATACCGATGGTAGCGGCCTTCATCGCCGGAGCATCATTAATGCCGTCACCGACCATTGCTACCGGCTGCTGCTGATTAAGCTGGCTGACCGCCGCGACTTTATCTTCCGGTAACAGGCCTGCGCGGTAGTCAATATTCAGCTCAGCGGCGATGGCCGCCGCCGCGCGCGGATTATCGCCCGTCAGCATCACGGCCTGGATGCCCAATGACTTCAGCTCGTCCAGTGCAGCTTTGGCATCGGCACGCAGCGTATCGCGCAGCGCGATGATTCCCAGCAGCTGCTGGCCATCATGCATCAGCACCACGGTATTGCCCGCGTTTTCCAGGGTTTCCACGTTCTCACGCTGCGGTGCCAGCAACGCTTCAGGCAGTTTTGATGGTGCGCAGATGGAAAGTAAGCGATCACTCACAACGGCTTCCACGCCGCTGCCCGCCAGGGCGCGTTGTGATTCGGCTCCAGGGATGGTCAGCTGTCGGTCTGTTGCCGCCGCCACAATCGCCAGCGCCAGCGGGTGGGAGGAACCCTGTTCAATGGCGGCAGCCGTTGCCAGTAACTGATCCTCATCCAGTGCGGCCAGCGGCAGAATAGCGGTGACCTGCGGTTTGCCTTCGGTCAGGGTGCCGGTTTTATCAAAGGCGATGGTACGTACGCTGCCCAGGTTTTCCAGCGCCGCACCGCCTTTAATTAATGCCCCCCGGCGTGCCGCAGCAGCCAACCCGGAGGTAATCGCCGCCGGGGTGGAAATCACCAGCGCGCACGGGCAACCGATCAGCAGCAGTGTTAATCCTTTATAGATCCACGGTTGCCATTCAGCCCCCATAAACAGCGGCGGTACCAGTACTACTGCCAGCGACAGTGCAATAATGGCCGGGGTGTAGATACGGCTGAAGCGGTCGAGGAAACGTTCAATAGGCGCGCGCCGCTCTTCGGCTTCTTCAATCAGATGCAGAATGCGGTCAATGGCACTTTTACCGGGTTCGGACACTACTTCCAGCTGCACCAGTCGATCCACGCTCAGGCAACCAGCGGCGATGGTTTCATTTTTCTGGCGTTCAACCGGCACTGACTCCCCGGTGAGGGCACTTTCATCAAAGCTGGCAAAAGCACTGAGCAGTTTCGCATCGGTGGGCAGCCGCGCACCGGCGGCCACCTCAATGACATCTCCGGGGCGTAACGCGTTCACCGCCACGTTTTCACGCAGACCTGAACGCAGGCGTAGCGCTGTATCCGGCTTGAGTGCCATCAGCGCAGTCACACCTTTGCGTGCACGCCCGGCGGCAAAGGACTCCAGCCGCTCTCCCAGCATAAACAACAGCAGTACCATCGCCGCTTCTGCGGTAGCGCCGATAAACAGTGCGCCGAGAGCCGCAACGGTCATCAGGGTTTCAATGCTGAATGGCGACCCGCTGCGCATCAGACGCAGGGCGCTGCGGCCAATCGGCCAGACGCCAACCAGTGTGGTCAGGGTAAAGGCCAGCGTGCCTGCCGGATGATTCAGGCTACTCAGCAGTGCACTTATCGCCATCAGTACAGCCAGCAGAATCAGGTTCACATTCTCCTGCCAGAAACTCTGTTCAACTTTAGGTGCGGTGGGAGCATCGCTGCGCTGTAATTGAAAACCGGCGCGAGCCACTGCCCGTTCAACGTCATCACGGATATCGCTGCTGGCATCGACCCGCAGTTTTTCGCTGGAAAATACCACGCGCGCCATGGCTACCTGAGGAAGTTGTTTTACTGCGGTTTCTACCTTGCGTGCGCAGGCCGGGCAGTCCATCCCTGTCACCAGCCAGCTAAAGCTTAAAGCGCCAGTGGGCCTGTCGCCCTCATCATCGGGGTCGTTCCCCGAACTGCAGGCTGCATCTTCACAACAGGGGGCATCAACGCTGGCTGCGCTGACAGCGGTGATTTTTTGAATAACGGGGCGCGGGCGGGTGCTGCATCCGTGCTGTTGACTGGCGTGGTGGTGACCACAACCACATGAAGAGTGCTGGTGCATAACGCCTCCTGACAGGTATCGGCGGGCACCAATGCCCGTCGATACCCATCTTACACTCTGGAGTGGACTCCAGAGTCAAGCGCTATACCCGTCATACTTCGAGCCTCAGGTGCGTTGGCTGCACCCGCTCACTCCAGTCACATAGTTATCTATGCTGCTGGAGACTATGAGCCTCATCCGTGAGGCTCACCCTGCGGGCTTGCCGCGTTACTCGGCCTGGCCTCGCCCCAGGAGGGAAGCGCGTTGCGCGGTTCAAAAAGGCTAAAGCCTTTTAGTCCTGAAACTCGAATTATTTAGGGTATGGTACAAATTACAGCCACAGGGCGCGCACAATCATAAAGTGACCGCCGAAATAGCAGGCGGCGATAATCGCACTGTCAGCGCTAAAGCGGCGGCGATAATGGCTGACTAACCAGACGATGTTACCCAGCAGCAGCAATATTGCTCCGGCCATCAGGGTAAAGGCATCTTCGGACGGCAGAACAAAATAACGTTCCGTCGCCAGCCAGACCATCAGCAGTGCCATACCGAAAAAGGTGCAGATCGGCCAGCGCAGTTCTTCCAGACGGCTCCAGATCGTGGCGATTACCACGCCACCGACGATCAACAGCACTAATGGGATGGGCCAGAACACACTGAGCGTCATCTGGCTGGCGAAGTAGAGGGTATAAAGCAGGTGCGACAGGAAGAAAGCACCGATGGCATACAGCATACGTTTGGTGGGCAGTAACGTGAGCGCATCACCCACCAGTGTTGCCAGTACGCCCAGCAGAATCAGGTAATCAGTGGTTGCCAGCACCGGAGCCTGCCACGCCCAGGCCAGCAGCAGCAACATGGTGACGGGTTTAAATACCCAGCGTTGCCACTGTGGGCCACGATAGGAGGCATCAACATACAGCCAGCCGGAAAAAAGAACCGCAAGGAATGACCAAATCATAAATTGTCCCTGTTGTTATAGATGAAAGTGATGCAACTTCACTCAGTCTAGGTGAAGGGGGGGTGATGTGACAATGAGAGGTCTCCGGTTGTATCCTGTTGCGCACGCGATGCACATACTCACCTTTTTACCTTCAGGAGGATGAAGAAAACATGAAGCCCCCTCTGATCTTTTTTATCGTACTGGCCGTGATCGCCATCTTAGCAACCCGTCAATTTATTAAGCAGCGGCGTGAAGTGGCGGTTAATGATGCTTCGCCGGTACGGTCTCTGGTGGTGGAAGTGAAATCCAAGCGAGAATACCCGGCACCGAACCGCCGTTCACGCCAGCGCGAACATATTCCGGTAGAGGATATGCGTTATGAAGCCTGGTTCCACCCGTTAAACGGGGCAGGTGATTTTAAGCTGGAGTTAACTGCCGGGGACTATCATCAGATCGATAAGGGCAGTAAAGGTGAGCTGAAGGTCAAAGGTTCACGCTTTATCAGTTTTGTGCCTGAGACAGCACCCTGATGCGATGCCGGAAAATTATCTTTCCGGCACACAGACTCCGAACTTGATGAGGGAACGCGGTGGGTTACTGCTTAGGAAAATTCTTCTTTTGCCAGGCCAGCAGTTCAAATACCCCGAAGAAAAACACTTTAATCTGCATCAGGCCGCTCAGTTTTTCTGCGCCTTTCGGTTGAGTGGTGCGCATCAGCACCAGTTGCAGACCATGCATAATCACCATGAAAAACAGCGCGACGTTAACAAAGTACGTGAGCGGTTTCGGGAACGGGTGTACCACGTTAAGCAGTAAAAAGGCCCAGACGAACAGCATCAGCACGCGGCCTGCATTAATCAGCATTGGAAATCTCCTTGTCAACACGGTGACGAATATACAGGCGGTAGGCTACCTGTCCGGCAATTTTCTCGCGGTGAAGCTGCCAGTTTACCGGGACGGGCGGGATGCCGTGCTCCACTTCACTTTCAACATACACCAGCGCGCCATCGCTCAGCCAGCCGTTGCTCTCCAGTAACTGGGTGGTTTTCTCCAGCAGTCCCTGACGAAACGGTGGATCGATAAAGACCAACTGATGTTCATCCCCTTTTTGCGCCAGAAATTGCAGGGTGTTGGTATTGACCACGCGTCCGCTCTTCGCTCCAAGGGTCGCGAGGTTTTTTTCCAGCTGCTGTGCCACCGGGCGCTCCAGCTCCAGCAATGTGGCGCTGGCAGCATGGCGTGACAGTGCTTCCAGACCGAGTGCACCGCTCCCCGCATAGCAGTCGAGGCATTTTGCCTGCTGAATATCAGCGGCCAGCCAGTTGAACAGGGTTTCGCGTACCCGGTCAGTGGTCGGGCGCAGGCCCGCGCTGTCGGGAACCGGCAGCTTACGACCGCGCCACTGCCCACCAATAATACGTATTTGTCCTGCTGCGCCGCTGCGGGGTTTCTTATTCATCTTGCTGAACTCTTAATAATTTGTTGCATAGTTTAACGGGCTAACCGGGCGGAGGAAACGTAAAAAGGGTGCTGTGATGCGCTTGGCAGAAAGTGTTAGACTAAGAGATTAATTAACAGATTAATTTTCGTACCGGAACCGGATCGGTTTTCCCGCGAGGAGTGTGGTTGCACCATGGCAAAGAATAAAAAACGTGGCTTTTTTTCCTGGCTTGGTCTGGGGCGCGAAGAACAGACGCCACAGGATGAAGTAAAAGAAACGTTATCACCGCAGCCCTCTGCCGATACGCCAGCGGAAGTGCCCCCTGCCGCTGACTCTGCCCCTGAAAACGCTCACAACGCCGAAGCCGAAGCGGCTGCCCGTGCCGAAGCCGAAGCGGCTGCCCGTGCCGAAGCCGAAGCGGC